>CALMWF010000031.1 GCA_937873445.1 uncultured Alphaproteobacteria bacterium
CCGTGAAGGCGGCCGCACCGTCGGCGCCGGCGTCGTCGCCAAGATCACGGAATAAGGTAGGGTACACCCATGCAACGCCAGAATATCCGTATCCGTCTCAAGGCGTATGACTTTCGCATTCTCGATACGTCAACGCGCGAGATCGTGAACACGGCCAAGCGCACGGGCGCGCAGGTGCGCGGGCCGGTGCCTCTGCCCACCCGGATTGAGAAGTTCACCGTGAACCGCTCGCCGCATGTGGACAAGAAGAGCCGCGAACAGTTCGAAATGCGGACTCACCGCCGCCTTCTCGACATTGTGGACCCGACCCCGCAGACGGTGGACGCGCTGATGAAGCTCGATCTTGCCGCCGGTGTTGATGTTGAAATCAAGCTCTAATTTTTCAGAGCTTACTAGGAGTGAAGCGATGCGTTCTGGTCTCATCGCAGTGAAGCTGGGAATGACACGGATCTACACGGAGGAGGGCGTTCAGGTGCCCGTCACCGTGTTGAAGGTGGATAATTGCCAGGTGGTGGCGCAGAAGACGGCAGCGAAGGACGGCTACACCGCCCTTCAGCTGGGCGTCGGCGTGCCGAAAATCAAGCGCCTGACCAAGGCCGAGCGCGGCCACTTTGCCGCCGCCAAGGTGGAACCCAAGCGCAAGCTGCAGGAATTCCGGGTGACCCCCGACAACACCATGCCGGTGGGCGCCGAGGTGACGGTTGATCACTTCGTTCCCGGCCAGTTCGTGGATGTGACCGGCACCTCGACGGGCAAGGGCTATGCCGGCGGCATGAAGCGCTGGAACTTCGGCGGTCTGCGGGCCACGCACGGCGTGTCCATCAGCCACCGTTCCATCGGTTCCACCGGTAACCGCCAGGACCCCGGCAAGGTGTTCAAGAACAAGAAGATGCCGGGTCATCTCGGCGTTGACACGGTCACCACGCAGAACATCGTGGTGGTGAAGACTGACAAGGATCGCGGCCTCATTCTGCTCAAGGGCTCTGTGCCGGGCGTGAAGGGGGGTTGGGTTTCGGTGCGTGACGCGGTGAAGCGCAAGCTTCCCGAGGGCGCGCCGCGTCCGGGCGCCTTCAAGGCCCCGACGGAAGCCGCTGCCGCGCCGGTGAAGGAGTAAGCCCGTCATGAAAGCGGACATCAAAACCATTGACGCCGGCAAGGCGGGCAGCGTGGATCTGCCGGACCACATTTTCGGTCTGGAGCCGCGGGCCGACATCATCCACCGCGTGATCCAGTGGCAGCTCAACAAGCGCCAGCAGGGCACGCATCAGGCCAAGAGCCGCGGCGAGATCAACCGCACCACCAAGAAGCTGGGCAACCAGAAGGGTGGCGGCACGGCCCGTCACGGCTCGCGCAAGTCTGGCATCTTCGTCGGCGGCGGCAAGGCCTTCGGTCCCCGGTTCCGCAGCCATGAGACGGCGCTGAACAAGAAGGTGCGCGCCCTTGGCCTGCGCCATGCGCTGTCGGCCAAGGTGAAGGCTTCCGAGCTCATCATTCTTGACAAGGCGGAACTGAGCAAGGCCAAGACCAAAGCGGTGAAGGAAGCCTTTGCCAAGCTTGGCCTGGTCAACGCGCTGATCATTGACGGGGCGGCGGTGAACGACGGTTTCGCCAAGGCCGCGCGCGGCGTGCCGAACATCGATGTGCTGCCCATCCAGGGCATCAACGTCTACGACATCCTGCGCCGCAAGAGCCTGGTTCTCACCAAGGCGGCGGTGGAAGCTCTGGAGGCGCGCTTCAAATGAGCAAGGAACATTACTACGACATCATCAAGAGCCCGGCGGTGACCGAAAAGGGCACCATGGTTTCGGAAACGAACACCGTGGTCTTCAATGTTGCCGCCACCGCCACCAAGCCGGAGATCAAGAAGGCCGTTGAAGGTCTGTTCGGGGTCAAGGTGAAGGCGGTGAACACGCTGGTGCGCAAGGGCAAGGTCAAGCGTTTCCGTGGCCGCCCGGCGCAGCTTTCCGACGTGAAGCGCGCCTATGTGACCCTGGAAGAGGGTCAGCGCCTCGACGTGACCACGGGTCTGTGAGGGATTTGAGGTAGATCATGGCACTCAAGACATTCAATCCCACCAGCGCCGGGCGCCGCCACCTGATCCAGGTGGACCGTTCGGGCCTGTACAAGGGCAAGCCGGTGAAGGCTCTGGTCGAAGGCCAGAACAAGAATGGCGGCCGCGGCAACACCGGGCGCATCACCTCGCGGCGCAAGGGCGGCGGCCACAAGACGGCCTATCGCCTGATCGATTTCAAGCGCGCCAAGATGGACATGACGGCCACCGTCGAGCGGCTGGAATATGATCCGAACCGGACCGGTTTCATCGCCCTCATCAAGTATGAGGACGGCACCCTGTCCTATATCCTGGCGCCGCAGCGTCTGCAGGCCGGTGACACGGTGGTGTCGGGCCAGAACGTGGACGTGAAGCCCGGCAATGCCATGCCGATGGGCAACATGCCGGTGGGCACCATCATTCACAACATCGAGACCAAGCCCGGCAAGGGCGGGGCTCTGGCCCGTTCGGCCGGTGGCTATGCCATGCTGGCGGGCCGCGACCAGGGCTATGTGCTGATCAAGCTGAAGTCGGGTGAAACCCGCATGCTGCCGGCGGCCTGCATGGCGACGGTGGGTGCGGTGTCCAACCCCGACCACGTCAACGAGATCATCGGCAAGGCCGGACGCATGCGCTGGCTGGGCAAGCGTCCGGTGTCGCGCGGTATTGCCCGCAACCCGGTGGACCACCCGAACGGTGGCCGCACCAACGGCGGCAAGCACTGGGCCACCCCGTGGGGCAAGCCGACCAAGGGCAAGAAGACCCGGACCAACAAGTCCACCCAGAAATTCATCGTGCGCAGCCGCCACGATCGCAAGAAGTCGAGCTAAGAGGTAAACCGTGGCACGTTCGCTCTGGAAAGGCCCGTTTGTTGACGGGTATCTCTTGAAGAAGGCCGATGGGGCCCGCTCCGGCGGCCGCAATCAGGCGATCAAGACGTGGAGCCGCCGCTCCACCATTCTGCCGCAGTTCGTGGGCCTGACCTTCCAGGTTCACAACGGCAATAAGTTCATCCCCGTGCTGGTATCGGAGGAAATGGTCGGTCACAAGCTCGGCGAGTTCGCGCCGACGCGGACCTTCAAGGGCCATTCGGTGTCAGACAAGAAGGCGACGAAGTAAGGTCATGAGCAAGCCCAAGACAAAACGCGCGCTTGGCGACAATGAGGCGAAGGCCGTCACCCGGTCGATCCGCATTTCCCCGCGCAAGCTGAATGAAGTGGCAGCCGAAATCCGCGGCATGAAGGTGTCCAAGGCGCTGGCGCAGCTGACGTTCTCGCGTCGCCGCATCGCCAAGGATGTCAAGAAGACGCTGGAATCGGCCATTGCCAATGCCGAAAACAATCATGACCTCGACATCAACAACCTGGTGGTGGCCGAGGCCTGGGTGGGCAAGAACCTTGTCATGAAGCGCTGGATGCCGGGCGCGCGCGGCCGTGTGGGCCGGATCGAGAAGTTCTTCAGCGAACTGACGATCATTGTCCGGGAAGTGAAGGAGGCGGCCTGATGGGTCAGAAAGTCAATCCGATCGGTCTGCGTCTGGGCATCAACCGGACCTGGGACTCGCGTTGGTTCGCCAACAGCCGCGAATACGGCAAGCTGCTGCATGAGGATCGCGCCATCCGCGATTATCTGCGCAAGGAGCTGAAGCAGGCCGGTGTGGCCAAGGTGCTGATCGAGCGCCCGCACAAGAAGTGCCGGGTGACCATTCATTCCGCCCGTCCGGGCGTGGTGATCGGCAAGAAGGGTGCGGACATCGAGAAGCTGCGCAAGAAGGTGGCCGAGATGACTTCGTCGGAAGTCGATCTCAACATCGTCGAAGTGCGCAAGCCCGAAATTGACGCAACCCTGGTGGCCGAGAACATCGCCCAGCAGCTGGAACGCCGCGTGGCCTTCCGCCGCGCCATGAAGCGGGCCGTGCAGTCGGCCCAGCGCATGGGTGCCGAGGGCATCAAGATCACCTGTTCGGGCCGTCTTGGCGGGGCGGAAATCGCCCGCGTGGAATGGTATCGCGAAGGCCGCGTGCCGCTGCATACGCTGCGCGCCGACGTGGACTATGGCGTGGCCACCGCCCACACCGCCTATGGCACCAACGGCGTCAAGGTCTGGATCTTCAAGGGCGAGATCATGGAACATGATCCCATGGCCCAGGACAAGCGCCAGAACGACACGTCCGACGCTGGCCGCCCGCCGCGCCGCGAGCGCGAAGCGGCGAACGCCTGAGATTGAGGTAGCAACATGCTGCAACCGAAGAAGACAAAGTATCGCAAGGCCTTCAAGGGCCGCATCCATGGCAAGGCCACGAGCTGCAACACGCTCGACTATGGCACCTTCGGCCTGAAGGCGGTGGAGCCCGACCGGCTGACCGCACGCCAGATCGAAGCCGCCCGCCGGGCGCTGGCCCGCGGCATGAAGCGCGCCGGCCGCATCTGGATCCGGGTGTTCCCCGACGTTCCGGTGTCGAAGAAGCCGGCCGAAGTCCGCATGGGCTCCGGCAAGGGTTCGACCGAATACTGGGCGGCGCGGGTCAAGCCGGGCCGGGTGATTTTCGAGGTCGACGGCGTGCCCCGCGAAGTGGCCGAGGAGTCGCTGCGCCTGGCTGCCGCCAAGCTGCCGATCATCACGCGCTTTGTGGCGCGTCTGGGCGAATAAGGGGATCACGGCAATGAAGATGAAAGACGTGAAGGCCCTGACCAAGGACCAGGTGCAGGACGAAATCCTGAAGCTGAAGAAGGAACAGTTCAACCTGCGCTTCCAGCGGGCGACTGGCCAGATCGATAACACTGCGCGCATCCGTCAGATCCGCCGCGACATCGCCCGTCTCAAGACGGCGCAGTCGCAGGCCGCGGCCGCCAAGTAGGAGTAACAACAATGCCGAAACGCATCCTGCAGGGTGTCGTCGTCAGCGACAAGAATGACAAGACCATCGTGGTCAAGGTGGAACGCCGTCTGCGCCATCCGGTGCTGAAGAAGACGGTGCGTCTGTCGAAGAAGTATCACGCCCATGATGAAGGCAACACCGCCAAGACCGGCGATGTGGTGCGCATTCAGGAAACCCGGCCCCTGTCCAAGCAGAAGCGCTGGGCGCTTCTGGACAAGGTGGCCGAGGGCCAGGGCTGAGCCATCGAGAGGAATGGGTGAACCATGATCCAGCAAGAAACCAATCTCGATGTGGCTGACAATTCCGGCGCGCGCCGGGTGCAGTGCATCAAGGTGCTTGGCGGTTCCAAGCGCCGCTACGCCGCCGTGGGCGACATCATCGTGGTGTCGGTGAAGGAAGCCATTCCGCGCGGCCGCGTCAAGAAGGGCTCGGTGATGAAGGCCATCGTGGTGCGCACCGCGAAGGACATCCGCCGTCCCGATGGTTCGGTGATCCGCTTCGACCGCAATGCGGCGGTGCTGATCAACGCGCAGGGCGAGCCGGTGGGGACCCGTATTTTCGGGCCCGTGCCGCGTGAGCTGCGCGCCAAGAACCAGATGAAGATCATTTCGCTGGCGCCGGAGGTGCTGTGATGGCGAAGCTGAAAATCAAGAAGGGCGACAAGGTTGTCGTCATCGCGGGCAAGGACAAGGGCAAGCAGGGCGAAGTGCTCAAGGTTTTCCCGGTGGAAAACCGCGCCATCGTTTCCGGCGTGAATGTGGCCAAGCGCCATACCCGCCAGACCGCGTCCAATGAGGGCGGCATCATCAACAAGGATATGCCGATCCATATTTCCAATCTGGCGCTGCGCGATCCCAAGACCGGCAAGCCGACCCGCGTGGGTTACAAGACGCTGGCTGACGGCAAGAAGGTGCGCGTTGCCAAGCGTTCGGGAGAAGTGATCAATGGCTGACGACAAGAAGAAGGCTGACAAGCCGGCGAAGGACGCCGGCAAGCCGGATGCCAAGGCCGCCAAGGCTGCGCCGAAGAAGGCTGATGCGCCTGCGCCCAAGGGCAAGGCCAAGGAAAAGCTGCCGGAGGGCTATGTGCCCCGGCTGCAGACCCACTATGCCAAGGTGGTGCGCCAGAAGCTCATCGAGAAGTTCGGCTACACCAACCCGATGCAGGTGCCGAAGATCACCAAGATCGTGCTCAACATGGGCGTGGGTGAAGCCACCCAGGACTCCAAGCTGGTGCAGGTGGCGGCCGACGAGCTGCAGAAGATTGCCGGCCAGAAGGTGGTCATCACCAAGAGCCGCAAGGCCATTGCCCAGTTCAAGATCCGCGAGAACCTGGCGATTGGCGCCAAGGTGACGCTGCGCAAGGCCCGCATGTATGAATTCCTGGACCGCCTGATCACCATCGCGCTGCCGCGCGTGCGTGACTTCCGCGGCCTGCCGGACAAGAGTTTTGACGGCAATGGCAACTATGCCATGGGCATCAAGGAACACATCATTTTTCCGGAAATCGATTACGACAAGATCGACCGGGTGTGGGGCCTTGATGTGGTGATCTGCACCTCGGCGCGCAGCGACGAAGAAGCCCGCGCGCTCATCGAAGCCTTCAACTTCCCGTTCCGCCGCCCCGCCCGCAAGCAGGCCGCGTGAACCGGAAACCGTGATCTGAGGAAGCCACATGGCAAAGACCAGTTCGATTGAGAAGAACGAAAAGCGCCGGAAGATGGCCAAGCAGTTTGCGAACCGCCGCAAGAAGCTGAAGGCTGTCATCCACAACAAGCAGACGAGCATGGAGGACCGTTTCGCGGCCCAGCTCAAGCTCGCTGCCATGCCGCGCAACGCGGCGCCGACCCGCATTCGCAACCGTTGCGAGGTGACCGGGCGTCCGCGCGCCTATTACCGCAAGCTAAAGATGTCGCGTCTGGCTCTGCGTGAACTGGCCAACCTGGGTCTGATCCCGGGCATGGTCAAGTCGAGCTGGTAAGGAGACGATGAGATGAGTGTGAACGATCCGATCGGTGATATGCTCACCCGCATCCGGAACGCCCAGGAGAGGGGCAAGTCCAAGGTGTCGTCGCCGGCCTCGCGCCTGCGCGAGCGCGTCCTGGAAGTGCTGCAGAACGAGGGCTTCATCCGCGGCTTCACCACCACCCAGCAGGATGGCGGCAAGGCCGAGCTTGAGATCGAACTCAAGTATTTCGACGGCGCGCCGGTGATCAAGGAAATCCACCGTGTGTCGAAGCCGGGCCGGCGCGTTTATGCGTCGGTGGACACGCTGCCGACGATTTACAACGGTCTTGGCATTTCCATTCTTTCGACGCCCAAGGGCGTCATGTCGGATGCAGACGCGCGCGCCCAGAATGTGGGCGGCGAAGTGCTCTGCACCGTGTTCTAAGGGACGAATGCTATGTCGCGTATTGGCAAGAAAGCAGTGGCGATCCCGGCGGGTGTGACCGCCACCATCACCGGTCAGACGGTGGCGGTGAAGGGCGCGAAGGGCGAGCTCAAGGTGGTGCTGCCGGAAACGGTGACCATCACCCGTGGCGATGACGGCATCAAGGTTGATCCGGTCAACAAGACCAAGCTGGCGCGGTCGGCCTGGGGCATGTCGCGCACCATGGTGGCCAACCTGGTGAAGGGTGTGACCGAGGGCTATTCCAAGACCCTGGAAATCACCGGCGTGGGTTATCGCGCCGCCGCCCAGGGCAAGGTGCTGCAGCTCAATCTGGGCTACAGCCATGATGTCAACTATGCGGTGCCGGAAGGCATCGAGATCAAGACGCCGAAGCCCACGGAAATCGTGATCAGCGGCATCGACAAGCAGAAGGTGGGCCAGGTGGCCGCCGAAATCCGCGATGTGCGCGGGCCTGAACCCTACAAGGGCAAGGGCGTGAAATATGCTGGCGAATACATCTTCCGCAAGGAAGGCAAGAAGAAGTAACGGGTGAACCCATGGCAACCAAGATGACTCCTCTGGCCCGCCGCACTGCTCGCGTCCGCAAGGCGCTGGCGGCGCGTGGCAACCTCCGTCCGCGGCTGTCGGTGTTCCGCTCGTCGAAGAACATCTATGCCCAGATCATTGACGATGCGAAGGGCGTAACGCTGGCCGCTGCCTCGACCCAGGAAAAGGATTTCCGGGACGGCAAGAAGACCGGGGCCGACATGGCTGCGGCCAAGGCGGTGGGCAAGCTCGTTGCCGAGCGCGCCATCAAGGCCGGGGTCAAGGACGTGGTCTTTGATCGTGGCGGCTACATTTATCACGGGCGCGTCAAGGCGCTCGCCGAAGCGGCCCGCGAAGGCGGCCTCAATTTCTAATCCGAAGGGCATATTCACATGGCTAAGGAACGTGGCGAACGGGATCGGGACCGCAAGGAGAACCGCGAAGAGCGGGACAGCGAGTTCCTCGACAAGCTCGTTCATATCAATCGCGTGGCGAAGGTGGTGAAGGGCGGCAAGCGCTTTGGCTTCGCTGCACTCGTCGTCGTCGGCGACCAGAAGGGCCGGGTGGGCTTTGGCCATGGCAAGGCGCGCGAAGTGCCGGAAGCCGTGCGCAAGGCCACTGAAGGCGCCAAGCGGGCGCTGATCCGCGTGCCGCTGCGCGAAGGCCGCACGCTGCACCACGACATCGACGGGCGCTGGGGCGCGGGCAAGGTGACGCTGCGGGCAGCGCCTCCCGGCACCGGCATCATCGCCGGCGGCCCGATGCGCGCCGTGTTTGAATCGGTCGGCATGCAGGACGTGGTGGCCAAGTCCAAGGGGTCTTCCAACCCCTACAACATGGTGCGCGCCACCTTTGACGCGCTGAAGAAGCAGGCGAGCCCGCGCTCGGTTGCCGCCCGGCGCGGCAAGAAGGTGTCGGATGTTCTGCGCCGCCGCGAAGGCGGCGAGACGGTGGCCGAATAGGAGGATTGATCCCATGTCGAAATCGGGAAAGACCGTCACGGTCACGCAGATCGCCAGCCCCCAGCGCCGTCCGGCGGAACAGCGCGCCACGCTGGTGGGGCTTGGCCTCAACAAGATCAACCGCAAGAGCACGCTGCCGGATACGCCGGCGGTGCGCGGCATGATCGCCAAGGTTCAGCATCTCGTCCGCGTGGACGGGTAAGAGCAGGGATTGAACACCATGAAGCTCAATCAGATCGCCGACAATGCCGGTGCCCGCAAGGCGCGCAAGCGTGTGGGCCGTGGCATTGGTTCCGGCCTGGGCAAGACCGCGGGCCGCGGCGGCAAGGGCCAGACCGCGCGCAAGGGCGGCGCCAAGGCCGGCTTCGAAGGCGGCCAGATGCCCATCTATCGCCGTCTGCCGAAGCGCGGCTTCAACAAGCCCAATGCGGTGAGCTACAACGAGGTCAACCTTGGCCAGCTGCAGCGCGCCATTGACGCCAAGAAGCTTGACGGCAAGGGCGCGGTGACCGAGGCCGAACTGGTCAAGGCCGGGATCATCACCAGGGTCATGGGCGGTGTGCGCCTGCTGGCCAAGGGCGAGATCAAGAAGGCGCTGAACATTGAGGTTTTCTACGCCACCAAGTCGGCCATTGCTGCGGTTGAAAAGGCGGGCGGGTCGGTGAAGGTTCTGCGTCCGGCCGAAGAGCCCAAGCAGGCTTGATTGCGCATGGCCGGAAGCCCACATTAGGGGTTTCACGGTCAGGAACGGGGATGTCTCATGGCGTCAGCGGCTGAACAACTTGCAGCCAATCTGAACTTTGGCGCACTTGCCAAGTCGGAAGATCTGAAGAAGCGCATCTGGTTCACACTGGGTGCGCTGATCATTTACCGTCTCGGCACCTATATTCCCATTCCGGGCATTGACGCCGGGCAATTGGCCAAGTTCGCGGCCCAGAATTCCTCCGGCATTCTCGGCTGGGTGAACGGCCTGGCCGGTGGTGCACTTGGCCGTATGGCCATTTTCGCCCTCAACATCATGCCCTACATCTCGGCATCGATCATCATTCAGCTGATGACGTCGATTTCGCCGCAGCTGGAAGCCCTCAAGAAGGAGGGTGAATCGGGCCGAAAGAAGATCAACCAGTACACGCGCTATGGCACGGTGCTGCTGGCGGCGCTGCAAAGCTATGGCATTGCCATGGGCCTTATGGGCCGGGGCGGGCTGGTGCTCGATCCGGGGCCGTTCTTCGTTTTGTCCACGGTCATCACGCTGACCGGCGGCACGGTGTTTCTGATGTGGCTGGGTGAGCAGATCACCTCGCGCGGCATCGGCAACGGCATTTCGCTCATCATCTTCGCCGGCATTGTGGCCAACCTGCCGCACGGCCTGGCGGCCCTGCTGGAACTGGGCCGCACGGGGCAGATGTCGCCGCTCACCATTCTGCTGGTGGCGGTCATGGCCTTTGCGGTCATCGCCTTCATTGTGCTGTTCGAGCGCGCCCAGCGGCGCCTCCTCATCCAGTATCCCAAGCGCCAGGTGGGCATGAAGGTCTATCAGGGCGAAAGCTCGCATCTGCCGCTGAAGCTCAACACCTCCGGCGTCATTCCGCCGATCTTTGCCTCGTCGCTGCTGCTGTTGCCGCTCACGGTGGCCAACTTTACCGCCGGGCAGGGGCCGGACTGGCTCAACAACATCACGGCGGCACTGGGCCATGGCCGGCCGCTGTTCATGCTGTTCTATGCGCTGCTCATCATTTTCTTCGCCTTCTTCTACACCTCCATCATGTTCAATCCGAAGGAGACGGCGGAAAACCTGAAGAAGTATGGCGGCTTCATTCTCGGCATCCGGCCGGGCGAGAAGACTGCGGAATATATCGACTATGTGCTGACTCGCATCACAGTGATTGGCGCGCTCTATCTGACGGCGGTGTGTCTGCTGCCCGAACTTCTGGTCAACTACACCGGCGTGCCGTTCTATTTCGGCGGCACCTCGCTGTTGATTGTGGTCAGCGTGACGCTCGACACCGTGGCGCAGGTTCAGGGTCATCTGCTGTCACAGCAATATGAAGGCCTCATCAAGAAGGCCAAGCTGCGTGGAGGCAAACGTTGAACATCATTCTTTTGGGCCCGCCGGGCGCGGGCAAGGGCACCCAGGCCAAGATTCTCGAAGACAAGCGCGGCATGAAGCAGCTGTCCACCGGTGACATGCTGCGCGCCGCCGTGGCCGCGGGCACCGAAACCGGCAAGAAGGCCAAGGCCATCATGGAGCGCGGCGATCTTGTCTCGGATGAGGTGATCATCGGCATTGTGGCTGAGCGCATGGATCAGCCCGATGTGCAGAAGGGCGCCATCTTCGACGGTTTCCCGCGCACCACGGCCCAGGCCGAGGCGCTGGACAAGATGCTGGCCGGACGCCAGCAGAAGCTCGACGGCGTGATCGAGATGCGGGTTGATGACGAGGCACTGGTTCAGCGCATTGTCGGTCGCTTCACCTGCGCCAAGTGCGGGCAGGGCTATCATGACCAGTTTTCCCGTCCGAAGAAGGATGGGGTGTGCGATGCGTGCGGGGGAAGCGAATTCACCCGCCGTGCCGACGACAACGAGAAGACGGTGCGCGAGCGCCTGGCCGTTTACAACAGGCAGACTGCCCCCCTGGTGGCCTATTACCAGGGCAAGGGTACGCTGCATGTGGTCGACGGTATGGCTGACATTGGTGATGTCACCAAGGCCATTGCGCAGGTTCTGGACCGGTTGTGAAGGGGGCTGGCCTGGGCCTTACGGTCACCGGCCAGGACGCTTCATAAGCGGTTGATAGGGAAAGATTTCCCGACCCCGGGCCCGAATGGGTTCCGGGGCCGGAGAGTTGGGCCAATTCTGGCGTGATCGGGTTGACGTGAACCCGATTCCCCTCTAAGGAGGGCGCCAATCTCGGCTTTGACTCAGGGCTGGCTTCGGCGGGGTATGTCCCCGTCTGAGCGCGGCCTTCGTGCCGTCAGGCAGGTGGACTAAAAGTGAACAACAAGCATCAAGGGGCAAACCCTTGAAAAGCTTAGGAGAAATTTCGTGGCCCGTATAGCTGGCGTCAATATTCCGACCAACAAGCGCGTGGTGATCGCGCTGCGTTACATCCATGGCATTGGTCCGGTGAATGCCGTGACCATTGTGGACGAACTCAAGATTCCGCATTCCAAGCGGGTCAACGAACTGTCCGACGCCGAAGTTCTGGCGATCCGCGAAATCATCGACCGCGACTATGTGGTGGAGGGCGACCTGCGCCGCGAAGTGTCGATGAACATCAAGCGCCTTACCGATCTCGGCTGCTATCGCGGCACGCGTCATCGCAAGGGCCTTCCCGTGCGCGGCCAGCGCACCCATACCAACGCCCGCACCCGCAAGGGGCCGGCCAAGGCCATCGCCGGCAAGAAGAAGTAAGGGCAGAACACCATGGCTAAGGAAGCTGCGCGTCCGCGTCGCAAAGAACGCAAGAACATCTCTTCGGGCGTTGTGCATGTGAACTCCACGTTCAACAACACGCTCATCACCATCACCGACGTTCAGGGCAACACCATCGTGTGGTCTTCGGCGGGCAAGCTGGGCTTCAAGGGCTCGCGCAAGTCCACGCCCTATGCCGCGCAGGTGGCCGGTGAGCAGGCCGCGCGTGCGGCCATGGAGCATGGCATGCGGGTGGTCGAGGTTGAGGTGTGCGGTCCCGGTTCGGGCCGTGAATCGGCGCTGCGTGCGCTGCAGGCTGCCGGCCTTCAGGTCACTTCGATCCGCGATGTGACGCCGATTCCGCACAATGGCTGCCGCCCGCCGAAGCGCCGCCGCGTGTGATCTTTTCCGGGGGCGGGCGCTTGCCTGCCGCCACCAGACTTGAAACCGACTGTGGGGAGTCCGGCGACGGTCTTCCGGGACAAACGGGAAAAAACCTATGCATGTGAACCAGAAGAACTGGCAGGAACTGATCCGGCCCAGCAAGCTTGACATTCAGCCGGGGCGTGACCGCCGCCGCTTTGCCACCGTTGTCGCCGAACCGCTGGAACGCGGCTTCGGCACCACGCTGGGCAATGCTCTGCGCCGCATCCTGCTGTCGTCGCTGCAGGGCGCTGCCATTTCCTCGGTGCAGATTGACGGCGTGCTCCACGAATTCTCGTCGATTGCCGGTGTGCGCGAGGATGTGACCGACATCATCCTCAACATCAAGGAAATCTCCATTGCCATGCAGGCCGACGGGCCGAAGCGCCTGACCCTGAAGAAGGAAGGCCCCGGCGTGGTCAAGGCCGGCGACATTCAGGCCACGGGCGATATCCAGATTCTCAACCCCGACCATGTCATCTGCACCCTGGACGAGGGCGCGGAAGTGCGCATGGAATTCACCGTCAACACCGGCAAGGGCTATGTTGCTTCCGAGCGCAACCGCCCGGAAGATGCGCCCATCGGCCTCATCCCGGTCGACTCCATCTATTCGCCGGTGCGCCGCGTGTCCTACAAGATCGAGAACACCCGCGAAGGCCAGATCCTCGACTATGACAAGCTGATCATGACGGTTGAAACCAATGGCTCGGTGAGCCCTGAGGATGCCGTGGCCTATGCCGCCCGCATCCTGCAGGACCAGCTGTCGGTGTTCATCAACTTCGCCGAACCCACCAAGCAGGTGGCCGAGGAAGCGCGTCCGGAACTCGAGTTCAACGCCGCGCTGCTGAAGAAGGTGGACGAGCTGGAACTGTCGGTGCGTTCGGCCAACTGCCTGAAGAACGACAACATCGTCTATATCGGCGACCTCATCCAGAAGACCGAAGCCGAGATGCTCCGCACCCCGAACTTCGGCCGCAAGTCGCTCAACGAGATCAAGGAAGTTCTCGCCCAGATGGGTCTGCATCTCGGCATGGAAGTGCCGAACTGGCCGCCGGAGAACATCGAAGACCTCGCCAAGAAATTCGAAACCCACTACTGAAGTTCGCTGGCCCCCGGGGCCAGCCGTTGAAGGAGAAGTGTCATGCGTCATGGTTTCAGGGGCCGCCGGTTCAACCGCTCGGCTGAGCACCGCACCGCGATGTTCGCCAACATGTCGGCTGCCCTCATCAAGCATGAGCAGATTGTGACCACGCTGCCCAAGGCCAAGGATCTGCGTCCGGTGATCGAAAAGCTCATCACGCTTGCCAAGAAGGGCGGCCTTGCGGCCCGCCGCCAGGCCCTGGCCGAGGTGCGCGACGAGACCCAGGTGAAGAAGCTGTTCGACGTGCTGGCGGCCCGCATGAAGGACCGCAAGGGCGGATATGCCCGGATCATGAAGGCGGGCTTCCGCTATGGTGACAATGCCCCCATGGCGGTCATCGAATTCGTTGACCGCGATCCGGCCGAGAAGGGCAAGGATTCCGGCCCCGTCCAGAAGAAGGACGAGGAAGCGGCGGCGGCCTGAGGCCCACTGCCGATGATATTAAAGGGCGGGTCTTGCGACCCGCCCTTTTGCATTGCGTAGGACCGATGCGGCAGGCCGGGGGGCTGTAGCCGCCACGCCAGAGCACGCCGGGCCAAGGCGCAAAGGCCGACCCTGAGGGGGTCAGAGGGTGAACACCTCATCCACCAGGGCCACCTCATGCCGGCCATAACCGTTGAAGCGGGTGAGGGTGGAGATGCCATAGGCGCCGAGCGTACCGAACTCGATGTAGTCGCCATCACGCAGATCGGCCACCAGGTCAAGGCGGGCGGGCAGAACATCAAGCGGGTCACAGGTTGGCCCGAAGACCTTGAAGCTCTTGGTTGGCCCGGTGATGGCGCGGCCGTCACGGATGACGCGGAAGGGCGGCGCCAGTTCCGGCACCTGCATCAGCTCCATCAGCCCGCCATAAACGCCGTCATTGAGGAAGATGTCATCACCATCGGAGCAGACCAGCTTGACGCGGGTGAGGAGCGACATGCAGGTGGCAACGAGGCCACGGCCCGGCTCGCATTCCAGCAGGGGCAGGGCGCTGCCAAAGAATTTCTGCACCGCACCGGCGATGATGCGGAAATAGACCGAGGGTTCCGGGGCGGTGGAATAGAGATAGTTGGCCGGAAAGCCGCCGCCGACATTGAGCTTTGGAATGGTCATGTCGGCCAGACGGGTAATGCGCGCTGCCGCCTCGATGTGGCGCACATAGACCTGCGGGTCCTTGGTCTGTGAGCCGGGATGGAAGGTGAGAAGCGGCGAATAGCCCAGGGCCTGAACCCGCTTCAGCAGCTCGGCCGCGACATGTTCCGGCGCGCCGAACTTGGTGGAGAAGTCATGGGCCGAGGCGGCGGAGCGGTCACGCGGCAGAACAAACCGGATGGCGATCTCCACGGTGGCATCGCCCTGCACCACGGCATGGATTTTCTCCACTTCCTCAATGGCGTCGGCGGCAAAGCGGCGGCAGCCGAAGTCATGATAGGCGCGCTCGATCTCACGGCGCGACTTGACCGGATTGTGGTAGTGAAAACGGCTGCCGGGGGCATTATCGGCCACCAGTTCCATTTCCTGCACCGAGGCCACATCCCAGGCGGTGATGCCAGCTTCGGCCAGGGTCTTGATGGTCAGCGGGTGCGGGTTGGACTTGACGGCATAGGTAACCAGTCCCGGAAAGCGGCTGAGAAAAATGCCGGCCTCGGCCTTCAGGGCCGCCGGTGCAAAGCAGAACAGGGGTTCATCCGGTTCCAGGGCGGCGGCCACGGCGGGGGCGTCGGCATAGTGGGCCGGAAACGGCATGTCCTCGACGGCGAAACGGGCGGTCATGGGCGAATCCTCTGTTATCATTGGCAAAGCATGGCCAGTTAGGGGTGCCACGAGTCGGCGTAAAGACGGTGATGTGTTGCGGAAAGACATAATCGCCGTCATAATGACGGAAATTCGGTCATATGGACGATACGCATGGCGCTCACAGACAAGGACGAGGCATTGCTGGCGCTGCTCCGGGTCAATGCCCGCGAGCCGGTGGCGGCGCTGGCACGCAAGCTCAACCTTTCGCGCACCACGGTGCAGGACCGTCTGCGGCGGCTGGAGCAGCAGGGGGTGATTGCGGGCTACCGGGTGAAGCTGGGCGAGGGCAGCGGGCGCGGCGGCTTGCGCGGCATGATCACCATTTCGGTAGAGCCGCGCCGCCACATCGATGTGGCCAGGGCCATTACCCGCCTGCCGGAGGTGGAGGTGCTGCATACTGTCTCCGGCAAGTTTGACATGATGGCCGAGGTGAACACCGAAAGCGCCGAGGCCATGGACCAGGTGATTGACCGCATCAGCCAGTTGCCGGGGGTCACGGAAATCGAGACAGCGGTCATTCTTTCGACCAAACTGGACCGCAGATAGGCCGGGATTCGATGGAGGGAAATTTCATGCGCCGTTTTGCCGTGCTGGTCGTTGCGCTGCTTGCCCTGTGGGCGCCCGCTGCTGTGGCGCAGGTGCCGGAAAGTCAGGCCCAGATCACCCTGTCCTACGCGCCGGTGGTGAAGCAGACCACGCCGGCGGTGGTGAATGTCTATGCCAAGACAGTGGTGCAGCAGCGCAACAGCGGTCTGCCCGGCCTGTTTGACGATCCCTTCTTCCGCCAGTTCTTTGGCGATGGCGGCAGCCAGGGGCGCCCGCGCGAACGGGTGGCCAATTCGCTGGGCTCCGGCGTCATTGTTGATGAGCGCGGCTACATTGTTACCAATAATCACGTCATCAAGGGAGCAACCGACATTCGCGTGGCCCTGTCGGATGCGCGCGAGTTCGAGGCCAGACTGTTGATGGCCGACCCGCGCACCGACCTTGCGGTGCTGAAGATCGATGCGGGCGAGGAAAAGCTGCCCACCCTGACGCTGGCCGATTCCGACGGGCTGGAGGTGGGGGATCTGGTGCTGGCCATCGGCAATCCCTTCGGCGTGGGCCAGACCGTCACCTCCGGCATTGTCTCGGCCCTGGCCCGCACCGATGTGGGCATTTCCGACTATCAGTTCTTCATCCAGACCGACGCGGCCATCAATCCCGGCAATTCCGGCGGGGCGCTGGTGGACATGCAGGGCCATCTCGTCGGCATCAACACGGCGATCTTCTCGCGCTCCGGCGGCTCCATCGGCATCGGCTTTTCCATTCCCTCCAACATGGTGAAAACCGTGGTGGCCTCGGCCGAGACCGGCAAGCCCATTCAGCGCCCGTGGATCGGGGCCGAATTGCAGGATGTGACCTCTGACATCGCCGACAGCCTGGGCTTTGCCCGGCCCGAAGGCGCGCTGGTGGCCGATCTGCATCCGCAGAGTCCGCTGGTGGCGGCGGGCGTGGCGCGGGGTGATGTCATTGTGGCCATTGACGGCAAGGCGGTGGAGAATGCCAAGCAGTTGAACTACCGCGTGGCCACCGCCCAGATCGGCCATCAGGCGATCATTGAATTCCGGCGCAAGGGCGAGGCCAGGGAAGTGCCGGTGACGCTCATCACCGCGCCCGAAACCACCGAGCGCGCCACGACCACGCTGGGCGGGCGTTCGCCGCTGACCGGCATGGTGGTGGCCAATCTGTCGCCCGCCGTGGCCGATGAGTTGGGGCTTGATTCCGGTGCCACCGGGGTGGTGGCCACCGATGTGTCAGGCCCGGCCCAGCGCTTTTTCCGCCAGGGCGACATTGTGGAGCAGGTGAACGGGGTGGAGATTGACAGTGTGGCCACCTTGCAGGCCACCCTTGATCAGGCCGATGGCGGCTGGAACATTGCCATCAACCGCGGCGGGCGCACGCTTACCCTCAGAATCAGATGACGACACTGTTTGAACAGGCGGGTTTCGGGGCGGAGGTGCCACGGCCTCTGGCGGACCGCCTGCGCCCGCAGCGGCTTTCCGATGTGGTGGGGCAGGATCATCTGGTGGGGCCGGAGGGCACGCTGACCCGCATGCTGGCCCAGGGGCGGGTTTCCTCCATCATTCTGTGGGGGCCGCCCGGCACCGGCAAGACCACCATTGCCCGGCTTCTGGCGGGGGAAACGGGCCTTGCCTTCGAGCAGATGTCGGCGATTTTTTCCGGCGTGGCCGATCTGAAGAAGGCCTTTGAACAGGCCCGCATCCGGCGGGAGCAGGGGCGCGGCACACTGTTGTTCGTGGATGAGATTCACCGCTTCAACAAATCGCAGCAGGATTCCTTCCTGCCCTTTGTGGAGGACGGCACCATCACCCTGGTGGGGGCCACCACGGAAAACCCCAGTTTCGAACTGAACGGCGCCGTGCTGTCACGCGCCCAGGTGCTGGTGCTGAACCGGCTGGATGAGGCGGCGCTGGGCAAGCTCATCGCCCGCGCCGAATTGCACGAGAAGCGGGCCCTGCCGGTGACGGCGGAGGCGAAGGCAGCCCTCATCACCATGGCCGATGGCGACGGGCGCTATCTGCTCAATCTGGTGGAGGAGGTTTTTGCCGCCGTGGGTGAAGGCGGGGTGGCGCTGGACAGCGAGGCGCTGGCGCGGGCCGTGCAGAAGCGCCTGCCGCTGTACGACAAGAGTGCTGACGGCCACTACAATCTCATTTCCGCCCTGCACAAGTCGGTGCGCGGCTCCGACCCGGATGCGGCGCTTTATTATCTGGCCCGCATGCTGACGGCGGGTGAAGACCCGCTGTTCATTGCGCGGCGGCTGGTGCGCATGGCCAACGAGGACGTGGGGCTGGCCGATCCCGAGGCGGTCAATCAGGCGCTGGCGGCCAAGGATGTCTATGACTTTCTCGGCTCGCCGGAGGGGGAACTGGCGCTGGCTCAGGCCACCGTCTATATCGCCACCGCGCCCAAATCCAACGCGCTCTACACGGCCTTCAAGGCGGCCATGGGCCGGGCCAAGGAAACCGGTTCGCTGGCGCCACCCAAGATCATTCTCAACGCCCCCACCAAGCTGATGAAGCAGCAGGATTATGGTGCCGGCTATCGCTATGACCATGACGAGCCGGATGCCTTTTCCGGCCAGAACTATTTCCCCAGGGAAATGGGGCGCGAGAGCTATTACAGCCCGCCCGACCGGGGCTTTGAGCGCGAGGTGCGGCGGCGGCTGGAGCACTGGGCCAGGCTGCGCAAGGATCGCGGCAAATAGGCGGTCACCAGTCGATTGTCTTGCCGTCGCGGAAGAAGCCGCCGGAAGGCCCGCCGGGCTTCAGCGTGGCGGCCCAGACAATGCCGGAGGCCCCCTCGGCAATGGTGCGGGTGGCGTTGGGTCCGCCCATGTCGGTCTTCACCCAGCCGGGGCAGACGGAGTTGACCATGATGCCGCGGGGCGCCAGTTCGGCGGCCAGGGTGCGGGTCAGCACATTCAGCATGGTCTTGGAGGCGCGATAGGCGAAATAGCCGCCGCCCATGTCGGTGAGTGCGCCAAGGCCGGAGGAGACGTTGACGATGGTGGCATTGTCGGCGAGGCCTGCGGCCACCGCGCGGACCAGCCGCCAGGGCCCCAGGGCGTTGACGGCGATGGCGGCGGACACATCGTCCTCGCGGGCGGCCAGCACGCTTTCATTATGGCCCTGACCGGGCAGAATGCCCGCCGCATTGACCAGACAGGCGAGGGGGCCAAGCCCCACCGCCCAGTGGCCTAGCGCCGACACCGAGGGCGGGTAGGCCATGTCCACCGTCTGGGCGCGGACATCGTGGCCCAGGCTGGCCAGTTCCTTGTGGGCGGCGGCAAGGCGCACCTCATCCCTTGCGGCAATAGCCAGGCGATAGCCCCTGGCACCCAGCTGGCGGGCGGTTTCCAGCCCGAGGCCGCGGGAGGCACCGGTGATGAGAGCAAGGGGAGCGGTCATGGAAACGGACATGGGAACCTCCTGTGAAACCTCCTGTGGAACCTCCACGGGGTGTTTTCGGTTCTGATGTGGGCCAGGCCACTATGCACCACAAGCGGGCTTCCGTCACTGTGCCGTGAGGTGCTTGGCCAGACCGGCCGGCACGGGCATAAGGGGCTGAACGCAGGGGGCAGTGATGATTTCACGGCGGAGATTTCTGGTGGGCGCCGCGGGGCTGGCGCTGGGGGCAGGCAGCGCCCGGGCAGCGCGCGACCTGCGCGAGGGCGAATGGGTCATCGGCATCATCCCCGATGGCCGCTTCACCATCGACATGGTGGACATCAACCGCATTCCGCCGGAGTTTCATCGGCAGGATGTGTGGTTTGCCGGGCCGGAGGGGCCGGGCACCATTGTCATTGATGTGGCGGCACGGCAGCTGTTCTGGGTGAAACGGGGCGGCAGGGCGGTGCGCTATGGCCTGAGCGTGGGGCGCGAGGGCATGGGCTGGCAGGGCGCGGTGGTGGTGGGGCGCAAGGCCAAATGGCCCAGTTGGACGCCCACCGCCAGCATGCGGGCGCGCAACCCGAAACTGCCGGTCACCATGCCCGGCGGGCCGGAAAACCCGCTGGGCGCGCGGGCACTCTATCTCTACCGGGATGGGCGCGACACCATCTATCGCATCCATGGCACCAATGAACCCTGGTCCATCGGCAAGGCCGCCTCATCCGGCTGTTTCCGGATGCTGAACCAGCATGTGTTCGAGCTTTATGCCGAAGTGCCGGTGGGCACGCCGGTGGTGGTGCGGTGAGAACGGCGATCCATCACACCGCCCTCTGATCTATCCGGGAGCATTGCAAGCATTTCTGCTCAGGGATCGCCTTCCGTCACGACCGCAAAATCCCCTTCAGATACTTCCCCGTATGACTGCGTTTTTCCTTCACCACCTCTTCCGGGGTGCCGGAGGCCACAACTTCGCCGCCGCCGTCCCCGCCTTCGGGGCCCATGTCGATGATCCAGTCGGCGGTTTTGATGACTTCAAGGTTATGCTCGATGACCACCACGGAATTGCCCTGGTCCACCAGTTCGTGCAGCACCTCCAGCAGCTTCTTCACATCGTGGAAGTGAAGGCCGGTGGTGGGTTCATCCAGCAGATAGAGGGTGCGGCCGGTGGCGCGCTTCGACAGTTCCTTGGCCAGCTTCACGCGCTGGGCCTCGCCGCCTGAGAGCGTGGTGGCCTGCTGGCCCACCTTGATGTAGCCCAGGCCGACGCGCTCCAGCGTTTCCATTTTCTCGCGCACGGCGGGCACGGCGCGGAAAAACTCCGCCGCCTCGGCCACCGTCATTTCCAGCACATCGGCGATGGACTTGTCCTTGAATTTGATTTCCAGCGTTTCGCGGTTGTAGCGGTGGCCGTGGCACTCATCGCAGGTGACATAGACATCGGGCAGGAAGTGCATCTCGATCTTGATGACACCATCGCCCTGACAGGTTTCGCAGCGCCCGCCCTTGACGTTGAAGGAGAAGCGCCCCGGTTCATAGCCGCGGGCCTTGGCCTCCGGCAGGCCGGCAAACCAGTCGCGGATGGGGGTGAAGGCCCCGGTATAGGTGGCGGGGTTGGAGCGCGGCGTGCGGCCGATGGGCGACTGGTCGATGTCGATGATCTTGTCGAGATATTCCAGGCCCTCGATGCGGTCATGCTCGGCGGGCGGCTCACGCGTGCCCATGAGCTTGCGGGCCAGCGCCTTGTAAACCGTGTCAATGAGCAGGGTGGACTTGCCGCCACCGGACACGCCGGTGACACAGGTGAACAGGCCAAGGGGAATGTCCACGTCCACATTCTTCAGATTGTTGGCGCGGGCACCGCGCACCTTGATGGCGCGGAGCTTTTCCGGCTTGCGCCGGGTCTTCGGCACGGGCACGGACTGGGCGCCCGTGAGATATTGCCCGGTCAGGCTGTCGGCATTGGCCATGACCTGCTGCGGCGTGCCCTCGGCCACCACGCGGCCGCCATGCACGCCCGCACCGGGGCCAATGTCCACCACATGGTCAGCGAGGCGAATGGCGTCTTCGTCATGTTCCACCACAATCACCGTATTGCCCAGGTCGCGCAGGTGGGTGAGGGTTTCGAGCAGGCGGGCATTGTCGCGCTGGTGCAGGCCGATGGACGGTTCGTCCAGCACATAGAGAACGCCGGTGAGGCCGGAGCCGATCTGCGAGGCGAGGCGGATGCGCTGGCTTTCGCCGCCCGACAGCGAGCCCGCCATGCGCGACAGGGTGAGATAATCCAGCCCCACGTCGGAGAGGAATTTCAGCCGCGCCCTTATTTCCTTCAGGATGCGGGCGGCGATTTCCCTGTCCTTGGGTTTGAGCCTGCCCTCCAGCCCGGTGAACCAGTCGCCGGCCTGACGGATGGACATGTCGGTCACTTCGGCAATGTGTTTCGCCCCCACCTTCACGGCCAGCGCCTGCGGCTTCAGCCGGGCGCCGTGGCAGGCCTCGCAGGGATGATCGGACTGAAAGCGCGACAGTTCCTCGCGCATCCACTGGCTGTCGGTTTCGCGCCAGCGCCGCTCGATGTTGCCAATGACGCCTTCAAAGGTCTTGCGGGTCTTGTAGGAGCGCAGGCCATCATCATAGGTGATGGTGATTTCTTCCTCACCCGTGCCGAATAGCACCGCGTCCTGCACCTTCTTGGGCAGCTTGTTCCACGGTGTGGTCATGGAGGCCTTGAAGTGCTTGCACAGGGCTTCCAGCGTCTGGGTGTAATAGGGCGAGGTGGCGCCGGTCTTGGCCCAGGGCAGCACCGCGCCGTCGCGCAGCGACAGCGCGCTATCCGGCACCACCAGAGCAGGCTCGAACTTCAATTCGGTGCCCAGACCATCGCAGGTGGGGCAGGCGCCGTGCGGGTTGTTGAAGGAAAACAGGCGCGGCTCGATCTCCTCGATGGTGAAGCCGGAGACGGGGCAGGCGAATTTTTCCGAGAACAGAATGCGCTCGTGGGTTTCGTTCTTGGACTTGTTGGCGCTTTCCTCGGCTGTGGCAGAGGCGGGCAGGGGCTTGTCGGCAAATTCGGCAATGGCCAGGCCCTCGGCCAGTTTCAGCGCCGTCTGGAAACTGTCGGCCAGGCGGGTGGCAATGTCGGGGCGGACGACGATGCGGTCCACCACCACGTCAATGTCGTGCTTGAATTTCTTGTCGAGCGCCGGGGCCTCGGCGATCTCGTAAAAGGCGCCGTCCACCTTGACGCGCTGGAAGCCCTTTTTCAGAAGCTCGGCCAGCTCCTTTTTGTACTCGCCCTTCCGCCCGCGCACGATGGGGGCGAGGATATAGGCGCGGGTGCCCTCCGGCAGGGCAAGCATGCGGTCGACCATCTGGGTAACGGTCTGGCTTTCGATGGGAAGGCCGGTGGCGGGGGAATAGGCCACGCCGATGCGGGCAAAGAGCAGGCGGAGATAATCGTAGATTTCAGTGACGGTGCCGACGGTGGAGCGCGGGTTGCGGCTCGTGGTCTTCTGCTCAATGGAAATGGCGGGCGACAGGCCGTCGATCTGGTCCACGTCCGGCTTCTGCATCATGTCGAGGAACTGGCGGGCATAGGCCGACAGGCTTTCGACATAGCGGCGCTGACCCTCGGCATAGATGGTGTCGAAGGCAAGGGATGATTTGCCCGAGCCGGACAGGCCGGTGAAGACGATGAGGCTGTCGCGCGGCAGATCGAGGGAGATGTTTTTCAGGTTGTGCTCGCGCGCGCCCTGAATGGAGATGAATCGCTTGGTTTCGGTCATGCTCTAGCACTAGATCAAAAGGGGAACAAAAACAAGGGACGCTCCCTGTGGGAACGTCCCTGCGGTGATCCAGAGATAGGGCCTGTGCCCCCTGTCTCCAAGGGGCGGGCGGGCTTTATCAGCGGCCAATCATGGCGGCGGCCAGGGCAAAGTCATCCTTGCCGGAGGCTTTGGCAATGGCGGCCAGCGTCTGGTCCGGCCCGGTCACGGTGAAGCCCTTGGCGGTGAGGGTCTGGATGAGGGCTTCCGGCGTCTGGTCAAGAAGCGGTGCCACCTGCTGAAGCGGCTTGCCGATGACGGCGTGATAGACGGCAAAGGGCGGCGGACCGCCAGCACCGCCCCGGCCTTCGCCGCCTTCGCCGAAGGCGAAGAAGAGGGCCGCAGCCAGCGACACCAGCATGGCAATGGCGAAGGTGCCCTGACGGAAATACAGGCTCATGGGCTTCCAGTTCTTCCAGACATGGAAAACGAAGGGCAGGATGAGCACCATGCTGAGCCACTCATGCATGCCGTGGAAATACTGGCTGCCGAGGTGGAAGAAGAGGGCGATGCCGGAAATAAGCGAGACGGCAAACAGGCCGGTGACAAAGGGCGTGGCGTAGCGTTGAAGGACGGGAGGCATGAAGCACCTGTGCTGGTAAGGGTTACGGCATTGAGACGGGGACCATGGCCGATTCCGTTGCACCCACGCTGCGGCGGGAGGCCGCAGTTTCAGCGCATCCCGCCCATCACCTTGTCCGAAAAGTCTTCAACTGTCCGGATCGGATGAGGGGGTTAGTTCCCCATCAGCCTGTCGCGCTTTTTGGTCACCGCATTGGCGTGGGCGTCAAAGCCTTCATAGCGGGCCAGCGCCTCGGCATGGGGGGCCAGCACCGGGTAGGCGGCGCGGCTGACCCGGGCAATGGAGGAGCGTTTCAGAAAGTCATGCACCGACAGGGCCGAAAAGGTTTTGGCCCAGCCGCCGGTGGGCAGCACATGGCTGGGGCCGATGACGAAATTGGCCAGGGTGGACGGCGTGGCCTCGCCCAGCAAAATCTCGCCCGCGTTGTGAATGAGCGGCAGATAGCGCTCCGGCTCCTTGGACAGGATCTGCAAATGCTCCGGCGCATAGTCGTTGATGAAGGCAAAGGCCTCGGCGTCATCGCGGGCCAGCAGAATGCCGCCGCGGTCGGAGCCGAAAACCTCCTGGGTGTAGCCCACCCGTTCCGCCCCCATGTCCTGCCAGAATTCAGGGATGGCGGCCAGCGCCTCGCGCGCCACGTCCTCTGATGTGGTGACCAGAAAGGCACCGGAATCCGGACCGTGTTCGGCCTCGATGAGAAGGTCGAGCGCTGCCAGCCGGCCGCTGCTGGTGGCATCGGCAAAGACAATGGTTTCGGAGGGGCCGGCGGGCGTGCCCGTGTCGATGAAGTCAGCCACCAGCCGCTTGGCCGCCACCACCCAGGGCGAGCCGGGGCCGACCACCTTGGCATATCTGCCGATGGTGGCGGTGCCGAAGGCCACGGCGGCAATGCCCTGCGCGCCGCCCGCCTTGTAAACCTTGCTGACGCCAGCGGCCTGGGCGGCGGCCAGGGTGGCGGCGTCGATGCTGCCGTCCGGGCCGGGTGGCGTGATGATGCAGATGTCGGCCACACCCGCCACCACGGCGGGAATGCAGGTCATCATCACCGAGGACGGAAACGACCCCTTGCCGCGCGGCACATAGCAGGCAACGGACGGAATGGGCGTGGTGCGGTCGCCCGCCATGACGCCGGGCAGCACTTCCATGCGCCACTCGCGTTCCGGCATCTGCCGTTCGTGGAAGGCGCGGATATTGGCGGAGGCAAAGGCAATGGCCTTGATGAGGTCGGGCGCCAGGGACTGGTGGGCGGCGGCAAAATCCGCCGCCGTGGCAGCAATGCGGTCCTCCGTCACCGGGGCCTTGTCGAATTGGCGGGTGAACTGGGCCAGCGCCCGGTCGCCGTCGCGGCGCACCGCATCCACCACCGGGCGGACCTTGTCGATATAGGGTCCGAGATCGCTTTCGGTGCGGGCCAGCATGGCTGCGCGCTGGCTGGGCGAAAGGTCGGCAAGGCGATGGAAATTGATGGTGGCCATGTCAGTTGCCGTGATGCCAGGTGGTGGAAATGTAATCCTCGTCCTCCTGTCCGGCGCGCTCGAACTTGAGGAAGTCATAATAGCCGCAGCGCGTGCCGGGGAAGGACCGGCAGGTGGAGGGGCGGGCGGGATAGATGGTGCAGCGGCGCAGCGCGGTATCAAAGAACTGGCAGATCTTGCCAAAGTGCTCATCGGTCTGGCGGCGCATGATGCGCTTGTAGCCGTGGGCCGCCTTGAAATATTTCTTCTCGGCCTGGGCCAGGGTCAGGCCGAAGTGCTTGGCGATGCGCTGGGCATCGCGGTCCTTCACCTCGATCACCGGATAGGAACAGCAATAGCCCGGGCATTTCAGGCAGTCATACTGGTTGCGCGGTTTCTTGCTGGCAGGCTTCTTGGCGGGCATGGACAACTCACGTCACGGATCAGGCGGGTTTGGCCGGGGTCTTGCTTTGGCGCAGGGCGGCGAAGCGCCGGTTGGTTTCGGCCATCTCACCCTGCAGCCATTCGCGGAAGGCGCGCGCCGGAGCACTTTCGCGGGCCCCCCGGGCGCGGACGATCCAGTAGCTGCCATGATCGCGGATGTCCACCGCAAAGGGGCGCACCAGCCAGTTTTCCAGCAGCGCATCGGTGCACAGGATCTGGTCGCCCAGGGCAAAGCCCTGTTCGGCCTCGGCCGCCTCGATGGCCAGATGGTTCTGGAAGGTGGGGCCGCGCCAGTCCTCGATGCCGGTGACGCCGGCAGCGGCCAGCCAGTCGGTCCACCACTGCTTGCGGTCCTCGTGGAGCAGGGTGAAGTCGTTGAGGTCGGCGGGGGTGAGGTGGGGCCGGTCTTTGATGAGGCCGGGGGCGCAGACCGGAAAGATCATCACCTCCGACAGGCGCTGCATGTCCACGCCCTCCCAGTTGCCCTTGCCATAGCGGATGCCCAGATCCATCTGGTCGGCGCTGAAGTTCACCAGCCGGTTGGTGGGGTGGATGTGCAGTTCGATGTCGGGGTGAAGCTCGGCGAAGCGGCCCAGCCGCGACACCAGCCAGCGCGAGGCGATGGCCGGTTCCACCGTGACGTTGAGCGAGCGCACATCGCCCACGGCGGCCGCCTCGCGGGTGGCCTCGGCAATCTGGTCGAAGAGGGGGGTGAGCCGGCTGCCGAAGTGGCGGCCGGCCTCGGTGAGTTCCACGCCGCGCCCGGTGCGGATGAAGAGCTGGGTGCCCAGCCATTCCTCCAGTTCGCGGATGTGGCGCGAGATGGCGGCGTGGGTGACAAAGAGTTCGGTGGCCGCGTCGGTGAAGCTTTCGGCGCGGGCGGCGGCCTCGAAGGCCTTGAGAGCGTTTAGTGACGGCAGGCGGCGGGCCATGACCTTGTGTAAGATTATCTTACGGCCCACGCAAGAACTTGCCGTTTGTCCTCCACCGGCTGTGCCCCCATGTTCCGGCTGAGAAAGGGAGGAAGGCCGATGAACTGGATCTTTGCGAGCTATGGCATGGCCTATGGGGTGGCCTGCGGGTTGCGGCGGGAACGGACCCGGACCGGGCGGCGTGACCGCTTCCCGTCAGCGCCGTTGGGGGCGGATGACGGTAAAGGAAAGATCACCGACACATAACATTTCCTTACGTGTCATGTAGCTTAAAGCCGTTTGTCCCCGGCCATTGAAGGGATCATATTGGGGTCATCAAACGGACCCGCATGGGGTCACAAGGAGATGTTATGAACTGGGTTTTCGGCGCTTATGCCAATGTCTATCACACCGCCATGATGCAGGAGCAGAAGGCGCAGCACGCCGTTCCGGCCCGCAAGGCTGGTGCTCTGGCCCGTCTGTTCGGCCGCGGCTGATCGCGCCTCGCATTCTGTTCTGAAACAGGCTCTGGGAAGCGCTGTCTTCCACAGGGCCTTTTTCGTCACTTGATGGGAACAAAAAAAGAACATATATTCTGTGTATGGGTTTCGGCGCGGGGGTGAAAGGCCGTTCCGCAGCCGCTAGATCAGGATCAGTCGTGGAAGGCCCCTGGGGGCCAGGCAGAGGAGAGAACAATGGCAGGCTCGGTGAACAAGGTCATTCTGGTGGGCAATCTGGGCCGCGACCCGGAGGTGCGCCACACCCAGGACGGCAAGACCATTGTCAATCTGTCACTGGCCACCAGCGAAAGCTGGAAGGACCGCAATTCCGGTGAGCGCAAGGAGCGCACCGAATGGCACCGGGTGGTGATTTTCAATGAGAACCTGGCGCGCATTGCCGAGCAGTATCTGAAGAAGGGCTCCACGGTTTACATCGAGGGCCAGTTGCAGACCCGCAAATACACCGACAAGGACGGGGTGGAAAAATATTCCACCGAAGTGGTGCTGCAGAATTTCCGGGGCGAACTGACGCTGCTGGGCGGCCGGCCGAGCGAGGGGGGCGGGGCCTCCTATGGCGGCGATGATTTCGGTGCCTCTGGCCCCATGGAGCGGCCGCGCGGCGGCGGTTCCAAGCCCGCCAGCTTCACCCGCGATCTTGACGACGAAGTGCCGTTCTGAGGCGCGCCATGCGGCTTTGGCGGCGGCTTGTTCTTGCCGTGCTGGTGCTGCTGGCCGGGTGGGCCGGGGCGGTGCGGGCCGGAGAGGCAGTGCCGCCTGCCACCGTTGATGACCGGAGCGATGCGGCGGCGCTGGTGCGCTCGCTCTATAATGCCGTGACGCTGAAGGACTATGCCCGCGCCTGGAGCTATTTCGGCACCCCACCGGCCCGTGATTTCGCCAGTTTCGTCAAGGGCTATGCAGCCACGGAGTTTGTGGCGGTGAAGCTGGGGCCGGTTGCTTCAGAAGGGGCCGCGGGCAGCAGCTATTATTCGGTGCCGGTGGCCCTTGCCGCCCATGAGCAGGGCGACACCGTGCGTTATTTTGCCGGCTGCTATGTGGTGCGGGGCGTCAACGGTGCCATTCAGGAGCCGCCCTATAACCCGCTGCACATCGAGCAGGCGAAGCTGAAGCCAGTGGCGGATTTTGCCATTCCCGATGAGGTGTTAAAATCCTGTGGCGGGGCAGTGGCAACGGATGCGGCAGCGGCACTGGAGAGGGTGCAGCGCCAGTTTGCGGCGGAGCAGCGGGTGGCCTGTGGGCTTGATGAGGAGGAGGCCGCACCCGGCTTGCTGCGCACGCCCGAGGTTCATGATCTCAGCTTCAAATTTGCCAGCGACGAGGCGGCGGCAAAGCCCCGCCATTACCGGCTCTATCACTTCCCCTGCCAGATCTACGCCTATAATGAATCGAGTGTCTTCTACCTTGAGGACGACATGGGCGCGGCCCAGCTTGTGAGCTTTGCCGAGCCGGTGGTGGAGGCGGCCTTCGCCGATGACGAGCAGACCAGACTTTCCGGCTGGAAGGTGACGGGGTTCACAGCCACGGCCACCCTCATCAATGCCGATTTCGACGCCGCAAACCAGACCATTACGAGTTTCGCCAAGGGGCGCGGCATCGGCGATATTTTCTCCTCCGGCAGCTGGGATTTTGCCGAGGGCAGCTTCCGTCTGCGGGGCTGGCTTTACGACCCCACGGCGGATGAGCAGGAAGACCCGGTGACGGTCATCCGGGACGGCGTTGTCCAGCCGCCGGACCTGCCCAAGTAAGGCTTCCATTTCAGGGGCTTAGATTGCGGCAACCAGGCCGCCAAAGAGGTGCGGAACGGGCCTCGTTTTCGTTGCCCAATGAGGGGCCATCCGGTAGATTTTGCTGGTCCTCGAATCGGACTTCCGGTGGTGGTTTCCGGCGGCTGCAGACGGGGGGGCGGGCTTGCCGCTTGCCAAGGATTTCCGGTGACTGACAAGACTGACAAGACGGGCGGGCAGACGCCTGCCAATCCCCACGAAATTTCGCCCATCTCCATCGAAGACGAGATGCGCAAGAGCTATCTCGATTACGCCATGAGCGTGATCGTGAGCCGGGCGCTGCCCGATGTGCGCGACGGCCTGAAGCCGGTGCACCGGCGCATTCTCTACACCATGGAGGAGAACGGCTTCTCGCCCGACAAGGCCTACAAGAAGTCGGCCCGCATCGTTGGCGATGTCATGGGTAAATATCACCCGCACGGCAACCTCGCCATTTATGACGCGCTGGTGCGCATGGCGCAGGATTTTTCGCTGCGCCTGCCGCTCATCGACGGCCAGGGCAATTTCGGTTCGGTGGACGGCGATCCGCCGGCCGCCGACCGCTATACGGAATCGCGCCTGGCCAAGGCGGCGGTGCCGCTGCTCGATGATCTCGACAAGGACACGGTGGAGTTCCAGCTCAACTACTCCAACGAGTTCCGCGAACCGGTGGTGCTGCCGGCCAAATATCCCAACCTGCTGGTCAATGGTTCGGGCGGCATTGCGGTGGGCATGGCCACCAACATGGCGCCGCATAATCTGGGCGAGGTCATTGACGCCACGGTGGCGCTGATCGACGACCCGGCCATCAGCATCGATGATCTGATGGCCCATATGCCGGGGCCGGATTTTCCCACCGGCGGCATCATTCTGGGGCGGGCCGGAATCCGCTCGGCCTTCCACACCGGGCGCGGCTCCATCACGCTGCGCGGGCGGGTGGCGGTGGAGGACATCCGCAAGGACCGTGAAGCGCTCATCATCACCGAGATTCCCTATCAGGTGAACAAGGCGATGATGATCGAGCGCATCGCCGAACTGGTGCGCGAAAAGAAAATCGAAGGCATTGCCGACATCCGCGACGAAAGCTCGCGCGAGGGCATGCGGGTGGTGATTGAACTGCGCCGCGACGCGGTGGCCGATGTGGTGCTGAACCAGCTTTACCGCCTGTCGGCACTGCAAAGCTCGTTCAGCGTCAACAACATTGCGCTGCTGGGCGGCCGCCCGGAACAACTCAATCTAAAGGACCTGCTCGCCGCCTTTGTGTCCTTCCGCGAGGAAGTGGTGACGCGGCGGGTGAAGTTCCTGCTGAAGAAGGCGCGCGACCGGGCCCATGTGTTGGTGGGTCTGGCAATTGCGGTGGCCAATATTGATGAAGTCATCCGGCTCATCCGTTCGTCACGCGATGCGGGCGAGGCGCGCGAGGCCCTGATGGCGCGCGACTGGCCGGCCAGGGATCTGGCGCCGCTCATTGCGCTCATTGCCGATCCGCGCCACGTGCTGACGGCGGCCAACACCTATCGTCTGTCGGATGAGCAGGCCCGCGCCATTCTCGATCTTCGCCTGCAGCGGCTGACAGCCCTTGGCATGGAGGAAATCACCGCCGAACTGGAAAAACTGTCGAGCGAGATCAAGGACCATCTGGAAACGCTGTCGTCACGCGGGCGGGTGATGGACGTCATCAAGGGCGAACTGGCCGAGATCAAGAGCAGTTTTGCCACGCCGCGCAAGACCGAGATTGTCGAGAATGAAGGCGAGATCGAGGACGAGGACCTGATCGCGCGCGAGGACATGGTGGTGACGGTGAGTCACGCGGGCTATGTCAAGCGCGTGCCGCTGTCGGCCTATCGGGCGCAGCGCCGCGGCGGCAAGGGGCGCACCGGTGTGCAAATGAAGGAAGAGGATTTCGTCACCAAGATGTTCGTGGCGAACACCCACACGCCGATCCTGTTCTTCTCGTCCACGGGCACGGTCTATCGCATGAAGACCTGGCGGCTGCCGGTGGGCAACCCGCAGTCGCGCGGCAAGGCCATGATCAATCTTCTGCCGCTGGAACAGGGCGAGCGCATCACCACCATTCTGCCGCTGCCGGAGGTGACGGAGGAGGGGGCCAGGCCCTATCTGATCTTCGCCACCACCTCGGGCTATGTGCGGCGCAATGACTTCGAGGATTTCGAGAGCATCAACCGCAACGGCAAGATGGCCATGAAGCTGGAGCCCGGCGAACAGATTGCCGGGGTGGACATCTGCACCGAGGGCGATGACGTGCTTCTGACCACGGCGCAGGGCCAGTGCATCCGCTTCGATGCCACGGATGTGCGGGTGTTCAAGGGCCGCGATTCCACCGGGGTCACCGGCATCAAGCTGGACAAGGGCGACCATGTGATTTCGCTGGCGGTGCTGACCCATGTGGAAGCCAGCCCGGACGAGCGTGCCGCCTACATCAAATACAGCCGCAACGGCGGCGACGAGGGCGAGGGCGGCGAGGACGAGGCGGCGGGCGATGTGGCGCTGGCGCCGGAGCGGCTGGCGGCCATGGCGGCGGCGGAACAGGTGGTGCTCACCGTGTCGGCCAATGGCTATGGCAAGCGCACCTCGGCCTATGAATACCGCATCACCAACCGCGGCGGCAAAGGCATTGTGGCTATGGTGGTGAACGAGCGCAACGGGCCGCTGGTGGCGTCCTTCCCGGTGGTGGAGGAAGACGAGATCATGGTGGTGACCGACGGTGGCCAGCTGATCCGCTGTCCGGTGGATGACATCCGCAAGGCCGGGCGCAACACCCAGGGCGTCATCGTCATCAACGTGGCCGAGGATGAGCATGTGGTGTCGGTGGAGCGCCTGTCGGAGGACGGCGAGGGCGACGATGACGCCTGAGCCCGCCTGACATGGTGCAGCCCGCCCTTCTTCTGGCCTTCATCGGCGCGACGCTCCTGCTGTTCCTCAAGCCGGGGCCGGCCATGTCGGTCATCATCGCCAACAGCGTCGGCTACGGCGTGCGCGGCGGCCTCATCACCGTCATCGGCAATGTGGTGGGCTTCGCGCTGATGGTGTCGGCGGCGGGCTTTGGCCTCGCCGGCCTCGCCCGGGTGATGCAGGACTGGTTTGATGTGGTGCGCATGGCGGGCGGCCTGTTTCTCATCTGGCTGGGCTATGCCCGGATCCGCCAGGCCGGACGCGGCACCGGCCAGATCATCAAGCCCACGGGGCACCTGCTGCGCGACGGCTTTCTGGTGGCGGTGGCCAACCCGGAGGTGATCTTCTTTCTCGCCGCCTTTCTGCCGCCCTTTGTGGACACCAGCCGCGCGGCCGGGCCGCAGCTTGTCATTCTGGGGCTGGCCTTTGTGGCGGTTTCGGCGGTGGCGGGCGCGGTGCTGGCGGTGGCGGCCGGGCGGGCGCGGGCCTTTCTCTCCGGTGACCGGCTGGTGATGCTTGACTATGTGTCGGGCGGGCTGCTGATTGTGGCGGGGATCATTCTGGGCTGGCCGAAACTGGGGGGAACATGACGCTTGATGCCTTTCTGGCCTTCTGCGCCACGGCGGTGGCCCTGGCGGCGGTGCCGGGCCCCACGGTCACGGTGATCATTGCCAACAGCCTGCGCCACGGCTGGCGGGCGGGCATGGCCAATGTGCTGGGCACCCAGGCGGGCTTTCTCATCTGGCTGGCCATTGCCGCGCTGGGCCTGGGGGCGGCGGTCAAGGTCATGGGCGTGTGGTTTGACGTGCTGCGTTATGCCGGTGCGGCCTATCTGGTCTGGCTCGGCATCAAGATGCTGCGTTCACATGGCGATCTGGCGGTGGCGGTGGACCGGGCGCGCCCGGGGGGCAGCTTCTTCCTGCAGGGGTTTATCGTGATCTTGTCCAACCCCAAGATGCTGGTGCTGTTCGGGGCGCTCATTCCACCCTTCATTGCCGCGGGCGAGGCCGCGGTGCCGCAAATCCTGCTCCTCGGCCTGACCTTTATGGTGATTGCGGGGGTGGGCGATACGCTTTATGCGCTGGGGGCGGCCAAGGCCGGAAGTCTGCTGTCACGGTCCCGCATCCGCGCTCTCGAGGTGGTGAGCGGGCTGTTTCTGGTGGCGGGCGGCGTGTGGCTGGGGTTGCGCGGCAAATAGGAGGGTTTCATGGCGCGGTGCGGTTTCTATCCCGGAAGTTTCGATCCCATCACCTATGGCCATCTCGACATCATTGCGCGCGCTGCCAAACTGGTGGACGAACTGGTGATCGGGGTGGGAGTGCATGCCTCCAAGCAGGCGCTGCTGGCGCCGGACCGGCGCGTGGCGCTGATCGAGGAGGTGGTGAAGGCGGTTGCCGCCGCCACCGGCTGCACCATCAGGGTTGTCACCTTTGACGGGCTGGCGGTGGAAGCCGCCCGCAAGGAAAAGGCGGAATTCCTGATCCGCGGCATCCGCGATGCCACCGACTTCGACTATGAAGTGAAAATGGCCCAGATGAACGCCGCCATGCGCAGTGATCTGGAGACGGTGTTTCTGGCCTCATCCACCAACACGCGGATGATTGCCTCGGTGCTGGTGAAGCAGGTGGCGCGCATGGGGGGCGATATCACGCCGTTTGTGCCACCGGAGGCCCGCCAGGCGGTGACCACGGCGCTGAAATACGGATCCTGACGGCGGCCTCTCGCAGAATTTGACGGGGAGATTGCAGCCGGTGACGCGGCTCGCTATCCTTGGCTTTCGATTCAAAGGGAGTGATGCTGAATGAAGCTGTGGGCTGTGCTGGGTATGGGTGTGATGCTGGCGGCGGTGCCAGCGCAGGCGGCAGACAAGCTGGTGGTGGAAACCAGCGATAATTGCAGCTTCACCATTGATCTGCGCGCCGATCTGGCGCCCAAGCATGTCGAGCGTGTGAGCGCACTGGCCCAGAAGGGCTTCTACAATGGGGTGGTGTTTCACCGCGTCATTGACGGCTTCATGGCCCAGACGGGCGACCCCACCGGCACCGGGGCGGGCGGCTCTGACCTGCCTGACCTGCCGGCTGAATTCAGCCAGGAGCATTTTGCCCGCGGGGTGGTGGGGGCGGCCCGCACCAGCGATCCCAATTCTGCCAACAGCCAGTTTTTCATCATGTTCGCCGATGGCGGCTTCCTTGACGGGCAATATACGGTGTTCGGCAAGGTGAGTGAGGAGGGCATGGCCTGTGTGGACCGTATCGCCCGGGGCGAACCCCCGGAAAATCCTGACAAGATGACGAAGGTGACCGTGCAATGACGACCAGCGACCGTGAAAATGTGATTTACATGGACCTTGCCGATGCCCGCGGCACAGCCAAGGGCCGGGTGGTGATCAAGCTCCGCCCCGATCTGGCGCCGCTGCATGTGGCGCGGATCAAGGAACTGGCGCGGGAAGGCTTCTATGACGGGGTGCCCTTCCACCGCGTCATCGACGGCTTCATGGCCCAGGGCGGTGACCCCACCGGCACCGGCATGGGCGGCTCCAGCAAGCCCGACCTGCCGGCGGAATTCTCGCTTGAGCCGCATGTGCGCGGCATCTGCTCCATGGCCCGCGCCCAGAACCCGAATTCGGCCAACAGCCAGTTCTTCATCTGCTTTGACGACGCCCGCTTCCTTGACCGGCAATATACGGTGTGGGGCGAGGTGAGCGAGGGCATGGAAGTGGTGGACGGCATCAAGCGCGGTGAACCGGTGGAACAGCCGGACCGCATTGCCAAAATGCGCGTGGCAGCGGACGCGCGCTGATGGGCCGCCAGGGGGCGGCGGTCCTTGCAGCACTATTGGCATCGGCGCAACCGGCCGCGGCTTCGGAGTGGCTGGTGTGCAAGGCTGAGGGCAGGCAGGGGCCGGAAATCCGGGTGCTGCTGGGGGCCATGAATGTCATTGCCGTGTCGCGGGTGGACCTGACGGCGGGCAGCCAGAACTGGTCCACCGATCCCGCGGTGGAAGGGGCAGGCGCTGATCGGGTTACCGTGGGCCAGGCCTTTGAGGATGATCGTGGCATGATGATCGACCTGACGGATGAGGCCGTGGACAAGGTGGTGGCGGAGCTGCGCCTGAGCAAGGCTTCGGACGGCGGCGATGTGGCCATGGGCGGCACCCTGCTGGTGGCGGGCCATGGGGTGTGGCCGGTGGCCTGCATCGGGCCGTGACCGGCCATGCGGGTTTCTGATTTTGATTTCGATCTGCCGCCGGAGCGGATTGCACTTCGCCCCGCCAGCCCGCGCGAGGCGGCGAAGCTGCTGCTGGTGCCGCAGCAGGGTGACTTTGCCGACCATGTGGTGGCCGACCTGCCGGGCCTGTTGCGGGCCGGTGATGTACTGGTGTTCAATGACACCAGGGTGATCCCCGCCGCCCTGTCGGGCCACCGGGTGGGCCGGGGCGGGGCGGAACCGGCCATTGAGGTGCTGCTGCATCAGCGGCTGGACGGCAGCCGCTGGAAGGCCTTTGCCAAGCCGGGCAAGCGCCTGCAGGCGGGCGACCGCATCCGCTTCGGGGCTGAGGGGCGGGTCTGCCTTCTGGGGGTTCTGGACGCCACCGTGGCCGAAAAGGGCGAGGCGGGCGAGATCACGCTCGCCTTCGACTTTCACGGCGAGATCCTGGACCAGGCCATTGCCGATCTGGGGCGCATGCCGCTGCCGCCCTATATTGAAGGCCGGCGTGAACAGGATGCCCAGGACCTTGCCGACTATCAGACCGTCTATGCCGACCGGGCCGGTGCGGTGGCCGCGCCCACGGCCGGCCTGCACTTCACGCGCGCTTTGATGAAACAATTGCAAGACATTGGCGTGCAAGAGGAATTTGTCACGCTTCATGTGGGGGCGGGCACCTTTCTGCCGGTCAAGGCCGAGGACACATCGGCGCACAGGATGCATGCCGAATGGGGCGAGGTTTCCGCTGCGGTGGCAGCCCGGCTGCGGGCGGCGCGGGACGCGGGGCGGCGCGTCATCGCTGTCGGCACCACCTCGCTCAGGCTTCTGGAATCTTCGGGGCTGCAGCCCTTTTCCGGCAGCACCGACATTTTCATTACCCCCGGCCACCGCTTCACCACGGTGGACGCGCTTATCACCAATTTCCATCTGCCGCGCTCCACCCTGTTCATGCTGGTGTCGGCCTTTGCCGGGCTGGCGCGGATGAAGCAGGCCTATGGCCACGCCATTGCCCGGGGCTATCGCTTCTATTCCTATGGCGATGCCAGCCTGCTATTCCCGCCCGCATGACCCGTGATTTTTCCTTCAGCCTTCAGAAACGCGACGGTGCCGCCCGCCTCGGCGTCGTTCACACCCGCCATGGCGACATCCGCACGCCCGCCTTCATGCCGGTGGGCACGGTGGGCACGGTGAAGGGGGTTTACCTCGATCAGGTGAAGGAGGCGGGGGCCGACATCATCCTCGGCAACACCTATCACCTGATGCTGCGGCCCGGCGCCGAGCAGGTGGCAAAGCTGGGGGGTCTGCACCGCTTCATCGGCTGGGACGGGCCCATCCTCACCGATTCCGGCGGCTTCCAGATCATGTCGCTGGCCAAGATCCGCAAGATCACCGAGCAGGGGGCCACCTTTCAGTCGCATATCGACGGCCGCCGCCACGAGCTGACGCCGGAGCGGGCCATGGAAATTCAGGCGCTGCTCGGTTCCGACATCCAGATGCAGCTTGATCAGTGCATAGAATATCCGCACACGGACAAACAGGCTGAAAAGGCCATGCAGCTTTCGCTGCGCTGGGCCGAACGAAGCCGCCGGGCCTTTGCCGGTTTGCGCGGCCAGGGCTGTTTCGGCATTGTGCAGGGCGGGGTGAATGAGGCGATGCGGCGGGCCAGTGCCGAGGGCCTGCGGGCCATCGGCTTCCACGGCTATGCCATCGGCGGGCTGGCGGTGGGCGAGGGGCAGGAGCTGATGTTCCGCGCCCTTGACTTTACCACCCCATACCTGCCGGAGGATCAGCCGCGCTACCTCATGGGGGTGGGCACGCCGGATGACATTCTGGGCGCGGTGGAGCGCGGCGTCGACATGTTTGACTGCGTGCTGCCCACCCGCTCCGGCCGCCACGGACAGGCCTTCACCCGCTTCGGCAAGATCAACCTGCGCAACGCCAGACACGCCGATGACTCGCGCCCGCTGGACCCGGAACATCCCAGTCCGGCGCTCAACCGCTATTCGCGGGCCTATCTGCATCACCTCATGCGCTCGGGCGAGCTTCTGGGCATGATGATCCTGAGCTGGGCCAATCTGGCCTATTATCAGTCGTTGATGCAGGAGATCCGGGCGGCTATTTCCGCCGGGCGGCTTGCGGACTTTGCGGCGGCAACACGGGCAGGCTGGAAACGCGGTGAACCGCCGCAATAGGGACAGTGCAGGGCATCGGGGGAGATCATGCCAAACATCACACGACGGGACTTTCTCAATGGCGTGGCCTTGGTGGCCGGTGCCGCACTTGTGCCCACGGGTGGCGCGGCCCAGGCCGAATCCGCGAGCGCATATCCGCCGGCAATGACGGGGCTGCGCGGCTCGCACCCCGGCGCCTATGAAACGGCCCACGATCTGGCCTGGGCGGGGCAAAGGGAATTTGGCGCGCTCGCCGGCCCGCCGGAAGATTATGACCTCATCGTCATCGGCGCAGGCATCAGCGGGCTTTCGGCGGCCCACTTCTATCGTGAGCAGGTGAAGGCGGAGGCACGCATTCTCATTCTCGACAACCATGATGATTTCGGCGGCCATGCCCGGCGCAACGAATTCAGACTTCCGGGGGGCGAAACGCTTCTCACCTATGGCGGCACCCAGTCCTTCGATTCGCCCGAGGACTACAGCGCCGTGGCGGCGGGGCTGCTCAAGGACATGGGCATTGATCTGGACCGGCTGGCGCAGTCCTATGACCTGACATTTTTCCAGCGCCACGGCCTGACCATGGGAATTTATTATGATGCCGCGAGCTTTGGCCGGGCGGCGCTGGTGGCCAGCGGCAGGCCGACGGGACGCAAGGCCAGCTATTATGCGCGTTACTGGGTGCCGGGGCTGGCCGCCGCACCGGAATTTTTCGACACGCTGGACCAGACGCCGCTTTCCGAGGCGCAGCGCCAGGCCTTGACGTTGCTGGTGAAGAATGCGCCCAAGACGCTGGCCCGGTTCAAGGGCGATGAGGGCGAGAGCCGCTTCTATGGCGAAAACTATGTGCGCTTTCTGCGCGAGGCCCATGGCATCAAGGATGAGGCAGTGCTGAAGCTGCTGTCCATGCCCATGGCGGAGGAGGCCGCACTGGGCGGGGTGGGCGTGTCGCTGCCGCTGGCGCTGGAGGGGGAATTTCTGGGCCTGCCGGACGGCGGCGCATTGGCCAGGCTTCTGGAGGATGAGGATCTGGAGCCCGATCCGGCGGAGGACGGGGAGGATGACACGGCCGATGCCGGCGATGCCTATGTGCATCACTTCCCCGATGGCAACGCCACTCTGGCGCGGCTTCTGGTGGCCCGGCTCATTCCGGCGGTGGCAAAGGTTGCCTCACCGGAGGATTGCGTCACCGCCCAGTTCGACTATGGCCGTCTCGACCAGCCGGATCAGCCGGTGCGGCTGCGCCTGTCGGCGCTGGCGGTGGAGGCGGGAAATCGTGATGGCGGCAGCATGGTGCGCTATGTGCGTGGCGGCAAGCTGCACGAGGCGCAGGCCCGGCACACGGTCATGGCCGGCTGGCACATGATGGCGGCCCATATCATTCCTGATCTCGACGCGGCGCAGAAGGAAGCGATGCGCGCCAACATCAAGATGCCGCTGGTCTATGCCCAGGTGGTGGTGCGCAACTGGCAGGCCATCAAGGCGTCCACGGTGGCGGCGGCCTATTGCCCCACGTCCTATTTCCAGTTTGTGCAGATGGATTATCCGGTGGCCATGGGCGGCTATAAGCCGAAGCGCGATCCTGAAAGCCCGGTGGTGCTGCTGATGATCCGCATGCCCTGTCCGCCGCTGGACGAAGCACCGGTGCCCGATCTGCTGCGCCAGGGGCGCTATGAGGTGCTGGGCACCGATTTTGCCACCTATGAGGAGCAGATCAAGCAGCAGCTCGGCGGCATGTATGGCGGTCATGGCTTTGACGCGACGCGCGACATTGTGGCCATCACAGTGAACCGCTGGGGCCATGGCTATGTCTATGAGGATGCCGAATATAAGGGCGAGCCGGCCCATGTGGCGGCCAGCCGCCGCCATGGCCACATTGTCATGGCCAATGCCGACGCCACGGGATCAGCTTATACGGACGCCGCCATCGACGCCGCCATGGAGGCGGTTCTGGCCCTCAAGGAAGAGGGGTAGAGCGGACGGTTTCTCCCCCACAGCAGCCACTGTCTATTTTCCGGCGCCTGCCGTGTGTTCGCCGTCGCGGGTGAGATAATAGGCCAGCAGGATGGGGATGAAGGTGACGGCGATGACCAGCACCGCCACCACATTGGTGACCGGGCGCTGGCGCGGGCGGATGAGTTCGTTCAGCATCCAGATGGGCAGGGTTGACTGCTGGCCCGCCGTGAAGGTGGTGACGATGATCTCGTCAAAGGACAGGGCGAAGGCCAGCATGCCCCCGGCCAGCAGTGCCGTGGCGATTTGCGGCAGCACCACATGGCGGAAGGTCTGAAAGCCGTCAGCGCCCAAATCCATGGAGGCTTCGATCATGCTGCCGGAAGTGCGGCGGAAGCGGGCCAGAACATTGTTGTAGACCACGACGATGCAGAAGGTGGCGTGACCCAGCACAATGGTCCAGGTGGAAAAGGGAATGCCCATGATGTCGAAGGCCGAGCGCAGGGCGATGCCGGTGATGATGCCGGGCAGGGCGATGGGCAGGATGAACAGCAGCGACAGGGACTCCTTGCCGAAGAAGGAAGCCCGGTAAAGCGCGGCGGCGGCCAGCGTGCCCAGCACGATGGCAAGGGCCGTGGCGATCACGGCGACCTTCAGGGAGAGCCACAGCGGCGGCCAGATGTCGGGCCGGTCATGCCAGGCGGTGGCGAACCATTTCAGCGTCAGGCCGGGCGGCGGAAAGGCGAAGCTCTTGTCTTCGGTGGTGAAGGCATAGAGCACGATGAGGGCCAGCGGCACATGCAGAAACAGAATGCCGAGGGCAGCGGACAGTTTCAGGCCGAAACCGGCGCGTGGGGAACCGTCAGAGCGCATCGAAGGCCCCCAGCTGTTTGGCGATGGTGAGATAGACGGCCATGATGGCCATGGGCACAACGGTGAAGGCGGCGGCCAGCGGAATGTCGCCCGCCGTGCCCTGCAGGGCATAGACGGTCTGGCCGATGAAGGGCCGCGAATTGCCGACGATGGCGGGGATGATGTAGTCGCCCAGGGTGAGCGAGAAGGTGAAGATGGAACCCGCCACCACGCCGGGCAGGGCCAGCGGCAGCAGCACGGTGCGGAAGGTCTGGCCGGGATGGGCGCCAAGATCGGCGGCGGCCTCGATCAGGGTTTTCGGCACCCGCTCCAGCGCTGCCTGTATGGGCAGGATCATGTAGGGCAGCCATATATAGGTGAAGACCAGAAAGGTACCGATGTAGGAGATGGAGAGCGACGGCCCGCCGATGACCGGCGTGGCCAGCAGCGCATTCAGTGCCGGAGTCAGGTGAAGCTGGGCGGCGAGCCAGCCCAGAATGCCCTCCTTGGCGAGGATCAGTTTCCAGGCATAGACCTTGACCAGATAGCTCGACCACAACGGCATCATGACGGCGAGATAGAACAGCGCCTTCATGGGGCCTTTGGCATAGCGCGCGGCGTAATAGGCGATGGGGAAGGCGAGAATGGCGGCCGCAATGGTCACCACCGCCGCCATGGTGACGGTGCGGGTGATGATGGCGAGATTGGCGGGGGCGGCAAGCTGCGCATAGGTGGAGAGGGTGAATTCATGCACCACCAAGCCGGAAAAATCATCGAGATGATAGAAGCTCTGCAGCAGCAGGGCGAAGAGTGAGCCGACATAGACCACGCCGATCCAGAGGAGCGGCGGCGCCAGAAGGGCGAGGGTGAGCAGGCCGGGGCGGCGGAAGAAAAAGTCCGACACTGTGCCTGCGCGCGCCGCCATCATTCATCTGCCATGGCCACAAGGGCGGTGCGGTCCCAGGTGAAGCGGACCCTGTCACCCTCATGCAGGCTGACGCTGCCCGACGGCACGGCGGCGATGAGCCGTGTGCCCTCGGCGATGATGACCACGCGGGTGAGTGCCCCCTGATAATGCAGGCCGATGACCTGGCCATCGGCACTGCCGGGGGCGGCAATGCCCGCCGCGGCGCTGACGCGGATGGCCTCGGGCCGCAGGCTCACCCAGCTGGCGGGTCCGCCATGCCGTTGCGCGAAGTCCGGCCCCATGACATTGGAGGAGCCGACGAAATCGGCAACGAAGCGCGAGCGCGGGCGCTCGTAGATGTCGGCGGGCGTGCCGTCCTGCACGATCTTTCCTTCGTTGAAAATTGCGACCCGGTCGGCCATGGACAGGGCCTCGCCCTGATCGTGGGTGACGAAGACGAAGGTGATGCCCAACTGGTGTTGCAGGGCGCGCAGTTCCTCCTGCATCTGTTCGCGCAGCTTGAGGTCAAGCGCACCCAGGGGTTCATCAAGCAGCAGCACCTTGGGTTCATTGACCAGGGCGCGGGCCAGGGCCACGCGCTGGCGCTGGCCGCCCGACAACTGGCCGGGGCGGCGGGTTTCAAAACCGGGCAGCTTAATGAGGGCGAGGGCCTGCTTCGCCCTGGCCTCGCGTTCGGCGCGCGCCACACCCTTGATCATCAGGCCATAGGCCACATTCTCCCCCACCGTCATGTGCGGGAACAGGGCATAGTCCTGAAACACGGTGTTGACGCTGCGGCGGTAGGGCGGCAGGCCTTCGGCGGTATCGCCGAAAATCTCGATGTGGCCGGCGGTGGGCTGCTCAAAGCCCGCAATCAGGCGCAGGCAAGTGGTCTTGCCGGAGCCGGAAGGGCCAAGCATGGCGAAGAATTCGCCCGGCGCAATGGCAAGCGAAACATTGTCCACGGCGCGCACGGCGCCGAAATGGCGGGAAACATTCTGAAAGCGGACGGCTGACGTCATGATGAAATGGGGTCCGGCGGCAGGGCCGGACCCCGCTCCGTTACTGACCCATGACCGCAAGATAGTCCTTGGTCCACTGGGAATAGGGCACGCAGGCGCCCTCGGCTTCGCACTTGCCGGTGGGGGTGCGCCAGAACCAGATCTTGTCGAAGTTGGCCATGCCGTTGGTGTCGCAGCCGGCGTCGGTCAGCAGCGCATTGCCCTTGCAGGCGGCGGGCACCGACGGCACCGAGCCGAACCAGGCGGCAAGGTCGCCCTGAACCTTGGGATCCAGCGAGTGGTTGAGCCACAGATAGGCGCAGTTCGGATGTTCGGCGGAGGCGTGCAGCATGGTGGTGTCGGCCCAGCCGGTTGCCCCTTCCTCCGGCACGGTGGAGGCCACCGGCTTCTTGTCGGCAACCAGCAGATTGACCTGGAACGGCCAGGAGGAGGATGCCACCACGCCTTCGTTCTTGAAGTCGTCCACCTGCACCATGGCATCATGCCAGTAGCGGCCCACCAGGGCGCGCTGGGCCTTCAGCAGGTCCATGACGGCGGCATATTGGGTGGGGTTCAGCTCATAGGGGTTCTTGATGCCCAGCTCCGGCTTCTTCTTCATCAGGTACAGCGCGGCATCGGCCACGTAGATGGGGCCGTCGAAGGCCTGCACCCGGCCCTTGTTGGACTTGCCGTCCGGCAGGTTCTGTTCCTCGAACACCACGCTCCAGCTTTTCGGCGCGTCCTTGAAGACGGTGGTGTTATAGGCCAGCACATTGGGTCCCCACTGATAGGGCGTGCCGTAGTGAACGCCGTCCACGGTGTGCCACGGGGCGTCCTTCAGCCGGTCGTCCACCGTCTTCCAGCTAGGCACCAGGTCGATATTGATGGGCTGCACCTTCTTGCCGGCGATGAGGCGGAGCGAGGCATCGCCCGAGGCGGTGACCAGGTCGAAACCACCCTGATTCATCAGGGTCACCATTTCATCCGAGGTGGCGGCGGTCTTGACGCTCACCTTGCAGCCGGTTTCCTTCTCGAAGCCGGTGACCCAGTCATAGGCCTTGTCGGTTTCGCCGCGCTCGATGTATCCCGGCCAGGCAACGATATTGAGGGCGCCTTCGCCGGCGCCGATTTCCTTCTTTGCCTCCTGGGCAAGGCCCGTGCTGCAGGCAGCGGACAGGGCCAGGAGCCCGGCAAGAATGCGGGTGGTGGACATGATGCTTCTCCCTCGGTGACCGCAACCGTGGCGGCCTTGTTGTTCTTCTGCCCACAGGGCAGAGGCGCAGGTTAGCCCGGCCTGGCCGCCAGGGTCAAAGCCAAACCCGGCGCTGCAGCAGCGAAACTCGCCAATTGCGCGGCCGGCGAAATTACTGTTAAGGTGCAGGCCGTTACCACAACAGGGCAAGCAAGCCCTGGGGGAGGAGTGAACTTGTCGGCCAAGCTGGAAGGTGCCAACGGCACACGGCCCGAGGCGGTGGTGGTGCGCGACCTGCACAAGACCTTCGGTGACCTGGAGGTGCTGAAGGGCGTTTCCATGACGGCGCGTGAGGGCGACGTGGTGACCATGATCGGCGCTTCCGGTTCCGGCAAAAGCACGTTTCTGCGCTGCATCAACTTTCTCGAAATGCCCACTCAGGGCCAGATCCGCGTGACCGGTGAGGACATTGCCCTGAAGCGTGCCCATGACGGCGACCTGCATCCGGCCGACCGCAAGCAGCTGGAGCGCATCCGCACAAGGCTTGGCATGGTGTTCCAGAGCTTCAACCTGTGGCAGCACATGACGGTGATGCAGAATGTCATCGAAGCGCCGGTGCATGTGCTGGGGGTGCCGCGGGCCGAGGCCATTGAACGCGGCGAGGCGCTGCTCAACAAGGTCGGCCTGTATGACAAGCGCGATGTCTATCCCGCCTTCCTGTCCGGCGGCCAGCAGCAGCGCGCCGCCATTGCTCGGGCGCTGGCCATGAACCCGCGCGTCATGCTGTTTGACGAGCCGACCTCGGCCCTTGATCCCGAACTGGTGGGTGAGGTTCTCAAGGTGATCCGCGATCTGGCCGAGGAGGGCCGGACGATGATTCTCGTCACCCACGAAATGAAATTCGCGCGTGGTGTTTCAAGCCACGTCATCTACCTGCACAAGGGCATTATCGAGGAAGAGGGACCGCCTGCGCAGGTGTTTGGCGCGCCAAAGAGCGAGCGCTGCCGCCAATTCGTTTCCAACAGCCATTGAGCGGGAGGAAACGGAAGCAACCGGAAGGATCAAGCCACAACAACAATCGGACCTTCCAGCACGTTATTTGAAGCCAACGTCACATTCAGGGAGACTGACATGACACTTACGAGACGCTTTGTAATGGCTGCCGCCGGTGCCGCTGCCATGGTGATGGCGGCGGGCGCTGCCCAGGCCGACATCAAGATCGGACTGTCGTCCGAACCCTATCCGCCCTTCTCCTCCAAGGATGCTTCCGGCACCTGGGTGGGCTGGGAAATTGACTTCATGAATGCGCTGTGTGCCGAGATGGGCGAAAAGTGCACGACCGAGGAAGTGTCGTGGGATGGGATCATTCCGGCCCTGACGGCCAAGAAGTTTGACGCCATCATCGCCTCCATGTCGATCACGCCGGAGCGCAAGAAGACCATTGACTTCACCGACATGTATTACAACTCGCCGGCGCTGATCATCGGTCCCAAGGACGGCGACAAGGACATCTCGCCGGAGCACTTCAAGGGCAAGACCTTCGGGGTGCAGGTGTCCACCATACACTCCAACTACATCGACAAGTATTTCAAGCCGGCCGGTGCCGAAGTGAAGACCTATGGCACCGAGGATGAAGCCAAGGCCGACCTGGCGGCGGGCCGCGTGGACTATGTGATGGGCGACTCGCTCACGCTGTTCACCTATCTGGCCAGCGATGCGGGCAAGGCCTGCTGCGAAGAAAAGGGCTTCCCGCCGGATGACAAGGAAATCCTGGGTGAAGGTGTGGGCATGGGCATCCGCAAGGAAGATACCGCCCTCAAGGAGAAGCTGAACAAGGCCATCCATGCCCTGTCAGCCAAGGGCACGCTCACAGAGATTTCCAAGAAGTGGGGTCTCGACGGGCAGATGAAGCTCGCCAGCCCGCAATAAGCCACAGGCCGCGCCGGGGTTTGACCCGGCGCGGCTATTCTCGGAGTTTCCATGCCTGACTGGCTCGCCAAAGCACTGACGCTCCTGTCCTGGGGGCCTGCTGGCTATGGCGATGAACTGTTTCATGGGGCGCTGCGCACCATCGAGATTTCAGCGCTCGCCTATTTTCTGGGCCTGACCATCGGGGCGCTAGCGGCCACCGGCAAGCTCTATGGCCCCAACTGGCTGAAGAAGCTGCTCAACGGCTACACCACGCTGGTGCGCGCCGTGCCCGAACTGGTGCTGCTTCTGCTGCTCTATTATGCCGGCACCGACATGGTGAATACGCTGCTCGGCGGCTTCGGCAAGGGGCCGGTGGAGGTGAACGGCATGGCGGCTGCCGTGGGCGTTCTCGGCTTCGTGCAGGGCGCCTATTCAACCGAGGTGATCCGGGCCGCCATTCTCGCCATTCCGCATGGCCAGCTGGAGGCGGCGCGCGCCTTTGGCATGGGCGGGCCGCTCATGGCCCGGCGCATCATCATGCCCGCCATGCTGCCCTTTGCCATGCCGGGCCTGGCCAATCTGTGGCTGATCGTCACCAAGGATTCCGCGCTGGTGTCGGTGGTGGGCGGCATTGCCGAACTGTCGCTGGTGACCAAGCAGGCCGCCGGTGTCACCAAGCAATATCTGCTGCTCTATCTGGTCACGGCCTTCATTTATCTGACCATCACGCTGTTTTCCAACCGCATCTTCAACTGGCTTGAGCGCATGACCCGGCGCGGCCAGCGCAAGCTGGTGTGAGGGCGGCATGGTCTGGGACTGGCTCTTCACCTATTGGCCGCAACTGCTCTACGGGCTGTGGATCACGCTGGTTCTCTTGTTCCTGTCGATGACGCTGGGCATGATGCTGGCGGTGCCCATCGGCCTTGTGCAGGTGACGGGGCCATGGTGGCTCAAATATCCGGCGCGCGGCTTCTGCACCTTCATCCGCGGCACGCCGCTGCTCATTCAGCTGTGGCTTATGTATTACGGCCTCGGCCAGATTTTCCCGATGATTCCCGGCCTGCGCCACAGTTTCCTGTGGCCGGTGCTGCGCGAGGGATTTTTCTATGCCGTGCTGGCCTTCACCCTGTCCACGGCGGGATATGAAGGCGAAGTGATGCGCGGCGCCTTCCTGGGTGTGCCGCGCGGCGAACTGGAGGCGGCGCGCGCCATCGGCATGTCGCCCTGGCAGGTGCTGCGCCGGGTGTGGCTGCCGCGGGCGCTGCGCCAGGTGCTGCCGACGCTGAACGGTGAAACCATCCTGCAGCTCAAATCAACGCCGCTGGCCTATACGGTGACGGTGATGGATCTGATGGGGGCCACCAGCATGATCCGGCAGGACACCTACCGCATCTATGAACCGCTGATTTTCATCGCGGTCATCTACATGGTCATCACCTTCATCATCACCAAGGGTTTTGCCTGGGCCGAGCGGCAGGTGCCGGTGAAGCGCTAGGGCCATGACGGTGCATACGGACAGTTCAGAACTGGTGGCGCTGCGCCATGATCTGCACCGCCACCCGGAACTGCAGTTCGAGGAGCAGCGCACGGCGGCTCTTGTGGCGCGCGAACTGGCGGCGGCGGGTTTTGCCGTCACCACGGGCATTGCCCGCACCGGCGTGGTGGGCACCTTGCGCAAGGGCACGGGCCGCAGGGTGATGGGCATCCGCGCCGACATGGACGCCCTGCCGATCCACGAGACCACCAATCTGCCCTATGCCTCCGTCACGCCCGGCAAGATGCATGCCTGCGGCCATGACGGCCACACCACCATGCTCATCGGCCTGGCCCGGCGGCTGGCGCGCACGGAGTTTGACGGCACGGTGCACCTCATCTTCCAGCCCGCGGAAGAAGGCGAAGGCGGCGCCCGCCATATGGTGGAGGAGGGGCTGTTTCAGCGCTTTCCCTGCGACGGCGTGTTCGCCCTGCATAATATTCCGGGGGTGGGCGCGGGGCAGGTCATGGTGCGCGGCGGCCCCATCACGGCGGCGGTGGATGTGCTGAATGTCACCATTCATGGGGTTGCGGGCCATGGCGCCATTCCGCACCGGGCGGTGGATCCGGTGGTGGCGGCGGCAGCGGCGGTGATGGCGCTGCAGACGGCGGTGTCGCGCAATCTTGATCCGCTGGATGCCGCCGTGGTCACGGTGGGGGCCATCAATGGCGGGGTGATGGCCACTGCCATTCCCGAGGCGGTGACACTGAAGATCGGTCTGCGCACGGTGACGCCGGATGTGCGGGTGCTGATGAAGGGGCGCATTGCCGCCCTTCTCGACGGCCAGGCGAAGAGCTTCGGCTGCCGGGCGGAACTGGACTGGGGCGAGGGCGGCGATTATCCGCCGGGCTTCAATGATCCCGGCCTTGCGGCATTGGTGCGCCAGACCGCCCTGGCCATGGGACAGGATGCGGCGGCGGTGGACATGCGCGGCCCGTTCATGTTCTCCGAGGATTTTGCCTTCATGCAGCAGGTGGTTCGGGCCTGCTACTTCGGCCTTGGCAATGGCGACAGCCGGGCGCTGCATGACCCCGGCTATGACTTCAATGACCGGCTTCTGGAACTGGGCCCGGCCTTCTGGCAGCGGCTGGTGGCGAACTTCCTGCCGGTGCCATGAAAAAGCCCCGGCACGGCGGCCGGGGCTTCAAGGGGGCAGGGGGTCTGACTATTTGCGCCGCTTTTCCGGATGCAGGCTCTTGCCCAGAATGCTGTCATCACGGTTGACGACATGGGCCGATGACCCGACGATGAGCGGATCGGGGCCTGCTGCCACCTTCTTGTTCTTGTCCTTGTAGGGCAGCGACGACAGGAAATGCTGCATGCAATTGAGGCGGGCGCGCTTCTTGTCGTCGGACTTGACGATGGTCCAGGGCGCGTCGGCGGTGTCGGTGTAGAAGAACATGGCCTCCTTGGCCTCGGTGTAATCCTCCCACTTGTCGAGGGAGGCCTTGTCGATGGGCGACAGCTTCCACTGTTTCAGCGGGTCATGTTCACGCGACCTGAAGCGGCGGAGCTGTTCCTCGCGCGTTACCGAGAACCAGAACTTGAACAGGTGAATGCCGGAGCGCACCAGCATGCGCTCAAGTTCCGGGCACTGGCGCATGAATTCGAGATATTCATTGGGCGAACAGAAGCCCATGACGCGCTCCACCCCGGCGCGGTTGTACCACGAGCGGTCGAAGAACACGATCTCGCCGGCGGCCGGCAGATTTTCAATGTAGCGCTGGAAATACCACTGGGTCTTTTCGCGCTCGGAGGGTTTCTCCAGCGCCACCACGCGCGCCCCGCGCGGGTTCAGATGTTCCATAAAGCGCTTGATGGTGCCGCCCTTGCCGGCGGCGTCGCGGCCCTCGAAGATGATGACGATCTTTTCGCCCTTTTCCTTCACCCAGCTTTGCGCCTTCAGCAGTTCGACCTGAAGCCGTTCCATTTCCTTTTCATAGGCCTTGGTGGAAAGGCGCGACTGGTAGGGATATTCGCCGCTCTCGAAGGCATGGCGGATGGCATCGGCATCATGACGCATGCGCACCGGGGGGATGACCTCCGTGGCCGGAGCAGAGGCCGTGGCGCCGTTTCTGGACGGTTTCGGGTCGGGGGTGGCCTCAGCCGGGGTTGGGGCGGCGGGGGCTGGGGGCGTTTCGGCCTTGGTCTCGGTCATGGAACCTCCTTGCAGACATGACGACTTTACCGCCGGGCCGGGAGGCGGCAACTGCCGAAATGGCAGGATGGTGATGTCACTGGGGAAATGGTGAGCCCGGCGCGGATCGAACGCGCGACCTACTGATTAAAAGTCAGACGCTCTACCACTGAGCTACGGGCCCTCCGAGTCATGTCTCTCGGGACGGCGCGGACCATAGTTGCGGGGGCTTGGGGGGTCAAGCCTTCAATGGCCGGGATATTGCCCCTGCCCATCAACCAAGAAATGCCGTAATGGGTGCCCAAACCGGGGGTTTGAGCTATGGCCTTGGCTTCAGTAAAAGGGTTGGGCCGGGGCGCGAATCCATCCGCTCTCCGGGCGCTGGCGCCGGAACCCAGAGGACAGGGGCATGGGTGACATTGCATTGATCGTTCTGGCGGCCGGCAAGGGCACGCGCATGAAGTCCAGCCTGCCCAAGGTGCTGCACCGGGCGGCGGGACGCAGCCTGCTTGGCCATGTGCTGACCGCGGCCAGAACGCTTGATCCCAGGCGCGTGGTGGTGGTTCATGGCCCGGACATGCCGGCCGTGGAGGCCGAGGCGCGCCGCTATTTCCCGGACTGTGCCTTTGCCCTGCAGGAAGAGCGCAACGGCACGGCGGGCGCCGTCAAGACGGCGGAAGCCGCCTTGAAGGGGTTTTCCGGCACGGTGGTGGTGCTTTATGCCGATGTGCCGCTGGTCAACGGCGAGGATGTGAAGGCGCTGGCCGAAGCGCTGTGGGAGCGCCAGCCCATTGCCGTCATGGGTTTTGAGGCCAGGAACCCGCATGGCTATGGCCGCCTGCTGCGGTCGCGCGATGGCCACATCAGCGGGATTGTGGAGGAGCTTGACGCATCGCCTGAGGAAAAGGCCATAACCCTCTGCAATTCCGGGATCATTGCCATTGATGCCAAGCTGCTCTGGGAGCTGCTGCCGAAAATCGACAACCAGAATGCCAAGGGCGAATATTATCTGACCGACCTGGTGGGGCTGGTGGCCGACCATGGCCGGCGGGTGGGACTGGTCACCTGTGCCGAGGATGATGTGGCGGGCGTCAACGACCGGGTGCAGCTGGCGGTCATCGAGCAGCGCCTGCAGACCCGCTACCGCGAGCGCGCCATGCTGGGCGGGGCCACGCTGGTGTGCCCCGGCAGCATCATCTTTGCAGCCGACACGGTGCTGGGCAGCGATGTGGTGGTGGAACCCTTTGTGGTGTTCGGCCCCGGTGTGACGGTTGGCAACAATGTGGACATTCTGGCCCATTGCCACATCGAGGGGGCAACCATCGGCGATGGCGCACGCATTGGCCCCTATGCCCGGCTGCGGCCGGGGGCGGAGATTGGCGCCAATGCCCATATCGGCAATTTCGTGGAAGTGAAGAAGGCGAAGATCGGGGTGGGTGCCAAGGTCAATCACCTGAGCTACATCGGCGATGCCGAGGTGGGCGCGGGCAGCAATATCGGTGCCGGCACCATCACCTGCAATTACGACGGCTTCGACAAACACCTGACACGCATTGGCGAGAAGGTTTTTGTCGGTTCCAACACGGCGCTGGTGGCGCCGGTGACGGTGGGGGCGGGTGCCACCATCGGGGCCGGAACCGTGGTGGCGGCCGATGTGCCGGCCGATGCACTGGCGGTGGCGCGTCCCGCGCTCGCCATCAAGGAAGGCTGGTCGGCGCGCTTCCGCGCCGCCAAGGCGGCCAAGAAGGCCGCGCAGAAGAAGGTTTAAGGGGGCAGCATGTGCGGCATTGTAGGCATACTCGGCAACAAGCCGGTGGCGCTGGATATTGTTGAGGCGCTGCGGCGTCTGGAATACCGCGGTTATGACTCCGCCGGGGTGGCAACCGTGGAGAACGGCACCATCCGGCGGCGCCGCGCGGTGGGCAAGCTGCGCAATCTTGAAGAGGTGCTGCGGGCCGAGCCGCTGTCCGGCACCTCCGGTGTCGGCCATACGCGCTGGGCCACCCATGGCGGCGTGACCGAGATCAACGCCCATCCGCATATCGTTGATGATGTGGTGATTGTGCATAACGGCATCATCGAGAACTTCCGTGAACTGAAGGCCGAACTGGAGGCGGAGGGGGCGCGCTTTGAAAGCCAGACCGACACCGAGGTGGTGGCCCAGCTGCTGGCGCGGGCCCGCCGCCAGAACAAGAAGCCGCGCGAGGCCGTGGCGGAAATCCTGGGCCGCCTGCGCGGCGCCTTTGCGCTGGCCATGCTGTTCAAGGGCGACGAAAACCTGCTGATCGGCGCACGCAACGGCCCGCCGCTGGCCATCGGCCATGGTGAGGGCGAAATGTATCTCGGCTCCGACGCCATTGCCCTGGCGCCCTTCACCAACCGCATCACCTATCTGGAGGATGGGGACTGGACGGTGCTGACGCGCAATTCGGTGGAAATCTATGGCCCGGACAACCGGCGCATCGACCGGCCGATGAGCTTTTCGCAGGCATCGTCCATGATGGTGGACAAGGGCGGCCACCGGCACTTCATGGCCAAGGAAATTGCCGAGCAGCCGGAGGTGGTGGGCCACACCCTGTCGGAATATGTGGACTTTGCCACGCGCACGGTGCGGGTGCCGGAGCGGTTGCCCTTCGATTTCAGGACACTCGACCGCATCTCCATCACGGCCTGCGGCACGGCCTCCTATGCCGGGCTGGCGGCGAAATACTGGTTCGAGAAGGTGGCGCGCCTGCCGGTCGAGGTCGATATTGCCTCGGAGTTCCGCTACCGCGAGGCACCGCTGACGCCGAACGGACTGGCCATTGTCATTTCGCAGTCGGGTGAAACCGCCGACACGCTGGCCAGCCTGCGCTACTGCAAGCAGCAGGGCCAGCACACCATGGCAGTGGTCAATGTGCCGGAATCCACCATTGCGCGGGAATCGGAACTGGTGTTCCGCACCTTTGCCGGGCCGGAAATCGGGGTGGCCTCCACCAAGGCCTTCACCTGCCAGCTGGCGGCACTGGCGGCACTGGCGCTGCTGGCTGCCAAGCTGCGCGGCACGCTGAGCCCCGAGCACGAGCAGGAACTGGTGGGGGCGCTGATCGAGGCGCCGCGCCACATGACCGAAATTCTCAAGGAGGAAAAGCACATTGCCGAGGTGGCGCGCGAACTGGCGCATTCACGCGATGTGCTGTTTCTGGGGCGCGGCATCAATTTTCCCATCGCGCTGGAAGGGGCACTCAAGCTCAAGGAAATTTCCTACATTCACGCCGAGGGCTATGCGGCGGGTGAGCTGAAGCATGGCCCCATCGCCCTGGTGGATGAGAATGTGCCGGTCATTGTCATTGCCCCGCGCGACGAGCTGTATGAGAAAACCATCTCCAACATGGAGGAGGTGGCGGCCCGCGGCGGCAAGATTGTGCTGATGACCGACGACAAGGCGCTGGAGGACAATGCTCACAAGACCTTCCGGCGCATCCGCGTGCCGGTGGCTCACAGCTTCATCAGTCCGCTGATCTATGCCATTCCGGTTCAGCTTCTGGCCTATCACGCGGCCGTGGTCATGGGCACGGACGTGGACCAGCCGCGCAATCTGGCCAAGTCGGTGACGGTGGAATAACCCTCAGTGATGGGCCCGGCGGCGGGGACGAAAGGCGTTCAGGGCCTCGTCAAAGCCGTCAAAATAATCCTTGATCTCGGGGTGGCGCAGCGGCTCACCCGAGGTGTCAGACAGCAGGTTCTGCTCTGACACATAGGCCTGATATTCGGTGTCCTCGTTTTCAGCCAGCAAATGATAGAAAGGCTGGTCACGGCGCGGCCGCACCTCGGCGGGAATGGCGTTCCACCAGTCCTCGGTGTTGCTGAACACCGGATCCACGTCAAAGATGACGCCGCGGAAGGGGAAGAAGCGGTGCTTCACCACCTGGCCGATGCGGAACTTGGCGCTGGGAATGTCCTTCATGGGCGAAGCTCAGGCGCGCTTGCGCATGGCATAGGGCAGCGAGGCATCGGGCGCCAGCCCTTCGCGCATGATCCATTCGCGCACCGGCGGCAACATCCGCACCAGTGACAGGCCGGCGACGCGGGCAAGGTCCAGCGGGGCCAGCGCCGCCAAGAGCGACGTATTCATGAAGCCGATGGCGCTCTGGCGCAGCCAGAGATCGCCCTTGCGCAGATCATCATACTCCTTCAGCACATGGTCGGCGCCGGGATCGGCGCTGCCCGCCACCAGGTCGGCGGCATGGGCGGCGTCTCGCAGCGACATGTTCAGTCCCTGGGCGCCGATGGGCGGGAACAGATGGGCGGCCTCGCCGATGAGCAGGGTGCGTTTGGCCGCCCAGACAGTGGGGCGCATGCCGCGCATGGCAAAGGCCCGGCGCGGCCCCATGTTTGACACAAGACCGAGACTGCCATGCAGTTCCGCCTGGATTTCGGCGGCGAGATCAGCATCGCTGAGGGCGGCAATCGTCTTGATGCGGGCGGGGCGGTCCATCCACACCAGGGCCGAGGCGCGGCCCGGCAGGGGCACGGTGGTGAAGGCGCCGTGGCGCTTGTGGGTTTCCACCGAAAAGCAGCGGTGATCGGCCGTGTGACTGAAGCTGGTCACAAAGGCATCCTGGTCATAGTTCCAGCGGTCAACGGCAATGCCGGCTGCCGTGCGCAGGACCGAATGGGCACCGTCGGCGGCGAGCGCCACACGGGCGGAGAGAGTCTGGCCATTGTCCAGCGTAACGGCAATGGTGTCGGCATCGCTGCGGGCGCTCTGGCATCTGGCGGTGATGGTGGTGACCCCGGCCTCGGCGGCGCGCGCCACCAAAGCGGGGATGAGCAGGTCAAGCGGCAGGTTCCAGCCGAAGGCGTCCTCGCCCACCTCACTGGCGGCAAAGGTGAGGCGCGGGGCCTGCACCAGATTGCCGGTGTCATCGACGATTTCCAGCCCCTTCAGCGGGGCGGTCTTGTCCTGCAGCGCGCCCGGCCACAGGCCAATGTGCTCAAGCAGGCGGATGGACGGCGCCATGAGGGCGATGGTGCGCGGGTCACTGCGGCTTTCGGGCGTGATGAGCGCCGTTTTGACGCCAGAGGTGGCGAGCAGAATGGCAGCCGCCAGGCCGGCCGGTCCGCCGCCGGCAACAAGGGCTGTGTATTCAGTTACCGGGGTCATGTCAGGCCTTGGGCAGGGGGATGGCGAGCATGGACTCGCGGCGGGTGAATTTCTGATGCAGGGAGGCAAGCCTGCCGCGGCCTTCCCGCCAGTTCAGCCGGGCATGGCGCAGTTCGATATAGTCTAGCGCCACAGCGGTGGCGATGGCACCGACATTGACCTCGCTGAGGCAGGGAATGAACTGGGCATCCAGCACATCAAGCGTGGCGGCAATGCGGTCTTCCAGCCGCTTCATCAGGTCCGGCCAGCGCAGCGCCTCGGGCCGGGAGGCCGTCTCATAGCGGAGACTCACGGCGGCATCGGCCAGCCCCTGGGCGGTGGCAAGAAGGGTGAGGATGCGAAAGCGCTTCACACCGTCATCCGGGATCAGGGTGGCATTGCCCGCCACATGGGCGAAATATTCCATGATGACCCGGCTGTCGTGGAGGACGTGGCCATGATCGGTTTCGAGAACCGGAATCTTGGCAATGGGCGACAGGGTTGCCAGGCGGGCATTCACCTCATCGAGCTTTGTGGTGATGTTCACTTCCTCAAGCCGGTCGGCCACACCCGCCTCATGGGCCGTCACCACGCACATGCGATAGAAGGGCGATACGCTGTTGCCGTAGATTTTCATGGGTGACACTCCGCACCGGCGGTCGCAGAACCGCCGCAACCCCATTCAAAGCGCCGGGGGCGGGCTTGTCAAAGGGTGGATGCAGCCCAGCCTTAACAACAGGGCGTGAGAGCAGGCGAAGCGGCGGCGGCCGGTGGGCAGAGGGAAGCGGCAGCCCGTCAGTATTTGCGCAACAGGCCGACCAGCCGGCCCTGAACCCTGACCCGGTCGGGACCGAAGATGCGGGTTTCATAGGCCGGGTTGGCGGCTTCCAGTGCGACGGATTCACCCTTGCGGCGCAGACGCTTCAGGGTGGCTTCCTCCTCATCGACCAGGGCCACCACGATTTCGCCGTTGGTGGCGCTGTCACCCTTGCGGATGATGACCGTATCACCGTCGAAAATGCCGGCCTCGATCATCGAATCGCCCTTGACCTCGAGGGCGAAATGCTCACCCCCGCCCAGCATTTCCGGCGGCACGGAAATGTTGTTGGAATGGTCCTGAATGGCGGCGATGGGTACACCGGCGGCAATCCGCCCCATGAGCGGCACCACGGCGGCGCGCGGGCCGCCGTCATTGGCGGGGGCCATGGGCTTCACCTTGCCGAGGCTGCCCTGAATGACATTGGGGGCAAAGCCACCCTTTTTCTGGGCCAGGCTGGGGGAGTGGCTGTCCGGCAGCTTGATGACCTCCAGCGCCCGGGCGCGGTTCGGCATGCGCTTCAGAAAGCCGCGTTCCTCCAGCGCCACGATGAGCCGGTGAACACCGGATTTGGATTGGAGATTGAGGGCCTCCTTCATCTCCTCAAAGGAGGGGGGGACACCCTCTTCCTTCAGGCGTTCGTTGATGAACAGGAGAAGTTCAAGCTGCTTGCGGGTGAGCATGGGGGCCTCGCGGAATCGGAACAAAGTCGCAACATCTATAGCTGTTCCGGGTTAGTTCCGCAAGTGTTTGTGTTTTAGGCTGGTCTGAATTCAAAAATCGAGGAGCAGCACCGGCACCTCTGTGCCCGCCGGAAGGGCCTCGGCATGGGGCGGCCGGATGATCAGGCAGCCGGCCTCGCGGAACAGCCGCTGCTGCGAGGAATCCTGGGCGGTGAAGGGGCTGGCGCGGCGGCGGCCATCGGCGGCCACCTCCAGTCGGGCGCGCATATAGTCCTGGCGCTGCTGGTTGGCGGGCAGGGTGGCAGTGGTGATGGCGGTGGCGGGGGCGTCCTCCGGGGCAAGCCCCTGCAGCACCCGCAGCAATGGGGCGAGAAACAGCCGGGCGCAGACCAGCGCCGAAACCGGATTGCCGGGCAGGCCCAGCACGCGCTGCCTGCCGCGGCGGCCAAACAGGAAGGGCTTGCCGGGCCGCATGGCGATTTTCCATACGTCGATGGTCACGCCTTCGGCCTTGAGTGCTGCGGGGGTGTGATCAAGATCGCCCACAGACACACCACCGGTGGTGATGAGAATGTCGGCGGCGCGGGCCTTGCGGATGGCGGCGCGGATGGCTCTCGGTGTGTCGGCGATGATGCCGAGGTTGATAACGCTGGCGCCCCACTGTTCGGCGAAGGCTGCCACCGCGTGGGCATTGGACGAGATGATCTGGTCGGGGCGCGGCCTGCCGCCGGGGGCCACCAGTTCATCGCCGGTGACGAAGATGGCGACCACCGGTCTTTTCCGCACCGGCACGGTGGCGCGGTTGGCGCTGGCGGCCACCGCCAGGTCGCGGGCATTGAGCCGGGTTCCGGGGCTGAGCAGGGCCTCACCGCGTTTGAAATCGCCGCCGCGCGGGCGGATGTTGAGGCCGGTGCGGGCCGCCACGGTGAAGGTGATGCGGTTGCCGTCGGCCGTGCTGTCTTCCTGGATGAGAATGGTGTCAGCCCCGGCGGGCAGGGGGGCACCGGTCAGGATGCGGATGCAGTGGCCGGGCTTCAGCCTGCCCCTGAAGGCGTGACCGGCAGCCGCAAGGCCCTGTAGGATAAGGGTGGCGCCAGGGTCGGCGGCGTCTTCGGCGCGCAAGGCATAGCCATCCATGGCCGAGGCCTGAAACGGCGGCTGGTCGCGGATGGCGGAAAGGGGGGCGGCCAGAACCCGCCCCGGCGCCCGGTCAAGCCTCACGGTTTCGGCGGCTAGGGGCTTGGCCCCGTCCAGAACACGGGCCAGCGCATCGGCCACGGGCAGCAAGGCCATGGTTCAGCCCTCCGCCTGCCAGTGGCCGGATTTGCCGCCGTGCTTTTCCAGAAGGCGGATGTTGGTCAGGGTCATGCCCCGGTCCACCGCCTTCAGCATGTCATAGAGGGTGAGGCAGGCCACCGACACGGCGGTGAGCGCTTCCATTTCCACGCCGGTCTTGCCCTCGACCGAGACGGTGGCCTCCACATCGACATGGGCGGGGCCGAAGCCGAAATCCACGGTGGCCCTGGAAATGGCGAGCGGATGGCAGAGGGGGATGAGGGAGGCGGTCTGCTTTGCCGCCATGATGCCGGCAATGCGGGCGGCGGCCAGCACATCGCCCTTGGCGGCGGTGCCGTCGAGAATGAGAGCCAGCGTTTCGGGTTTCATCAGCACGCGTCCGGCGGCGCGGGCGGTGCGGCGGGTGGCATCCTTCTCGCCCACATCCACCATGCGGGCCTTGCCCTGATCGTCGAGGTGGGTGAGGTTTGCCATCATGCCTCCGGTTTTTTGAGCAGGGCGCGGGTGGCCGCTGCCACATCGTTCTGCCGCATCAGGCTTTCGCCGATGAGGAAGGTATCTACACCCGCAGCCGACAGGCGCGCCAGATCGGCTGGCGCAAACAGGCCGCTTTCGCCCACCACAATGCGCCCCTCCGGCACCAGCGGCGCCAGCCGCTCGGTCACCGTCAGCGACACGTCAAAACTGTGGAGATCGCGGTTGTTGATGCCGATGAGGGGCGAGGACAGCTTCAGCGCCCGCTCCAGTTCGGCCTCGTTGTGGACCTCGATCAGCACATCCATGCCGAGTTCGATGGCCTGCTGTTCCAGCGCCCTGGCCAGCGCGTCATCCACCATGGCCATGATGATGAGAATGCAGTCGGCGCCCCAGCTGCGCGCCTCCACCACCTGATAGGGATCGACGAGAAAATCCTTGCGCAGAACCGGGAGCGTGCAGGCCGCGCGCGCCGCCACCAGAAATTCCGGCGCGCCCTGAAAGGAGGGCCGGTCGGTGAGGATGGAGAGGCAGGCAGCACCGCCCTGTTCATAGGCCTGGGCCAGGGCTGGCGGATCGAAGTCGGCGCGGATTAGCCCCCGGGAGGGGCTGGCCTTCTTGATTTCGGCAATGAGGGCCCAGTCACCGGCCATGAGTTTCTGTTCGATGGCGCCGACAAAGCAGCGCGGCGGCGGCAGGTCGCGCAGCACCTCGTCGAGCGCGGCGGGCGGCATGGACTGTCTGGCGGCAGCCACCTCGTCGCGCTTGTAGGCGGCAATGCGGTCGAGGATGGTGGCCATCAGCTCCGCGAAGCCTCCACCAGATGGTCAAGCGCCCTGGCGGCGGCGCCGCTGGCGATGGCCTCGCGGGCGCGGCCCACGGCTCTCTTCAGGTCGTTTTCCTGGCCCGCCACCTTGAGGGCGGCGGCCACGGTCATGACGGCGGCATCGGCAAAGGCGGAGGGCTTGCCCGCCAGCACGGCGCGCAGTGCTTCAGCATTGTGGGCGGCGTCGGCCCCCTTCAAGTCCTCGGCCCTGCGGCGCTCCAGCCCCATGGCTTCGGGGGTGACGTCAAAGGCGGTGACAGTGCCGTCCTTCAGTTCGGCAATGTGGGTGACACCGGTGGGAACGATCTCATCAAAGCCGCCCTCGCCATGGCAGATCCAGCAGGCTTCGCTGCCCAGATTCTTCAGAACATGGGCGAGGGGTTCAACCCAGGCCTTTGAAAACACACCGGTTACCTGCCGCTTCACCCCCGCCGGATTGGCCAGGGGGCCGAGCAGGTTGAAGATGGTGCGGGTGCCCAGTTCGACCCGGCTGGGGCCGACATATTTCATGGAGGAATGGTGGGCGGGGGCAAACATGAAGCCGAGGCCTGCCTGATCGATGCACTGGCTGATCTGGTCCGGCGTCAGCTCAATGTTGACGCCCAGCGCCATGAGCACATCCGCCGCCCCGGACCGGGACGACAGCGCCCGGTTGCCGTGCTTGGCCACCCTGAGGCCCGCGCCCGCCGCCACAAAGGCGGCACAGGTGGAGATGTTGTAGGAGCCGGAGGCGTCACCACCGGTGCCGACGATGTCGATGGCGGCGGACGGCGCGGCAACCCGCACCATCCGGTCGCGCATCACCTCAACCGCGCCGGTGATCTCGTCGACGGTTTCACCACGCACCCGAAGCGCCATGAGAAGGCCCGCAATCTGCGACGGGGTGGCCTCGCCCGACATCATGATGGAGAAGGCGGTGCGGGTTTCGTCGCGGCTCAGGGGCTTGCCGTCGGCGGCCTTGGCGATGAGGGGTTTCAGGTCCGACATGTCAGCGCCCCACCTGTTCGAGGAAATTTTTCAAAATGGCGTGGCCATGCTCCGAGGCGATGCTTTCGGGGTGGAACTGGACGCCATGGATGTTGAGGGTCTTGTGTTGCAGGCCCATGATGAGGCCATCGGTTTCCGCCGTCACCTCCAGGCACTCGGGCAGGCTGGTGCGCTCCACCACCAGGGAATGATAGCGGGTGGCAGCAAAGCCGTCGGGCAGGCCCCTGAACACACCGGTATTGTGGTGGTGGATGGGCGAGACCTTGCCATGCATCTGCCGGGGGGCGCGGATCACCTTGCCGCCAAAGGCTTCGCCCATGGCCTGAAGGCCAAGGCAGACGCCAAACACCGGCACCTTGCCGGCGGCCTCTCTGATCAGGTCAATGATGATGCCCGCCTCGGCGGGGGTGCCGGGGCCGGGGGAGATGACGATGGCCTGGGGCCGGGCCGACAGGACCTGCCCCACGCTCACCTTGTCATTGCGGTGGACCACGGTTTCGGCACCCAGATCGCCGAGGAAGTGATAGAGGTTCCAGGTGAAGCTGTCGTAATTGTCGATCAGGGTGATCATTGGCCCCTCCGCGCGGCGCCTGCAAAGCGCACCGCCTCTTCGGCGGCGCGGAACAGGGCCTTGGCCTTGTTGACGCATTCCTGATGCTCGTTTTCGGGCACGCTGTCGGCCACCACGCCAGCACCCGCCTGCACATACATCTTGCCGTCCTTCACAATGGCGGTGCGCAGCACAATGCAGGTGTCCATCTCACCATCGGCGGAAAAATAGCCGACACAGCCGGCATAGACGCCGCGCTTGTGTTTTTCGAGATCGTCGATGATTTCCATGGCCCGGACCTTGGGCGCGCCCGACACGGTGCCCGCCGGAAAGCCCGCCACCAGCGCGTCGATGGCGTCATGGTCCTTGCGCAGCCGGCCCTCGACATTGGAGACGATGTGCATGACCTGCGAATAATATTCGAGGATGAACTGGTCGGTGACCCTGATGGAGCCGATTTCGGCCACCCGGCCCACGTCGTTGCGGCCAAGGTCGAGCAGCATCAGATGTTCGGCGCGTTCCTTGGGGTCGGCCAGAAGCTCGGCGGCCAGGGCCTGATCCTCGCTGGCGGTGGCACCGCGGCGGCGGGTGCCGGCAATGGGGCGGATGGTGACCTTGCCGTCGCGCACCCGCACCAGAATTTCCGGGCTGGAGCCGATGACCGAGAAGGCGCCGAAGTTGAGATAATAGAGGAAGGGCGAGGGGTTGACCCGGCGCAGCGAGCGGTAGAGCGCGAAGGGCGGCAGGGGAAAGTCCGTTTCGAAACGCTGCGACAGCACCACCTGGAAGATGTCGCCTGCCGCAATGTGCTCCTTGGCCTTCAGCACCATGGCCCGGTAGTCATCGGGGCTGGTATTGGAGCGCGGCGGAGCCACCGGCAGCGGATTGGCATCGCGCAGGGTCATGTCGAGGGGCCGGTCGAGGGCATCCACCACCTCGGCAATGCGTTCGCGGGCCCGGGCATGGGCCTGCTTCGCCGTGGTCCTGCCATCGGGATAGACGGGGGTGGTGACGGTCACCTCATCCTTGACGCTGTCGAAAATCGCCATCACGGTGGGGCGGATCATCACGCCATCGGGCAGGTTCAGCGTGTCAGGGTTGGGGTCCGGCAGATCCTCCATCAGCCGCACCATGTCATAGCCCATATAGCCGAACACGCCCGCCGCCATGGGCGGCGCATCCGGGCCAAGGGCAATGCGGCTTTCCGCCAGCAGCGCCCGCAGCGAGGCCAGCGGGTCCAGCCCCGTGTCGGTGAAGGGGCCGTCCGGGTGGCTCAGGGCGTGGCGGTTGATGAGGGCCTTGCCGCCCTCCACCTTCCAGATCAGGTCCGGCTGCAGGCCGATGATGGAATAGCGGCCGCGCACCGCGCCGCCCTCCACCGATTCCAGCAGGAAGGAATAGCGCGCCTTGCGCGCCAGCTTGAGCATGGCCGAAACCGGGGTTTCCAGATCGGCCACCAGACGGGTGGACAGAATCTGGGCCTCGCCCCGGTCATGGGCCTTGGCGAAGTGGTCATAATCGGGGGTGATCAGCATGGCATGGTCTTTGGCTCAGGTCGGTCAAGGCGAAGCGGTATTGCCCGTGACGTTGCGCCAAAGGGTTTCGTTGATCTCGACCCCCGCCTGATCGCGCAGTGCGCCCATGAAGCCGATGAGCAGGTCTTCCGACAGGCCGCCTGCCGCCTCATCCGACAGTTTCTTGGCGTCGGCGCTGGCGGCGTTGAAGGCGGGCAGCAGAACCTTGTCCACCTGCATGATGCGCGCCCCCTTGCCATCCGGTTCAGGCGCCCAGGCAAAGCCCTTTTCCGGCGCCCCGAACAGGGCGGCCACGGCGGGGGCGGAGAAGGTCTCGCTCGCCTCGTTGCGCTTCAGGCCCTCGGCCTTCTGCACGGCGGCATTGCCGATTTCCTGGCCCAGGGTGGCCAGCGTGGTGCCGGACTGGGCCTTGGCCACCAGGTCCTGGGCCTTTTTGGCGGTGAGTTCGCGGAGCTTGCTGGCGGTGAAATCACTTTCCACCCTGGCCTTCACGTCCGCGAAGGGCCGCAGGGCCGAGGGAATGACCTCGCGCACCTCATACCAGACATAGCCATCGCCCATGCTGAGGGCGTCGTTTTCCACGCCCACGTCGCTGGCAAAGGCGGCCTTCAGCACATCGTCGCGCAGCGGCAGGGTCACATCCTTGCCGTCCTTGTCCTGGCCGGCGGCGGAGACGGCGGGAATGAGCTGGAAGGGCAGGCCCGCCTTGGCGGCAATGTCCTCAAACCTGGTCTGGCTGGCGCGCGCATCCTCCACCGCGTCATAGGTGGACTGGATCTGGTCGCGGGCCTTTTCCAGCTGCAGGGTCTTGGTCAGTTCGTCCTTCACCTGATCCAGGGTCCGCTGCTCCTCAGGCGTCACCTTGGTGACGCGGAGGAGGGCGGTGGTCAGGCTGCCGGCCACCGGCGCGCTCACCTCACCCGGCTTCAGTGCGAAGGCGGCATCGGCAATGGCGGCGTCAAGGAAGGCGCTCTTGGGCTGGTCGGCGAAGGTGATGTCGGTTTCCTTCTGGCCCAGGCCTTCGGCAAGTTTCAGGAAGTCCTCACCGGCGGCAATCTTCTCCTTTGCGGCGGTGGCGGCGGCCACATCCGCGAAGGTGATCTGCTGCACAGTGCGGGTTTCCGGCTTGAAAAAGTCAGCCTTGTGGGCCTCATAGCCGGCGGCAAGGTCGGCCTCGCTCAGCTGGATCTTTCCGGCAATGGCGGCGGGATCCACGGTGATCAGGGCCAGGGCGCGATATTCCGGCGCGGTGTAGGCAGCGGCATTGCCCTCATACTGCTTCTTGAGGTCATCTTCCGTGGCCTGCGGCACATCGGCCGGGTTCAGGCTGAACACAAAGTAGCTGGCGTCGCGCTGTTCGTCGCGGTAGCGGGTTTCCGCCTCGATGAAGCTGCGCGGCATGACCAGACCGCCCACCGCGGCATCGTTGAGCATGGCGCGCAGGCGGTTCTGGCGCTCGCTGGCAATGAAGCCCGCCTCCGACAGGTTGTTCTGCTCCAGAATGCGCAGGAAACGGTTGTGATCGAACTTGCCGTCAATGCCGGCGAAGGCGGGATTGGCCTGAACATCGCTGACAATGGTGGCGTCACTCACCGCCAGCTTCAGAGACTTGGCGGCAGCGTCCAGGGCGGCATTCTGGATCATGCCGTTCAGCACATTGCGGTCAAAGCCCATGCTGCGGGCCTGTTCCAGGCTGATGGTCTGACCGGTCTGGCGCGACAGGTTTTGCAGCGAACGGTTGAAGGTGCGCTCGAATTCGGCGGCGGTGACGGTTTCCGGCCCGACCTTGACCAGATATTTCGGCATGAAATTGCCAATCAGGTCATGCGGTATGCCCCAGATGGCAAAACCCACCACCAGAATGCCGAGAAGAAGCTTGGCCATCCAGCCCTGGGCGGCGGCGCGCATTGAATCGAGCATAAAAAAACCTTTCCGGGCGGCGCACCGCCAGAGTCGTTGCAAGCGGCGCATCATAGGGAGGGGGCCAGCCCCTCGCAAGCGCCTGTTGCGTCTGCTACATTGGCGCCGAATTGCACTGTGGAGGCGATTATGACCGGTTCGCAACCGAGGCCGCTGGTGGCCGGAAACTGGAAGATGAACGGGCTCTCGAGCCAGTTGGAGGAGATCAGGCTTCTGGCCGGCATGCTGGACGGGGCGGCGCTGCGCTGTGACGTGCTGGTGTGTCCGCCCGCCACCCTGCTGAGCCGGGCCAGCGCCATTGTGCCGGGGGTGGCCCTGGGCGGGCAGGACTGCCATGCCCAGGCGGCAGGCGCCCACACCGGCGATGTGTCAGCCGAGATGCTGAAGGACGGCGGGGCCAGCATGGTCATTGTCGGCCATTCCGAGCGCCGCACCAATCACCATGAAAGCGACGCCACGGTGGCGGCCAAGGCCGAAGCCGCCTGGCGGGCGGGCCTTGTTGCCATCATCTGCATTGGCGAAACGCTGGATGAGCGCAAGGGCGGCAAGACCCTTGCGGTGCTGTCGCGCCAGCTCAAGGGCTCCATCCCCAAGGGGGCAACGGCGGCCAACACCATCATTGCCTATGAGCCGGTGTGGGCCATCGGCACGGGCCTCACCCCCACCACCGCCGAGGTGGCCGAGGCGCATGCCCATATCCGCGCCGAGCTGAAGACCATCATGGCGGGCGAGGGGCCGAAGACCCGCATTCTCTATGGCGGCTCGGTGAAACCCGGCAACGCCGTGGAACTGATGGGGGCTGCCAATGTGAACGGCGCACTGGTGGGCGGGGCCTCGCTCAAGGCCGCCGATTTCATCGGCATCATCAAGGCCTATACATGACCGGCAAGGCGGCCCCGGATGTGTCGGCGGTGCCGGTGCTGGTGAAGCGCCGGCTGCAGGCCGAGGTGCTGGGGCCGCTCCATGCCGAAATGGTGAGGGAACTGGGCGCGGCCAGGGCCGATGAACTGCTCGACCGGGCGGTGCGCGAGGCCGCCATTGCCGAGGGCAGGCGGCTGGCTGAGGGGGCGCCCGAAGGCAGGCCCTCCATGGCCCATTTCATCCGCCTGTTTGAGTTGTGGAAACAGGGGGGTGCGCTGGAAATCGAGGAACTGGCGGCGGCTGGCGAGCGCTTCGATTTCAATGTCACCCGCTGCCGCTATGCCGAAATGTACCGCGAGATGGGGCTTGGCGGCATCGGCCATCTCCTGTCATGCAACCGCGACGGGGCCTTCGTCGAGGGTTATGACCCCGACATCACCCTGGAGCGTGAGAAAACCATCATGCAGGGCCATTCCTGCTGCACTTTCCGCTATCGCCGGCGGGCCGGGCCTTGAAAAGCGCCGCGACGGGTTGCACTTGAGGCCCGGAGCCGGTAAACCGCCGCCCGAAACACACGGACACATCATGCATACCGTCATTCTGGTCATTCATCTCATCATCACCGTGGCGCTGATCGGCGTCATCATGCTGCAGCGTTCCGAGGGCGGGGCGCTGGGCATTGGCGGCGGCGGTGGCGGCAATCTGTTTTCGGCCCGTGGCGTGGGCAACGCGCTCACCCGGGCCACCGCCTTTCTGGCCATCGGCTTTTTCATCACCTCCATTACGCTGACCCTGATGGTGACGCGCAGCCAGCCCGCCGGATCGATGTTCGATCAGGCCCCGGCCCAGGGAGCGGCACCGGCGGCCCCGGCCGGAGACGCACCGGCAGCCCCCTCTGGCTCGGTTCTGCCCAATCTGCCGGCGGCCCCGCCGGCAGGCGTGCCTGCCGCACCGGCGGCCCCGGCCACACCGGCGGCTCCGGCGGCACCGACCAACTGAGCAACCGGGGCGGGTTTTCCCGCCCCTTCCGTTTTGCCGTGAAACAGGTGGCGATGCCGATGTTTCACGGCTGTCCACAATTGCTGTTCACCGGCTGATTTGCGGCTGCGAATCGAGCGGGGCAGGGAGTAGAAGAAAATCCCATGGCGCGATTTGTTTTCATCACCGGCGGCGTGGTCTCCTCACTTGGCAAGGGTCTGGCTTCAGCGGCGCTCGGCGCATTGCTGCAGGCGCGCGGCTATAAATGCCGCCTGCGCAAGCTTGATCCCTATCTCAATGTCGATCCGGGGACCATGAGCCCCTATCAGCACGGCGAGGTGTTCGTCACCGATGACGGGGCGGAAACCGACCTCGACCTCGGCCATTATGAGCGCTTCACCGGGCGCCACGCCAACCAGCAGGACAATATCACCACCGGCCGCATCTATCAGGACATCATCGCCAAGGAGCGGCGCGGCGATTATCTCGGCGGCACGGTGCAGGTCATTCCGCATGTCACCGACGCCATCAAGGATTTCATCCACGACGGCAATGACGGCTATGACTTCGTGCTGGTGGAAATCGGCGGCACGGTGGGCGACATCGAGGGCCTGCCCTTCCTCGAGGCGATCCGCCAGTTCGGCCAGGAAAGCCCGCGCGGCTCGTGCATCTACATTCACCTCACACTTCTGCCCTATATTCCGACAGCGGGCGAACTCAAGACCAAGCCGACCCAACATTCGGTGAAGGAGCTGCGCTCCATCGGCATTCAGCCCGACATTCTGCTGTGCCGCGCCGACCGCGAAATTCCGGTCAATGAACGCCGCAAGATCGCGCTGTTCTGCAATGTCCGGCCCACCGCGGTCATTCAGGCCCTTGACGTGGCATCGATCTATGATGTGCCGCGCGCCTATCATGCCGAGGGGCTGGACCAGGAGGTGCTGGACGCCTTCGGCATCGGCGATGCGCCGCAGCCCGATCTTTCGCGCTGGGCCGACATCATGCAGCGCATCACCCAGCCGGAGGGCGAGGTGACCATTGCGGTGGTGGGCAAATACACCGGGCTTTTGGATGCCTACAAGTCGCTGAAGGAAGCGCTGGTCCACGGCGGCATTGCCAATAATGTGAAGGTCAATCTCGAATGGATTGAATCCGAGGTGTTCGAGAAGGAAGATCCGGCCCCCTGGCTGGAGGGGGTGGACGGCATTCTGGTGCCGGGCGGCTTTGGTGAGCGCGGGGCCGAAGGCAAGATCAAGGCCGCCACCTTCGCGCGCATCCGCAAGGTGCCCTATTTCGGCATCTGCTTCGGCATGCAGATGGCCTGCATCGAGGCGGCGCGCAATCTGTGCGGCATCGGCAAGGCCTCATCCACCGAATTTGGCCCGACCAGCGAGCCGGTGGTGGGCGAAATGAAGGAATGGATGAAGGGCAACGAGCTGGAAATCCGCAAGCAGGGAGGCGACCTGGGCGGCACCATGCGGCTGGGCGCCTATGACGCCAGCCTGAAGCCGGACAGCCGCATTGCCACCATTTACGGCGACACGCGCATTTCCGAGCGCCACCGCCACCGCTATGAGGTGAATACTGCCTATCGGGGCAGGCTGGAAAAGGCGGGTCTTATTTTCGCCGGGATGTCGCCCGATGGACTGCTGCCGGAAACGGTGGAATATGCCGACCATCCGTGGTTCATTGGCGTGCAGTATCACCCCGAACTGAAGTCCAAACCCTTTGCGCCCCATCCGCTCTTTGCCTCCTTCATCGCTGCCGCCATCGAGCAGAGCCGCCTGGTCTGACGGCGGCCTGATGCGGTTCATCGCCGCCCTGCTGGCTGCGCTGTGGCTGGGGCTGGCCGCTGCCCAGCCGGCGGCCGGCCAGGATGCCTCGCAGGCCGCGGCAGTGGAACGCCAGGTGGAGACGCTGCGCGCCGACCTGCAGCGCCTGCGCGATGCGGCCGCCAATCCCGGTGCCAGCGATGATCAGTTCAGCGAGGTGCGGCGCACCCTTGAAACCATCAAGCTCAACGCCACCAAGGCGGGAGCCGATCTGGCCAGCCCCATTGCCAATCTCAGCCAGCAGCTGGCCAGGCTGGGCGCGCCACCGGCGGCCGGCCAGGTTGAGGCACCGGCCATCGCCAGCCAGCGCAACCAGCTGAACCAGCTGCTGGCGCGCCTGTCGGCGGCGCAGAAGCAAACCGATCTCATTGCCACCGAGGCCGACCAACTGGCGGGGGCGGTTTCGGCGCAGCAGCGCGACCGGTTCTTCCAGCGCATCTTCAATCCCGGAAAATCCATCTTCGACCCCGGCCTGTGGGCTGATACGGCGGAGGGGGTCAGTGTCTTCAACACCCGGGTGGGCAGCCTGATCAGCAACTGGTGGCAGAGTCAGCGCGACGGGGCGCGGCTGACCGGCCTGCTGCTGCTGCCGGCGGCGCTGATGCTGCTGGTGGGACTGGGCGGCCTCCTGCGCCGGGTGGTGCGGCGGTTCTTTCCGCCGGGCTGGGGGGGCGCTGACGGGCAGGTCACCGCTCTCGACCGGCTGTGGCGGGCCGCCAGCATCACCGTGTGGCTGGTGCTTGGCAGCGTCCTGCTGTGGATCCTGGTCTATACCACGCTGGCCCTGTCGGAACTGTTGACGCCACGTTTTGAAATTCTGGTGGACGCGGCCCTGCGCACCCTATTTTCGGTGATGACCACCGCCGGCTTCGGCTGGCTTTTGGCCGCCCCCGGACGGCCCGATTGGCGGCTCATTGCCGTTGACGAGCGCAGCGCCCGCAGCCTGCCGGTGCTTCTCGGCGCCACCAGTCTGGTCAATGCCGGATCGACATCGCTGAGGGATGTGTCGGACGCGCTGTTCATGCCGGTCAACCAGACCATCGGCATTTCGGCGCTGGCGGCACTTGTGCTCATCGTGCTGATGAGCGCTACCCTGCTGCTCATCCGGCGGGAGGCGGCGGAAGGGCCTGTGGGCGGTGCCGACCGCTATATTCTCACCGGATTTGTGCGCTTCCTGCCGCTGATCTGGCTGGCGCTCGGGGTGGCGGCGGCGGCCCTCATGCTGGGCTATGTGGCGCTGGCCTATTTCATCGCCGGGCAGACCTTCCGGACCACGCTGGTGCTGTCCTTTCTGGCCCTCATTCATCATCTGGTGGACGCCGCCAGTGCGGCGCTGACCGACCGCACGACCGCGCTGGGCCGGGCGCTGCGGCGGGTGTCCAGCATGGGCGAACGCGCCATCGAGCGTCTGGGGCTGGCGGTGCGGACCATTTTCGATGTGGTGCTGGTGGCGCTGGGTGTGCCCTGGCTGCTGGCCATCTGGACAGTGACGTGGATTGATCTGAGTTCGCTGCTCACCAGGGTCGCCCTGGGTTTCAAGGTCGGTTCCATCACCATTTCACCCGGCAGCATTGTGCTGATGCTGGCCACGCTGGCAGCGGTGGTGGTGCTGACGCGGCTGTTCACCCGCTGGCTGGACCGGCGGGTGCTGGCGGACATGCGCCTGAACAAGGGGGTGCAGGATTCAATCCACACCGGCGCCAACTATCTGGGCTATGTGGTGGCGGCCGCCATTGCCCTGTCGGTCATGGGCATTGACCTGTCCAACATCGCCATTGTGGCCGGCGCGCTGGGCGTCGGCATCGGTTTCGGCCTGCAATCCATCGTCAACAATTTTGTCTCTGGCCTCATCCTGCTGGCCGAACGGCCGATCCGGGTGGGTGACTGGGTGGTGACGGCGGCGGGCGAGGGCATTGTGCGCAAGATCAATGTGCGCTCCACCGAGATTGAAACCTTCGATGCCTGTTCCATCATCGTGCCCAATTCCGATCTGATTACCGAGCCGGTGAAGAACTGGATGCACCGCTCCACCAACGGCCGGTTCACCGTGCCGGTGACCGTGTCCTATGGTTCTGATGCCCATGCCGTGGCGGAAGTGCTGCTGGCGGAGGCGCGCCGCAACCCCGGCATTGCCGATGTGCCGCCGCCGGTGGTGCAGCTCACCCGGTTCGGTCCGCAGGGTCTGGAGTTCGAGGTCAAGGCCTATGTGTCGCATGTCTTTGACGGGCCGCAGGTGGCCAGCGATTTGCGGCTTGCCATTCTCGACACATTCGCCAAAAAGCAGATCACCATTCCGGCGGCACCCGCCGCCCCCGCCGCCAAACCCGCAAAGCGCAAATCATGACCGCCGTGCCTGACACCACCACCGCCCCGTCCCGCGCTGATGAAATCCGCATGCTGATGCAGCAGTGGCAGGCCTCGCCCATGGCACGCACCATGGGCATGAAGCTTATTGACCTGGGCGATGGCACGGCCACGCTGGAGGCCTGGCCCAATGCGGTGTTCAACAACCCGCAGAAGCGCATGCATGGCGGCTTTGCGGCAACCCTCATCGACTCCGGCCTCGGGCTGGCGGTGCAGACCAGACTGGGGCCGGGCATTGGCTATGGCACCATTGAACTGAAGGTCAACTATACCGGCAGGATCGATGTCGACACCGGGCGCCTGCTCATCGTCGGCGCGGTGATCCACGCCGGGCGGACATTGTTCACCGCCGAAGCACGCATCACCGATGCGGCGGGCAAGGTTTTGGCCCATGGCTCCGGCACCTTCATGGTGTTCCCGACATGAAACCCTTGCACACAGTCAGCGTGGGCGGCGTGTCCTTCGCCAATGACCAGCCGCTTGCTCTCATTGCCGGGCCCTGCCAGATGGAAAGCCGCGACCATGCCTTCATGATGGCGGAAGGGCTGAAGAATATTTGCGGCCGGCTGGGCATCGGGCTCATCTACAAATCATCCTTCGACAAGGCCAACCGCACCAGCCTTTCCGGGGCGCGCGGGCTGGGGCTGGAAAAATCGCTGGCGGTGTTTGCCGATATCAAGGCAAAGCTCGGCCTGCCGGTGTTGACCGATGTGCATGAGCGCGGCCAGTGCGCCGAGGTGGCAAGCGTCATCGACATTCTGCAAATTCCGGCCTTTCTGTGCCGCCAGACCGATCTGCTGCTGGCGGCCGCAGCCACGGGACGGGTCGTCAATGTCAAGAAGGGCCAGTTTCTGGCGCCCTGGGACATGAAAAACGTGGTGGCCAAGCTGACGGGGGCGGGCAATGCGCAGGTGCTGCTCACCGAACGCGGCGTCAGCTTCGGTTACAACACGCTGGTGAGCGACATGCGCGCTCTGCCGATCATGGCGGAAACCGGCGCGCCGGTCATTTTCGACGCCACCCATTCGGTGCAGCAGCCGGGCGGGCAGGGCGCCTCGTCGGGCGGTGACCGGCGCATGGTGCCGGTGCTGGCGCGGGCGGCGGTGGCGGTGGGCGTGGCGGGACTGTTCGTGGAAACCCATCAGGACCCCGACAAGGCCCCGTCCGACGGTCCCAACATGATGCGGCTTGATGCCATGGAAGGTTTCCTCAGCACACTGATGAAACTCGACCGGGTGGCCAAGGGCTAGGGTCAGTCTGCGGCCAGGGGAGTGCGGGGCCGACGATGCTCGGCAAGAAAACTGTAGAGCCCTGAACCAATGATGAGGGCTGCCCCCGCCCAGGTGGCGGGCTTGGGCCAATCCCCAAACACCAGCCAGCCGAGAATGGCCGCCCAGATGAGGGTGGAATAGGAGAAGGGCGCCACCACCGAGGCCGGCGCTGCGCGGAAGGCGCGGATGATGAACAGGTGGCCCAGGGTGCCAAGGGCACCGGAGGCCATGAGCATGAGCCAGCCCTTGAGGTCCGGCCACTGCCAGAACCAGGGCAGCATGAGCGAGGTGACCAGCGCCCCGAAGGCCACCGTGAACAACAGCGAGGTCAACGGATCGTCATGGCGCAATTGCCGGGTGGTGATCTGATAGGATGCGTTGAACAGGGCGGCGGCGAGAATGGCAATCATGCCGAAGCCCGAGCCCAGCCCGCCCGCTGACCAGGGCTCCATGACAATGGCTGCCCCCAGGAAGGCCACGGCAATGGCAATCCAGCGGCGCAGGCTGACCCGCTCACCCAGCACCGGAATGGACAGAAGCGTCACCAGAACGGGAGCAAGAAACATGATGATGGAGGCGGTGGCCAGCGGCACCCGTGCAAGACCGGTGTTGAAGGTGAAGGTGGTCATGGTCTGAAAGACCGAACGCGCCAGTTGCAGGCGCGGCGCATGGCTGCGCAGCAGCCGGGGCAGGTCGCGCCCACACAGGATGAGGGTGAACAGGGCGGCGAAGAAAAACCGGCCCCAGGTAACCTGCACCAGCGAGTAACGGGTCAGTTCCGCCTTCATGGTGGTGTCGAGGGTGACGAAGCAGGCCATGGTGGCCAGCATCCAGAGAATGCCGGCAGTGCGGTTTTCAACCGGGGGGGAGGCAGCAGGCGCGGGCGCGTTCATGGCCCTGGCTATAGCGGGAGTCGGCCTGCCTCAGCCAGAATTCATGGCACCAGAACGGTAAACAGATAGGCCGCGAAGATGACGAGATGGGCCGTGCCCTGCAAGATGGTGGTGCGCCCGGTGCCGAGCGACAGCGACGCCACAAACAGGGTGAGCACCAGCAGGACGATGGATTTTTCCGACAGGCCGAGGGCCAGTTCAAAACCGCCCAGCAGGGCCACGGCGGCAACCACGGGTATGGTGAGGCCGATGGTGGCCAGTGCAGAGCCGATGGCCAGGTTGAGGCTGGTCTGAAGGCGGTCGGCCGCGGCAGCGCGCACCGCCGCCAGCCCTTCCGGCATCAGCACCAGGGCCGCAATGATGATGCCCACCAGAGCGGGGGGCGCCCCTGCCGTGGCCACCAGGCCCTTGATGACGGGTGAAAGCTGTTTGGCCAGCAGAACCACACCCGCCAGCGCGGCGAGAAGCAGCGCGAAGGACAGGACAGTGGTGCGGGTTGGCGGCGTCGGCCCATGGCCATCGCTGTCGTCTGGCCCATTTTCGGGAAGAAAGTAGGCGCGGTGGCGCAGGGTCTGGCCGAACACGTAAACGCCATAGATGATGAGGGAGACAGCGCCGACAAAGGCAAGCTGGGTCGGGCTGTAGAAGGGGCCCGGCACGCTTGAGGTGTAATTGGGAAGCACCAGAGTGAGGGCAGCCAGGGTGGCGATCATGGCCAGACCGGCGCTGACGCCATATTGGGTGTAGCTTTGCTCGTGATGGCGGCTGCCGCCGACCAGCAGGCAGACGCCGATGATGCCGTTCAGAACGATCATCTGGGCGGCAAACACCGTGTCGCGGGCCAGTTCGCGGGCGCCATGGCCGTCACTCAGCATCATGGAGACAATCAGCGCAACCTCAATGACGGTGACCGCAATGGCCAGGATGATGGTGCCAAAGGGTTCACCGGTCTTGGCCGCCACCACCTCGGCATGGTGGACCGCGGCCAGCACTGTGCCACCCAGCACAAGGGCCGAAACAACAGTGGCCAGTACCGACGAGCCAGGCAGAAAGAGGGCCGCCAGCGCCAGCACAGGCAGCACAACCGACCAGGCCGGCAGGCCGATGAGGGAAAATCGCTGGGGCGGGCGTTGCTGCATGATGTGACCGTGTACCGTATAAGGCTGACGCAAGTTCCACGGAAGCGCTTTCTCTGCCGGCGGACAGCGGGCGGGGCAGGGAGCGGGCAGCCGGCGCATTGCAGTTCATGGCCGCTTGCGTTACAGACCGGTGCCGGTCCTGCGGAGGGGTGGCAGAGTGGTCGATTGCGGCGGTCTTGAAAACCGTTGAAGGCGCGAGTCTTCCGGGGGTTCGAATCCCTCCCCCTCCGCCACTTGCACATTGCAAACCCGAAAACAGGTCCCTCGCGGGGCCTTTTTCTTTATGTTCCAAAGGGGTTGGCAGGGACCATCGGCCCTTCGGAAACCGGCCATCCGCCCGAGATCGGTCTCCGAACGCCCACCGTCACCTTCCACCCGCCCTTGGCTCTTGGCGAGACGGGTGAGTAAACCACATGTATTTAAGTGTTTTGACCTGGTCGCGTTGTGCTCGTGTTTCGCAGGTTCCAACTTGTCTCAAAACAGATGGCGACGCGACACGGGCGGCGTGGTGGTTGGTACGACTTGGGAGTTCTGCGAAGTCTCTGATGACAAAAGCAGCTTCCGCCCCTAGCCTGGCGCGATGTCGAATGGAGCCTGGACAGATCAAGAGAACGACCTGATCGTCGCGGATTACTTCGCGATGCTGGTCGACGACGTCTCTGGCCGCCCCTACAGCAAGGCCGAGCACCGGCGCGGGCTTCTGCCCCTGTTGAACGAAAGGTCCGAGGGATCGGTCGAGTTCAAGCACCAGAATATCAGCGCCGTGCTGAAGGGTCTGGGTGAGGACTGGATACCGGGCTACAAGCCTGCCTTCAATTTCCAGATGACGCTGGTTGACGCCGTGGCACGTTGGCTGGCGCTGAACCCGGCCTGGCTCGGCCGTCAATTGGGTACAGGAGCGCCGACTGGCCTGGCAGAGGCGCGGCCGATCTGGATCGGGCCACCGCCCACCTTGTCGAACCAGCCGCCGCCGCAGGAGCTGGAGCAGATGCTGCACATCGCCCGCAAATTCGATATCGCGGCGAGAGACGAGCGAAACCGGATCCTAGGCCGTGCCGGTGAGGAGCGCGTTCTGGCGCATGAACGTGCTGTCCTCACATCAGCGGGCCGCGACGACCTTGCGAGCAAGGTCCGATGGGTTTCGGAGGAGGACGGCGATGGTGCCGGTTACGATATCTCGAGCTTTGCGCCGGACGGTCGTCCGCGCCTGATCGAGGTGAAGACGACAAACGGCTGGGAGCGCACGCCTTTCCAGATCAGCCGAAATGAGCTGGCTGTGGCCGAGGAGCGACGCTCGGAATGGTCCCTGTTCCGGCTCTGGAACTTCGCGCGCGAGCCAAAGGCGTTCGAACTGCACCCGCCGCTAGACGCGCATGTCTCGCTGACCGCGACGTCCTTTCAGGCAAGTTTTCATTGAAGGTCAGCGAAACGCCCGCTCAGTCAGCTCCTGCCATGTCTCCTCGACCAGAAAGCAAAGGTCATAGAGGTTGACCACCGACGCCCCGCGCTCGCAGGTCCGGCGTTTGAGCACCTCTGGCGACAGATAGGTGAGACGCAACTGGCGGCTGATGTGGCGTTCGGCCAGGCCGACGGCCTCGGCCAGTTCCTGTATGATGGCGAACTCACCAGCCTCCATGCGCCGCCAGCCCCTCGCCATGCGGAACCTTGAGCTCCAGCACCATGATGGTCAGGATGATGGCCATCACGCCATCGGTAAAGGCTTCAAGCCGGCCCTTGTGCATTGTGTTCCCCTACCAGCTGAGGTTCACGGTCTGGCGGCCATAGCGGTGTGCGGCCAGTTCCGTTGCGATGAAGGCTGCCACATCAGCGCGGTCGATCGCCGTCATGTTGGCCTGCCCGCGCCAGTCGGTGATCGCGCGCCACGTGCCGCGGCCGGGGCCGGATTTCAGGTAAGCGGGGCGGATCAGCGTCCAGTCCATGCCGCTGGCGCGCACCATCGCCTCCTGCCGGTCCTTGTCGGCATAGATGCGGCCCAGCAGCAGCGGCAGGATCACCCGGTCATAGACAAAGCCGCCGTGGCCGCGGCTGTCTCCTGCGCCCATGCCGGTGATGCACAGGAAGCGATCCACGCCCTCGGCCTGCATGGCGGTGAGAATATTGGCCGTGCCGCGCGACAGCAGCGTCACCGGGCCCTTGAGGATCAAGGGCGTGCCCAGCGAGGAAATGACGGCGCTGACGCCCCGCACGGCGGCGCGCAGGCTGGCCACGTCCTCGACATCACCCTTGGCCACTTCAACCCCGGCATCGGCAAGGGCCTCGGGCCTGCGGGCAAGCGCGCGCACGCTCATGGACTGTGCCTGCACGGCCTTCACAATCTCACGGCCGGTGGGGCCGGTTGCCCCGATGACAAGAACGGTCATTGCTTCACCAGCGGAAAGGGGGTGAGGGCTGACGGGCGGGCCTTGGTCAGATCACCGGCACGGTCGCCGAAGAATAGCTGGCCATCCTTCAGCGCCACCAAATCATATTCACCCATGGCCTGCATCAGCGCGGGCAGGAAGCCGCAACCTTCGCTCACAAGGTGCTTGGTCACGCCGTTTTCAAGGGTGCAGCCCATGCTGGCGAACAGGGCAACACCGGCTGGGCTTTCGGCGGTCAGATCGCGCTTCAGGGCGGGAAAGATACCTTCATGGGCACCGGTCACGGAAGCCGATGGGCCGCCGAGGACATAGGCACCGGCAACATCGATGCGGAAAAGCGGCTGGGAGGCCGCCTGGTCGGCAAAAGCCAGAAAAGTAACGGACCAGCGGTCGTCGCTAATGTGAAAATCACGGGTGGCGAAAATGCCCCCCTGGGATTCGGGCGCGGCGCTGCGCCAGTGGCCCGCTATGGCGGGCGCGTCACCAGCCTGGGCCGGCAGAGAAAGGGCAGCAAAACCGAGAGCGGCGGTGAGCCGGTGGATAGGGCGCATTGAGACCTCCTGATAGTGGTTCGGCCATCAGGCACGATGCGAACACATCCATCAAGTTGACATTTGCGAATTATGAAATAAGCCCAGCTTATGAATCTGCGCCGCTATGACCTGAATCTGCTTGTCGTCGTCGACGCTGTGCTGCGGGAAGGCTCGATCTCGGCGGCGGCATTGCGGCTCGGCCTCACGCAGCCGGCGGTGTCGCAGGCGCTGGCGCGGGCGCGGGCCATGTTCGGCGATCCCTTGATGGTGCGCAGCGGGCGCGGCTTGCAGGCGACACCGCGGGCAATTGAACTGCAGGCTGAACTGGCCGCCCTTCTGGAGCAGGTGGAAACGCTGATCGACGGCCAGGTTTTTGGTCCCGCCCAGTCGCGGCGCAGTTTTTCCATCGCCGCCAGCGACCTGGCCGAAATGGTGGTGATGTCCGGGGCCATGGCGCGGCTTGTTGCAGAGGCGCCCCTCTGCCGGTTTCAGCTGTGGCCAGCCCGTCATGACTATGGGGAGGTCATCCCCGATGTGGTGCTCATGGGGGCCGCGCCGCCGGAGGGGCCGTGGCTGAGCTGCGATCTCTACCAGGACCGTTTTGTGATGCTGGCCCGCCGCGGGCATCAGGCCCTTGGGGGGGCGCTTTCGGCAGAAGCCTTTGCGGCGCTGCCGCAGGCTATGGTCTCGCCCCGCGGCGATGGCGCGTCGGGTCCGGTTGATGCCGCATTGTCGGCGGTCGGCCTTTCCCGTCAGGTGCATTTTGTGACCACGCGCTTTGGCAGCCTGCCGACGATATTGGCCAAAAGCGGTCTGGTGGCCGCCGTGCCGGCGCGCTTTGCCGCCTTGCCGGCGGTCATGGCCCTGTGCGCACGGGCCGAGCTGCCGGTGGCGGTGGCGCCCTTCACCATGCGGCTGGTGTGGCATCGCACCCGTGACAGCGATCCGGCGCAGCAATGGCTGCGTGAACGGATAGTGGCTTCTGTCGCCACAGAAGATGGGCGCGCCCCGGCAGGCTGAGCCGCTGCCATTCCGGCTGCCATCCGCCGGGTGCTCGTGGACCGCAATCCTGCCTGCGGCTTTGCCGCAATTGTGCCGCGGACCGATCATTTTCCGGCCACGGGGGCGCGGCACAGTCCGGCCATGGGCCAGTCCATTAAGGTGGGTTCTGGCGGCCCCATGGGGGCGTGCTATAATTCGCGCAGCCGCACAGGGGGGCTACCCCCGTTTGCGGGCGCAGGTGAGGAGTGATGATGGGCAAGTGGTTGATCAATGTGATGGCGGGTGCAGCACTGATGCTCAGTGCGCTGCCGGCTCAGGCCATGGCGGCCGGGCCGGAGGGCACCTGGATCATGAACAATGGCAAGGTCACGGTGCGGGTCAGCTATTGCGGCGGCGAAAAGCTGTGCGCCACCATTGTGGGCCTGGCCAAGCCCACCTACAAGGATGGCACCCCCAAGATCGACAAGCACAATCCCAATCCGGCGCTGCGCAGCCGCCGGGTCATCGGCCTGACAATAATCTCTGGCATGCAGCCGGCTGGCGCCAACCACTGGAAGGGCCAGATCTACAATGCCGACGACGGCGGCACCTATCGCTCCTCGGCGGATTTGTCCGGCGACACCATGGTGGTGAAGGGCTGCTGGGGTCCGTTCTGCAAGAATATGAATTTCAAGCGGGTCAACTGATCCGCCGGACGGGAGGGGGGCCCATGCGGTTTGTCACCACTATTCGGAAACTGGTTCTGACGCTCATGCTTGGGCTCGGCCTTGCCGGTGTGGCGCTGGCCCAGGTGCCGGAGGAGCTGCCCTTTGCCAAGAAGCTGAAGCTGGCCCAGGTGGGTGATGAAGAGGCCCAGATGGCGGTGGGCCTGGCCTATGAAAACGGCGTCGACACCAAGCCGGACAAGGCCGAGGCGGCCAAATGGTACCGCAAGGCGGCGCTGGCCGGAAATCTCGATGCCCAGTTCCGTCTCGCCGGTCTGGTGGCCAAGGGCAGCAAGGGCCTGACCCGCGACATGGCCGTGGCGGTGAAGCTTTATCAGACCGCTGCCGACAAGGGCCATGCAGCGTCGCAGAATGCCCTGGGCCAGCTTCATCAGGCTGGCAACGGGGTGGCCAAGGACGACAAGCTGGCCTTCGAGTGGTATGAGAAGGCGGCGGCGCAACGCCTTGCTGTGGCTGAAAATAATCTTGGCATGATGTATCTGAACGGCACTGGCACAGCGCGCAATCTGGCGCAGGCCTTCCAGTTGTTTGAGCGCGCCGCCGAGCAGAATGACGGCTGGGGACTGAACAACCTTGGCGGCATGTATGAAATGGGCTGGGGCGTGGCCAGAAGCCCGCTCAAGGCCCGCGACTATTATGCCAGGGCAGCGGCCCTTGGCATTGAGTCAGCCAGCGCCAATCTGGCCCGGCTGGGCGACGCTGCCACCGGCAGCGTGAAGCCGGTGCCGCCGCCCCCCAGCGCCGTTGCAACACCGCCGACACCGGTTTCGGCTCCTCCCGGCCAGTAATTCACCCTTTCTTCACCACCTTCCTGAACCGGCTGTTTACGGCCTGCGCGTCATGGTGAGCGATGCGTAAAGGCGGGGCTTTTCCCGCCGTTTCCGGCACGTCCGCCTCGGGGGAGGTGGGGCCTGCCGCTGGTGGGGAGTTGTGTCATGGCGTCAGGATTCAGATGGACAGTGCTGCTGGTGACAGCGGGCATTGCGCTGGCGGGGTGTTCGTCCCATCACGAAAGCAAGAAATCCGCCAAGCTCGATCCCTTCGCGGGGACCGGCAGTCCCTATTACAAGGGCACGGGCAAAATCCCCATGGGGGGTGGCAAGTATCACGTCGGCAAGCCCTATCAGGTGGCGGGCCGCTGGTTCACCCCGCGTGATGAGCCGGGCTATGACCGGTCGGGGCTGGCGTCATGGTATGGCGAGGCCTTCAACCGCCGCCGCACCGCCAATGGCGAATATTTCGACATGGAGGAAATGACGGCGGCCCATCCCACCCTGCCGCTGCCGAGCTATGCCAAGGTGACCAATCTGGAAAACGGCCGCCAGGTGATTGTGCGCATCAATGACCGTGGCCCCTATGTGGGGCCGCGCATCATGGACATGTCGAAGCGGGCGGCGGATGCGCTGGGCTATCGCAACCAGGGCACCACCCATGTGCGCGTGCAGTATATCGGCGTGGCGCCGCTCAATGACCGCAACGGTGCCCATCTTCTGGCGATGAATGAACAGTTGCAGCGCGGCGTGCCGCTGAACCGGATGATTGCGGCGGCTGACCGCGATGCCGGTTATGCCACTCCGGTAACGGTGGCGTCGGCGGCCCCGTCTGCGCCAGCCTATCGGCCACCGGGCGATCAGCCGCCACGCTATGAGACGGCGGATGCGGCCCCCGCATCAGGGCAGGGCGGGGCCTATTTCGTGCAGGTGGGATCCTTTGCCGACCCCGCCAATGTGCAAAGGCTGGAGGAACAGCTGGCCAGTGTGGGCCGGGTGCAGGTGGCGGAACTCATCGGTTCCACCGGTCAGATCTATCGCGTGCGCCTTGGCCCGGTGGCCAGCGCCGCCGAAGCCGATGCCATGGCAGCGGAAGTGGAGCAGATGGGCATTGCCCATCCGCGTGTCATCCAGGCGCTGGTGGAGCAGGCATCGGCCAGGCCCTGACGGCGGCGAATATCGCCAGCTTCGTTTTGCAATCGGCGGCACTTCCCGGTAACCTCGCGGGCCGGGTGCGGCTTGGAGTGCAGGTGAGGCTTTGCTGAAACAACTGGTGATCTGTCTGGCAGTGTGGCTGGGCGGCCTTGGGCTGGCCTGTGCCCAGGAGCCGACACCCTTTGAAAGTGCTGCGCCGCAGGCCATTCTGATGGACGCCATGAGTGGTCTGTCCTTCTACGAGAAGGATGCCGACCGGGCGGTGCCGCCCGCCTCCATGAGCAAGCTCATGACCATGGTGCTGGTGTTCGACGCGCTCAAGAAGGGCGAGGTCAGGCTCGATCAGGAATTTCTGGTGAGCGAGAACGCCTGGCGCAGCGGCGGCGCCATGTCGGGCGGTTCCACCATGTATGCCGAACTCAATTCGCGGGTGAAGCTCGATGATCTCATTCACGGCGCCATCATCCAGTCGGCCAATGACGCCTGCATCGCCATTGCCGAGGGCATGGCGGGCAGCGAGGCCGCCTTCGTCACGCGCATGAATGACAAGGCCAAAGAACTGGGCCTCAAGAACGCGACCTTCCGCAATTCCACCGGTCTGCCTGATCCGCAGCATCTGATGAGCGTGCGCGATCTGGCCACGCTGGCGCGTTACATCGTCAGCAATCATCCCGACCGCTACACCATCTACCGCACGCCGGAATTCACCTGGAACAAGATCACCCAGCAGAACCGCAATCCGCTGCTGAAGGATTATCCCGGCGCCGACGGCATGAAGACCGGCTTCACCAAGGAGGCGGGCTATGGGCTGGTGGGTTCGGCGCAGCGCGACGGCCGCCGCCTGATCATGGTGATTGCCGGCCTGCCGTCCATCGCGGCGCGCAAGGCCGAGGCCCAGAAGCTGCTGGACTGGGGCTTCAGCCAGTTCCGGGCCGTTGATGTCTATGCCGCCGACGAGCGCATCACCAAGGTCAGGGTCTGGGGCGGGGTCAGGAACAAGGTGACGGTGGTGAGCGCCCAGCCCTTCCGGCTGGCCCTGTCGCCACGGGAGCAGGAGACGGCGGAACTGAAACTGGACTACACCGGGCCGCTGATGGCGCCGGTGAAGAAGGGCCAGCCGGTGGGCACCATCAAGGTGGTGGCGGCGGGTCACACGCTGGCGGAAGCGCCGGCAGTGGCGGGCGATGACGTGGCGGAGGACAGCTCCATGTGGGGGCGGGCCTGGGACAGCATTCTGATCATGATCTTCGGAGGCTGACATGACGGGCACATTCATCACCTTCGAGGGTGGCGAGGGGGCGGGCAAGTCCACCCACATCCGGCTGGTGGCCGACCACCTGAAAAGCAAGGGCCATGCGGTGGTGGTGACGCGCGAACCCGGCGGCACCGAGCAGGGCGAGGGGGTCAGGGCGCTTCTGGTCACCGGCGATGTCAGGCGCTGGACGCCCATGGCCGAGGCGCTGCTGAACTATGCCGCCCGCGATGCCCATCTCAATACCGTGATCAGGCCTGCCCTGGCGGCTGGCAAGATTGTGCTGTGCGACCGGTTCATGGATTCCACCCGCGCCTATCAGGGCTATGCGGGCGGGCTTGATCTGGCCTTCATTGATGAGCTGGAACGCCGCGTGGTCGGCCGGACCGTGCCGCGCCTGACGCTGATTTTCGACCTTGACCCGGTGGACGGATTGCGCCGGGCGCGCCAGCGGGGCGAGGGCGCACCGGCTGCCGCCGAGGACCGGTTCGAGCACAAGGAACTGGTGTTTCACCAGCGCCTGCGCGATGGCTTCAGGGCCATTGCGGAGGCTGACCCCGGGCGCTGCCGGGTGGTGGATGCCACGCGCAGTCTGGCGGTGGTGGGGGCCGATGTCCTCGGCCATGTCATGGACGCGGTCGATGGCTGAGGCGAACGACGATCCGCGCGAGGTTCCCTGGCATCCGCGCCACGCCGCACGGGTGGTGGGCCACGACGCCGAAGCCCAGGCCTTCGCCCGCGCCTTTGCCTCGGGCAAGCTGCATCATGCCTGGCTGATCACCGGCCCGCGCGGCATTGGCAAGGCCACACTGGCCTGGAAAATGGCGGGACATGTGCTGGACGCCGGACGCAGCGGAGCAGCCCCTGCTGACCGGCTTTCCGTGCCGGCGGACTCGGCCACCGCGCATTGGCTGGCGGGCCGGTCGCATCCTGACCTGTTTGTGCTGGAGCGCCAGCTCAATGACAGCAAGCCGCGCCGCCTCAAGGCCGAGATTGCGGTGGAAGACGCACGCGAGCTCTCCCATTTCTTCAGCCGAACGGCGGGCAATGGCGGCTGGCGGGTGGCCATCATTGACGCGGCCGATGATCTCAGCGGCGAATCCGGCAATGCCCTGCTGAAACTGGTGGAGGAGCCGCCGCCGCGCTCGCTGCTGCTGATGGTGGCGCACCGGCCGGGCGGCCTGTTGCGCACGCTGCGGTCGCGGTGCACCAGGCTTTCGCTGTCGCCCCTGACGGAAGCGCAGGTGGCGGATGTTGTGCAGGGTCTGGCGCTTGATCTGCGGCCGTCGGCTGCAGCCCTGGCCCAGGCGGCCGCCCTGGCCCAGGGCAGTCCGGGCCGGGCGCTGGAACTGGCGGTGTCGCCGGGGGCCGAGGCCTTTGCCGCCTTCCGCCAGATGAAGCATTATGGCGCGGCCCAGAAAATTGATCTCGGCAACCGCTTTGCCGGGCGCAGCGCCAGCCTTGAGGACTTCACGGTGTTCAGCGACCTGCTGCTGCGCTGGCTGGCGGAGACGGCAAAAAGCCAGGCCGGAAGCCGGGCCGGTGCCAATCTGGCAGCAGCACACCAACAGATAAGCCGTTCCATTAACAGGACAAATGCCCTAAACCTCGACCGCCGCCAGGCGGTGATCGACGCGGTGACGCAGATCGATGACGCCCTGCGAGCGGAGTGATTTTTCATACGGTCAAAATGTCAGCCACGCCCTATCTCATCTCCACCGCCATTCCCTATGCCAATGGTGCTCCCCACATCGGCCATGCCTATGAGCGCATTGCCACCGATGTGATGGCGCGTTTCCAGCGGCTTGACGGGCGCGACGTGCTGTTCATCACCGGTATGGACGAGCACGGCCAGAAGATGCAGCAGACGGCGGCCCGTGAAGGTCTGACGCCTAAGGGTCTGGCCGATCGCACGGCCGGGCAGTTTGAAGAGATGGGCCGCATGCTCAATGCGGTGACCGGCGACATTGTACGCACCACCGAGGCGCGCCACCGCGAGTCGGTGCAGGAAATCTGGCGGCGCATGGCGGCCAAGGGCGACATCTACCTGTCGAAATATTCCGGCTGGTATTCGGTGCGCGACGAGGCCTATTACGACGAGAGCGAAACCGAGCTGCGTGACGACCGGCGCTTTGCGGTGAAGACCGGCACACCGGTGGAATGGGTGGAGGAGGAGAGCTATTTCTTCCGCCTTTCGGCCTATGCCGACCGGCTGCTCAAGCACTATGCCGACCACCCCGACTTCATCCTGCCGGAGAAATACAAGAACGAGATCGAGGCCTTCGTGAAGCGGGGCCTTACCGACCTGTCGGTGTCGCGCACCACCTTCGACTGGGGCATTCCGGTGCCGGGTGACCCGAAGCATGTGATGTATGTGTGGGTTGATGCGCTGACCAATTACATCACCGCCACCGGCTTTCCCGACCAGACGGGGCCGCGCGCCAGATACTGGCCGGCGGCGGCCCATGTCATCGGCAAGGACATCACCCGCTTCCACGCCATCTACTGGCCGGCCTTCCTGATGTCGGCCGACCTGCCGCTGCCCCACCACGTGGTGGTGCATGGCTTCCTGTTCTCGCGCGGCGAGAAAATGTCGAAGTCGCTGGGCAATGTGGTGGCACCCGCCGATCTGGTGCAGCAATACGGGCTCGATGCGGTCCGCTATTTCTTCATGCGTGAGGTGGTGTGGGGGGCCGACGGCAATTACAGCCATGAGGCCATCGTCAACCGGATGAACGCCGACCTTGCCAATGACCTCGGCAATCTGGCGCAGCGCTCGCTGTCGATGATCGGCAAGAATTGCGAGGGCAGGGTGCCTGCGCCTGCTGCCTTCACGGCGGCGGACCGGGAGATTCTGGATGCGGCGGACGGGCTTCTGGCCGAGGTGCGCGCCCAGCACGAGGTCTATGCCATCAACCGCGCCATGGACGCCATCTGGAAGGTGGTGGCCGACTGCAACCGCTATTTTGCCGGTGAGGCGCCCTGGGCGCTGAAGAAAACTGACCCCGCCCGCATGGGCACGGTGCTCTATGTGACCGCCGAAGTGCTGCGCATGGTGGGCATTCTGATCCAGCCCTATGTGCCGGGGTCGGCGGCGAAGCTGCTTGATCTTCTGGCGGTGCCGGAGGGGGCGCGCAGCTTTGCTGCGCTGGGTGACAGGCTGACGCCCGGCACGGCCCTGCCGCCGCCCGCGCCGGTGTTTCCGCGCTATGTGGAGGAGGGGGAGGCACCCCCCGCCAAGTCGTGAGCGAATGGATCGTCGATAGCCATTGCCATCTGGATTATGACGGGCTGGCCGAGCGCCTGCCCGAGGTCATTGCCCGCGCCGAGGCGGCGGGCGTGGGGCTGATGGTGTCGATCTCGTCGCTGGTCAGCCGGTTTCCCCGGCTTCTTGCCATTGCCGAGGCGCATGAGCAGGTGTTCTGCACGGTGGGCACCCACCCGCACCACGCCCATGAGGAACTGGATGTGCCGGTGGCGGAACTGGTGCGGCTGGCGCAGCACCCGAAGGTGGTGGGGCTGGGTGAGGCGGGGCTTGACTATCACTACACCTTCAGCACGCCCGCCGCGCAGGAGCAGGGTTTCCGTAATCACATTGCGGCGGCGCGCGAGACGGGATTGCCGCTGGTCATTCACACCCGCGAGGCCGAGGACGACACCATCCGCATTCTTGAGGATGAAATGGCAAAGGGGGCCTTTCCGGCGCTGCTTCACTGCTTCACCTCTGCGGAGCGATTGGCGCGGGCCGGGGTGGAACTGGGCCTCACTGTCTCCTTCTCCGGCATTCTCACCTACAAGTCGGCGCAGGACCTGCGCGACGTGGCCCAGATCGTGCCGATGGACCGGCTGCTGGTGGAAACGGATTCGCCCTATCTGGCGCCGGTGCCGCACCGCGGCCAGAGCAATGAACCGGCCTTTGTGGTGAAGACCCTGGAGACGCTGGCCTCGGTCAAGGGCGTATCGCGGGAAGAAATGGCGCGGGCGACTTCGGACAATTTCTTCCGACTGTTTGCCAAGGTGCCGCGCCCGCCGCGGTTTGGAACCGCAGCATGAGCCTCCGCGCCACCATCCTCGGCTGTGGCTCGTCGGCGGGGGTGCCGCGCATCGGCAATGATTGGGGAGCGTGCGACCCGGCAAACCCCAGAAACCGGCGGTCGCGCTGTTCGCTGCTGATGGAGCGGGCGGGTCAGGGGGGGATCACGCGCCTCCTCATCGACACTGCGCCAGATCTGCGCACCCAGATGCTGGCTGCCGATGTGGCCCATATTGACGGCGTGTGGTTCAGCCACGGCCATGCCGACCACTGCCACGGCATTGACGATCTGCGCGGCTTCTATCTGAACGGCCGGCGGCGCATTCCGGTGTGGGCCGAGGCCCATATGGCGCGGCTTCTGAAGGAACGCTTCGGCTATTGCTTCGAGACTCCGGCCGGCAGTTCCTACCCGCCGATCCTTGACCTTCACCTCATGCATCCCGGCACGGAACAGGTGATGCACGGGGCGGGCGGGACCATTGCGGGCATGCCGTTTCTGGTGCGCCATGGCGATATTGATGCCCTCGGTTTCCGTTTCGGCGCCATGGCCTATACGCCCGACCTGAATGATGTGCCGGAGGGGAGCCTTCACCACCTCGAGGGGCTGGATCTGTGGATCATCGACGCGCTGAAACGCGGCCGCCACCCCAGCCATTTCAGTCTGGAGGACAGCCTGCGCTGGATTGCGCGCATGGCACCGAAGCGCGCCATACTCACCAACATGCACATCGACCTTGATTACGCCACGCTTGTCCGTGAATTGCCGCCCCATGTCACTCCGGCCTACGATGGCCTGGTGATTCATCTCTGACGCCTGGAGAGTTTGCATGATCCGCCGTCTTCCCGCAGCGCTGGCGCTGCTTGTCTCCCTTCACAGTCCGCTTCTGGCGCAGCCGGCCTGTGCGCCGGAAACCCTGGCCAAGGCGGTTGATGTCTATGCCGCCGAGCCCTATGGCGCGCGCGCCTGGCGTGTGTTGAACGGCCTGGGTGATCCGGGGCTGGAACCGGCCTATGCCGGCGAAGACCATTGGGACGGCGAAAAGCTGTGGTCCGAGCTGGCGGCAAAGATTCTGCCGGACCAGCCGGAGGCCAAGGAAGTGGGCTATGACTGCCGCCTGTCCTATCCGCTGGCGGTAGTGAAGGAACGCATGGCCACGCTGGGTGAGCAAAGCCCCTATGTGAAGCAGTGGATGATGGTGCAGGCGCAGGTGTTCAAGACCTGCGGCAACAGCCCGGCTGCGGTGGCGCTGCCGCCGCCGCTGGACGGGCTGGACGCCAAGGCGGCAGCGCTTCAGGCCGATGACCGCGCCTATCAGGAGGCCACCGCCGCCTTCTATGCCGACAAGGGCAAGGCGGCGGAACTGTTCAAGGCCATTGGTGCAGGCCCATCGGTGCATCGGGCGGCGGCCCGCTACAACGTGGCCAATCTTCTGGCCAACGGCAAGGATCTGGCAGGGGCGCGGCGCGAGGCCGAGGCCATTCTGGCCGATCCGTCGCTGGCGGCGGTGCATGGCATCACGCGCGAGCTTCTGGGCTATCTCGCCAATATGGAGGACACGGCGGCGGGCTGGTCCGGGCTCATCACGGACACGGTGGCGGCGCTGAAGGTTCCGGCCGCCGAGATTGCCGCCTCACCGGAAAAATCGCGGGCCTATGCGCGGGCACTTTACGACATCGGCTATGCCGGGGTGGGCGCCAAGCAGGATGACTGGTGGATTGCCGGCAAGCTGCCGGAAAATCCGACCCTGTCCAAGGCGCTGGTAGATGCGGCACGGGCTGAACCCATGGCGCTGTGGATGATGGCCGGGCAGACGGCGCAGCAGAATTATGACGCCGCCCCCTGGGCTCTGGCCGGGGCCCACTGGCAGACGGTGATGGCCGACTGGATGGGCCGGGCCATGGCGCTGAAACCGGCAGGTGACGGCATTACCGGGCTGGCGCGCGATGACATCGACGCGCTGACGGCGGGCACGGATGACGCGCAGCGCGCTGCACTGTGGGGCAAGGCCAGGGCGGCCATGCAGAAGGCGGCAGCCAGTTGCGGCACGGCAGCGGAGACGGCGGCGGCGGGCAATCTGCTGTGGCATGCCACGCGGCTGGCCGCACTCGCCAACCACTATGACGAGGCCTATGCGGCGCTGGCCGAGGTGCCCTTCAAGGGCGCGCGGGCCTATTACGATCTGGTGCTGGGCAAGCTGGCGGGAAACATTCTGGCCACCGGCACTGCGGAGGAGGGCAGGCGCCTGCGCGACCGGCTGCTGACGCCGGAGTTTTTCGCCGCCATTCCGGAGAATGACCGCGAGCCGATGCGCCGCCGCTATGCGGCCTTCATGGCCTGGGTGGCCGAGGATGAGGCCCATTGGAGCCGGGCGGCGCTGGCGGTTCACCCGGAACCCATGGCGGCCCCGCTGCTCAATCTGCTGCCCGGCAAGGGGCTGTGGGCCATGGCCGGAGACACCACGCTGGCGGCGTCTGACCGGGCGCTGCTGGCGCGGGCGGCCTGGACGCGTGACTATGCTGGGGGCGGCAAGGCTGCGGCCCGGCTGGACGACATGCTGGCGCTGAACCCGGAGCTGAAGGCGGCCTATGACAAGGTGGCGGCCGACTATCCGAAGATCACGGCCCAACACCGCCTGCTGTTAACCATCTTGCGCAACCCGCGTTTCGGCATTCTCCTCAACATTTCCGGCTGGGGCGATCCGATCAACAGCAAGCGGGAAAAGTTCGACGAGATCGATCTCTATGACCACAATGACAAGAACTGGTGGTGCCCGCTGGAGCCGGACCGGCAACTGGCCGATGTGCGCGCCGCCTATGACAGCGACGCCGGACGCGACCGGCTGGCCTATGCCATGGAGGATACGCTGAAGCCGTTCCATGACCCGGCTGAGGTGGCGAAACTGGATGCAGCGCGCGAGGGGCTGCTCAGGGCCCATCCCATGGTGAAGGCCATTGACTGGGCCGAAGTGAAGCGGCTGGCGGAGATGGGCAGTGCGCCCAGGACGCTCTCTGTGGCGGCGCTGGACTGGGCCAAGGCCAGCCGGGGAGACGATGGAGCGCCAGAGGCGCTGGCGCTGGCGGTGAAGACGACGCGCTATGGCTGCAACTGGCATGGCCGCCACGGCAGCTATTCCAGGGCGGCGCAGGAGCTGTTGCAGAAGCGCTTCAGGGACACGGCCTGGGCCAAGGCCACGCCATACTGGTTCGATTGCCAGTATCAGGTGTGGGATAAGGACTTCAACAAGGTGGAGGAGTGCAAGGCCAAGGACTGGCCGAAACAAGCGCCGCTGCATTGACCGGAATGTGAGGAAGCCGGGGCAAGTGCCTGACGGGGGCTGATATTCGGCACATCTGTCTAGGGAAAAATATTCCATAATATATATTATGCGAATTGAGGATAGCATGAGAAAAGTGGCGGCAACGGTGTCTCGCAAAGTCAGGAAGACCTCCCCCCGCACCCACCCGGCGGCGGCCAAGGCTAAGGCCAAGGCGGCCGGGCCGAAGCGCAAGAAGACAGCGGCGAAGAAGACTCCGACGAAGAAGGCCCCGGTGAAGAAAACAGCGAAGGCGGCGCACCGCCCGGATGTGTCGCGGCTGCATGCGCCCGCCCGCCACCGCAAGCCCGGCCATGGCCCGGTCAATCCGGCCCATATGGACCCGCGCCGCATCGAAACGCTTTTGGCCATCATGGCGGCGCTGCGCGCCCCCGGCACGGGCTGCCCCTGGGATCTGGAGCAGACCTTCGCCACCATTGCCCCCTACACCATCGAGGAAGCCTATGAGGTGGCCGACGCCATTGCCAAGGGCGACCGCAAGGCCCTGTGCGAAGAACTGGGCGACCTGCTGCTGCAGCCGGTCTATCACGCCCAGATGGCGGCCGAGGAAGGTTCCTTCAGCTTTGCCGATGTGGTGGAGGCGGTGTGCCGCAAGATGATCCGCCGCCACCCGCATGTGTTCGGGGACGACCGGGCGCGCGGCGCCAAGCTGGCCAAGACCTTCTGGGAGGACGCCAAGGCAAAGGAGAAGGACGGCGGGCGCGGTGTGCTGGCCGATGTGGCGCTGGCGCTCCCTGCCCTGACGCGGGCCGTGAAACTGCAGGACAAGGCCGCCAAGGTGGGCTTCGACTTGCCGTCGGTTACCTATGTGCATGACAAGGTGGCCGAGGAGATTGCCGAATTTCACGAGGCCGAGCACAAGGACAAGGCGGCGGAGTTCGGTGATATCCTGTTTGCGCTCTCCAATGTGGCGCGCCACATGGGCATCGACCCGGAGGAAGCGGTCCGGCTGTCCAACGAGAAATTCGTGCGCCGCTTTGCTTATATCGAGGCCGAACTGGCCAAACGCGGCAAGCGCCCGGAAGACTCTGATCTTGATGAGATGGACGGCCTGTGGAACGAGGCCAAGGCCAAGGGGCTTTAGCCTTTCCGGCGGCTCTTTTTCAGGGCGGCGCCAAACTGGGCTTCGGCCTGGCCGGCGCGGTCATGGTCGAGGCGCACCCGCACCATGATGCTGCCATCCGCATGGTCGGTGCGGGACAGAACCTCGCCGCGTTCATGCAGCCAGGCCAGCCCCTTGCCGTCGCCGGCACTCACCCTCACCTCATAGCTCTGTGCCTGACGCGACAGGCGCTGTTCCACCGCCGCCAGCAGCGCCTCCGTGCCGCTGCCGTCCACGGCTGACACCAGCACGCAATCGTCGCGGCGCTGGGCCTGGGCTTCGCGCGTGGCCCGGTCGAGCGGGTCGAGCAGGTCGGCCTTGTTCCATACCTCGATGACGTTGTGCACCGCCTCCTCGCCCAGTCCCAATTCACCCAGAACCAGCTTCACATCCTCGGACTGGGCGTCACTTTCGGCATGGGCAATGTCACGGACATGGAGAATGACATCGGCGGCTAAAACCTCCTCCAGTGTGGCGCGGAAGGCGGCCACCAGCGTGGTGGGCAGATCGGCGATGAAGCCCACCGTGTCGGACAGGATGACCTTGCGGCCGCGGGCCAGCGTGATGACCCGCATGGTGGGGTCGAGGGTGGCGAACAAGAGATCCCTGGCCAGCACCTGCGCCTTGGTGAGGCGGTTGAACAGGGTGGATTTGCCGGCGTTGGTGTAGCCCACCAGCGCCACCACCGGATAGGGCACGCGCGCCCTGCCCTGACGGTGCAGCGAGCGGGTTTTCACCACGCTGGCCAATTGCTTTTCAATCTTGCTGATGCGCTCCTGAATGAGGCGGCGGTCGGCCTCCAACTGGCTTTCGCCGGGGCCGCCGAGAAAGCCGAAGCCGCCGCGCTGGCGCTCCAGATGGGTCCAGGAGCGGACAAGGCGGCTTTTCTGATACTGCAGATGGGCCAGTTCCACCTGCAGCGTGCCTTCCCGCGTGGTGGCGCGGCGGCCGAAGATTTCCAGAATGAGGCCGGTGCGGTCCAGCACCTTGGCCCCCCATTCCCTTTCCAGATTGCGCTGCTGGATGGGGCTGAGCTGGGCGTTCACCACCACCAGTTCAGCCTCGGCGGCCTTCACCTTCTCGGCCATCTCGGCCACTTTGCCGGTGCCCAGCAGGGTGGCGGGCCTGGGTTGCACCAAGGGGGCAATGACGGCTTCGGCAATGCGCAGGTCAATGGCCTGGGCCAGGCCCACCGCCTCGGCCAGGCGGCTTTCGGCATCGCGGCCCAGGCCGTGCTCGTCGCGGCGGCGCGGCTCCACATGAATGACCAGGGCGCGCACCAGCTCACGCCGGTCGCGCGTCAGATCGAGACCGCCGCCAGAGGTGCCTTTACGACCCGCGGTCAAGCGCTGCCCTGTTCCTCGTCAAACAGGCTGATGGGGCCGCCCGGCATGATGGTGGAGATGGCGTGCTTGTACACCAGCTGCGACAGGCCATCGCGGCGCAGCAGCAGGCAGAAATTATCAAACCAGGTGATGATGCCCTGCAGTTTTACGCCGTTGACCAGAAACACGGTCACCGGAATTTTCTGCTTGCGCACGTGGTTGAGGAAGGTGTCCTGAAGGTTCTGGTTTTTTTCTTGTGCCATTGTTGTTCTCTTTTTCGGTTCAGGCAGGCGCCATCAACCGGCGCGCGGCAGTCTTAACATGGTTTTGGCCTTTGGCAAAAACAAGGCGTCAGAAACGTGTCAGCCGGTCATTTCATCATCGCGCGAGGCCAGCCCCAGCATCTTGATCTTGCGGTGCAGAGCTGACCGCTCCATGCCGATGAAGGTGGAGGTGCGCGAAATGTTGCCGCCGAAACGCGACAACTGGGCGGCGATGTAGTCACGCTCGAAGGCTTCGCGCGCCTCGCGCAAAGGCAGCGCCAGCAGGTGTTCTGCCGACAGGCTGGTGCTGGCGGCAGAGGGCGCGCCGACATCGGGCGGCAGCATGGCGGCAGTGATTTCACTGGCCGGCTCGCCCCCGGCCAGAATCATGATGCGCTCGATGTTGTTCTTCAGTTCACGGACGTTGCCGGCCCAGGTGCGGGTTTGCAGCAGGGTAACGGCATCCTCGGCAATGCGGCGGAAAGGCTGGCCGGAGGACAGCGAATAGGTGCGGGCGAAATAATCGATAAGTTCGGGAATGTCCTCGCGGCGTTCGGCCAGTCCCGGAACCTGCACCGGCACCACCGACAGGCGGTGATAGAGATCTTCGCGGAAGCGGTTTTCCGAGATCAGCCCCTGCAGGTCGCGGCTGGTGGAGGAGATGATGCGGACATCGACCTTCACCTTCTTGGCGCCGCCGACGCGCTGGAACGTCTGATCGAGCAGCACACGCAGCACCTTGCCCTGGGTTTCCAGCGGCATGTCGGCCACTTCGTCGATGTAGAGGGTGCCGCCATGGGCTTCCTCCAGCGCGCCGACGCGGGCGGCCCCGCCCTCGCTGCCTTCCACGCCGAACAGTTCCTCCTCCATGCGCTCGGGCGCCATGGTGGCGGCGGAAAGAATGACAAAGGGGCCTTCGGCGCGGGTGGACAGGCCATGCAGGGTGCGGGCCGTCAGTTCCTTGCCGCAGCCCATGGGGCCGGAAATCAGCACGCGGCTGTTGGCGGGGGCAATCTTCTTCAGGAACTGGCGGAGCTGGCGCATGGCGGCGGAAGACCCCTGCAGCTCCTGATCGCGGCCGGTGCGGCCCTTCAGATCCTCGTTCTCGCGCCTGAGCCGCGAGGTTTCCAGCGCCCTGCCCACCACCAGCAGCAGCCGGTCGGCGTTGAAGGGTTTCTCGATATAGTCATAGGCGCCGCGCTTGATGGCGGCCACGGCGGTTTCAATGTTGCCGTGGCCGGAAATGATGACCACCGGCACATCCTGATGCTGGGCCTTGATTTCCAGCAGCAGGTCCAGGCCGTCAAGGCGCGACCCCTGCAGCCAGATGTCGAGGATGATGAGGGAGGGCCGGCGCTGGGCCACCTCCGACAGGGCGGCATCGGAATTATGGGCCAGACGGGTTTCAAAACCCTCGTCCTGCAAGACCCCGGCGATCAGCTCGCGGATGTCGGCCTCGTCGTCCACAATCAGAATGTCAGCGGCCATGAATAACCTCAATGGGGGGCGGAAGCCGCCGTGGCGGCGGTTCCGGCAGGAGAATGGGGAACGGGAAAGCGCAGGGTGACGGCAGCTCCCTGCCCGGACGGTGCATCGGCCAGCAGCAGGTCGCCGCCGTGCTCTTCCATGATGCGCTTGACAATGGCGAGACCAAGGCCGGTGCCCTTCTCGCGCGTGGTCATGTAGGGTTCGGTGAGGCGGTGGCGGTTTTCGCGCGGCAGGCCCACGCCATTATCGGTGACGCGGATGAAGGGGTGGCCGTTCTCCACGCCATGGACAACGCTGATCCGGCCACGGGGGTGGCCGTCGCCCACGCCCCTGCCCTCAATGGCCTCGCGGGCGTTCTTCACCAGATTGGTGACGGCCTGGGTGACGAGGCGGCGGTCAAAGGCGAAGGTCACATCGGTGCTGGCGGCATCGAGGCTGATGTCCATGTCGCTGGCCGACACGCGCTGCAGCATGGTGGCGTCACGCACCACTTCGGCCAGGCCATTGGGTTCGGGCACCGCCTTGGGCATGCGCGCGAAGGAAGAGAACTCATCGACCATGCGGCCAATGTCGCCCACCTGGCGGATGATGGTGTTGGTGCATTGCTCAAAAACCTCGCGGTCGGTCTTGATGTCCTTGCCGTATTTGCGCTTCAGCCGCTCGGCGGAAAGCTGGATGGGGGTGAGCGGATTCTTGATCTCGTGGGCGATGCGGCGGGCAATGTCGGCCCAGGCCGAGGTGCGCTGGGCCGAGACCAGATTGGTGATGTCGTCGAAGGTCAGAACATAGCCGTGGTCGGCTTCGGGGCTGGCCTCGGTGGTGATGCGGACCGAGAAATTGCGGTCGCTGCCGCCGATCTGAAGGTTGACCTGACCCTCGGCAGTGCCGGAGGCGCGCTCCTTGGCCTGGGCAAAGAGATCGGCAAAGCCCGGCAGCACATGGTTGATGTCCCGGCCCAGAAAATCACTCTCACTGGCCAGAAGAAGCGTCAGCGCCGAACGGTTCACCAGGGTGATGCGGTCATCGCCGCCGATGCCGATGACCCCCGCCGAAACGCCCGCCAGCATGGCCTCGGTGAAGCGGCGGCGGTCATCAAGCTGCTCGTTGGTGGCCACCAGCTCATCGCGGCTGTGGCGGATCTGATCGGTCATCAGGTTGAAAGTGCGCGACAGGGTCTGAACGTCGCCGGGGCCTTCTATGACCGAAACGCGGGCATTGAGATTGCCATCGGCCACCTGGCGCGAGGCCCCCAGAAGCCGCACCAGCGGTGCCACCAGACGGTCGGAAAACCACAGGCCGAGCCAGATGGCGGCCAGCAGGAAGACCATGGCGACCAGAGCGAAAACCAGACCGAAGGTCAGCTGCACGCCCACCCGCTGGCTCATCATGCGGTCATATTCGGCCTTGGCTTCGCGGGTCTTGGCCAGTTGTTCAACCACCGTTGGCGGGATGATGCGATAGACATAGAGATAGTGGGAGGGGAAGCTCTGCAGTTTGATCAGCGCACGGACGAGATTGCCGCCCTGCCCCGGCGGAATCACCACCAGTTCGCCCTTGTCGGCCTGATCCAGCAGGCTCTGTGACGGGGCCAGAAACTTGATGTTGTCGTTGATGGTGACATTGGCGTCAATCTGCTTTTCCTTGGCATTAAACACAAAGGCGCCAACCAGCGAGCGGATGGCGGCATGGCGCGCCACACGACGCACAAAGCCCTGCCGGTCGTCCTGATACATCTGGTATTGCTGGGTGAGGTCGGCGGCGATGGAAGCCGTGTCGGAACGTGTCACATCGGCGGCGTTCTGGATGTTGGCCTCGGCCACGGCCACCGCGCCATCGACAATGGCGCGGGTGCGTTCGGAGAACCAGGCGTCCAGGCCGCGATTGAGGGTGACCGAGGCAAAGAGCGCCACAATGATGGCGGGCACCACGGCGATGATGGAAAACAGGCTGATGAGGCGGATATGGAGCCCCGCCCCCGGCGTGCCCCGGGTGCGCTCATAAAGCAGAATGACCACCTGCCCCAGCACCAGAATGGCCATGACCACCACCAGAACGGCATTGGCAATGAGCAAGGCGGTGGTGACCCGGCTGTCGGGCCGGATGGGGGTGAGGCCGGTGAGAATGAGAAAGGTGGCAAGGCCGACCAGCACACCGAGAATGACCAGGACAAGCGCCGTCCGGCCGGTCAGGCGGCGGACGTTACGGCTGATCTGGGGGTCATCAATTCTGAGCATGGTTCAGGCCTGTGGCGGAAAGTCCACAGTCATAGTGGCAAATTTGCGACAGGATGACCAGATGTCAACCCGTTTGCCTGCCGGAGGTGTGCACAGCGGTGCGGCCAACCCGGCGGGGCAGCCGCTCAGGCGCTGCCCAGGCCCCTGATGCTGCGGATATTGCGTTCCTTCAGCTTGGTGCGGAGCGTGTTGCGGTTGATGCCGAGAAGGTCGGCGGCGCGCAACTGGTTGCCATGCGTGGCGGTCAGGCTGGCGCGCAGCAGCGGCGGTTCGATTTCGGCCAGAATGCGCTCATAGAGGCCTTCGGGCGGCAGCGTCCCACCATAGCCGGCAAAATAGCGGGCGAGATGATTTTCCAGAAATTCGCCAATGCTGGCCGCCGCGGCCGCGCCCGCGGTCAGAGGCAGGTTTTCAACCTGCGGCGAGGCGGCCAGTTCGCGCTCCACCGTGGCGGCGGTGATGGTTTCCTCCACCTCCATGGCGGTGAGCCGCTTGATGAGGTTTTCCAGCTCGCGGACATTGCCCGGCCAGCGATAGGCCTTGAGCCGTTCCACCGCGTCCGGGGCGATGGCCTTGCGGGGCAGGCCTTCGGCGGCGGCCCTGGCCAGAAAATGCTGGATCAGGTCGGGCATGTCCTCCAGCCGTTCACGCAACGCTGGAAGACGGAGCGGCACCACATTGAGACGAAAGAACAAATCCTCGCGGAATGAGCCCTGGGCAATGAGCTTGCGGAGGTCGCGGTGGGTGGCGGCAATGATGCGCACATTGGTCTTGATGGGGGTGCCGCCGCCCACCGATGTGTATTCGCCCTGCTGCAGCACGCGGAGCAGCCGGGTCTGGGCCTCAAGCGGCATGTCGCCGATTTCGTCGAGGAACAGCGTGCCGCCCTCGGCCTGCTCGAAGCGCCCGGCCAGGCGCGCTGCCGCGCCGGTGAAGGCACCCTTCTCATGGCCGAAGAGTTCGCTCTCGATCAGTTCGCGCGGGATGGCCGCCATGTTGACGGCCACGAAGGTGCCCTTGCGGCGCTTGCCGTAGTCGTGGAGTGCCCTGGCCACCAGTTCCTTGCCGGTGCCGCTCTCACCGATGATGAGGGCGGTGAGGTCGGTCTGGGTCAGGCGGGCGATGACCCGGTAAATCTCCTGCATGGCGGGCGAGCGGCCGACGATGGGCAGCTGCTCCTGGCCCTGCCCCGGCGGGCGGGCGGCGGGGGTGCGGGCCGGTTCGGCCAGGGCGCGGGTCACCGTCTGCACCAGGGCGGCAAGGTCAAAGGGTTTGGCGAGATAGTCATAGGCGCCACGCTCGGCGGCGGTGATGGCGGTCATGATGGTGTTCTGGGCGCTCATGACGATGACCGGCAGATGCGGCCTGACCTTCTTGATGCGTGGAATGACGTCGAAGGCATTTTCGTCGGGCAGCACCACATCGGTGACGATGGCGTCGCCCTCGCCATCCATCACCCAGCGCCACAGCGCGGTGGCGGTGGCGGTGGCGCGCACGGTGAAACCGGCGCGGGAGAGCGCCTGGGTGAGCACGGTGCGGATGGCGCTGTCATCATCGGCCAGCAGAATGGTCTTGGTCATGCGGAAGCGTCCTCCGTCGTGGCGCTGTCGTCCTGCAGGAGCGGCAGGAGAATGCGGAAGGTGGTGCCGCGGTCACGGGCCAGGCATTCCACCACGCCGCCATGATCGCGCACGATCTTGGCGACGAGAGCAAGGCCCAGCCCCTTGCCCTGCGGCTTCGAGGTGATGAAGGGATCGAAAATATGGGGGGCAAGGTCGTCGGCCACACCCGGCCCCGTGTCATGCACACAGACTTCAAAGGGCAGCGAGACCTTGGTGGTGCTGCCGGGCACGGAAAGACGCATGCCGGGGCGGAAGGCAGTGGTGAAGGCCAGTTCGCCGCCCTCGCCCGCCATGGCCTCCACGGCATTCTTGGCGAGGTTCAGAAACACCTGCACCAATTGATCATGGTTGCCCAGAACCGGCGGCAGCGAGGGGTCATAGTCCTCGCGCAGGCTGATGTCCTGGGCCAGCCCGGCGGCAATGAGCTGCTTCACCCGCTCCAGCACCACATGGATGTTGACCGGCCGGCGTTCCAGCGGGCGCTCGTCGGAGAACACCTCCATCTGGTCAACGAGATTGCGGATGCGGTCGGTCTCGTCGCAGATCAGGCGGGTCAGGCTGCGGTCGGCGTCGGTCAGGGCCGGTTCCAGCAATTGCGCCGCGCCGCGGATGCCGGACAGCGGGTTCTTGATCTCATGGGCCAGCATGGCCGCCATGCCGGAAACCGAGCGGGCCGCCCCCTGATGCGTCAGTTGCAGGTCGAGCTTGTGGGCCATGGAGCGGCGCAGCAGCATGACCAGCACAAAGCCCGGATCATCATTCATCAGGGCCGTTTGCAGATCGACCAGACGCTCACCGCCCATGCGCGGGGTGCCCACGGTGACGGCATATTCATTGACCACCCCGGCGGTGTCGCGGACCTGGGCCACCGCCTGCAGCACCGGCGAGGAAAACGGCACCAGATCGGCAAGGCGGTGGCGCATGAGCACGGTGGCGCTGGCCTGAAAGAAATCCTCGGCGGCACCGTTGACCAGCGCAATCCGGTCATCGGCGCCGATCACCACCATGGGGTTGGGCAGCGCGTCAATGACGGCCCGAAGCGAGGGCGCAGCGTCGGTCATGCGGCCCTCCGGGTGGTGGCGGCGCGGTCGTAAAGCGCGTCGATGCGGTGAGCGACCACGTCATTGTCCGCTTCGGTGAGCAGGTCACGGCGCAGCGCGGGCATGTGGTCGGCGGCGAGAAGGCCGCGCTCGGCCAGCCGGTCCAGCGTCCAGCCCAGATGCTTGCGGGCGTGACGGTTGCCCAGCCTGGGGCCGTAGCAATCGAGGATAAGGCTGTGCTGGCGGCGGATCAGGCGGTGTTCCTCGGCCAGGGTCGGTTCGGCACAGCCGCTGCCGGGGGCCAGCGCCTCGGCCACCACACCGGGCCACCAGGGCCTGCCGCAGGCGGCGCGGCCGATCATCACGCCATCGGCACCAGACTGTTCCAGCATGCGGCGGGCATCGGCGGCATCGCGGCAGTCGCCATTGGCGATGAGCGGAATGGTGATGGCGGCGCGCACCCTGGCAATGGCGGGCCAGTCGGCCCTGCCCTTGTAGAACTGCTGGCGGGTGCGGCCATGCACGGTGATCATCTTCACGCCGGCCTGTTCGGCGCGGGCGGCAATGGCGGGGGCGTTGAGGTTCTGGTCATCCCAGCCCAGGCGCATCTTCAGCGTCACCGGGCGGCTGGTGGCGGCCACCGTGGCGGCGATGAGGCGGAGCGCCAGATCAGGCTCGCGCATCAGGGCCGAGCCTGAAAGCCCGCCGGTCACCTCGCGGGCCGGGCAGCCCATGTTGATGTCAATGATGTCAGCCCCCAGCCCCTCGGCCAGACGGGCGCCTTCGGCCATCCAGCAGGCCTCGCGGCCGGCAAGCTGAATGACAAAGGGGCGGAGCGTGCCCGCGCCCCGCGCCCGGCGCACCATGTCGCGGCGCTGACGCGCCAGTTCCTCGCCCGCCACCATTTCGGTGATGACAAGACCGGCCCCCTGATCATGGGCAATCTGGCGGAAGGGTTCATCGGTCACCCCGGACATGGGGGCGAGGAACACGCCATTGCGCGTGGTCACGGATCCGATGGTGATGCTCATAAATTAGCCAGATAATTTGATGTCTATTTTTTGAGCATAGGCGGTTTTTGCACTGCGTCAAGACCGGCCCCTTTCACAGGGGGCGGACTTTGGACTATGCCGGGGCATGGCAAAGCAGCGCATAGCGGCGGTGATCGTGGCGGCGGGCACCGGCAGCCGGGCCGGAGGCGAACTGCCCAAGCAGTATCAGCTCATCGGCGGCAGGCCGGTGATCTGGTGGACGGTGAAGGCGTTTCTCGACCACCCCGACATTACCCATGTGCAGGTGGTGACGGGCGATGGCCATGAGCGCCTGTTTGCCGCCGCCACCCAGGGGCTGGCGGTGCCGCCGCCGGTGATCGGGGGCGGCACCCGGCAGGATTCCTGCCGCAGTGGCGTGGAGGCCTGTGCTGCCCACCGGCCCGATCTCATCCTGATCCATGACGCGGCCCGGCCCTTCCTGTCCGCCGAACTGATCACGGACATCATTGCCGCACTGGCCCGTCATGATGGCGTGGTGCCGGGGCTGGCGGTGGCCGATACCATGAAGTTTGCCCCCCATGGGGTGATCGAACGCACGGTGGACCGCAGCCATCTCTGGGTGGCGCAAACGCCGCAGGGCTTCCGCTATGACGCCATCCGCCGCGCCCACCAGAGGGCGCTTGATGACGATCTTCATCAGTTCACGGATGATGCGGCGGTGGCCGAACATGCGGGCCTTGCCGTGGCGCTCATTGCGGGACGGCTGGAAAACCGCAAACTGACAACGGCGGAGGACATCAGCGTGGCAGACCGGCAGCTCATGGGCCATGGCCTTTCCGACCGGCCCGACATCCGCATGGGCCAGGGCATTGACTTTCATCAGTTCGAGGCAGGCGACAGCGTCATCCTGTGCGGCGTGGCCATTCCCCACACGCAGAAACTGAAGGGCCATTCCGACGCCGATGCGGCGCTGCATGCCCTCACCGATGCCCTTCTCGGCACCCTTGGCGAGGGCGATATCGGCACCCATTTTCCGCCCTCGGACCCGCAGTGGAAGGGGGCAGCCTCGGCCGTGTTTCTGGCCAAGGCCATGGCGCTCATCACCGCGCGCAATGGCATCATCGCCAATGTCGACATCACCATTCTGGCCGAGGCGCCCAAGGTGGCGCCCCATATTCCGGCCATGAAGGCCTTCCTCGGCCCCCTCCTCCACCTCACACCGGACCGCATCGCCATCAAGGCCACGACCACGGAAAAAATGGGCGCCATCGGCCGCGGCCAGGGCATTGCCGCCTTTGCCACGGCCACGGTGCGTCTGCCATGACGCCCTGGCCCGCCGAGGCCGAGGCGCGGGCGGCGGCCCTTCTCGATCTGTGCCGGGCGCGGGGGCTGAAGATTGCCACCGCCGAAAGCTGCACCGGCGGCCTGCTGGCGGGCTTGCTCACGGCGATTGCCGGGTCGTCGGATGTGGTGGAGCGGGGCTTCGTCACCTATTCCAACGCCGCCAAGGCCGAGATGCTGGGGGTGGAGCCGCGGCTCATCGCGGCGCGCGGGGCGGTGTCAGCTGAGGTGGCCCGGGCCATGGCCGAGGGGGCGCTTTTGAATGGGCGGGCCGATGTGGCGGTGGCGGTGACGGGCATTGCCGGGCCGTCCGGCGGGTCTGCGGAAAAACCGGTGGGGCTGGTTCATTTCGCCTGTGCGCGGCTTTCCCATGACACGCTGCTGCGCCAATGCCGCTTTGGTGATGTGGGGCGCGAGGGCGTGCGCGCGGCGGCGGTGCTGGTGGCGCTGGAGCTGCTGGAGGCTCAGGCCAGGGCCTGAGGGTAGAGTTCCTTGCCGCGCGCCTCAAAGGCCGACATGATGCGTTCAGCCCCGATGTTGAACACGCTGCCGATGAGGAGCTGCAGGGGCAGGCTGCGCATGGTGTAATCCAGGGTGAAGGCCACCTCGCTGGCGCCAGCACCCGCAGCGGTGATTTGCCAGATGGTTTCGAGATGCTTCACCGGGCCATCGCTGGAACGCGCCGTGACGCGGTGGTGCTGCGGTTCCAGCAGCACCTTGCTGACGAAGCTTTCACGCAGGTGGAGCTTGTCATAGGCCACCACCAATTCAGCCTCGAAGCGCTCACCCTCGGCGGTGGCGGTGCGCGGTCCCCGGATCATGGCGCGGCGCACCAGCGGCACAAAGGCGGGATAGGACTGGACATCGGAGGCAATGGCATAGGCCTGATCCGGCGTGAGGGGCACGCGGCGGCTGGCGGTGAAGCGCGGCATCAGCGGGTCCTGGCGGCTCGGTTGGCGCGCAGCCGGGCGAAGTCGTCACCGGCATGGTGCGACGAGCGCGTCAGCGGCGATGACGCCACCATGAGAAAGCCCTTGGCATAGGCCGTGGTTTCATAGGCCTTGAATTCCTCCGGCGGCACGAAGCGCTCCACGGCGGCATGCTTGCGGGTGGGCTGGAGATATTGGCCGATGGTGATGAAGTCGATATTGGCCGAGCGCATGTCATCCATGACCTGAAGGATTTCCTCGCGCGTTTCACCCAAGCCCACCATGAGGCCGGACTTGGTGAACATGGCGGGGTCCAGTTCCTTGACGCGCTGCAACAGGCGGAGCGAATGGAAATAGCGCGCGCCCGGCCTGATCTTCAGATAGTGCGATGGCACGGTTTCGAGATTGTGGTTGAACACATCGGGCTTCGCCGCGACCACGATTTCCAGCGCCCCCTCCTTCTTCAGGAAGTCGGGGGTGAGAACTTCAATGGTGGTATCGGGGGCGGCGGCGCGGATGGCGCTGATGGTGCGGGCAATATGGGCGGCACCACCGTCGGCCAGATCGTCCCGGTCCACCGAGGTGATGACGGCGTGGGTGAGGCCCATGCGGGCCACGGCATCGGCCACCTTATCCGGCTCGTCAGCCACAAGCGGTTCCGGCAGGCCGGTCTTGACATTGCAGAAGGCGCAGGCCCGCGTGCAGGTGTCACCCATGATCATGAAGGTGGCGTGCTTCTTCTCCCAGCATTCGCCAATGTTGGGGCAGCCTGCCTCCTCGCACACGGTGTTGAGGTGGTGGCTGCGGACAATGCGGTTGGTTTCGGCGAAGGCCGCCGAACCCGGCGCCTTCACCCGGATCCACTCCGGCTTGCGCAGCACAGGCGTGTCGGCCCGGTGCGCCTTTTCAGGATGGCGCGGCCGGGCCGGTGTGGTGTTATCGTAAACGGTGGTCACGCCTCAACGCTTGGCGATGGCGCGATAGCCGAAAATCAGCACGCAGGCGCCAAGCACGGCGACAATGAGCTGGCCGATCACACCGCCGAGGCCGATGCCGACGAGGCCGAGCAGGAAATTGCCCACCACCGCGCCGACGATGCCCATGATGATGTTCATCACCAGGCCCGTATCAAACTTCATGATCTTCTCGGCAATCCAGCCCGCAAGCCCGCCGACGATGATCGACATAATCCAACCCATGCCAATCATGGTGTGTTCCTTTCTCTGTGCCGCGAAAAAACTCAGCCCCGGCCGCCGCGGAGCAGACGGAGAGCGCTGAGCAGGATAATGGCTCCCACGGCGGAAACAAGCACATTGCCCCAGAACCAGCCGTGGAAAAATTCGGTGAGTTGCAGGCCGGCAGCATTGGCCAGGAAGAAGCCGATGTAGGCACCGACAATGCCGGTGATGATGTTGAGGATGAGGCCCATGCGTGAGCCGGTCATCTTTTCGGCAATCCAGCCGGCCACCGCGCCAATGAGGAGTGTGCCCCAAAAGCCGATATCGCCACCCAGTTGCATCAGTCCGTTCATGGTGTTCTCCTCAAGCCAGAAGTTGCGCCAAAGCCAGCACGATCACGGCGCCCAGGGTGGCCACCGTGGTGTCGCGGGCATATTCATTTTCGATGTTGAGACGAATCTGGAAGCGGTCCAGCGTGGCGCGGCCGACAAAGGCGCCGATGACGCCGGCCAGAAGCGCCTGAAGCCAGGTCTGATGACCCGGCACAACCACACTTGCCAGGGTGCCGGCGAGCAGCCCCAGGGCAAGCGCTATGACAAAATTTCGGGTGTTCACGACCACTCTCCCAACGCGGGAAAGATATGGCCCGGCGCGGCTCCGGCTTCAAGCCCGTGGCCGCTATTGCCCCAGCATTTTTACATAGGCGTCGGTGGCCTTGCTGTCCCTGTCGCCATAATCGGGAGCGGCAGTGGACACGGCAAGCGCCAGCAGGATGACGGTGAGCACGGGCCGGATGAGACCGCCCACCGCCGCCCCGGTGAGCAGGCCGGACAGTTTCTTGCCGCGCCCGAACCACAGCGACACGATGAGCGCGCCGAAGACGGCGAGCACGGCGTCGAGCACGGTGAAGGCGGTGAAGAATCGTTCCGTCAGGTCCATGGGGCGGCAGCATGCGCCCTGCCCCCTTGACGAAGCGTTACATGTGGATGACGCGGCCCCAGGCGTCGAGCACGCTTTCGTGCATCATCTCCGACAGGGTGGGATGGGCAAAGACCGTGTGCATCAGTTCCTCCTCGGTGGTTTCCAGACCCATGGCCACCACAAAGCCCTGAATGAGTTCGGTCACCTCGGCCCCCACCATATGGGCACCGAGCAGCCTGCCGGTCTTGGCGTCGAAGACGGTTTTGATGAGGCCCTGATCCTCGCCGAGGGCTATGGCCTTGCCATTGGCGAGGAAGGGAAAGCGCCCCACCCTCACCTCGAAACCGGCGGCCTTCGCCCTGGCTTCGGTGAGGCCCACCGAGGCCAGCTGCGGCCGGCCATAGGTGCAGCCCGGAATCTGCTCCTTGTTCAGGGGGTGGGTGTTCAGCCCCTTGATGGTTTCCACGCAGATGACACCCTCATGCTCGGCCTTGTGGGCCAGCATGGGCGGACCCGCCACGTCGCCAATGGCATAGAGCCCTGGCACAGTGGTGCGGCCAAAGCCATCGGTGACAATGCAGCCGCGCTCGGTCTTGACGCCCAGCGCCTCCAGACCGAGGTTTTCAATATTGCCCTGAACGCCCACGGCGGCGATGACGCGGTCAACGGCCAGAGTGATGCTGGCACCGCCCTGCTCGATCGTGGCCACCACCCCGTTCTTCTGCCGGTCAAGCTTGGTCACTGTGGCGGCGGTCTTGAACTTCAGCCCGTCCTTTTCCATGAGTTTGCGGGCGGTTGCCGAGATTTCCTCGTCTTCCACCGGAAGAATGCGGTCCATCACCTCCACCACCGTCACATCCACCCCGAGGGCATGGTAGAAGGTGGCGAATTCAATGCCGATGGCACCGGAGCCGATGACCAGCAGGCTCTTGGGCAAGTCCTGCGGCAGCATGGCCTCGAAATAGCTCCACACCAGCCTGCCGTCGGGTTCCAGTCCCCGCAGCGCCCGGGGCCTGGCACCCGTGGCGATGATGATGTGCCTGGCCTGATAGGTGCCAGGGCCCAGGGCGCCGCGCGGCGGGCTGGGTTGCGGCTGGCGGGCGGGCTGGCCGGGGGCTGTCACCAGCACTTCGCCGGGCTTGGTCAATTTTGCCTCGCCCCAGATGATCTGCACCTTATTCTTCTTCAGCAGCCCGCCCACGCCCATGTTGAGGCGGCCCGACACGGCGCGCGAGCGCTGTACGATGGCGGCAAGATCGAAACTGGCGTTGGGAGCAGAGAGGCCATAGGCCCCGGCGTGCTTCATCTGGTGAAACACTTCCGCCGAGCGCAGCAGCGCCTTGGTGGGAATGCAGCCCCAGTTCAGGCAGATGCCGCCCAGATGCTCGCGCTCCACAAGGGCGGTTTTGAAGCCAAGCTGGGCGGCGCGGATGGCGGTGACATAGCCGCCGGGGCCGGAGCCGATGATGAGAATGTCAAATGCGTCGGCCATTAGCGGTTCCCTGGTTGATTTTGCTCGCCGCCCATGAGGTATGGGAGGGAGCGTTTAATTTCATGATGAAATTGCCCCATAAGAGTCACAGCCAAACTCGCAAGCCTGTTGCATGTATCGGGATGATTGGGGTCTGGCCCACATGCAAATGTTGATTCATGAGGATCGTGGATAGCGTGGTTGTCCGCTTGTGCCTGATCACCATGAACGTAACCGTTCAAAGTATCTAACCAATCATCGATCAGGTGATCACTAATTTTGAAATTCAGATGAGCTAGGGCTTCACGATTTCCGATGTAATTCTCGAGACACCTTAATCGCGACTTTATTCCAGGACGCTTTTTCGGATTGTTCCATTCATTGAGGTAGATTTGGAGATCCTTGTCGTCACCTGAAGACAGCCATGCGATAGTGGCTGTTCTTTCAATGAATGCACGCAGTAGCACGGCAGCAGATACGAGATACCCAGCTTTGAGTAATGGTAGTATGGAGAAAAATATTGAATACCCAGTGGAAGCTAAACCAATTTGACAAATCTGCCTTTGGCTGTGACCGGCAAGCGGTGTCGTTGCGGTTGTGGCATAATGAACAAACTCTACAGCCAACGCAGAGGTCTTTTCAAGCAAGACCACATTGTTGAGCAACGCATAGTGATTTATAACAGGCAACATACCTAGACCAGCATCAGGCCGGGTTCTTCAAGGCGGGCCTTGATGGCGTTGATGAAGGTGGCGCCCAGGGCGCCGTCAATGCAGCGGTGGTCGGTGGACAGGGTGATGGTCATCTGGGTTTCCACCGTTACCTGGCCGCCCCGCACCACGGCGCGCTGTTCGGCGGAGCCCACGGCCAGAATGGAGGCATGGGGCGGGTTGATGATGGCGGCGAAATTCTTCACATTCATCATGCCCATGTTGGAAATGGCGGCGGACCCGCCGGTATATTCCTCGGGCTTCAGCCGGCGGTCCCTCGCCCTCCGGCCATAGTCCTTCATTTCCTGACTGATCTGGGCCAGACCCTTGCTTTCGGCGCGGCGCACCACCGGGGTGATGAGGCCGCCCGGAATGGACACGGCCACGCCCACATCGGCATGGTGGTGGCGCAGCATGGCGGCGTCGGTCCAGGTCACATTGGCATCCGGCACCTTCATCAGCGCCATGGCCATGGCCTTGATGATGAAGTCATTGACCGAGAGCTTCCACAGGGGCGCACCCTTGTCATCCACAGGGGCCTGGGCGTTCAGCCGCTCGCGCAGGGCCAGCAGAGTGTCCAGCGTCACATCCACCGACACATAGAAATGCGGAATGGTGAGCTTAGCTTCCATGAGGCGGCGGGCGATGATCTTGCGCATGCCGTCATGGGGCACGAAGTTATAGCTGCCGGAGTCGAAATATTTCAGCACCGCCTCATCGCTCTGGCCCGGCGGCAGGGCAAAGGCGGCGGCGGCCGGTGCAGGAGCGGCAGCAACACCCGGTCTGGCGCCTTCCACATCCTTCATAACGATGCGGCCATGGGGACCGGAACCCTTCAGGGCAGCCAGATTGATGCCCCGGTCGCGCGCCAGGCGGCGGGCCAGCGGCGAGGCAAAAACGCGCGCCCCCGGCTGGACGGGCATGGCAGCGGCAACGGCCATGGCGGGAGCCGCGGTGGCCTGTGGCGCAGGTGCTTCCTTCGGCGCGGCAGGGACAGGGTCAGCACTGGTCATGTCTTCGCCTTCTCCCAGAATGACGGCGATGGGCGTGTTCACCGCCACATCATCGGTGCCCGCCGCCACCAGCAGCCTGCCGATAACGCCCTCGTCCACCGCCTCGACCTCCATGGTGGCCTTGTCGGTTTCAATCTCGGCCAGCACATCGCCGGATTTGACCCGCTCGCCTTCCTTCTTCAGCCACTTGGCCAGCTTGCCCCTTTCCATGGTGGGCGACAGCGCGGGCATGAGAACGGTGACGGGCATGGGGAGCTTTCCTGTTGCACGGTTTGGGGCGTTGCCACCCCAAACCCGTTTCGGTCAGTTCAGACGGTCATGCCTTCTTGGCCATGGCGGCGAGCTGCTGCTCGGCGCGGTCAAGGTCGGCGTTCAGGGCCTTGCGGATCTCGGCCAGATTGGCCAGCGGCTCGCCATGGCCCATTTCAGAGCAGGCAGCGGCCACCTGTGCCGCCGTGCCGGCCAGCACATGGCCCCAGACCTCGGCCTTGCCGAAGGCCATGGCGTGAAGCGACAGCGCCAGTGAGCCGTTGGTGATCCAGCCGCGGATGATCTCGCCGGCATTGCCGTCGTGGAACACCTCGTGCGGCGGTTCCAGCTGGTTGGGGTGCATCTCACCCTCATGGCTGTGGTGGTGGCCGTGATCGTGGCCGTGATCATGGTCATGGGCGTGGCCATGGTGATGGCCGTGACCGCCGCCGCCGCAACCGCAGCCGCCGCCACCACCGCCGCAGCACTCGTCATTGCCGGAGGCTTTTTTCTTGTCAGACATAGAGAACTCCTTTCGCGGCGGCCACCACTTCATCAACGTTGGGCAACGCCAGTTTTTCAAGGTTGGCCGCATAGGGCATTGGCACGTCCTTGCCTGCGACACGGGCAACGGGTGCATCGAGATAATCAAAGGCGTGGGTCATGATCTGGGCCGCAAGCTCGGAGGTGACGGAGAATTGCGGATAGCCCTCCTCCACGCACACGCAACGATTGGTTTTGCGCACACTGGCGAGAACGGTTTCCAGGTCCATGGGGCGGATGGTGCGCAGGTCGATGACCTCGGCCGCAATGCCCTCACCCGCCAGTTTCTCGGCCGCCGCCAGGGCATAGGTCATGCCGATGCCGAAGGAGACGATGGTGAGGTGGGAACCGGGCCGGGCGATGCGCGCCTTGCCGATGGGCACCGTCCAGTCCGCCAGTTTCGGAACCTCGAAGCTCTTGCCGTAGAGAATTTCGTTTTCCAGGAAGACCACCGGATTGGGATCGCGGATGGCGGATTTGAGCAGGCCCTTGGCGTCGGCAGCGCTGTAGGGCATCACCACCTTGAGGCCGGGGATATGGCCATACCAGGCGGCATAGTCCTGGCTGTGCTGGGCGGCAACGCGGGCGGCAGCACCATTGGCCCCGCGGAACACAATGGGACAGCCCATCTGGCCGCCCGACATGTAGAGCGTCTTGGCGGCGGAGTTGATGATCTGGTCAATGGCCTGCATGGCGAAGTTGAAGGTCATGAACTCGACGATGGGGCGCAGGCCGCCGAAGGCCGCGCCCACGGCAATGCCGGTGAAGCCGTGTTCGGTGATGGGCGTGTCAATGACGCGCTCGGCGCCGAATTCATCCAGCAGGCCCTGGGAGATCTTGTAGGCGCCCTGATACTGGCCGACCTCCTCACCCATGAGGAACACGGTGGGGTCGCGGCGCATTTCCTCGGCCATGGCCTCGCGCAGGGCCTCGCGCACGGTCATGGTGACCATTTCGGTGCCCTGGGGCACCTCGGCCTCGGCAGGGGCGGCCAGGCTTGCGGCGGGGGCGGTTACCACGGCGGGGGCGGCGGGGGCTGAAGCCTGCACCGGTGCGGCGGGCTGGGGAGGAGAAGCCACATCACCCTGGCCGATGACGGCAATGGGGGTATTCACCTTCACGCCTTCGGTGCCCTCGGGCACCAGAATGGCGGTCAGGGGTCCTTCGTCCACCGCTTCGATTTCCATGGTGGCCTTGTCGGTCTCGATCTCGGCAATGACATCGCCGGACTTCACGTCGTCGCCAACCTTCTTCAGCCATTTGGCCAGTTTGCCCTCCTCCATGGTGGGCGACAGGGCGGGCATGAGGATCTGGGGCACTATTTCATTCTCCTCATTTCAATTCCCATGCATGGGGCAGCGAGTCATCAACGGCTTTCATAATGCCTCGTCTGCGGAGAAGGTTTGCCGCCCAACGCATGTCATATTGCCATGTGAAGAACAGGTCGCCAGAAGCTTCGAGATTATGTTTATGGTTAGTCCATATATGCTTTGCGACAGCCAAAATACTGGCACGACCGCCATTTGCCTTGAGAGCATCGACAACAGCATTAGCAAGGTCTTTTTTGTCCATACCCGGGTCTCCTCAGCCGTTCACATAGACATCCGTCCACAGTTCGGACGGATCGGGT
>CALMWF010000032.1 GCA_937873445.1 uncultured Alphaproteobacteria bacterium
AGGACTTCTCGATGACGACGTTGCGGCCCTTGGGGCCGAGGGTGACCTTCACCGCATTGGCGAGAATGTCGACGCCGCGCAGCATGCGCTCGCGGGCTTCAGCGCCGAACCGAACTTCTTTGGCAGCCATGTGATTTTCCTCTTGAACTGAACTGAATGTCGGAGTGCGGCGCGCTTACTTGTCGAGCACGCCCATGATGTCGGATTCCTTCATGATCAGGAATTCCGTGCCATCGATCTTGACTTCGGTGCCCGACCACTTGCCGAACAGGACGCGGTCGCCCTTCTTGACATCGAGCGGCTGCACCTTGCCGTTTTCGTCGCGGGCGCCGGGGCCCACCGAGATCACTTCACCCTGCATGGGCTTTTCCTGGGCTGTGTCGGGGATGATAATCCCACCCTTGGTCTTGGTGTCTTCCTCAACCCGCTTCACCACGACCCGGTCGTGCAGAGGACGGAATTTCATGCGATAACTCCTCGTAACCTGTTGTTTTAGGTTTGAAATAAAGGCAGACCCGAGAGGGATCCGCACCTCCTGTTAGCAATCTCCCTAAGGGAGTGCCAACAGCTGCCGGTGAGATAGGGGGCAAGCCCCGTGCCGTCAAGGGGGCGGCATGGTTAAATCGCCCGCACCCTGCCATAGTTTCTCCCGCTTCCCCCGGCACAACCGGCCCCGACCCGATGGAGAGTGATTTGTTGAAGGATTTCCGCCTGTTGCCGGTTCTGCTTGCGGTGGTGCTGAGCCTCTGGGGCAGAGCCCCGGTTGAAGCCCAGACCCTGAATGCCGGCAATGTCCAGATTGAATGGAAGGTGGTGAACCGCTTCCGCCTGTTTGCCGACGGAAAGACCTTCCGGCTCCATGAGAATGCCTGGCGCCAATATCAGACCGTGCTGGGCCAGGTGACCAGCGGTGAACAGCGCGACCAGCTGGCCGCCACCACGGCGGTTCTCGGCACCGAACATGTGCTGAATGACCGCCACGTCACCTTCACCCGCCAACCCAAGACCACCTATGACTGGAAGGGCTGGGCGGCCAGGGTGGGCGAAACCTGCTGGGATGCCAAGAGCCGCACCCACGCGGCCTGCGGCGGCATTGATGCCTATCTCGAACCCCAGGGCCACGACATTGAACTGCGCCTGCGCCCCGTGGGCGATGCCGTCCGGCTAGACGGGCTCACCTGTTCCTGGACGGTGGGCGAGGCGGCAGCCGTTACCGCCCCCTGCGACCAGCCGCTGGCCGCCGTGCTGCCCTGGCCCGGCGGGGCCACCATTTCCGTGGGCCTGCCGGGTGAGCCGCCGGTGTCGCTTGATGCCAGGGTGAAGGATCTGCTCATCGTCGGTCTGGGTGACAGCTTTGCCTCGGGCGAGGGCAACCCCGATCGCCCGGTGGCCTTCTCCGATGCCCGCCGCTACCGCAACCTCTATCCGGCCCGCGCCGCCAATGACGCCACTGGCTCGGCGCAATGGCTGGATGAGGATTGCCACCGCTCCCTCTATGGCCACCAGTTGCGCGCCGCGCTGCAGATTGCGGTGGAGAATCCGCAGGCGGCCGTCACCTTTCTGGGATACGCCTGTTCCGGCGCGGCGGTGGACGAGGGCATTCTCGGCCCGCAAACCTATGTGACCCGCAAGGCCACCGGCACGGCACCCGCCGGGGTTGCCGCCTCGGCCTCGGTGTCGGGCGGCAAGCGCGATGCGGAGATGTACCGGCTGCTGAAGGACCTGTGCCGCGGAAAGCCGAAGCAGCGCGACGGCTTCTGGACCTGCCCGGACAATGCCTTCCGCCGCACTGTGGATTTCGTCTTCCTGTCGGTGGGCGGCAATGACATCGGCTTTTCCAATCTGGTGGCCTGGGTGACGCTGCGCGATGCCACCTCCACCACCATTGCCTCCTATCTCGGCGCCACCGTGTCGCCGCAGGACTTTGCCCGCAACATGAAAACCATTCTGCCCGGCGCCTATGCCCGCCTGGCCAAGGCGCTGGAGCTGGGCGTGCCGCTTGTGGGCGATGACAACACCTTCGATCCGGCGCGCGTCATCCTCACCGCCTATCCCGATATTCTGGTTGATGAGACCGGCAACATCTGTGCCGCACCGCGCGGCGAAGGCGATGACGAGGATCTCTATCCCGCCAACCAGTCGCTCGATGTGTTTTCCTCCTGGCTGGCCATCACCGGTCCCAGGCTGCAGGCCGCCCATGACCAGCTCGCCACCCTGCACCAGCGCATGGGCGAACTGGCCGGCGACCATGGCTGGACCTTTGCCGCCCGCGCCTATACCGGCAAGCCCTTCCAGGGCCATGGCTTCTGCGCCCAGAACAAGCGCTATGCCGATGACCCGGCGGAAATCCTGCAAATCCCCTGCATGGGCAAGGCGGCCCGCGACACGGCCACTTGCGAAAGCTCGCTTTCCGGCAAGGCGCGCGACTGGCGGCCCTATAACCCCGCCAGCCAGAACTGGCCCTATGCCCTGCGCCAGCGCTGGGTGCGCACCCTGAATGACGCCTATATGACGGTGAACGAGAAGGTCATGACCAAGGGCGGCCAGGTGGATGACCAGGCCTCGGCCTCATCCTTCAGCGAAACCGCAGGCGCCATGCACCCCACCGCCGAGGGCAATGCCGCCATGGCCGACGCCATCCTGCTCGATATCCGCGATCAGGTGCGCGCCGCCATTGACGGCACGCCGCAGTAGGCCTCAGTCGTTGAGGAAATAGGTGATGGTGGTGACCACCCGCACCGTTTTCATGATCTGCTTTTCCGGCCGGTCATTGGGAATCTCCACCGCCGGCTTGATCTCGATCAGGCCCTGATTGGCATTCTGGATGTCGCCCACCCGGGCGCCGGATTCGGAGGCAAACTTCTGCGCCGCCTCCTTGGCGCGGCCGGTGGCTTCGGTCAGCATCTCGCCCTTCAGGTCATTGACCCGGGTGAAGATGAAGGACGGCCCGGCATTATAGGCATCGGCGGAAAACACCACCCCGGCCTTCAGCAGGTCACCCACCATGCGTGAAGCCGAGGCCAGCCTGTCCACCTCGGTTGACTTGACCAGCAGATCCTCGGTCAGCACGAAGCGGCTGTCCGGGGCAACGCCGCTGCTGTTGTAGCCCGCCGCCCGGTCCTCCACCTGAATGTTCTGCACCTGAAAGCTCTGGGCGTCGAAACCCTGCTGGCCGAGAAAACCCTTCACCGCCGTTTCCGCGGTTTCCAGCCGGGCGCGCGATTCCTCAAGGGTGGCACCGGTGGCCACAAAGCGCACCGGCCAGAAGCCGAGATCGGCCTTCACCTCGCGCTCGGCCAGACCCTTCACCGTCACAGTGCGGAAGCCGAGGCGGCTTTTCACCAGGCCTTCACCGGCCAGAAAGCCGCCCGAGGCAACCCCCAGCCCGACCAGCCCCCCGGCAATGATATTGGCAAGCGACGGCATGGCAAACTCCGTGATCCGTGAACCGCCGTGATGCTGTGCCGCCATTGTGGTGGGATTGCGACAAGCCCGCCGCGGTGCGGCATGATCTGGTGCGTATCATCAGACCAGTTTGGGTGTATGGGCAAACCGGCCCATCTGCTAGACCCGGCCATCACCCAGCGGGAGAAAAGTCATGGACAAGATGAAGTGGGAAGCCTCGCCCAACAACCTCGAACCCTTCTGGATGGGTTTCACCCCCAACCGCGCCTTCAAGCGCAAGCCCCGCATGGTCGCCCGCGCCAAGGACATGTATTACTACGACCTTGAGGGCAACAAGGTCATGGACGCCGCCGCCGGCCTGTGGTGCGTCAATGCCGGCCACTGCCGCGACCACATTGTCTCGGCCATTCAGGACTCGGTCGCTGAACTCGACTTCGCCCCCACCTTCCAATATGCCCATCCCAAGGTGTTCCAGCTTGCCTCGCGCATTGCCACGCTGGCCCCGGGCGACCTCAACCATGTCTTTTTCTGCAATTCCGGCTCCGAGGCCGCTGACACCGCCCTCAAGATAGCACTCGCCTATCAACGCATCACCGGCAATGGCGGCCGCACCCGCCTCATCGGCCGCGAGCGCGGCTATCACGGCGTCAATTTCGGCGGCACCTCGGTGGGCGGCATGACCGCCAACCGCAAGATGTTCGGCGCCTATCTGGCCGGGGTCGATCATCTGACCCACACCTATAACCGCGCCGAACAGGCCTTCTCCAAGGGCGAGCCGGAATGGGGCGCCCACCTCGCCGACGATCTCGAGCGTCTGGTGACCCTGCATGACGCCTCCACCATCGCGGCCGTCATCGTCGAGCCCATGGCGGGCTCCACCGGCGCCCTGCCGCCGCCCCGGGGCTATCTCAAGCGCCTGCGTGAAATCACCCAAAAGCACGGCATTCTGCTGATCTTTGATGAGGTCATCACCGGCTTCGGCCGCCTGGGGGCGGCCTTCTCGGCCGAACGCTTCGGCGTCGTGCCGGACATGATCACCTTTGCCAAGGGGGTCACCAACGGCACCATTCCCATGGGCGGCGTGGTGGTGCGTCAGGGCATCTATGACGCCTTCATGCAGGGCCCGGACCATGTCCATGAACTGTTCCATGGCTACACCTATTCCGGCCATCCGGTGGCCGCGGCGGCCGGTCTGGCCACGCTCGATGTCTATCGCGATGAAAAGCTGTTTGAGCGTGCCGCCAAGCTGGAAGCCACCTGGGCCGACGCCGCCATGACCCTGAAGGGCCATCCGCTGGTGGAGGACATCCGCACCATCGGCCTGGTGGCCGGCATCGACCTCAAGGGCATCGACGGCAAGCCCGGCCTGCGCACCTATCAGGCCATGGAAAACGCCTTCCATGACTATGGCTTTATGATGCGCATCATGGGCGATTCCATTGCCATGTCACCGCCCCTCATCATCACCGAGAACCAGATTGACGAGATCTTTAGTCACATCATGCCCAAGGTGCTGAAGTCGGTGTCCTGAACGGCTGCTGCGGTGCCAGCCCCTCGGGTCTGAGGGAATAGCCCCCGATTCACAATCCGGGTGAGAGCGACTAGTCTGCTCCGGGAGTGATTCGGTTGAGCTGCCGAGGGGGCGTGGGGCGCTGATGCGCGAGATCGTGGCATTGGTTTTCATGGTGGTGAGCGCTGTGGTGGCGGTTGCCGCCGTGGCCTTTGCCGGTCTGGCCAGCACCGGCCAGAACACTGCCGCCATTGCCGCCGTGGTGGCGGTGGCGCTGGGTCAACTGGCCGCCGCCATGGTCATCTGGCAGCGCCGCGAGACGGATGATCGCCGCCTGCGCCGCCTGGCCGGCGAGTTGAAGAAACTGGCCAGCAAGGACGGCGAAACCCATGACCGTCTGGTGCGCGCCGAGGAAAAGAGCGACGAGGCCCTGCGCCGCGCCGACCGGTCCGAGCGCGGTTTTGCCCGCGGCCTGGGCGAGATCAAGGAACGCTATGAGGATCTGGTGCAGTTCCTGACCGAAAGTGCGGCCAATCCGCCCCTGCCGGCGGCCCCTGTTGCCGCCGCCCCGCCACCACCCCCGGTTCACTATCCGCCTGCTGCCGCCCCTGCCGCTGCTGCCGCCGCCCAGCCGGCGCTGCTGCCCGGTCTGGCACCGCTGGCCTCGGCCCGGCGTGAGGCGCTCCATCTGGCGCTGGAGCCGGTGGTTGACGTGCACACCGGTGAAACCGCCCATTACCGCGCCCAGCTGGTGATGGTGGACGAGCACGGCGAGGAGGTGGGCCATGACCGGATCATGGCCAATGCCAATGGCACCGCCCTTCGCTCTGGCCTTGATGTCTTTGCCGTCAAGGAGGCACTGGCTCTGCTGCCCCGCCTCAACCAGCGCAATCCGGGTCTCAAGATCTTTGTGGCCCTTGGGGTGTCCACCCTGATGGATGGTGCCGCCCTCAACCGCATCACCGCCGCCGCCGAACAGGCCGGCAGCGCGGCGGCCAACCTGATCATTGAACTGTCGCACCACGATCTCACCAGCCTGACGGACGCCGGCATTGCCGGGGTGGCGCTGCTGGCCCGGCGCAAGATGGCGCTGGCCGTCACCGGCACGGTGGTGGACGGGGTCGACCTGGCGGCGCTGCGGGAACTCGGCGTCACCTATCTTGGCCTCACACCGGAAACCATCGACCGCCAGGACGGCCTGTCACAGGATTTGCTTGGCTTCTGCCGTCTGGTCCGCGCCCTGCAGATCCAGGTGATGGTGAACGGCATTACCCGCATGGAAACCGCCCAGGCCCTGGCCGGGGTGGCCCGATTTGCCTCGGGGCCGCTCTATGCGCCACCGCGCCGGGTGAAGTCGCGTGAGGAACGCGAAGCCGACGTGGTGCCGCTGCGCGCCGCCGCCTGAGGCCAGCCCATGATGCAAGCCCTGTCGGCGGCCCATCCCGTCTGGTTCTGCGATGTCTGGGGCGTGGTTCATGACGGCGTGCACCCCAACACCGCCACCATTGCCACCCTGCGCCGCCACCGCGCAGCGGGCGGCAGCGTGCTGCTGCTCACCAATTCGCCGCGCAGTGCCGCAGGGGTGGCGCGCCAGCTTGACAGCATTGGTGTGCCCCGCGCCGCCTGGGACGGCATTGTCACCTCTGGCGATGTGACCCGCAGCCTGATGGCGGCGGTGCCGGGCGGCAGGCTGCATCACATTGGCCCGGCCCGCGACCTGTCCCTGTTCGAGGGGCTGGACGTGCGCCGTGTGGCCCTGGTGGATGCCGATGCCGTCATCTGCACCGGCCTGTTCCATGACGACCGTGAAACGCCTGCCGACTATGCCGCCACGCTGGCCGCCATGAAGGCCCGCAACCTCACCATGATCTGCGCCAACCCCGACCGCATGGTCAGGCGCGGGGCTCACCTCATCTTTTGTGCCGGGGCCCTTGCCGAAGCCTATGCGGCACTGGGCGGCCGGGTGGAGATGGCGGGCAAGCCCTTCACCCCCATCTATGATCTCGCCATGGCCGAGGCGGCGCGCCTGCGCGGCGCAGCCGTGAGCAAGGACATGGTGCTGGCCATTGGCGATGGGCCGGACACCGATATCAAGGGGGCGGCGGACCATGGCCTCGCCGTGGTGCTGGTGGCCGATGGCGTCATCGATGCCAGCGCCGGGCTTGCGGCGGTGGCGGAAACCGTCAAGGCCCGTGTTCCCCATGCCCGTATTGCCGCCACCGTTCACCACCTGGCCTGGGACTGACCCGGCCTGCGCCATTCCGCCACGCACAGAAGCCCACTGCCGCACCGGCCAAGCCGCTGCTATGCTGGCCCCAACAGGAGAGCCCCC
>CALMWF010000033.1 GCA_937873445.1 uncultured Alphaproteobacteria bacterium
GGCGGCATGTCCGGTATGTCCGGCATGGGCGGCATGTCCGGTATGTCCGGCATGGCTGGCGAGAACGGCTGGGTTTGCACCCAGTGGGTTCAGGCCAAGTAAGCCTTTTCTGCCAACGAAATCGGGGGAGGCCTTTGGGCCTCCCCTCCACAAGCTGAATTATTCTGATTTCCGATCTGTTTTCAGAGGATGACGATCATGCCGAGTTTCGGGGCTAAAGCGGGAGTGGGTTCTCTTCTGGCCATGGCATCCTATGCCACTTTCATCGCTGGAGCCCTCGTCACCCAGGGTGTGTCAAATCCCAACCTGCCGCCGGCAGCATCCCCTGCGGCCATCGCGGCAGCAGCCCCTGCAGCCATTGCGGCAGCAGCCCCCGCGGCCGCTGAAGCGGCAACCCCGGCTGCGCCAGCTGAAGCGGCAACCCCGGCTGCGCCTGCCGCTGCCCCGGCTGCACCCGCGCCCGTGCAGGTGGCCGCGGCTGGCCCGGACCCCGCTGCCGGCAAAACGGTTTTCACCAAGTGCAAGGCCTGCCACAACAATGACAAGGGCGGCAAAAACCTGGTTGGCCCCAATCTGTGGGGCGTGGTTGGCCGGCCCGTGGCCTCGCACGAAGGCTTCAAATATTCCGACGGCATGAAGGCCCATGCCGCCGACAGCTGGACGCCGGTCAAACTCGACGCATATCTCACCAATCCCAAGGCAGCCATTGCCGGCAACAAGATGGTTTTTGCCGGCCTGCCCAAGCCCGAGGACCGGGCTAATCTCATCGCATTCCTCGCCCAAAACGGCGACACCCCCATCGCTCCGGAAGCTCTTGGCTTGGCAGCGGTCTCAGGCGGAAACGCCGACCCCAACGCTCAAACCACGGCCGCGGCCGGGTCTTCCTCCGGAGCGACCCCATCTGCAGCTTCTGCTGCGGCAACCGCTGCCGCGGGAGCTGCCGCCGGAGCCACGGCTCCGGCACCCGCAGAACCCGCAGCCCCTGCCGCCGAAGCGCCTGCCGAAGCGCCGGTGACCTACGTGGATCCGGCACCGCCGAGCGAGGCTGACCTGGCCGCCGAAAAGGCCGCCGTGGAAAAGCTGACCAAGGAAGTGGCCGGCATTGATTATGAGCGCGCGCGCTATCACCGCCTGCACTTCAAGCCCGACATTGACAAGGCCACCGACGGCGAATGCCTCGTCTGCCATAAGGAAGTGCTCGACACCAATGTCCGCGCCGCTTCGCCTGCCGGGGCTCAGGCTGCCACGGCTTCGGCCTGGTATCAGCAGCTTGCCACCTATGACGGCGCCCAGGCCACCTTCCACCAGCGCCATGTCTCCACCCCCTATGCCAAGGCGGTGATGAACCTGAAGTGCACCTTCTGCCATCAGGGCAATGATCCGCGCGAGGAAAGCCCCACCATGACGGTGGCCCCCGCCGACATGACCTCCAACAACGGCAAGGAGCCCTTCACCAACCGCAAGATGGTGAACCCCTCCGAGACCTGCCTTCGCTGCCACGGCCCCATGCCGGACCCGGTCAATATCATGGGTCTGCCCGGCCCCTGGCACGAGGCCCGCAAGGATCTGGAAAATCCCGACACGCCCAACGGCTGCCTCACCTGCCATGGTGAACTGTTCCGGCTGAATCGCCACAACGTCACCTATCTCAATGCCGCCACCATTGAGGATCTGGCCAAGGAAAGCTCGGACGTGTGCTTCGGCTGCCATGGCGGACGCCAGTGGTACCGCATCTCCTATCCCTATCCGCGCCATGCCTGGCCGGGTATGGACACATCCACCACGCCGGACTGGGCCAAGGACCGCCCGACCGAGTCCGACCCGCGTTATGCCATCAAGGCCGCCCAGTAGGTTCAGGGAGCAAGCATTATGACCACGACAATGATCCGCGAAACCCTGAACCGGTTCCTCAACCCCAACCGGCGTGACGTGCTCAAGGGTGCGTCGGCCTCGCTGGCGGCGGGGCTGGTGTCCACCGCTGGCGCAAAACAGGCGGAAGCCTTTGCCTATGAGCCCTATCCCCGCGATGACGATCTGACCACGGTGGTCACCTCCTGCGCCCACAACTGCGGCTCGCGCCACATGCTGGTGGCCCACAAGAAGGGTGATGTCATCGTCCGCCTGTCCACCGACAATGGCACCTATCAGGGCGATGCCTTCAACACCGACACGGAAGAGAAGCCGCAGGTGCGCGCCTGTCTGCGCGGCCGCTCCTATCGCTATCGCCTCTATTCGCCGGAACGCCTGCTCTACCCCATGAAGCGGGTGGGCAAGCGCGGCGAAGCCAAGTTCAAGCGCGTCTCCTGGGATCAGGCCCTGGGCGAAATTGCCGAGCGCATGGTCTATCTGAAAAACAAATATGGTCCGACCGCTCTGGTTGACCAGTCCTATGCCGGCGCCTCCTATGGCGTGCTGCACAAGTCAGACCAGATCGAGGGTCTGCTGGGCCGCTTCCTCGGCATGTTCGGCTGCCGCACCTCGTCCTGGTCGGTGCCGTCCTATGAGGGCACCAAGTTTTCCTCGCGCATCACCTTCGGCACCATTCAGGACGGCAACGAGGATGATGCCTTCGCCCACAGCAAGCTGCTGATCATGTGGGGCTGGAACCCGGCCTACACCTTCCACGGCGGCAACACCTTCTACTATATGCGCCTGGCCAAGCAGCGCGGCTGCAAATTTGTGGTCATTGATCCGCAATATACCGACTCGTGCTCGGCCTATGACGCCTGGTGGATTCCGATCAGGCCCAATACCGACGCCGCCATGATGGCGGGCATGGCCCACCACATCTTCACCAACAACCTGCATGACCAGGACTTCATCAACAAGTTCACCCAGGGCATGGACGAAGGCACCATGCCGCAATGGGCGCAGGGCAAGGAGAACTTCAAGGACTACATCCTCGGCA
>CALMWF010000034.1 GCA_937873445.1 uncultured Alphaproteobacteria bacterium
AATGGCAATGGTGGCCATGGCGGTCATGGTGGCGGCAATGGCGGCTCCGGCGGCAATGGTAACGGCGGCTCCGGCGGCAATGGCAATGGTGGCCATGGCGGTCATGGTGGCGGCAGTGGCAATGGCGGTCCGGGCTGGCCCGGCGGTCATGGTGGCGGCAATGGCAATGGCGGTCCGGGCTGGCCCGGTGGCCATGGTGGTGGACACGGTCATGGCCCTGGTCCCGGTCCCGGTCCTGGTCCTGGTCCTGGCCCTGGTCCTGGCCCTGGTCCTGGCCCTGGCCCCGGTCCTGGTCCTGGCCCTGGCCCTGGTCCTGGCCCTGGCCCTGGTCCCGGTCCTGGCCCTGGCCCTGGCCCTGATCCTGGTCCCGGTCCTGGCCCCGGCCCCGCGCATGACGGTGGCATGAACCACAGTGGCGATGGATCCGGCATGACCCGTCCTCATCGCCCGCGTGCGGTGGTGTGCATGGTCAATGGCCACGCCTACTATGTCCGGCGGATCGAGGATTGCGGTGGCTATCTGATCCCTGACTATCGTCCGCGCTTTGCCCATGGCGGTGGCCCGCGCATGGTGAAGAAGTGGAAGCGTCCGGCGCCGGTCTCCCGGCCCCGTGGTGGCTCCGGCGGCTATGGTTATGGCTATGACGGCGGCTCCGATTATGGCTACGGCTACGGCTACGGCTACGGCTATGATGGCGGGCGTCCGCGGGTGTCTGTCGGCGTGGGCATGAGCCCCGCTGCCCGGATGCAGCAGGAAAAGCGGGCCCGCAAGGCCGCCCAGCGCGGCTATGGCTATGGTTATGGCTACGACTATGGCTATGGCTATGGCAGCGGCTATGGCCAGGGCAGCGGCAAGCTGCGCAGCAAGAAACTGCGCCGCGCCGATGCCGGGTATCAGGGTGGCTATGGTGGCTATGCTGACGGCTACAGCTATGGCGAGGTTCGCAAGGCCCCGCGCAAGATGAAGCGCAAGGTGCTGCACCGGCCGGTGCCGGTATATCTGTCGGCCCCCTGCGACGGCGGCATGGCGGTCTATTACGGACCGGTGACTGCCGTCAAAGGGCAGGGCGGACGGGTCTGCTCCTGCGAATAGGACACGCGCATAACGAAACCGGGCCGGGGATTTTCCCCGGCCTCTTTTTTAGGCTAGAGCAGAACAGATTCTGATGACTCAAAACCTCCGCTCTGACTGTTTGTTTACGAGCAACTTTCTGACTTTCGCCGCAACCGTCAAAAGTCAGGCTGCTCTAGTGAGTCAGTGCGTAGAGGCAGATGGCCGCAGCGTTTGACACATTGAGGCTTTTGATTTCGCCCGGCATGTCGAGGCGGGCCACCACATCGCAGGTCTGGCGGGTGAGCTGGCGCAGGCCCTTGCCCTCGGCCCCCAGCACCAGCGCCACGGGGGGTGTTCTGTCGACGGCGCCAATGGCGGTTTCGGCCTCGCTGTCCAGGCCGATGAGGCGGAAACCGTAGGAGCGCAATTCCTCCAGCGCACGGGCGAGATTGGTGACCTTGACCATGGGCACATGTTCATAGGCACCGGAGGCCGATTTGAACAACACACCGGACGCTTCCGGCGAGTGGCGGGCGGTGGTGACCAATGCCTTGACCCCAAAGGCGGCGCAGGAGCGCAGAATGGCGCCAACGTTATGGGGGTCGGTGACCTGATCGAGAATGACGACAATGCCGCTTTTTTCAATCTGGTCGAGGCGGGGCGCGCGCAGCGGCTTTGCCTCCAGCACCATGCCCTGATGGACCGAATCCGGCCCCGCCAGATGATCGAGAATGCGGGGGTGAACAATTTCCGGTGTGATGCCGCGGGCCGCCGCCGCCTCGTGCAGGCGTTCGGCAGCGTTGGTGGTGACCTTGAGCGCGATGAGCTTGCGCTTCGGGTTTTTCAGCGCCTCGGTGACGGAATGGGCACCATGGATGAGGTCGGGGGTCTCAGGGCCGGACCAGGGACGGCGCGGGGCGGGAGATTTCTGAGTCATGGCAAGGGGTTTAGCCGGTTATCTGGACAAATACATCAGCTGTGGCGGCGGGGGGTGAACACCAGCCGGGAATAGCCGAGGTAGCTTGCCGTCATGGCCGCGCCCGAGGCAATGATCAGGGCGGCAAACGGGCTGAGGCCGGGCAGGGCCAGGAGCAGCCCGGAATAGACGGCATAATTGAACAGGGCCGTGGCCAGGCCCACGGCGCCATAGCGGCTGCCTTCATCGGCCAGCGACCGCCCGGAGGGTCCGAAGGTGAAGCTGCGGTTGATCAGCCAGGTGGCCGTCATGGCCAGGGCAATGGCGATGATGCGGGCGCTGAAGGGGCCCAGGGGCGTGACCCGCAGCAAGAGAAACAGCACACCCGCGTCAACGGCAAAACCGATGCCGCCGGCAAGGCCGAAGGTCAGGATGCGTTTCATGCGGCGCGCGCGGCGGCCGCCGGTTTTTCCCTGTCGTCAGCGGCGGGCAGGCGCGGATGATCGCCGGTTTCGCTCGCCGGACTGTGGTGGGCGAGGTAGTTGAGGCGCAGGAACTCCACCCGCGAGCGGGCCAGCGAGTCGAGAATGAGACCGGCCGAGAAGGACAGGAAGGACAGCAGCATGAGAGTCATGGCCAGCGTCCAGGTGGCTACCCGCTGCACCGTGCCGGTGGTGAAATACTCGTAAAGCACCGGGGCCATGAAGGCGAGGCTGGCCAGCATGATGGTGCCGCCGATCAGTCCATAGAAGGCGAAGGGCCGGGTTTCCTTCATCAGCACACCAAACATGCGCAGGATACGGAAACCGTCCTTGAAGGTGGACAGTTTGGAGTGCGAGCCTTCCGGCCGGCGGCCATAGTCCAGTTCCAGTTCGCACACCGGCATTTTCAGGCGCGAGGCATGAACCGACATTTCGGTTTCGATTTCAAAGCCGCCGGACACGGCCGGGAAGCTTTTCACGAAGCGCTTCGAGAAGGCGCGATAGCCGGAGAAGATGTCGGTGAAGTCGGCACCGAAGATGGAGCGGTAGAGGACGTTGAAGATCCGGTTGCCGAAGGCATGGCCGTTGCGGCCCGCATCGTTATGGACATTGCGGCGGGTGCCCACCACCATGTCGGCGCGCTCGGTGAGAAGGGTGCGCACCAGTTCGCCGGCGTCATGGGGGGCATAGGTGCCGTCGCCGTCGGCCATGACATAGATGTCGGCCTCGATGTCGGCAAACATGCGGCGCACCACATGACCCTTGCCCTGGCGGCGTTCGCGCAGCACGCGGGCCCCGGCCAGCATGGCGTGAAGCGGCGTGCCGTCGGTGGAGTTGTTGTCGTAGACGTAGATGCGGGCCTGCGGCAGTTCGCGCTGGAAGGAGCGCACCACATCGCCAATGGTGGCGGCTTCGTTGTAGCACGGCAGCAGGACGGCGATGTCGAGGTGGTGGGCGGGATCGCCGGTCATGGCTTGTCCTCGGTTGCGCCCTCTTGGGGGCAGGGGTCTGCCTTTACTCTTTCTTGATTAGGTTAAGGCTAGGTTTCCGGCAGCAATCCTGCCGAGGAAAATCACGTGACCGAAGCCGTTCTTGCCCAACCCCCAGTGAGCCGCACCGAAGAGGGGCCGGCCCCGGCCCATTTCAACTGGCGGGTGGGGCTTCTGTACGGTTTCGGGCTGGTGCTGCTGCTGCTGGTGCAGCAGGCCCTCTATGGCACCGATTTCGTCGGCGGCGACAATGACGATGTGATGCGCCTGGTGGAGGTGCGCGACCTGGCGGCCGGGCAGGGCTGGTATGACATGATGCAATACCGGCTGGGCATGGCGGGCGGGGTTCTCATGCACTGGTCGCGCTTTGTCGACCTGCCGATCTTTCTGCTGGTGAAATTCTTCGGCCTGTTCATAGCGCCGCCTCTGGCCGAGGCCATGGCGGTGATGGTGTGGCCGCCGCTGGTTTCGGTGCCGCTGCTGCTGATGCTGGGTCTGGGCGGCCACCGGCTGGGCGGCGTGGTGACGGGGCACATCGCCATGATCCTGGGGGTGCTGTTCGTCATGGGATCAAACCGCTTTGGCGCGGGTTCCATCGATCACCACAATGTTCAGATGGTGCTGGCCGCAGCCATGGCGGCCCTGCTGCTCGATCCGGCGCATGGGGCCGTGAATTATGCGTTGGCGGGGCTGGCGGCGGCACTGGCCATCGCCGTGGGGGCAGAGACGGTGCCCTATGTGGCAGCTGTATCACTGGCCGTGACGGCGCTGTGGCTGGTGGAGGGCAGTGAGGCCCGGTCGGCGGCCATGGCCTATGGCCTGACCCTGGCGGCGGGCGTGCTGGCTGCCTTTGTGGCCACGGTGCCACCGGCGCGCTATGGCGATGTGACCTGCGATAATCTTTCGCTGGGTTTTCTGGCCCTGGCGCTGGCGGGTGGCGGACTGCTGGCAGCGGCGGCCTGGAGCCAGAGCGCGCACAGCCTGCAGCGCCGGGCGCTGGCGGTGGCGGGGGTTGGGGCCGGGGTGTTCGGCGTGGCCCTGGCGGTGGCGCCGCAGTGCCTGTCCAGCCCGCTCAAGGGTCTTGATCCGCTGCTGGTCAGCCTGTGGCTGAGCAAGGTGTCGGAGGCCCGTTCCTTTGTTGCGCAGGCGGGGCACGATCCGGCCAGCCTGCCCAGCCTCTATGCGGTTGGCCTCTATGCCATTCTGGTGTGTGCGTGGATGATCCGGCGTGGCCAGCAGCGCCGGGCCCATACCATCCTGCTCGGCCTGATCGGCGTCAGTTTCCTCATTGCCCTGGTGCAGATCCGGGTGTCGGTGTTTGCCAATCTCATTGCCATTCTACCGCTGGCCGCTTTCATCGGATACTGGCGGCAGCGCATGTATGCCGACCGCAGCAATGTGAAGGTGCAGCTGGTGTTTGCGCTGGCGGCCCTGGCGGCTGCCCCGCAGGCCTGGGCGCTTGGCACCATGGGGCTGAAGGAAGGCTATGGGGCGCTCACGGGCAACGCTGCCGAGAGTGCGGCCAAGGCTGAAGAAGGCTGCGTTGCCAAGGAGGATTTTGCCGGGCTGGCGGTGTTGGCTCCGAGCACGGTCATGGCGCCCGCCGACTCGGGCGCCCACATCCTGCGCTTCACCGGCCACCGCGTGCTGTCCGGGCCCTATCACCGCAATCAGGCGGGCATGCTGGCGGAACTGAGAACCGGCCTTGCCAGCCCCGCCGCGGCCGAGGCGGTGATGCGCGCCTCGGGCGCCAGTCTGCTGGCCTTCTGCGCTGGCGAGGCGCAAACCCGGCTGGTAAGCCGGGAAGCGCCAGCCGGGCTTTACGCCCAGCTTTACACCGGGGTGGTTCCGGACTGGCTGGAACCCTTGCCCGCCGCCGACAGCACCAGGCTGAAGATCTACCGGCTCCGGCCTCTCGCCCCCTGAGCGAACGCGCCCCCTTAAGCGCAGTGTAGCGCAGGTTACAGACGGTTTGCTGCGCGCCGCCCATGCTGCTGTCAGCGAAGGCGGAGGATATTATGGCAAGCGATGTCGCCATGCTGCTGGGCATGGGCTTTACCGTGGTGGTTCTGGGGCTGTCGGTGCTGACGCTGCTGGTGCGGCGCGACCTGGCGCCTGCGCAGAAGCTGGCGGGGTCACGCCAGGTGATGATCGGCGGCGCGCTGGGGCTGGGCATTTTTGCCTTTGCCTTCAAGCTGGCCGTGATTTTCACGCTGGTGATGGCGCCGGACTGGACAACGCGGGCGCTGCTGCGCAGCCAGGCGGGGAAATATCACATCAGCCGCATGACCGAGGTGGCATCAACACCAGGGCTGGCCGTGGTCAGCCCGTGGCAGGCCCTGCCGGAAACGGCGGTGCGGCCGACCGACAGCCCCGCCCTGACGGCGCTGGGCAAGCGGCTGTTTCACGAGACCGCCCTGTCGGGGGACGGAACCCTGGCCTGTGTGTCGTGCCATGATCTGGGCCGGGGGGCGGGGGCCGATGGCCGGGCCACTGCCACCGGCATTGCCGGGCAGGTGGGCGGGCGCAATGTGCCCACCGTCTACAATGCCGCCTTTCAGGCGCGGCTGTTCTGGGACGGGCGGGCCGGATCGCTGGAGGAGCAGGCCATGGGGCCGATCCTCAATCCCATCGAGATGGGCATGCCCGATGCCGCTGCGGCGGAACGGGCACTGGCCGCCAATCCTGATTATGCGGCGGCCTTCCGGGATGCCTTTGGCGATGAGCGCATCAGCTTCGAGCGCGTGGCCCGCGCCATTGCCGCCTATGAACGCACGCTGGTGACGCGCGATGCGCCCTATGACCGGTTCATGGCGGGCGATGTCACGGCGCTGTCGGCGCAGCAGCGGCGCGGCATGGCACTGTTCCAGTCGCTGGGCTGCATCCTGTGTCATCAGGGGCCGAATTTTTCCGGTGCGGCCACGGTGGGTTTCATGAAGCGCCCGTTTGCCACACTGGACGTGCGCAATGTGGCCATTGCCAAGCCCTTTGATCTGGCGCGCGACAGGGGCCGGGCCGGGAAGGACGCCGCCGTCGGTGTGTGGCGGATCCCGTCGCTGCGCAATGTGGCGCTGACCGGACCCTGGCTGCACAACGGGGCGGTTGATGATCTGGCCACGGTGGTGAAGATCATGGCCACGGTGCAGATCAGGGCGGTGGTGGGCGATGCCGGGGCCGATCAGCTTGCCACGGTGGCGTGGTCGCCCGCCACAAGAAGCTTTCAGCGGGTGGTGCGCAAACATGTGAGTGAAGCGGATGTGGCCGATCTTGTCGCATTCCTGAAGGCGCTGAGCAGCGATAGATTGCGCAGCGCATCGGATGAAGCGCGCCGGAGCGAGACGCCATGATCCGCCTGGCGGTGCCGGCGCGCAGGGCGGTGCGAAGGGCAGGGTTTACCGTGGATCTGCCGCTGACCCGGCTGTCGGAGGCTGCGCGCCTGCGGGTGGAGCAGCAGTTGCAGCGCTATGCCTTCCGGGCCGGTGCGCCGGTGGTGCATCGCGGCCAGACGGTGAATGGCGCCTATCTGGTGCTGAAGGGGAGGCTGCGCGTTTACACGGTGAAGCCTTCGGGGGCGGAAGCCACCCTTTACCATCTCACAGCCGGGGAAACCTGCATTCTCGCCATCAATGCCCTGTTCAACGATCTGCTTTATCCGGCCTGGGTGGAGGCCGAGGCCGACACGGTGGTGGGAATTATTCCGGGTGGCCTTTACCGGAACCTGTTCCAGGCTGAGGAAGCGATTCAAGACCTTACCGTAAAGTCTCTTTCTACCTTGGTTTTCCGGTTGATGGATGAGCTGGAGCAGGTGCATTCCCTGCGCCTTGACCAGAGGCTTTCGGCCCATCTTCTGGAGCGGGCCAACGGCCAGGGCGTGGTCACCGAGACGCAGGCCCGGATTGCCGGCCAGCTTGGCTCCAGCCGCGAGGTGGTGGCGCGCATTCTGGCCGATATGGCCAGCCGCGGCTGGATTGAAACCGGGCGCGGCCGCATCCGCCTTGTCGATACCACGCGTCTGGCCCAGATGACCCGGCCCGGCGGCTGAGCCGGCCTCCTTACTTTCCGCTTGGGAAATGGCCAGAATCGGCCACATAACCCGCCCGAAAACCGGATTGGGGCAGGGTCAGCCGATGCATGGATGGCGGAAGAGGGTCGGACTGTGGTTCGGGCTGTGGCTGTTGGCGGGGCTGATGGCGCTTACCGCCGCCAGCCAAAACGCACCGGAGGCGCCGCCAGCTGCTGTTGCAGCACCGTCCGGCGCGGCGGGGCCTGGGCATGCCTTGAGGGTGGCGACACGGGTGCTGCCTCCCTTCGTGTTCCGCGATGGCGACAGTTTCACCGGCTTTTCGGTGGAACTGTGGAATGAGATCGCGCTCGACATGGGGCTGACCAGCACATGGGTGGAAACGCCGAATGTGAAGGGTATTCTGGCGGCGGTGAGCGAAAAGCGCGCCGACATGGGCGTGGCGGCAATTTCCATCACCTCCGAACGGGAAAGCCAGTTTGACTTTTCCCAACCAATGTTCGAGTCCGGGTTGCAGATCATGGTTCCGGCTGAAGGCAGCACCGGCTTTTCGCTGTGGCGGCTTCTGAAATACCTTACGGTGGGCGACATGCCCTATCTGCTGGCCATGCTGGGGTTCCTCATTGTCGTGCCGGCCCATATCGTCTGGCTGGTGGAGCGGCGGCACCCCGAGGCGCATGTGTCGCGGTCCTATTATCCCGGCATTGTCCAGGCGGTGTCCTGGGCCATCGGGGCGGCGGCCGGGCAGCAGTCGGAAAGCCCGCGCTCGGCCAGCGGGCGGGTGCTGGCGGCGCTGTCCATTCTCATCAGCCTGTTTTTTCTCACCTATCTTCAGGCCACGGTGACGGCGGCCTTCACCGTGCAACAGCTGCGCGGCGGCATTCAGGGACCGGATGATCTGCCGGGCAAGAAGGTGGGCACCACGGCGGGATCAACCTCGGCCAAATGGCTGGAGGGCCGGGGCGCCAAGGTGACGGAATTTCAGGCGGTGCAGGGCGCCTTCGAGGCGCTGGAGGCGGGCAGGATCGATGCCGTCGTGTTCGATGCGCCGGTTCTGATGTATCACGCCGCCACCGCCGGACGCGGCAAGGTGGAAGTGGTGGGGCCGGTGTTCAAGAAGGAAAGCTACGGCATTGTGCTGCCGCAGGGTTCGGAGCTGCGCAAGCCGATCAACGCCGCCCTGCTGAAGATGCGCGAAAGCGGCAAGTTTGACGCCCTCTACCGGCGCTGGTTCGAGGCCGGCGGACAGTAGCCAGCCCGGTCTGGAAAGGGCGAATCTTTTCAAGGCTCAAGCGGTTTCGGGGCAGGGTCATTTCCGCCCTTGACTTCACGCCCCCCGCGCGGCATACAGCCGGGCACCAAAGGCCCGGGGAAACCCGGGCTTGATGGCGTTTGGCTTGTGCTTTCTGCGAATCGGGGGAGTGTCCCGAGTGGCAAAGGGGGCGGACTGTAAATCCGCTGCTTTACGGCTTCGAAGGTTCGAGTCCTTCCTCCCCCACCATTCGCGTTGGGAGCAGGGCCATACGTCATGGGCAGGTGAAGTGAAGTCAGGCAGGAAGGATCGTTGTCGGGCGGGTGTAGCTCAATGGTAGAGCAGCAGCCTTCCAAGCTGAATACGAGGGTTCGATTCCCTTCACCCGCTCCAAACGGAATTTGAACAGTCACTAGCGCAGGCAGGACAGAACCATGGCCAAAGAGAAATTCAACCGCGACAAGCCGCATTGCAACATTGGCACGATTGGCCACGTTGACCACGGCAAGACGTCGCTGACGGCGGCGATCACGAAGATTCTGGCGGAGACGGGCGGTGCGACGTTCACGGCCTACGACCAGATTGACAAGGCGCCGGAAGAGAAGGCGCGCGGCATCACCATCAACACGGCGCACGTGGAATATCAGACGCAGAAGCGCCACTATGCGCACGTCGACTGCCCCGGCCACGCCGACTATGTGAAGAACATGATCACCGGTGCGGCGCAGATGGACGGCGCCATTCTGGTGGTTTCGGCGGCTGACGGCCCGATGCCGCAGACGCGCGAGCACATTCTGCTGGCCCGCCAGGTTGGCGTTCCGGCGCTGGTTGTGTTCATGAACAAGGTGGACATGGTGGACGATCCGGAGCTTCTGGATCTGGTTGAGATGGAAGTGCGCGAGCTTCTGTCGAGCTATCAGTTCCCCGGCGATGACATTCCGATCGTCCGCGGTTCGGCGCTGTGCGCGCTGGAAGGCACCAAGCCCGAGCTTGGCAAGGAAGCGATCCTGAAGCTGATGGCGGCGGTTGACGAGTATATTCCGCAGCCGGACCGTCCGAAGGATCAGCCGTTCCTGATGCCGATCGAAGACGTGTTCTCGATCTCGGGCCGCGGCACGGTGGTGACGGGGCGCGTGGAGCGCGGCATTGTGAAGGTTGGCGAGGAAGTCGAGATCGTCGGCATCCGCCCGACCCAGAAGACCACGGTGACGGGCGTTGAGATGTTCCGCAAGCTGCTGGACAGCGGCGAGGCGGGCGACAACATCGGCGCGCTCTTGCGCGGTGTGGACCGCGAGGGCGTGGAGCGCGGCCAGGTGCTGTGCAAGCCGGGTTCTGTGAAGCCGCACAAGAAGTTCAAGGCCGAGGCCTACATCCTGACCAAGGAGGAGGGTGGCCGTCATACGCCGTTCTTCGCCAACTACCGTCCGCAGTTCTACTTCCGCACCACCGACGTGACCGGTGTGGTGACGCTGCCCCAGGGCACGGAAATGGTGATGCCGGGCGACAACATCTCGTTCGATGTCGAGCTGATCACGCCGATCGCCATGGAGGAGAAGCTGCGCTTCGCCATCCGTGAAGGCGGCCGCACCGTCGGCGCCGGCGTCGTCGCCAAGATCACGGAATAA
>CALMWF010000035.1 GCA_937873445.1 uncultured Alphaproteobacteria bacterium
TGGGCACCCCATCATCCCAAAAAGTTGCACGACTTTTTGGACAAGATGATGGGCAAGTAACCCCTCTTACGCCGCGCGCACCATGTCGGCCTTGAGGCGGCGGGCAATGAGCCGCACCTTCTCTTCACCGAAGCGGCCGACATAGTCGAGCTGCCTGGCGCGCTCGGCGCCGCGCAGATCATCATAGCGGGTCATCAGCGCCTCGATGAGCTGCCGGCCGAAATCGCCCGCCGTGAGGGTCAGTCCACGCTCCTGATTTTCCGCCACGACATCGCTGGCCGCCCGCAGCAGCACATGGCACGACGACGGCAGGCCGGACTTTTTCAGAAGCGAGCGCAGTGACAGCGCCCCGCCGCCATACATCATGTCGCGCGCCCTGGTCAGCGACACATTGGCGAGGTGCGCCAGCGCCCCTTCCACCACGGCCATTTCGCCAAGGGTGGCGGCGCGCACGATCAGCGCCGGAGTCAGCATGTTCTTGGACGCTACAAAGGCGATGGCGCCCACCCGTTCTTCAGCGCTCGCTTCGGTGAGGATGCGCAGAATGGCCCCCTCCTCGGCATCCTCCAGCATCTGCGCAGCGTTGTTGGCCGGCAGCCAGCCGCGTTCGGCCATCAGCATGTGCATGCGGCTGGACGCGCGCTTGGCCTGAAGAATGCGGATGTCCAGCGGCAGGTCCGGCACCTTGAGCAGGCGCTCCACCACGGCGGGTTCATTGGCAAAACGGTTGTAGAGGTGCTGGTAATCGCCGCCGTCAAAGGCCACCACCTCATTGTCGAAGAGCGTGAGGCAGACGCTGGCCGGCGCCGATTTCAAAATATAGGCCGCGGCTTCGGCGGTGATGTCGGACCGTCCGGCCACCGACCTCTGACGGGCTTCATCGCCAACCCGCAGAATGGCCATCATATGCCAGGAATCAAGCGACGGCGTGTGGCGCAAAAACGGAAGGGCCAGATCATCCGCGTCGGCAATGAGCGCGAAAACAATGTCCCCGTGCAGATTTTCAATGGGCGTCAGCTGATGCACCAGCGTCTCGCGCACCTTGCGCTCTGGGTCCACCGCCAGCTTGAGAATGACCGGAACCACCTGCTGCTTTTCCAGCGCCGAGGCCCCGTCATCGGCCAGAAGGCCGGCCAGCTTCTCGGCCAGGGCCATGCGGGCCTCCGCACCACCCTGGTCAATCACCGTATCGAAGACGGAAATGTCGAGTCCGAAACCGGGTTCAACGCTCATCCTGCCACCCACCGCAACATGACTGTCAGGTTAAGAGGCGAGGCGTTAACAATTGGTTCACCATAGGGCCGCTGCGCCATGCCCCGGCCTTCATCAACTCACCTTGATGCCCGCCTGCCTGAGCTTGAAGGCCAGCAGGTCGCGGTCGAGGGGCAGCATGATGAAATCGGCGGCCCCGCTGAGGATGGATTGGCCGATGACTTCAGTATCGGCGGCACCGGAAAAGAGGATCACCACCGGCTTCTTGGCCCTGGGGCTGCGCCGCACCCGGCGCACGAAATCCTGGGCCTCCATATCCTGGCCCTCGGCCTGCATCAGCACCACATCGGGGGTGTTGTCGTTGCACACTGCCACGCCCTCGCCCGCCAGCGCGCGTTCGGTCAGCGTCAGGCCAAGACCGGACAGAAGCTGCGCCAGACGCGCCCTCTCGCCGGGGTCTCGGTTTATCAGCAGGCACTGTACCATGCGGCAATCCTCAAACAGACTGGCGAAGACCTGTTGTCCCTCGCGTAAGGCGAGTCCTGACTCCCGGATGGTTAACGAGGCGTTAAACTGTTTTTCCACAGCTTTTCCACACCCATCAAGCCTATGAATAATAACCATAAAACTACATTTTCCACAGGGTTTTCAACCATGGCGAAATTGCGGCGTTCCGCCTCTGTTCACGCATTTTCTACCCGACTCGCGCCGCAACCCCTGCGAGTCCCGCCCCGGCGATGGAGGCAGGGCCGGGCAGATGCTATGGAGGGTTGATCAGGGAGGATGCCATGCCGGGACTGTGGTTCGAGGATTTCGAGGTGGGACGGGTTTATGAGCATTCGATCCGCCGCACCGTGACCGAGGCCGACAACACCTTCTTCTCCTGCCTCACCCACAATCCCCAGCCGCTGCACATCGACCGCGAGTTCTGCGCCGGCACCGAATGGGGCCAGCCGCTGATGAACTCGCTGTTCACCCTCGGCCTCATGGTCGGCATTTCCGTGAATGACCTGACGGTGGGCACCACCATTGCCAACCTCGGCATGACCGAGGTGACCTTTCCCGCCCCCCTGTTCCACGGCGACACCGTGTCGGTGACCACGCGCGTGGCCAGCAAGCGCGAAAGCCGTTCGCGCGGGGATGCAGGCATTGTCGAGTTTGAACACCGCGCCTTCAAGCAGGACGGAACCATGGTGGCGCGCTGCCTCAGGCAGGCCTTCATGTATCGAAGGCCGGAGGCGTGAGCCGTCTCAGTCGGGGCGGCGCATCGCCCAGCTTTCACTGATCGTGGCGTAGTGCGAATAGCCGAGCCGCGCGATCAGCCCCATGGCCGCCGTCTGCACCCGGCCTTGGCTGATGCAGCGGTCGGCAATGTGAATGCCCACCACCTGCCCCACCACCAGCCAGTCATTCACCGCACCCGCGGCACCCGGCAGATCGAGGATGTGGAACAGGCGGCACTCCAGCGCCACCGGACTGTCGGCCACGCGCGGCGGCCGGATCAGGCGGCACGCTGCCTTCTTCACCCCCGCCAGCTCAAATTCATCCACCTCCGGCCCGACCAGGGCCGAGGTGGCGTTCATGGCGGCGGCCAGTTCCGCCGTCACCAGATTGACGCAGAATTCGCCCGTGGCCCGTATATTGGCCAGCGTGTGCTTGGCCCCGCCCGAGCCATAGGCCACGTAATGGGGGTCTTCCGCCACGGCATTGAAGAAACTGTAGGGCGCAAGATTGGCCACGCCATCGTCCGACAGGGTGGAAATCCAGCCGATGGGCCGGGGTGCCACCAGCGCCTTGAACGGATCAGCGGCAAGGCCGTGGTCCGCATCCTGCGGCTGGTAGAACATCAGGACAGGTCCGGCAGGGCGGCCAGCAGCGCCGGAAGCTCGGCCACGCTGGCCAGCGTATAGTCGGCAAGGTGGCTGATGTGCTCTGGCCCGGCATTGCCTGACAGCACCGCCACCGCCAGCCCCGCGCCGCCGTTGCGCGCCTCTTCCATGTCGTGGCCATTGTCGCCCACCATGGCGATTTCCGCCGGATCAAGCCCGGTGATGCGGGCAAAGGCGCGGATCATGTCGCCCGAGGGCTTGGGCACCGCCACCGTGTCCGCCGCCACGATCTCGTCGAAGAATGACAGCACGCCAAGCTGGTCCATGTGGTGGCGGGCCGACAGCCGCGAATCATTGGTGGCGATGCCAAGCCGCAGGCCCTGCGCCTTCAGCGCCTCGAACACCGGCACCAGCGGCAGCAGCGGCTTCAGCGCATCCTTCACCAGGGGGGTAAAGTCGTGGTCGAGCACGCGGGTGAAGTGGCGCCGCTCCACCGGCGTGGCCTTGGGCCACCACACCTCGACCAGTTGCGCCGTGGTGCCCGCAGCAAGGATCGAGCCCGCGACGAAGCGGCCCGTCTCCGGGTCATAGCCCACCTTTTCCATCAGCGCCTCGGCCCCGGCCTCATCCACACCGAACAACTGCATGAGGATATGGCGATAGACCGGCACCCAGGTGCCGTTCACGTCAATCAGGGTTCCGTCCTTGTCGAACAGCACGCCGCGGATGGCCATCATCCCTCCCAGCGTGTGGTGAGGGCGGCGGCATCGGGCCGGGGCCGGTCCTCCAGCGTCTCGGTGGCCGTGCCCATATAAATGAGGCCGGCCACCTTCTCATCGGCGGCCACGCCCATCACCTTCAGCATCTCGGCGTCATAGCACAGCCAGTCGGTCTGCCACTGCGCATCAAAGCCCAGGGCCTGTGCTGCCAGCAGCATGTTGTAGCACACCGCCCCCGCCGATAATTGCTGCTCCCACACCGGCACCTTGGGATGCTCCCGGGCAGCCGACACCACCATGACCACGGTGGGCGCGCGCGTCAGCATGGCGCGGACAAAGCCCAGCGTGCCCTCGCCATGGTCGGGGTGCATTTCCTGCCAGCGCGCCACCATGCGCTCGCCCATGCGGGCCCGCGCCGCCCCCTCGAACACCACGAAGCGCCACGGCGCCAGCTTGCCATGGTCGGGAATGCGGCTGGCCATCTTGATGATGTCGGCCAGTTGCGCCGCGGTGGGGCCTGGTCCGTCCATGGCCTTGGCCGAGGCGGATTTGCGCGATTTCAGAAAGGCGGCAAGGGAGGAGCGGTCGTTCAGCATGAGGGTAGTGTGCCGGGACCGGCGGCCCTTTTCAATGGCCACAATTGATTCGGCCCCGTTAACCATTCGTTAAGGATATGATTGAGGCGGGCCGCGCCCCATGCTTTGGTTTCCAAACCGGCCGCAAGGCTTGGGGGTAACTCTCAGGGGACAGAAGCATGGACGATTTCAGCACCCGTCCAGCGCTCATCCGCCGTCAGGGCAGCGCGAAAAACGCCGCCGTCCTGACGGCGGTTTTCCTGTTGGCGACCGGCTTTGCCACCGCCCTGCCCCCCCTTGCCCGCAGCGCCGGCAGCGCCGCCGACGCCCCCGACCAGACCGCCGCCATCGGCCGGCCCTATGCCCATTCCATCGCCATCCAGATTGTCCAGCCCGGCAATGAGGGTCTGGAACTGACGGCGAGGCTTTCTGATGATACCAATCTCATCCGCCGCGACATTTCCTGGACTGTCGCCAGCGCCGAGGGCGAGGTGGTGTTTTCCGGCGATGCCCCGGTGGCTGAACCTGCCCTGCCGCCGGGCGACTATGTGGTCCGCGCCCATTATGGTTCCACCCGGCTGGAACAGAGCCTGACCCTTCTGCCCGGCAACCGGCTGGCGGTGAGCTTTGTCCTGGAAATGGGCGGCATCCGGGTTCTGCCGCGCCTGGCCGGGGCGGGCCTCGCCGCGGCCGAAAGCAAGACCTATGTCTATGCCGCTTCGGGCCGCGAGCGCGGCCGCCTCATCACCGTGTCAGAAACGCCGGGTGAAATCCTGCGCGTGTCGGCGGGCGATTACCGCATTGAAAGCCGCTTCGTCACCGGCAATGCCAGCGCCATCACCGAGGTCAAGGTGAAGCCGGGCCGCATGAGCGCGGTGGAGATCGACCATCAGGCGGGGCTTGCCCACCTTGCCTTCGTTGGCGCGCCCGACGCTGCCGTGTCCTGGCAGGTCATTGCCGACAATGGCGAGGCCCTGCCCGCCGTCAGCGGCCTGACCGCCAATTTCGTGCTGAAGCCCGGCCTCTATCGCGCCGAGGCCGACGTCGGCAGCGAAAAACTGGAAGCCCGCTTCCAGATCAGCGCCGGCGAACAGCGCGACATCATGCTTGGCAACTAGGCCGCTGCCCCCGCCAGATCGGGCGGCGTAGCCTCGTCCTTCAGCGCGGCAATGGCGGCATAAAGCGCCATGGGCTTCTGCTCCTGCGAACCGAGCCGGCGCATGTTGACGGCGCGCTCCTCCATTTCGCGTTTGCCCACCACCAGAATGACCGGCACCTTCACCAGCGAGTGTTCGCGCACCTTGTAATTGATCTTCTCATTGCGCAGATCGGCCTCGGCCCGCAGCCCCGCCCGGCGCAGCGCGTCACGCACCTCCAGCGCATAGGCGTCAGCCTCCGAGGTGATGGTCGCCACCACGATCTGGCTGGGCGCCAGCCACAGCGGGAAATGCCCGGCATAGCTTTCGATCAGAATGCCGAGGAAGCGTTCCATGGAACCGCAAATGGCGCGGTGGATCATCACCGGCCGCTTCTTCTGGCCATCGGCATCGACAAAGAAGGCGTCGAACCGCTCCGGCAGGTTGAAGTCCACCTGGGTGGTGCCGCACTGCCATTCGCGCCCGATGGCGTCATGCAGCGTATATTCGAACTTGGGTCCGTAGAAGGTGCCCTCGCCCTCGTTGATGCCGGTCTCGATCCGGTCCGACGATGCCGCGATCTTGGCCAGAAGCCGCTTCAGCACATCCTCGGCATGATCCCACAGCGTATCCGAACCCACCCGCTTTTCCGGCCTCGTGGCCAGCTTGATCTTCACCTTCTCAAAGCCGAAGTGGCGATAGACCGACAGCATCAGATCATTGATCTTGAGGCATTCCGCCTCCAGCTGCTCCTCGGTGCAGAAAATGTGGGCATCATCCTGGGTGAAGCCGCGCACCCGCATCAGCCCGTGCAGGGCGCCGGACGCCTCATAACGGTGCACGGCGCCAAATTCCGCAAGGCGGATGGGCAGATCGCGATAACTCTTCAGGCCATGCTTGAAGATCTGCACATGCCCCGGACAGTTCATCGGCTTCAGCGCGAAGATGCGCTGGTCGGCGTCCGGATCATTGGGCTTCAGGAAGGCGGTGGCGGATTTCACCGCGAACATGTTGTCGGAATACCAGCCCCAGTGACCGGAGGTTTCCCACAGCGACTTGTCGAGGATCTGCGGCGCGTTGACCTCGTCATAATCGCCCTGCAGGCGGCGGCGCATATAGGCCAGCAACTGCTGGAACATGGTCCAGCCCTTGGCGTGCCAGAACACCACGCCCGGCCCCTCCTCCTGGAAATGGAACAGGTCCATCTCGCGGCCCAGACGGCGGTGGTCGCGCTTTTCCGCCTCCTCCAGCGCCGTCACATAGGCGGCAAGGTCGGCATCCCTGGCCCAGGCCGTGCCATAGATGCGGGTCAGCATGGGATTGTTGGAATCGCCGCGCCAATAGGCCCCGGCCACCTTCATCAGCTTGAAGGCCGAGCCGATCTTGCCGGTCGTGGTCATGTGCGGGCCGCGGCACAGGTCCACCCAGCCGCCCTGATCGTAGAACTTGATGTCCTGCCCCTGCGGAATGGCGTCCACCAGTTCCACCTTGAACAACTCGCCCTTCTGGCGGAAGAAATCCTTGGCTTCGTCACGCGTTTTGAGCGTCTTGGTGAAGGGTTTGTCGCGCGCAATGATCTCGCGCATCTTCTTTTCAATGGCCGGAAAGTCGGCCGGCGTGAACGGCTCGTTGCGGAAGAAGTCGTAATAGAAACCGTTCTCGATGACCGGCCCGATGGTGACTTGCGTGCCGGGGAAAAGCTCCTGCACGGCTTCCGCCATGACATGGGCGGCATCGTGACGGATCAGCTCCAGCGCCTCGGCGTCGTCGCGCGTGATGATGCGCAGGCTGGCGTCGTCCGCGATCGGGTCGGCCAGATCAACCAGCACGCCGTTCACCATGGCGGCCACGGCCTTCTTTTCCAGCGATTTCGAGATTTGGGCCGCCACCTGGGCCGCCGTGGTCCCCGCTTCAACCTGGCGTGCATTGCCGTCGGGGAAAGTCAGCGTAATCATGGTCTTCCTCCTGCTCACTCCCGCACACCCTGCGGGTAAGCCAAATCAGTTGCCGCCCTCCAATGCCTGCTTGCCGGCCAGGGGTCAAGGCCATGCGCCGAAACGGCTCCGGTGGATTTTCGCAATTCTGCAACCACCGGTAACCCGCCGTTAACCTTAACAAGTCATGTTGGCCCACGAACGACCATTAACAGTATCGGGTACCCACATGAAAAACCACCTTCTGCGCTTTGTTCTCGTCACGGCTGCCCTGGCGCCTGCCGCTGCCGCCTTCGCTGCCGATCTCGAGCCGCCGCCGCCGCCGGTGATGGACCTCCGTCCGGCTAACTACGACTGGACTGGTGCCCATGTCGGCCTTTTCGCCGGCCGGATTTTCGAGAAGGGTCATTACAACGTCACCGAATACTGCGACCCCGTCGCCAATCCGGGCTGCGATGCCTATGATCCGCCGCTGTCCGGCGACGGCTGGCAGGGTGGTGTGGTGGTTGGCTACAACCAGCAGTTCAACAATTTCGTGGTCGGCCTCGAAGCCGACTGGGCCCGCGGCGGCAAGGTGGGCGAAAACGAAGACCCCGCCCAGATGACCTATCTGGACATCGACAACATGTTCACGGTCCGCTCCAAGTTCGGCATGGCCTTTGATGACACGCTGATCTATCTGACCGGCGGTCTGGCGGTGCTCGACTCCACCTTCTATTCCACCGACGCGCCCACCGGCAGCGGCCTCTACATCGGCAAGGACAAGTGGCTGAAAGGCTATGTCATCGGCGGCGGCATGGAACACGCCTTCACCGATGCCATCTCCGGCAAGCTGGAATATACCTATGTCGGCATTCCCGATGCAGCCTATGAACTGTCCAACGCTTCCGTGTCTGGCCGCGTCGATCAGAAGTTTGACGGCGTGCACACCGTCCGCGTCGGCCTGAACTATAACTTCGGCTGGTAACACCCGATCCAGTCAGGATTGCGGGGGCCCCTCTTCGGGGCCCCCTTTCTTTTGACGCCACACCGGCCCGTCATAGTGGTCCGGCACCGGGTCAAAGCCGTGGCCGCCCCAGGGGTGGCAGCGGGCAATGCGCGCCGCCCCCATCAGGCTGCCGCGCCAGGCCCCGTGCTTGCGGATGGCATCCGCCGTATAATCCGAACAGGTGGGCAGATAGCGGCAGCGCCGCCCCATCAGCGGTGACAATGTCAGCTGATAGAGCCGGATCAGCGCCAGCAGCAGGCTTTTCATGGCCGCTTGATCTCAGGCCTGTTCCAGTTCGGTGAGTGTGCCGCAAAAATCCTTGGGGTGAAGAAACAGCACCGGCTTGCCATGGGCGCCGATTTTGGGATTGCCGTCGCCGATGACGCGCGCGCCCGCCGCCTTCAGCTGGTCGCGTGCGGCCAGAATGTCGGCCACCTCGTAGCACACATGATGAATGCCGCCGGACGGGTTCTTCTCCAGAAAACCCCTGATGGGCGAGTTTTCGCCCAGCGGCTCCAGCAATTCGATCTTGGTGTTGGGCAGTTCCACAAACACCACCGTCACCCCATGGCCAGGTTCGGCCTGCGGCGGTGACACCCTGGCCCCCAGCGTGTTTTCATAAGTTTTGACCGCCGCGGCCAGATCGGGCACGGCAATGGCCACATGGTTCAGGCGTCCGAGCATGTTTGTCTCCTGCGGTTGCGCCTCATCTAGCCCGGTGCCGCCAGGAATCAACGGTTCTTTTGGCCAAGCAGCACCATCAGGCGCTCGCGCGCCGGGGGCATGCCGATCCCGCGGGGTTCCAGCACATGCCGGGCAAGGAAATAGCCGGTGAGCCGGAACCCCGCCAGCACCTCGGCGGCGGTGGCCGCCCCCTCCCCCTTCAGAAAGCCCGGCAGGTCAAACAGCCGGTCGTGCCATTCCGCCCCCGCCGCCCGCGACACCGCCCGGCCCGACTTCGGCGACACATAGGCCAGATCAACCGCCGTGCCGGTGGCGGCACAGCGCGTCAGGTCAAGGCCAAAGCCCAGTTCGTCCAGCAGGCCCAGTTCCCAGCGCACCAGTAGCGCCGGCCACAGGGCGTCATTCTCCATGGCCTCCAGCACCACCTGGGCTGCCTCATAAACGCGCGGGTGCGGCTCACGCTCCGGCAAAAGCTGGGCCAGGGCCGTCAGCGTGGACAGAGCCGAAAGCCGGCTGGCGTCATCCATCAGAAAGCCCGCCCGCAGCGCCAGCGGCTCCAGCGTGAAGACCCCGAGGTGGTCCTCAAGCCGCGCCCGCCACTGCACCTGCACCAGATTGCCCGGCTGCAACACCGGCCGCTGCAGCCGCGACCGGCCGCCCCGCACCAGCCCCAGGGCACGGCCGTGAACCGGTGTGAGCAATTCCGCAATGGCGTTGCTTTCACCGTGGCGGCGCACCGACAGCACAATGCCCTGATCGCGCCATTCCATGGGGGTTACCGGCCCTTGGTCTCCAGCCCCATCATGCGCAGGCGCTCGGGGTCTTCGGCCCAGTTGGCCCGCACCTTGACGAACAGGAACAGATGCACCTGGCGCTCCAGCATGGTTTCCAGTTCGGCCCGCGCCAACTGGCCCAGCAGCTTCACCGTCTGCCCGCCCTTGCCCAGCACAATGGCCTTCTGGCCGTCGCGCTCCACATAGATCACCTGCGAAATCTTGACCGAGCCGTCGCGCCGTTCCTCCCAGCCCTCGGTCTCCACCGTCGAGGCATAGGGCAGTTCCTCATGCAGGCGCTCATAGAGCTTTTCCCGCGTCACTTCGGCGGCCAGAAAGCGCAGCGGCACATCCGCCGTCTGGTCTTCGGGATAAAGCCACGGCCCCGGCGGCATGGCCCCGGCAATGGCGGCGCGCAGGTCATCAACCCCCGAGCCGGTCAAAGCCGAGATCATGAAGGTCTGGCTGAAGGGATAGGCGGCATTGAAGTCCTGCGCCAGATCAAGCAGTTTCTCGCGCTTCACCAGGTCAACCTTGTTCAGCGCCAGCATGGCCCTGGTGCCGCTGTCGGTCAGTCCCTTGATGATGGCCTTGACCTCATCTGACAGGCCGCTGCGGGCATCAGCCAGCAGCACCACGGCATCGGCCTCGCCCGCCCCGCCCCAGGCGGCCTCCACCATGGCGGCATCGAGCGTGCGGCGCGGCTTGAAAATGCCGGGCGTGTCCACCAGCACCACCTGGGTTTCGCCCGCCATGAAAATGGCCCTTATGCGCGCCCGCGTGGTCTGCACCTTGTGGCTGACGATGGAAATCTTGGCGCCGGTCAGCGCATTGACCAGGGTTGACTTGCCGGCATTGGGCGCGCCGATGATGGCGCAGAAACCGCACCGGGTTTGGGCCGTCTCGGTCATCAGCGCACTCCTTCGCGGGCGAGAAAGGCCGCCGCCGCCGCCATTTCCGCCGCCCGCTTGCTGGCCCCCTGGCCGGTGGCGGCCGCATGGTTCTGCACACTCAGCCGCACCTCGAAATGCGGTGCATGATCCGGCCCGGTTCGGGACAGCGTCTCATAGGCCGGAATGGCCAGACCCCGGCCCAGCGCCCATTCCTGCAGGGTGGTCTTGGCATCCTTGCTCACCACCTGCTGGCCGGCCAGCGCCCCGGCCCAATGGCTGAGGATGAAGCGCTGCGCCACGCCAAGGCCGCCATCGAGATAGAGCGCCCCGATCACCGCTTCCATCACATCAGCCAGAACCGAAGCCGACTGGTGCAGGCCCTTCTTGCGCTCGGCCGCCCCCACCACCACAAACTCGTCAAGCCCCAGGGCCGCAGCCACGGCCGCACAGGTTTCCGCCCGGACCAGCGCCGAATGGCGCGCCGACATGGCCCCTTCGCCGTCGCCCGCAAAGGTCTTGAACAGGGCTTCGGCGATGACCAGGCCGAGCACCCGGTCGCCCAGGAATTCGAGACGCTGATAATCGCTCGTGCGCGCCTTGCCCGAACCATGAGTGAGCGCGTGAAGCACAAGGTCGGGGTCACTGAAGCTGTGGCCGAGCCGCTGTTCCAGCGCGGCCCGTGCCCTATCGGCGGCATGATTGGTCAAGGGGCGCCTAGATCAGGTTGAAGAAGCGCGACCAGCGGATTTCGAGCGGCCACTTCCACACCTCCCGCAGCGTGGCACGCGGCGAGATGGAGAAGAAGATCACATCCGCCCGGCCGACAAAATTCTCGATCGGCACATAGCCCACTTCGTCCAGAAAGCGCGAATCCTCCGAGTTGTCGCGGTTGTCCCCCATCATGAAATAATGATTGGCGGGAACCACATATTCACGCGTGTTGTCGGCCATGCCGTCCGGCTTGTAGTCAAGCACCCGGTAGCTCACCCCGTTGGGCAGCGTCTCCAGATACTGCGGCAGCAGCGGAGGCCCCCTCAGACCGGTCGCTTCCGCATTGGGATCGACATAATCCGCAATGCGCTCCTTCTTCACCGCAACGCCGTTGATATAGAGCACGCCGCCGATCATCTGGATGCGGTCGCCAGGCAGGCCGATGACGCGCTTCACATAGTCAACACTGGTATTGGTCGGCAGCTTGAACACCGCCACGTCGCCGCGCTCCGGCACATCGGCCAGCACCTTGCGCCCCGGAAAGTCGATATTGCAGCAGGAGATCCAGCTCTTGCCGAAGGGCGCGAGGTTGAAGTTGAAGGAATATTTGCCGTAGCCGTAGGACAGTTTCGACACAAAGATGTAGTCGCCGATCTTCAGCGTCGGATACATCGACGACGACGGAATGTTGAACGGCTGAAACAGGAAGGTCCGCACCACAAAGGCGATGAGCAGCGCCTGCACCACCACCTTGATGGTTTCCCACAGGCCTTCTTCCGGTTTCGGTTTCGCCGTCTGACCGGTCATCATGGATTCTCGTTCACGCATGGCAATGGCGGCCCGTTCCGGCCCAATCATGGTAGGTCTATACGCGCCACAGTTGATGCGCAATCCAGCCGTGGTCAAGGTGCCACGGGTGTGGCTCTATTGCCACAGCCTTCACGTTTCCGGCACTGCCTCGATGATCACCATGGCCTGAGCATAGGGATAGTCATCGGTCAGCGTGAGGTGCACTGCCGCTCGCTGCCCCTGCGGTGTCATGGCCCGAAGCCGCGCCAGCGCCCCACCCGAAAGGGCAAGCGTGGGCTTGCCGGACGGATCATTCACCACCCCCAGGTCGCGCATGAACACGCCCTGCGAAAAGCCGGTGCCCAGCGCCTTGGAGCAGGCCTCCTTGGCGGCAAAGCGCTTGGCATAGGTGGCCGCCCGCGTGGCCCGGCCTTGCGCCTTGCGCTGCTCGGTCGCGGTGAAGACGCGGCTGGTGAAGCGCGTTCCGAACCGCTCCAGCGTGCGCTCGATGCGGCGGATGTCTACCGTATCGCTGCCCAGCCCGATGATCACTTGGCCAGCCCCCGGCTGCCCGGCTTCACCGCCGGAAGGGCCCGCAGCGCAGGCGGCAGCTGGTCGGCGGCATAGGCCGGAATATCCAGCCGCGTCAGGGCAAACAGCGGCACGCCCACATCAGCCTTGCCGTTGGACCGGTCGATGAGACAGGCCGCCGCCACCGTCCTGCCGCCCTCGGCGGCAATGCCGTCGATGCATTCGCGCGATGACAGGCCGGTGGTCACAATGTCCTCGACCATCAGCACGCGCGCGCCCGCCGGAATGGTGAAGCCGCGGCGCAGCGCCAGCCTGCCGTCCACCCGCTCGAAGAAAATGGCCGGCACGCCAAGCTGGCGGCCCATTTCATAGCCCACCACCACGCCGCCCATGGCGGGCGAGGCCACAATGTCGATGGGCCCGACACCCCCTGCCCTTACCTGTGCCGCCAGTGACCGACACAGGCGCTCGGCCCGGGCTGCATCCATCAGCACGCGGGCGCATTGCAGATAGCGCGCCGAATGCAGCCCCGAGGACAGGACGAAATGCCCCTCCAACAGGGCGCCCGCGGCGCGGAATTCGTCCAGAACCTGATCGTGTGTCAGCATCATTACCCCGTAACCCGCGCCACCCCCGCCACCAGCGGCCTGGTCTTCAGGCCGTTGATGATGGTGGACAGATGGCGAGCATCATAGACTTCCAGAAGAATGTCGATATCGAAGAAGTCGCGCACCCCGCCGTGGCGCGCCAGCAATTGCAATTCGTCGATATTGCCGTCCTTGTCGCCAACCTCCTGGGCCACCTGGGCCAGGGCGCCCACCTCATTGTGGATGGTCACCGCCAGCCGCGCCGGAAAGCGTTGGCCCGGCTCGATATGGTCCCAGGCCAGATCAACCCAGCGCTCCGGCTCGGCCTCGAACTGTTCCAGCGCCTTGGCGAAGATCGGGTAGATGGTGACCCCCTTGCCCGGCGTCATGATGCCGACAATGCGCTCGCCCGGCACCGCCCCCGTTTCGCGCGCAATGGTCACCGTGGTGCCGTGCGCCAGCCCGCGCACCGGCACCGCCACCTTGTCCGGCCCGGCCTCGGCCCTGAGCACGCCGCCACGCCTCCTGACCTCGCGGATCTCCTTGTCATCGACGGTCAGCCCCATGGCCTTCATCATGTCAAAGCCCGACACATCGCCGCGCCCGATGGCCGACAGCGCATCATCGAGACTCTTGAGACCCAGCCGCGGCACCGCCGCCACCAGTTCCTTTTCCACATAGGGCCGCGACCGCCGGGCCAGCAGCTTTTCCATGATCTCGCGGCCGAAGTCGGCAAACTGCTTGCGCTGGGCGGTGCGCGTGGCCCGGCGGATGGCAGCCTTGGCCTTGCCGGTCACGGCAATGCCCTCCCAGGCCGGCGGCGGCACCTGCGCCTCCGAGCGGATGATCTCCACCTCGTCGCCGTTCTTCAGTTCGGTGGCCAGCGGCGCGTGGCGCCCGTTCACCTTGGAGCCCACGCAGCTGTCACCCACCGAGGTGTGCACCGCATAGGCAAAGTCGATGGGCGTGGCCCCCTTGGGCAGCGCGATGAGCTGGCCCTTGGGCGTGAAGCAGAACACCTGGTCGTGGAACAGTTCAAGCCGGGTGTGTTCGAGGAATTCCTTGGGACTGTCGCCCTCCTGCAGAACCTCCATCAGGTGGCGCAGCCAGCGATAGGCGTTGGATTCGGCCACCGACGCCTTGAAGCCGTCAATCTGGTCGCGGCCATCCGGCGTTTCCTTGTAGAGGGCATGGGCCGCCACGCCGCGCTCGGCGATTTCATGCATGAGGCGGGTGCGGATCTGCATTTCCACCCGCATGTGGTGGGGACCGATGATGATGGTGTGCAGCGACCGGTAGTCGTTCTGCTTCGGGTTGGAAATATAGTCCTTGAACTTCTCCGGCACGGCCCGCCAGGTCCGGTGCACCACCCCCAGCGCCCGGTAGCATTCGTCAATGGTGCCCACGATCACCCGGAAGCCGAAGATGTCGGACAGCTGGCCCAGGGACATCTGCTTCTTTTCCATCTTCTTCCAGATGGAATAGGGCCTTTTCTCGCGGCCGGTCACCGTGGCGGCAATGCCCTTTTCCGTGAGCTTGGCCAGCAGCGCCGCCTCGATTTCGCGCAGCACATTGCCGCTCTCGTCATGCAGTTGCGCCAGCCTGCCCTTGATGATTTTCCAGGCATCCGGATTGAGCACCGGAAAGGCAATGTCCTCCAGCTCGTCACGCACCGTCTGCATGCCCATGCGGCCGGCCAGCGGCGCATAGATGTCCATGGTCTCCTGCGCCACCCGCACCCGCTTTTCCGGCTTCACGTGATGCAGGGTGCGCATGTTGTGCAGCCGGTCGGCCAGCTTCACCAGCAGCACCCGCACATCGCGCGCCATGGCCATCAAAAGCTTGCGCAGGTTTTCCGCCTGGGTCGCCTCCTTGGTGACGAGGTCGAGTTTCTTGATCTTGGTCAGCCCGTCCACCAGACTGGCAATCTCGGCGCCGAACTTCTCCTCGATCTCGGCCTGGGTGGCCTCGGTGTCCTCCACCGTGTCATGCAGCAGGGCGGCGGCAATGGTGGCGGCGTCCAGCTTCATCTCGGTGAGAATGGCGGCCACTTCCAGCGGATGGTTGAAATAGGCCTCGCCCGACTCGCGGAACTGGTTGCCATGCGCCTTCATGGCATAGACATAGGCGCGGTTGAGCAAATCCTCATCCGCGTTCGGGTCATATTTCAGAACCCGCTCCACCAATTCATACTGGCGCATCATGATGTGATAATACGAAAAAAACGGCCGGACGCTATATGACGATAGCACCGACCGCAAAAATGCTCAGGCGTGGGGGGGCTCAGTAGCCGTTGCGCTGGCTGCCGGGGCTTTCGGCCGGCGGCAGGCCTTCCAGCCCGCGCAGCAGCTCTTCCTCGGTCATCTGCTCGAATTCCGGCTGGTCTTCGCCGGACAAAGTCTCCTCCACCATCACCATGTCGCCCGACTGCGAGATCAGCGGCACTTCGGTGGGTTCCGGCTCGTCCACTTCCACATGCTTCTGCATGGCGTGGATATATTCCTCGCGCAGATCGTCCTTGTTGACGCTCTCATCGGCGATTTCGCGCAGCGCCACCACCGGATCCTTGTCATTGTCGCGGTCCACGGTGATGGGCGAACCCTGCGAGATCATCCGGGCCCGGTGGGCCGAGAGCAGCACCAGTTCGAAACGGTTGGGCAACTTGTCGATGCAGTCTTCAATGGTGACGCGCGCCATGAAGCGGGATTCTCCTGCTGATTGGGAAATGCTGCGGCCTTCTAGGCGGAAGCGGCGAAAAATGCAAGATACCGCGAAATTCACTGATTCCCGGAGTGCGCCGGTGGACGGAGCGCCCAACCGCATACCCTGGCCGCCCATTGTTTTCCTTGCCGCCATCGTGGCGGCCTGGGCGCTGGACTGGCTTTTGCCGCTTCGCCTGCCGCATCCGGCAAGCCCGCTCTGGCAGGTGGCCGGCCTCACCCTCATTCTTGCCGGGCTGATGCTGGATTTCTGGACCGCCCACACCCTTTATCGCCACCGCACCACCATTCTGCCCCACCGCGCCGTGACGCAGCTGGTCACCAGTGGTCCCTTCGCCCTGTCGCGCAATCCCATTTACATCGGCAATACGGCGGTGGTGCTGGGTCTGGGCCTGGCCTTTGCCATTGTCTGGCCGCTGCTGGCCGCGCCGGTTGCGGCTTTCGCGGTGCAAAAGCTGGCCATCGAGCGCGAGGAAGACCATCTGGCCCGGCGCTTTGGACGGGCCTGGTATCTCTATGCCGCGCGCACCCCGCGCTGGCTGCTCTTCTGACGCCTGAAGGGCGTGAATGACGCGCCCGCCCCCGCACTATCCGGCGCAGGCAAAGCCTTAACCAAAAAAGGGATTGGTGCGGTCGAGAAGACTCGAACTTCCACGGGTTGCCCCGCTACCACCTCAAGGTAGTGCGTCTACCAATTCCGCCACGACCGCACGTCAGGGAGAAACGTGCGGCTGAATAACAGGCGTTTCCAGTGAAAGCAACCCCCGCCCCCGCCCGCCGGAAAACCCAAGGGAGGCTGTGCATGGTTAACAGGTTGAAAACAGATTCCATAAGAATTACATAGACTTGCATCTCGCACCTGAACGCCGATTCAACACCCCTCCGCTAGTCTCAGCCCATAACGATAAAACGGATGGGGCTTCAAATGACAATCAAGACCGCTGTGGGGGCGGCCATTCTGGGAGTGAGCATGAGCGCATCGCTGGCCTTCGGCCTCGATACCGCCTCGCGCAGCCCGGTGGGTCCGGCCAAGGCCGATTCAGCAATTGAATATGACAAGACTTTGCCGCCCGTCGGCTTTGTGAAGTTCTGCGCCTCGAACCCGCAGGACTGCAAGCCGGAAGGCGCCTTCTTCCCCGGCAAGTTCGCCATGAGCCCGGAGCGCTGGAACCAGCTCTATCAGGTTAACAGCTACGTCAACGGCAAGATCGCCCCGGTTTCCGACAAGGACCTTTATGGCGAAGCCGAATACTGGACCTACCCGGTCGATGCCGGTGACTGCGAAGATTATGTGCTGCTGAAGAAGCGCTATCTGGAAAGCCTGGGCTTTCCGGCCACGGCGCTGCTCATCACCGTGGTGCTGGATGAAAAGAATGAGGGCCACGCGGTGCTCACCATTCTCACCGACGGCGGCGATTTCGTCCTCGACAACCGGCGCGATGACATTCTGCGCTGGAACGACACCAAATACACCTTCCTGAAGCGTCAGACCCAGCGTGATCCGCTGCGCTGGGTGGCGCTCAGCAAACAGAAAGCCGAAGTGACAGGCTTCATGACCAAGGGCAACGGCAAGTAACGCCACCGCCCACATTCTTGGCCCGGCCGGTTGTCCCCCCATCCCCCAAGACCGCCGGGCTTCAGGAGCCGGCACTGTCCCACCCAGTGCCGGCTCCACCCCATTTAGACCGATGGCTTCCTTTACGGACGGCTGACAAACCGTCATAATCACCGTCATGAATTCCCCTGCGGATGACGCCGAACGGCAACGCCAGTTCGTGCTTGAGGTTCTGCGGCGCACCGGCTGGTCGCAATCCGACCTGGCCCATCGCGCCGGTCTTGATCCGTCCACCCTGTCGCGTTTTCTGTCCTTCGGCGCCGAGGGCCGGGCCCTGCGCGCGGCCACCCTGGCCCGCATCGAGCGCGCGGCGGGCATTTCCGTTTCTGGTGACAACTCCGCCAATGGTGGCTTTGCCGAGACCGAGGCCACCCCCCTGACCCGGCCGGACGCGGCGCTGGCCCGCGCCGTGGCCGCCCTCTCCGAAGGCCACCGCAATGTCGATGCCTGGACGCTGGCCTCGCGCGCCCTGGAGATGGCGGGCTATCGCCCCGGTGACATTCTTCTGGTGGCGCTGGATGAAACGCCCCAGCCCGGCGATGTGGTCTGCGCCCAGATCTATGACTGGGCCAGGGGCCGGGCCGAAACCGTGTTCCGCCTTCACCAGCCGCCCTGGCTGGTGGCTGCCAGTGCCGATCCTGCCCTGCTGCGTCCCCACGCGCTGGGTGACAACGGCGTGGTGATAAAAGGGGTGGTGATCTACAGCCTGCGGCCGCGCACGGCGACTGCCAGATCATAAAATCAATTGACATTTGTGATTTTTATTGCTACCCCTGCTTGAACAACGGGGGAGGCAATCGTGAAACTTGTATTCGAGCTGGATGATCTGGCAGCGGCTCTTAAACTCTCAGCGGAGGAATTTCGCCGCCGCCGCCCGGTGCTGGAGGCGCACGGCTTTCCCCCCTCCATTCCGGGTCTGGATGAGCGCTGGTCCATCATTGAAGTGGTGCGCTGGATCAATCGCGAGCCGGAGGAATTTGCGCCGCCCCTGCCCAAGCCCGCCGCGCGCCGCCAGCGCAAGATCGCGCCCTGAAACGGCCGCCGGAACGGCCGGCAAAAGAGTCTGAATTCAAACCGTTGGAGCCGCAAGCGGACTCATTTTGCGAAGAGTCCCCGCGCGCCCTACACCCGCTTCAACGCCGCGGCAAAGCGCTGCCATTTGCGCACATAGTTTTCCGCCGATTTGGTCAGCCGGGCCGCCCCCTCGGCGTCGATCTCGCGCACCACCTTGCCGGGCGCACCCATGACCAGTGAATTGTCGGGGATCACCTTGCCCTCGGGGATCAGCGCCCCTGCCCCGATCAGGCAGTTCCGCCCGATTCTGGCATGATTGAGCACCACGGCGCCAATGCCGATCAGCGAATTGTCGCCGATGGAGCAGCCATGCAGCACCGCCTTGTGGCCCACCGTGCAGTCACGCCCGATGGTCAGCGGCGCGCCCATGTCGGTGTGGCACACGCAGCCATCCTGCACATTGGAATTTTCACCAATCTCGATCCACTCATTGTCGCCGCGCAGCACCGCGCCAAACCACACGCTGGCATTCCTGAGCAGGCGGATGCGCCCCATGATGTCGGCCGAGGGCGCAATATAGTACTGGCCGTCGGCCGGCAGGTCGGGGTGAATGCCATCAAGCGTGTAGAGGGTCATGGGGGCCTCGCGTCGGGGGTTCGCTGCACTGTTCCCCAAATCACGGGCCGGATAAAGTCAAAAAGGCGCGCCCGTCCGCCTCAGCCGACACCGAAAATCCAGGTGAGAATGAACACCCCCTGAAAGAAACTCCAGGCAAGGCCGAGGGCCAGCATCAGCGCGCCAAGGGGCGGCCGGTCGATCAGGTGCCAGAAGGCGCGGAAAACCAGCGTCACCGGCCCGGCAATCAGCACCGCCACCACCCGCAGCGGTGTCATCAGCGTGGGATAGGGATCCAGCAGCAGCGACAGCTCCATCTCCTCGTCGGTGGCAAGGGTCCACAGATTGGCCGCAAGACCCGCCGCCGTCAGCCCAACGGCAAGCGCATAAAGCCAGGCCAGCTCCTGATAGGACACGCAACACCTCCCCGGACCGCCGTGCCGTTTTGGCACAGGGCCTTTACCCCGTCTTAATAGATGCAAATGCGGGGCCGGTGCAGTGACAGATGATCCGCCGCTTTCACAACGCTGTGGGGGTGGGAAGGCAATCTGGGGCTGTCGAGAGCAGCCGAACTTTTGCCGGTTGCGGCAAGGTCAGAAAGCGGCTCGCCAGCAATCGCTGCGGGTGGCCGTTTTGATTCCGTCAAAAGGCATTGACCTCTGCCCTTGGACAGGCCGACTGGCCGGTTCAGCGCCAGGCCCTGCCGACAGAGCGGCTGAGGGGCGGTTCAGCCCGCCCTATTCCAGATCGATGTCGAGAATGGCCATGGAGAAATTATAGGACAGTTCGCCGTCTTCCTCGTCGCGGAAGATGACGCCGGTGAAGTCGTCACCGATATAAACCTCGGCCGAATCGCTTTTCTGTGGCCGCTTGCGCACGCTGATGGCCGGATTGTTGAACTGCTGGCGCAGGTATTTCGTCAGTTTGGCAAGTTCTTCGGGCTTCAAGTGGGCGCACTCCTCGGTCGGTCTGCCCCCGGTCTAGCCCCAATCACGCGCAGTCGCAATCCGGGTTCACCCGATGGTCCATGGAGCGCGACGGCTCCACCGCCCCCACCTGTCCCACCACGCGGGCCGGAATGCCCGCCACCGTGGTGTGCGGGGCCACGTCTGCCAGCACCACCGAGCAGGCCGCCACCCGCGAGCAATGACCGATTTCGATATTGCCCAGAACCTTGGCCCCGGCGCCGATCAGCACGCCCTGACGGATCTTGGGGTGGCGGTCGCCCTCCTCCTTGCCGGTGCCGCCCAGGGTCACACCCTGCATCAGCGAGACATTGTCCTCCACCACCGCCGTTTCACCGATGACGATGTCGTGGCCGTGGTCCACCATGATGCCCTTGCCGATCTTCGCGGCGGGGTGAATGTCCACCGACGAGATCATCGACGAGCGGCTTTGCAGGTAATAGGCAAAGTCCCTGCGCCCCATGATCCACAGCTGGTGGGCCACGCGGTGGGTCTGCATGGCCTGATAGCCCTTGAAATACAGAAGCGCGTCAATGTAGCGGTGGCAGGCGGGATCACGCTCGAAGGTGGCGATCATGTCGGCCCGCGCCGAAAGGCCGATGCCGGGGTCGGCGGCCATGGCATCGTCAAAGGCATGGACGATGAAGTCCGGCCCCAGATCAGCCGCGCCCAGACGCTGGGCCAGCCGGTGCACCAGCGCCTTTTCAAAACTGTCATGACTGAGCACCGAGGCATAGATGAAGGCCCCCAGTTCCGGCTCGCTGCGGGTGATCTCAGCCGCCTCGGCGCACAGCCGGTCCCACACGGGATCGATCTTGCCGAGGCTGGCGGTCTGGCCGGTCGTCGCAGTCATGGGCTTCTCCTGAAGCACGGGAAAGCGCGCCCTATAGCACAATTTCGGCCGCACCGGGAGAGCGCGTGGCCCCGCCCCGCCCGGGCCATCACAATTCGGTTAACCGCATCGCCCATTCGCCGCATTGAACCGCGCCCCGCATGATGCTAGCCGCCTTGCATCATGACCATCATTCGCTCCCCCTCCCCCTTCGTGCAGGCCAAGGTCGATGGCGTCATCGGCTGGCTCATCCTCAACCGTCCGGAACGCAAGAACGCGCTGAACGGCGACATGTGGGGGGCCATTCCGCCGCTGCTGGATGCGCTGGTGAAGCAGCCGGGGGTGAAGGTCATTGTGCTGCGCGGGGTCAATGCCGAAGCCTTTGCGGCAGGCGCGGATATTTCCGAATTCGCCTCCAGCCGCTTCAACGCCGAGGCGGCCCAGGCCTATGAACAGATGAACACCCACGCCATGGCGGCAATCCGCACCTGTGCGCTGCCCACCATTGCCCTCATTCAGGGCTTCTGCGTGGGTGGTGGCGTGTCGCTGGCGCTGTCCTGCGACCTGCGCTTCTCCGATGCCAGCGGCATCTTCGCCCTGCCCCCGGCGCGCCTGGGCCTGGCTTATCCTATGGCCGGCATCCGCGATCTTTTGGCCACCGTGTCGCCGCCCATCGCCAAGGAAATGATCTATACCGCCCGCCGCCTGAACGCGGCCGAAGCCGCCCAGGCCGGCCTCATCAACGCAGTGGCCGACGACGTGGAAGCCCATGTCCGCCAGATTGCCGCCAGCATCGCCGATAACGCGCCGCTGACCATCCGCGCCTCCAAGGCCGCCATCGACCACGCCGCAGGCCGCCTTGGTGCGCCGTCGCTGGTGGAGGTGGCGGAACTGACCACCGCCTGCTTCAACAGCGACGACTACCGCGAGGGCCAGGCGGCCTTTCTGGAAAAACGCAAGCCGCGCTTCACCGGCCGGTAACCGTCCGTTCACGGAGGATAAAATGCAGCGCCTGTTCATTGCCGCCGTCCTGGCCCTGGCCGCGCCGCCCGTGCTGGCCGCCCCCGCCATCACCTATCAATGTGCCGACGGCCACCGCTATGCCCTCGCCCGCTATGACGAATTCATCAGCCTGCTGACGGACCAGAGCGGCGACGAGGCCCTCATCAGCCAGCAGAAGACGCGCACCGCGCAGAAATATGGCGGCACCGGCTTTTCCGGCAGCACATACACACTGGCGGTGGAACCGCTGGAACAGCGCCTGACCATCAACGATGGCGACGAGATCGGTCCCTGCAAGCCGGTGGTTGACGGCAGCGTGACACCCGCGGTGACGGCCCTGCACTTCTCCTGCAACATGGGCACCTATCACTTTCTCATCCGCCCCGCCGCCGACGGCAGGGGCGACTTCCTCGACCAGAATGGCAACAGTGTCGGTCTGGCCGCGCCGGATGGCACCAGCCACCTGATGGTGGGCAAGTCGGCCAGCGGCGCCACATTTGATGTGCGCCTGCGCGGCGATCAGGCGGAGGTGAAAATCGCCGGCAAGCGCAGCTACATCGACTGCACGGCCCGCGACTAGTCCGTTCAGGCTCCGTACCGGCCTATCCCTTCCAGTCAGCAAGGAAATCGAGCACCGCCTGCTTGGCCTGTTTGTCGCCCACCGCATTCATGTGGTTGCGGTTCTTCAGCACCAGCCCCTGCGCGCCGGGAATGATGCGGGTCAGGCTGCCCACCTCCCCGGCAATCTCGTCCTGATCGCCCGCCCACACCAGCACCGGCACCCGGATCGTCGCCAGCTCATCGGCGGTGATCCGCGCCCGGCCCGAGCGCATGCAGGCCGCCAGCGCGCCAAGATCGCTTCCGGTCTGCTCGGCAAAGGCCCGGAACAGGCGGCCCTCGCGGCTGGTCACCTCGCGCGCTGTGGGGGCCTCCAGCGCGGCGGCAATCTGGTCAGACCCCGCCACCCCGGTGATGAGGCGAGACGCCATGCCGGCGAAGATGACCCGCGCCACGCGCGTCGGGTGCCGCAGCGTCAGAAAGGCCGCAATGCGCGCGCCCATGGAATAGCCCATCACCGCCGCCTGGCCGATGCCGAGGTGGTCAAGCAGGCGGCGCGCGTCCTCGGGCATGGCCGGGCTGTCATAGGCCTGGGGAACATGGATTTTCTCGCTCTCGCCATGGCCGCGGTTATCCATGACGATGACCCGGAAGCCCGCCTGCACCAGCAGCTCCACCCAGCCGGTATTGACCCAGTTGACCCGGCCGTTGGAGGCAAAGCCGTGGATCAGCAGCACGGGCGGGCCGCTACCCGTCGTCGCAAAGGCGATTTCCACTCCGTCGGAATTGAATCTGTCCATGGCTTCAAGGATATGCTATCCCCCGCCCCAAGATCAAATAGTCCAAGGGATTGAGCCATGGCTGCCCACGCCACCCCCCATTTCCAGAACGACCAGGGTGTGCCCGTCATCGAGACCGGGGCGAAAAAGCTGATGTGCATTGGTGCCACCCCGCCCTTTGACCATCCCCATGTCTTCCTCGACATGGGTGCGGCGGGCGAAATCACCTGCCCCTATTGCTCCACCATCTACCGCCACAACGGCAGGCTGGGCGCAGAGGAGTCAAACCCGGCCGGGGCGCTCTGGCACCACAAGGCCGCCTGATTGAACCCTGTTTAAGCCATGACCCGGCGCAAGCCCCCTGTCAGCCATAACCGGCTGGAAACGGACCGGCTTTATCTGGCGCTGGTGCCGCTGGCGGGCCTGGCCGCCACCGCCGCAAAAAAGCCAGCCGTGGCCAAAAAGATCATTGGCGACAAGCTGCCGCCAGAGTGGTTTGACCAGGCCTGGGTCTTCGCTCTCCGGCGCGACCAGTGGCTGGCCAGCGCCGCCTATGCCCCGTGGTCCATCCGGGCCATCGCGCTGAAGGCCACCGGCCAGGTCATCGGCACCATGAACTGCCACCGCGCCCCCGCCGCCTTCCGCTTCGGCGATGAAATTTTCCAGGTGGTGGAGATGGGCTATGAGATCTTTCCGCCCTGGCAGCGTCAGGCCTATGCCTTCGAGGCCATCACCGGCTTTCTCGACTGGGCCAGAACCCAGGGACTGGAAGGCGTGCTGCTGTCCATCGCGCCCGACAATAGCGCCTCGCGCCGGCTGGCGGAAAAACTGGGCGCCACCCACATTGACCATCGCATCGACCCTGAGGACGGGCCGGAGGATGTATTTCTGCTGCGTCTGAGCTGACGGGTCAGATATTGATCTGGGTGCCCACTTCCACCACCCGATCCGTGGGCAGACGGAAATAGTTGCTGGCATCATCGGCATTGCGCGACAGGGCGATGAACAGCTTGTCCTGCCAGGCAGGCATGCCCTCATGGCGTGATGATTTCACCGTCCGCCGCGACAGGAAGAAGCTCGTCGTCATGATGTCGAACTTGAGCCCTGCCCTGCGCGCCAGCGCCAGCGCCTTGGGCACATTGGGTGTTTCCATGAAGCCGAAGGTGACGATCATCGACTGGAACAGGTCATTGAGTTTTGTGAGCTTCACCTTGTCGGCGTCAGGCACCACCGGATAGTCCGAGGTTCTCACCGTCAGCACCAGATTTTGCTCATGCAGAACGCGAAAGTGCTTCAGGCTGTGCAACAGGGCGGTGGGCGCGCTGTCGGGATCGGAGGTGAAGAACACGGCGGTTCCCGGAACGCGGCCCGGCGGCCGTCTAGCCAGGGACTCCACCAGTCCCATGAGCGGCACCTCGGCTTTGCGCGTTTTTTCAAAGACCAGGCGATTTCCGGTGCGCCAGGTGCGCATGACCACCATGAGCAGCGCCCCCAGTGCCAGCGGCACCCAGCCGCCGTCATGGATCTTGAGGCTGTTAGCCCCGAGGAAAATCAAATCCAGCGTCAGCAAGGGAAGCATCAGCGCCAGGGCAGCCCACAGCGGCCACTTCCAGTATTTCCAGATCACCAGAATGGCCATGGTGGCGGTGACCACCATGGTACCGGTAACGGCGATGCCATAGGCGGAAGCCAGCGCCGATGAGGTGCGGAACAGCAGCACCAGAATGACCACGCCGAACAGCACCAGCCAGTTCACCTGCGGCATGTAAACCTGGCCTGCATGGGCCTCGGAGGTGAAGCGGATTTCCATGCGCGGCAGAAGCCCAAGCTGCATGGCCTGACGGGTCAGCGAATAGGCCCCGGTGATCACCGCCTGACTGGCTATGATGGTGGCCGCCGTGGCAAAAACGACAATGGCCGCCAGCGCCCAGTTCGGTGCCATCCGGAAGAAGGGGTTTTCAATGGTGGCCGGGTCATGCAGCAGCATGGCCCCCTGGCCGAGATAATTCAGCATCAGCGACGGCATCACCAGAAACAGCCACGCCGCCTGAACAGGCTTTTTGCCGAAATGGCCAAGATCGGCATAGAGCGCCTCGGCCCCCGTGACCGCCAGAAAGACTGCCCCCAGCGTCACCAGCCCAATGCGTCCGTGGCCGGCCAGAAAATCCACTGCGAAGTGCGGTGAAAAGGCGGCAAATATGCCGGGATGGTCGCTGATGTGGCGCAGCCCAAGAACCCCCATGAGCACAAACCACGCAACCATCACCGGCCCGAAGAAATTGGCAACCCGCGCCGTGCCCGACTGCTGCACCGTGAACAGGCCAATGATGATGCCGAGCGTGATCCACAGCACATAGGGCTCGAAGGCGGGGGTCACGATGTTGAGACCCTCCACAGCCGACAGCACCGAAATCGCCGGGGTGATGATGGCATCACCGTAAAACAGCGCCGCCCCGATCATGCCCAGAACCGGAATGAGCACCAGCCTGGTGCCCATGGCCCGTTGCGCCAGCGCCATCAGCGAGAGGGTTCCCCCTTCGCCCTTGTTGTCAGCATTGAGAAGAACCAAAACATATTTCAGCGTGACGATGAGAATGAGCGTCCACAGAATGAGCGACACCACGCCATAGACCATGATTTCGCTGATGGCCCCGTCCTTGTGCATGGCCGCCAATATGGCCTCGCGCAGGGCATAGAGCGGGCTGGTGCCGATGTCGCCATAGACAACGCCGATGCAGCCAAGGGTCAGAATCCAGAAACCGGGCGGAGAGTGCGTGTAGCCTGGTTCAATTGCCCCATCACCTTCCGGTGCTGGTTTACCATTCGACACAACGCTGCTCATGGCTCGCTCTCCGTCGCCCGGTGGGGGCTGTGGGGCACGCGGTATGCTCTTCTTGCGGCCGAAAGTAAAGGCACCGCCGAAATCGGACGCCCTTGCATTGCATGTTTCGGCTCCATCGGCTTAGCCCGCTGACACCAGCGGCCTGACGGCCTGTCAGCGCGCCCGGTGCGTCACCGTGGCGGCGCGGGCCACCAGCACCTTGTCAATGCGCTTGCCGTCCAGGTCCACCACCTCGAAGCGCCAGCCCTGATGGTTGAAGGATTCGCCCACCCTTGGCAGGCGGCCCATCTGATCGAGCACAAATCCGGCCAGCGTCTGATAATCGCGCTTGGGGGGCAGCGGCAGATTCAGCCGCTCCAGCACCCCGTCAATGGGGGCCCAGCCGGCCAGCAGCAGCGATCCGTCATCGCGCTCCACGGCTTCGGGCTCAGGCGCGCCCCCCTCCTCGCGGAAGGCGCCCACAATGGCCTCCAGTACGTCGGCAACCGTGACAATGCCTTCGAAGTGACCATATTCGTCATGCACCAGGCCGATATGCACGCCGGACTGCTTCAGCATGGCCACCACGTCCAGCGCATCCACCGTGTCGGGAATGATGGGCGCCTGGCGCAGCACCTGGCGAATGGCGCCGGAGCGCTTGCGCAGCAGGGCGGCCGCCACATCCTTGGCCTGCACCACCCCCACCACCGTGTCGGGATTGCCCCGATAGACCACAAAGCGTGAGTGGCCGCTGTCGGCGATGAGTTGCCCCAGTTCGGCCGGTGTGGCCTTGATGTCCACCATCTTCACATCGGCACGGGGAATCATGATGCCGCGCACCGGCCGGTCGCCCAGCCGCATGACCCCGGCAATCATGCTGCGCTCCTCCGGTTCCAGCACCCCGGCGGACTCGGCTTCGGCAATCATGGTGTGAATTTCGGCCGTGGTCATGACGTCATCGCGCACGTGCGATTGCCCCAGCAGGGTCAGCACCAGCCGGCCCGACCGGTCAAGAAGCCAAACCACCGGGGCCGCCAGCCGGGCAAGCAATGTCATGGCCGGCGCCGCCAGACAGGCAATGCGCTCGGGGTTGCGCAGGGCAATCTGCTTCGGCACCAGTTCGCCGATGATCAGCGACAGATAGGTGATGAGCGCCACAACCGTGCCGAAGCCCGTGATCTCGGCCCACCAGCGCGGAACGCCCAGCGCCACCAGCCATTCCCCCGCCCTGGCCCCCAGCGAAGCACCGGAAAAGGCCCCGGCAATGATGCCAATGAGGGTGATGCCGATCTGCACCGTGGACAGGAACCGGCCAGGGTCGGCGGAAAGCGCAAGCGCCGCCCGCGCCCCGGCCACATTCTGATCCGCCATGGTCTTGAGGCGCGCCGGCCGTGATGAGGCAACGGCCATTTCCGACATGGCCAGCAGGCCATTGATAATGGTCAGAACCACCACCACCAGAATTTCGATAGAAGCCATTGTTTCTCCCTGGCGGTCCTGATCTGGTGCAGGCGGAGGGACTCGAACCCTCACTTCCTTTCGGAAAACGGATTTTAAGTCCGTTGCGTCTACCGTTCCGCCACGCCCGCCCTCGCCCGACTATACCGTGGCGCCGTCGCGGATGGGCGGGGCAAATTGCAGCCCCATGTCCCAGGGCAGATAGATCCAGGTATCCTGGCTCACCTCGGTGACGAAGGTATCCACCAGCGGCCGCCCCTGCGGCTTGGCATAAACCGTGGCAAAATGGGCCTTGGGCAGCATTTCCCGCACCACCCGGGCGGTGGCGCCGGTGTCCACCAGGTCATCGACGATCAGCACCCCCTCGCCGCCGTCCTCCCCCGCCACGGCGGCGGAAACCGACTTCAGAACCGAGATTTCACCCTGCTTGTCATAGTCGTAGGAGGCCACACAGACTGATTCGACCACCCGGATGCCCAGCTCGCGCGCCACAATGGCGGCCGGAACCAGCCCGCCGCGGGTGATGGCCACCACCGCCCGGAACGGCCCCGCCGCCGACAGCCGCCAGGCCAGCGCCCGGGCGTCGCGGTGAAACTGGTCCCATGAAACGGGGAAATTCTTCTGCCATTTGTCGTCCATGCCACACCACCTTTGCAACCTGACATTTCCGGGTTCATCTGATTTAGCGCGCAGCCGACCCGCACCGCAACAAAGCATGGTTAATAATCAACCCTTGCTTCATAATTTGCCGCCATGATCCCGGCCCAAATCGCTTTGGGAGAGTTTTATGTCCGGTCGGTCCTCCACCCTCAAGGATCTGGTCCACATCTTCGAGCTGTCCAACACCCAGCTTCTGGTCATCCGGATGCCGGACGCCGCCATTGTGGAAACCACCACGGCCCTGCTCCGCAAATGGAATTGCCAGCGCAGTGACGTCATCGGCAAGCCCCTGCTGAAATATGGCACCGGCGCCATTTCCGCCCGCTATGCGGCCCAGACGGAGGCTGCCCAGCAAGGCCCGGCAGCCCTGGAGATCTCCTTTGCCAGCCCGGTCGGGGTGCGCTCGTCGGCCCTGTTCCGCCAGCACAACTGGCAGGATGAGGGCGGCATCAGCTATGCCCTGGTGGTGGGCGAACAGGCCAGCGGCGAAGAAGCCGAGCGCGCCATCAGCAACGAACGCCGGTTGAACCTGGCGCTCCGCTCCGGCGGCTATGCCCTGTGGGATTATGACTTCGAGACCCGCGAAACCTACAACTCGCCGGAAATGTATGACCTCCTCGGCTTTCCGCGCGGTTCCGTCGACCTGAACTTCGAGAAGTTCAACGCCCGCATTCACCCCGACGACCAGGACAAGACCCTTGAGCACAAGCTGCTCAATACCCCCTTCGGCGATGATGTGGTCCAGAGCCGCTACCGCGTGCGCATGGCCGACAATGAATTTGTCTGGATTGAAGCGGTGGCCGGCGTCATCCGCGATCCGGTGTCGGGCAATCCGGTGCGCTGCGTCGGCCTGTGCCGCAACGTCAATGACCAGATGGCCACACTGGAGCGTCTGCGCGCCTCGGAACGCACCATGAAGCGCACCCAGCAGGCCGCCCGGCTTGGCTCCTTCTCGCTGGCCAGCGAAAGCGGCTTCTCGCGCATGTCGTCGGAAATGGCCGTGCTGATCGGCATGGGCGATGCCATTGTTCATCCGGCGCTGTCCACCTTCATCACCATGATCGAGCCCGGCGGCCGCGAGCAGTTCGAGCAGGCGATTGAGCTTGCCCGTCAGGGCACCCGCGTGTCCGACCTTGAAATCGCCGTGCGCCTGCGGTCTGGCGAGATCGAGTATTTTCAGGTCAACATGGAGCCGGAAACCAACGCCTTCGGCAAGATCGAAGGGGTGTTCGGGTCCTGCCAGCTGGTCACCGAGCGCAAGCAGCTCGAGCGCCGCTTCCATCAGGCCCAGAAAATGGAGGCGGTGGGTCAACTCACCGGCGGCGTGGCTCACGACTTCAACAACCTGCTCATGGTGGTCATGGGCAATCTGCAACTGGTTGACCAGCTCGTCACCGGCAATGAACGGGCCCAGAAGCGCATTCGCTCGGCCATTGAGGCTGCCGAACGCGGCTCCGAACTGACCCGCCGCATGCTTGCCTTCTCGCGCCAGAACACCCTGCAAAGCAAGGACATCGACATCAACCGCCTGCTGGCCGGCTTCACCACCATGGTGCGCCACGCGGCCGGCAACGACATCGAACTCGCCGTCATCCCGGGCGATGGTGTGTGGCCGGTGAAGGCCGATCAGACCATGCTGGAATCGGCCATCCTCAATCTCGCCATCAACGCCCGTGATGCCATGCTGCCCAAGGGCGGCAAGCTGATCATTGAAACACGTAACGTACACCTGGATGAGGAATATGCCGCCCGCAATGACGACGTCACGGCAGGCGACTATGTGGAAATTGCCGTCACCGACACCGGCTGCGGCATAGCCCCGGAAAATCTGGAAAAGGTCTTCCAGCCCTTCTTCACCACCAAGGGGCCGGAATCTGGGTCGGGCCTCGGCCTGTCCATGATCTACGGCTTCGTCAAGCAGTCCGGCGGCCATGTGAAGATCTATTCGGAAGTGGGCCATGGCACCACAGTGAAGCTCTACCTGCCCCGTCTCATCTCCATGTCCTACTCGTCGGCACCTCCGGCCGGGGCGCCGGTCATGAACCGCCACGCTCCGCCGGCTGCCGAGACCGGCCGCTCGGTGGCGCACTATGCCGCAGCCGAATATGGCGCCGTGCCGCACTTCAACACCGAACCCTATGCGACAGCGGCGGCAGCCCCGCCACAGCACGTTGCCCCGCCGCTGCACGTTGCCCCGCCGCCCTCTGCCCCGCCGCCGGCCCCGTCGGTGGCCGCTGTCGTCACGGCGGTGCCGGAAACACTGCCCGCCGCCGCCGGTGACAGGCAGGTGGTGCTGGTCGTCGAAGACAATCTGTCGGTGCGCGAAGTGGCCGCCGCCATGATCGAGGAGATGGGCTATGAGGTCATCACCGCGAGCAATGGCGTCGAAGGCTACAAGACCATCACCGACCGGCCGGACATCTGCCTCGTGCTGTCTGATGTCATCATGGCCGGTGGCATGAACGGCCCGGAACTGGCCGCCAAGGCCATTCAGATCCGCCCCGAACTCAAGATCCTGTTCATGTCGGGTTATGCGCCGGGCTCGGTGCGCCAGATGCAGGACCTGCCGGCCTCCATCGAGCTGGTGAACAAGCCCTTCACCCGCACCGATCTCACCGAGAAGGTGAGGAAGGCGCTGGCGGCCTAATTTTTTTCGGCCGGTCGCCAGCCGCGCACCTTGCCAGCGTCGGAAAGGCTCTGCGCCAGGGCCTTCACATCGGCCATGGCCTGATTCAGCGCCGCGCCATCGCGGCTGCGCGCCACCAGATGGGTGGCAAAGCCCGCCGGTTGCTCAAACGGATAGGAGCCGATGCTGACGGCGGGATAGCTGCGCTGGATGGCGGCCAGCGCGGTTGCCACATCGCCCTCACCGCCTTCCAGCACAATGCCGTCGGTGAACACCGGCACACCGCCCTGGAGCGTCGGCACGATCTGCTCCAGCATCGCCTGCATGATGCGCGGCACGCCCGCCATCACGAAAACATTTTCAATCCGGAAGCCCGGCGCCACCGACACCGGATTGGCAATCAGGCTGGCGCCCTCGGGAATGCGCGCCATGCGCAGCCGCGCCTCGTTCGGTTCGCGCCCGATGGAGCGGAAAAAATCCATAAGCAGGCGCACCGCCTCGGGATGATGGCTGATCCCCGTGTTGAAGGCCCGCGCCATGGCGTCGGCGGTGATGTCGTCATGGGTGGGACCAATGCCGCCGGTGGAGAATACATAGCTGTAGCGCGCCGCCAGCGCCTGCACTGCCGCCACAATCTCGTCCTCGCTGTCAGGAACGCAGCGCGCCTCCATCAGGTCGATGCCCCTGGCCGCCAGAGCATCAGCGATGGTGCCGAGATTTTTGTCCTTGGTGCGCCCCGACAGGATTTCATTGCCGATGATGAGAACAGCAGCGGTGGCGGGTTTGGCGGTCATGGCTTAAATCCTGGGCAGGATTGAACAGTGCCACCGCACCCCCCACCTGTCAAAAGATCATGCATTTTGCCACCGCCCTCATCCCCGCCCGGCTCATCAGGCGTTACAAGAGGTTTCTCGCCGATGTGACTCTGGAATCAGGGGAAAACACCACCGTCCTCTGCCCCAACACCGGCGCCATGACCGGGCTGGCCACACCCGGCACCAAAATCTGGCTGTCGCTCGCGACCAATCCGGCGCGCAAATATGCCCTCACCTGGGAATTGGCCGAGGTGGCGGAATCCGGCCTCACCGGCGTCAACACCCAGCATCCCAACCACATCGTTGCCGCCGCCCTCACCCGCCATGCCATTCCCGAACTGGCCGGTTATGACCGCATCCGGCGTGAGGTACCCTATGGCCAGAGAAGCCGCATCGACCTGCTGCTGGAGGGACCGAACCGCCCCTCCTGCTTCGTCGAGATCAAGAACGTCCACTTCTTCCGCGGCGGCGATCTGGCCGAATTTCCCGACTGCCCCACCGACCGCGGCCGCCGCCACCTCGAGGAAATGGCAGCCATGGTGGCCCAGGGTCATAGGTCTGTCATGGTCTATCTCATCCAGAGCAACACCGCCAGGCGCTTCGCCCTTGCCGCCGATCTTGATCCCGCTTATGTGAAAGCCTTCACGGCGGCGCGTCAGGCGGGCGTCGAGGCGCTGGCGCTGGCCTGCCGCGTCTCAACCACTGCCATCACCGTGGACCGGCCCGTCCCCGTCATCATGCCCTGAGGTTTTTGCCTGAATGCCCCGCGATGCCATCAAGATCCACAGCCCGGAGGACTTTGCCGGCATGCGCAAGGCGGGGCACCTGGCAGCGCTGGCCCTTGACGAGATCACCCCCATGATGGTGCCCGGCACCACCACCGACGCCATCAATGATTTTGTCAACGCCTTCGCCAAAAAGCACAACGCCATTCCCGCCTCGCTCAATTATCGCGGCTTTCCCAAGTCCATCTGCACCTCCATCAATCATGTAGTCTGTCACGGCATTCCCAATGACAAGCCGCTGCGCGACGGCGACATTGTCAACGTCGACATCACCCTTATCGCTGATGGCTGGTATGGCGACACCAGCCGCATGTATAATATCGGCAGCGTGGCGCGCGCCGCAGCGCGTCTGGTGGAAGTGACCTATGAAAGCCTGATGCGCGGCATTGCCGCAGTCAAGCCCGGCGCCACGCTGGGCGACATCGGCCACGCCATCCAGTCCTTTGCTGAAGCCGAGCGCTGCTCGGTGGTGCGCGACTTCTGCGGCCACGGCCTGGGCCGCGTCTTCCACGACAACCCGAATGTGCTGCACTATGGCAAGCCCGGGGATGGCGCCGTGCTGAAGCCCGGCATGTTCTTCACCATTGAACCGATGATCAATCTCGGCAAACCGCATGTGAAGGTGCTGGCCGATGGCTGGACCGCCGTGACCCGCGACCGCTCGCTGTCGGCCCAGTTCGAGCATTCCCTCGCTGTCACCGAAACCGGCTGCGAGATCTTCACCCTCTCTCCCGGCGGGCTGCACCAGCCGCCCTATAAAATCTGACCGGAGCGGCAGCGCATGGGCAGGAAAGCGGCCAGCGGTTTTGCCGAAGCGCCCGTGGCGCTGCCCGGCCACAGCGGCCACCGCGAACGCCTGAAGCAGCGCTTCCGCGATGGCGGGGCCAATGCCCTGCCAGACTATGAACTTCTGGAACTGGTGCTGTTCCGCGCCATTCCCCGCGCTGACACCAAGCCGCTGGCCAAGGCGCTCATCGCCCGCTTCGGCAGCTTTGCCGAGGTGGTGAGCGCACCGGCCGAACGCATCATGGAGGTGAAGGGCGCGGGCCAGGCCGTGGCCACCGAACTGGCGCTCATCCGCGCTGCGGCGCTGCGCCTTGCCAAGGGCGAGGTGGTGAACCGGCCGCTGCTCGCCAGCTGGACCGCCATCATCGATTATTGCCACGCCGCCATGGCCTTCGCCGAACGCGAGCAGTTCCGCATTCTGTTCCTCGACAAGAAGAACCAGCTCATCACCGATGAGGTGCAGCAGCAGGGCACGGTGGACCACACCCCCGTCTATACCCGCGAGGTCATCAAGCGGGCGCTGGAGCTGGCGGCTTCAGCCATCATTCTGGTACACAACCACCCCTCCGGTGACCCCACCCCCTCCATGGCCGACATCGACATGACCAAGAAGATCATGGTGGCGGGTGAAAAACTGGGGGTCATGGTCCATGACCACATCATCATTGCCCGCAAGGGCCATGTCAGTTTCCGGAACCTCGGATTGATGTGAGGTCATCCGGCGTGTCGATGTCGGTGAAAATGCCGTCATCCCCGGCCGCCACCTCCACCACATCGTCAAGCCCGGCAAGGAGGCTCCTTGCCCCCTGATCGCCGGCGAACGCCATCAGCGCCGGAAAATGCGCACGCGGCCACAGCACCGGATTGCCGCGCCGCCCGGCCCGCACCGGCACCGCCACCCGCTTGCCGCCCCCGGCCTGCAGCAGGGCGGTCATGTCGTCCTCGGCCACATGCGGCATGTCGCCCAGCGCCACCAGGGCTGCCTTCACCTCCGCCCCCAAAGCGCCAATGCCCGCCCTGAGCGAGGTGGAAAGCCCCTGGGCATAGTCGGCGTTATGGATGAGCCTGACCGGAAGGCCCGCCAGCGCCGCCCCCACCCCCTCGGCATCGTGGCCGGTCACCACCAGCACCTCGGCCAGGCCCAGCGCCAGCAGCCTTTCCGCCACCCGGCGGATGAGCGGCGCGCCCGCCACCGGCTCCAGCAGTTTCGTCCGCCCCATGCGCCGCGACAGGCCCGCCGCCAGAATGACCCCGGCCACCCCGGCATGGCGCGGCCGCATCCGCAGGGCGCGCGGGCTGGGCCGCGAGGCAATTTCCGCCAGAAGCCCCCCCACCCCCATGCCCGCGAGATCATTGGGCCCCACCGCAAGCCCCGCCATGACCGGCTCCAGCACCAGGTCAAAGCCGTTGCGTTTCAGTGCGCGCGCACAACTGGGCAGGCCGATAACCGGTGTGTCGCGCAGGCTGGCGAGCAGCAGCAGATTGCCCGGATCGACCGGCATGCCAAAGCGGCTGATGCGGCCGCCCGCCGCGACAATCCCCTGTGGCACCACATCGCCCCGGTCGCCAGTGGCCGTTTCGCCCGCCACCAGAAGAAGCGCGTGATCGGCCATTTCCGCTAGCGCCGCCGCAATGGCCTGTGCGGCGTGGGCCACCCGCCGCACGCTGGCCAGATGGCCGCCCAGCGCCTCCACCCTGGCCCGCGTGGCGGCCTCCGCCTTGGCTGCAAGCCCCGCCTTGCCCCGGCCTGTTTCCGTGATGATGAGTCCGACCTTTCGGCGGCTGAAGGGCGCCACCCGCAGCGGCCGGGCCGCTGCCTCGGCCCGCGCCACCGCACCTTCGCTCACCGCAAAGGGAATGATTTTCACCGTGGCCACCAGATCGCCCGGCTGAACGCGCCGAAGCGGCAGGAGCGTGGCCAGTGTCACCGCCTCATCAACGCCGTTGACGGCGGCCAGGGCCGCCCCGTCCAGCACCAGCAGGCCGGCACGCGTGGCCACCAGATTGGCCCGTCCGGTGGCCGCGGGCGAGGCCGCGACACCCTCACCGGCAAGCCTCGCGGCAATCCGGGCCGCCGCCCTGTTCTCGTCCACATCGCCTGGCGCCAGCCGCGCCGCCATGACCTCATGAATGCCCGCCGCCGCCAGCCCCGCCACATCATCAGGCGTGAGCAGCCGCCCCTTGCGCAGGGCCCCCGCGCCATGGGCCAGCACCGCGCCAACCGCCTCGGCCACCGGGATCAGACCAAACTTCATGGCGTCGCCCGGCGCAGGGCGGCAATGATTTCCGCCATGATGGCCAGAGCGATTTCCGCCGCCCCCTCGGCCCCGATGGCCAGGCCGATGGGCGCCCGGATGCGCGCCAGCGCCGCCTCATCCACACCGCGCGACGAAAGCCGGGCCAGGCGCTGGCCATGGGTGCGGCGCGACCCCAGCGCGCCGATGTAAAACGCCTCGCTGGCCAGTGCCGCCATCAGCGCCGGATCATCAATCTTCGGATCATGGGTCAGCGCCGCCAGGGCCGTGCAAGCATCAAGACCAAGCTGCGGCAGCACCTCTTCCGGCCAGCCCTCATGCAGCGCATCGGCAGGAAAGCGCGCCACTGTGGCAAAGGCCCCGCGCGGGTCAATGACCGCCACGGCAAAACCCACGCCCCGCGCCAGCCCCGCCAGATGCTGGGCAATATGCACCGCCCCGGTGATGATGAGCCGGGGCTGCGGCACATGAACCGCAATGAACTGCTGTTCCACCAACCGCGACCGGCCGGCGCGCAGGGCGGCCCCCACCTCAGCGTCCGCCCCCTGCTCCGGCACCAGCCGCGTTGTGCCGCTGGCCAGATCGGTTGCCACCGCCACCGCCCGCCGCGCCGCCACGGCCTGTTCCACCGCCGCCAGCAGCGCCAGCCGCTCCGCCGTCACCTTCTCCACCAGAATGCGAATGCGCCCGCCGCAGGCCAGCCCCACCTTCCAGGCGGTCTCATCGGCCACGCCGAAGTCCACAACCCTGGCCGCCCCCGACGCCATCACCTCCTGCGCTTCGGTGATGACCGCCCCCTCGACACAGCCGCCGGACACCGACCCGGCAAAATTCCCCTCGTGGTCCACCGCCAGTTGGCTGCCCACCGGCTGCGGCGCCGAGCCCCAGGTTTCAATGACCGTGGCCAGCGCGCAGGGCCTGCCCGCCTGCGCCCATGCCATTGCCTGTTGTGCCGCTGTTTCCATGCCGCTGCTCAAAAACCCTGTTGGTTGCTGCGGAATCATCTTAGCCTGAAGCGATGACGCCGCAAACGCCAGCAAAATCACGCCTTCTCTGGCTTGTGCCAGTGCTGCAGTTCATCGTCATCGCCGCCATTCTGCTGGCCATGGGGCGCGAACCCATATGCAAATGCGGCACCGTGAAACTGTGGCACGGTGTGGTCATGAGTTCGGAAAATTCCCAGCACCTGAGCGACTGGTACACGCCCTCCCACATCATCCACGGCTTTCTGTTCTATGGGCTGTTTTTCTGGCTGGGGCGCAAGTGGCCATTGGCGTTCCGCCTCATCGCCGCCATCGCCATCGAGGGCGCCTGGGAGATTTTTGAAAACTCCGACTTCATCATCAACCGCTACCGCGAAGCCACCATCTCCCTCGATTATTACGGCGACAGCGTCATCAACTCCCTGTCCGATGTGGCGGCCATGGTGGTGGGCTTCTTCATCGCCCACCGCATTCCCTGGAAGCTCACCGCCGGGCTGGCCATCGCCATGGAGCTTTTCACCGGCCTCATGATCCGCGACAACCTCGCCCTCAATGTCATCATGCTGGTGGCCCCCAATGACACCATCCGGGCCTGGCAGGCCGTGGGCGGCCCCATGAGCCGGGCTGACCCACCGGCCCCCGTCGCCCCAGCTAGCCCATGAACCGGCGCGGCTTCTTCCGGTTTCTCGGCGGGCTGCTGGCCTCGGGCGCTGCTCTCACCTCCTATGCTGTGCTGTTTGAGCCGCTGCTCCGCCTCAACATCACCCGCTATGCGCTCACCCCGCCGCGCTGGACTGATGGTCTGAAGCTGCGGCTCGTTGTGCTGGCCGATCCGCACCTCACCCACCCGCTCATGCCGCTGCCGCGCTGGCGCGCCATCATCAACCGCGCCAATGCGCTGGACGGCGACATGATCCTGCTGCTCGGCGACTATCTCAGCGGCCACCCGTTCCGCAGCCACAAGGTTGCCATGTCCGACATGGCCCAGGCGGCGGCGGCGCTGGCCGCACCGCTCGGCGTGCGCGCCATCATCGGCAACCATGACTGGTGGGAGGACGCCACCGCCCAGCAGACCGGCCAAGGCCCGGTGGAGGCGCAACGCGCCCTGGAAGGGGCCGGCATTCCGGTTCTGGTCAACCGCGCCGAACGGCTGGAGAAGAATGGCCTGCCCTTCTGGCTGGCGGGAACCGACAGCATGGTGGCCATTGCCCGCACCTTTGAGTCACGCGCCGACCTGCCCGCCACCCTGGCCCAGGTGACGGATGACGCGCCGGTCATTCTCATGGCCCATGAGCCGGACCAGTTCGTCAACGTGCCGGAGCGGGTGTGCCTCACCCTGTCCGGTCACACCCATGGCGGCCAGGTCAGGCTGTTCGGCTGGTCGCCGGTGGTGCCCTCATCCTTCGGCAACCGCTTTGCCTATGGCCATATCGAAGGCGACAACCGCCATCTCATCGTCTCCGGCGGGCTGGGCTGTTCCATCCTGCCCGTGCGCATCGGCATGCCGCCGGAAATCGTCGTCATTGACCTGGGATAGCAGCAGGGGTGCGGCGGTGGCCGTACCGCCTCACTCCTTGATGGTGATGCCCGTGGCGGACGCCCCATATTCCTTCACCAGCGCATAAAGCCGGGCGGCATTGTTGGGGTGAAGCCGCACACAGCCATGCGAGGCAGGCCGCCCCAGCGCCCGCACATGGCCGGAGCCGTGAATGGCATAACCGCCCTTGAAAAAGATCGAGTTGGGCATGGGGGCATCGTCATATTTTCGTGAATAATAGACCTTGGCCATGCGCTGCACCCGGTAGCGGCCGCGCGGCGTCCAGTAGCCGTCACGGGCCGTCGACACCTTCCAATAGGCATAGGGGAAGCCATGCACCGTCACCATCATCGACTGCGACGAGATATCAATGCTGATATTGACCACCTTGGGCACCGGCGGGGCCCGGTAAGACCGGCGTTTTGCCGCTTCGGCGGGTGCCGTCGCCACCAGCAGGGCCGCCATGGCCCCAAACACAAGCGCTCTCAGTTTCATCGTTCCTCCCAGCAGAGATGCCCCCTCCGCTGCCTGCCCATAGCAGCACAAGCCTTAATATTGTGAAACCGGCAAAAATCAATCGAACAGGAATTCGCGCCCCACCTTGACCCGCCGCACCCCGTCATAGGCAATGATGTCGGCGGTGGCATAGGTTTCGCTGAAGGTGGCGGGCAGGAACGAGCCCGTGCCGACCATGTCCAGCGGTGCCTTGGCCGCGCCCATGATCTGGCACTTCTGCGGATCAAAGCCGGAGGAGCCGACAATCTGGGCGTCCTTGAAACCGGCCCGGTCCAGCGCCAGCCGGGCATGGATGATGGCCGCCACCGACACCCCCTTACCGAACAGGATGCGGCGCACCTTGTCGACCAGGATGTTGGAGGGGTCGAGCTGGAAGGCCCGGCCGCCCAGCACCTGTTCCACGATGTTGTATTCGCCCGACACATCGAGCCACTCACCCACCGTATCCACGGATTTTTCGTAATCCAGCCCCTCGGCGAAACGGCCGCCATGGGTGTCCATGCGCACCCCGAAGACATGGCCCTTCTTGTTCAGTCTGGCCTCGTCATAGAACCAGCGCGCGCAGCGCAGCGCGTCGCTGATTTCTTCACCCGTGTAGTCCACCAGCGCATAGAGCGCCTTGGCCTCGGGCAGCGTCTGGGCAAAGAGCTTCAGCGCCTCCAGCACGTCGCCGCCGGTGTAGCCCACCAGCGCATGCGGCATGGTGCCCATGCCCTGGGTGGCACCGAAGAAGGGCGCCGTCAGGTCCTGCGATGAGCCGATGAAGCCCTTCACCTTGGGGTTGGAGCGGCGGGCCATGGCGCTGCCCACGGCCGCGCCATAGGAGGCAAGAATGTTCATCTCCGCCCCCGAGGCGTGGCGCGCATGCATGTCCATGAACCCGGCATCGGGAATGGCCCGGCACATTTCATAGGCGTTGTTGGCGGCCACGCAGGGAAAGCCGATCTTCTGCAGCATCAGGGTTTCGACTTCCGACAGATCCTTCATGGAGCCGGTGATTTCCATGAGCTTGCGCTCGGACGGCACCACCTCGCCCTCGGCCACCAGACGGCGGATCTTGACCTTGGGCACCAGGGCGCGGGCCATGCGGATGGCCGGTTCCAGGGCGGCCACCACGCGCCGCCGCATGAACACCGCGAAGGTCACCTCGGCATCGCCATGGGCCGCCACAATGCGGCTGGTGTTGGTGAAATACTTGTCGGTCTGGGCCGACAGCGGACCTGCCGCATGGGCCAGTTCCACCAGCCGGTCGAGAACGGCCTCGTGCGCCGGGGTCAGATGAAAATCGTGGCGGGTGTCCATGGGGCGTCCTCCAGCAACAGGTCCGCCGCTTTAGCACAGGGCCGCGCCGCCCGAAACAGGCAGCGCAGCGCCCGCCTTCAGCCTTCCAGAACCGCCGCCGCCCCCTGACGCAGCAGTTCCACATCGGTGGCCGCCGCCAGAAAGCGATAGCCCATCCGCTCATAGGCCGGAATGGAACTGGCCCGGCCGGCAAAGGCCCCCGCCACCAGCCCGCGCTGGCGCGCCGCGCTGGCAATCTCCTTCATGGCCGCCAGGGTTTCCGGCCCCGTGGTGGCAATCTCCTCGCCGCCCGACAGCGCGATGGACAGGTCATTCGGCCCCACGAACAATCCGTCCAGCCCCGGCACGGCGGCAATTTCCCGAACCCGCGACAGCGCCAGCCGGGTTTCAATCATGGCGAACACCATGGTCACGTCATTGGCCTGGGCCAGATAATCCGCCGCCGACAGGCCCGCCGCCTGCACCGCCGCAAGGCCGCCCCAGCTGCGCACCCCGCGCGGCGGATATTTGGCCGCCATCACCAGCCGTTCCGCCTCGGCGGCACTGTTGATGAGGGGCGCAATCACCACCGAGGCGCCAATGTCCAGCGCCTGGCCGATGAGGCCGGGATCATTGGCCAGCGTGCGCACAATGAGCGGCCGGGCCAGCGCCGTCACCGCCTGGGCCATGGCCGCCGCTTCGGCAAAGCCGATGAGGCCATGCTGCAGGTCGAGCGCCACCCCCTCAAAGGGCAGCCGCGCCAGTTGCGCGGCCAGCGCCGCACCGGGCAGGCTCGCCCACGAAAACAGAAAGGGACCGGACTCCCTGAGCCGGTCCCTGATGCCAAAGCCGGGGGCTGGGCCCATGGCCTTATCCTTCCTTGCTCACCTGCTCCATGGCCGTGAGCAGCAACTCCTCCATGGTGCGGCGGATCTGATGGTCGGACTGGGCCACCTTCCTGGCGTCAAAATCGGCGCGGATCTTGCGGAACACATCCTCGTCGCCCGCTTCCTCGAAGTCGGCCGCCACCACTTCCTTGGCATAGGCGTCGGCCTCTGCGCCGGTAAGGCCCATCTTCTCCGCCGCCCACAGGCCAAGCAGCTTGTTGCGCCGCGCCGTGGCCTTGAAGCGCAATTCCTCGTCATGGGCGAACTTCTTTTCAAAGCCTTCCTGGCGCTTGTCGAAGGTGGTCATGGGGCAGCACTCCGTCAAATTCGGTGAGTCTGGGAAATAGCGGGCGCCGCAGGCCAAATCAACCCGTCCTTTCGCCGCTGCCCCGCCCGCCGCCAGCCCGAAACGCCCGGCCCGCAACCAGGGTTGGGAAAACTCCCGCCAAAGTGATTGTGCCAGAAAGTCCCATCCTGTAAGACCCGCCTGACAGCGGGGGCCAGCCCCCCATCCCATGATTTTGAACCGGGTGGCGTGATCCGGCCCAGTCGGAAAGCCCCCCTTGCCATGAGGCGTTTCACCATGAACAACCGCCGCACCCGCATCTATGAGGGCAAGGCCAAGATCCTTTACGAAGGGCCGGAGCCGGGCACCATCGTGGTCCACTACAAGGACGACGCCACCGCCTTCAATGCCCAGAAGAAGGCGGTGATCGACGGCAAGGGCGTGCTGAACCAGCGCATCTCCGAATTCATTTTCACCAAGCTGAACGAGCTGGGCCTGCCCACCCATTTCATCCGCAGCCTCAACATGCGCGAGCAGCTGGTGCGCTCGGTCGAGATCATCCCGCTTGAGGTGATCGTGCGCAATGTGGCCGCGGGCTCGCTGGCCAAGCGGCTGGGGCTGGAGGAGGGTCAGGCCCTGCCCCGCTCCATCATCGAATTCTGCTACAAGAACGACGCCCTCGGCGATCCCATGGTGTCCGAGGAACACATCACCGCCTTCGGCTGGGCCTCGCCTCAGGAAATCGACGACATCATGCACATGTCGATCCGCATCAATGATTTCCTCACCGGCCTGTTCCTCGGCATCGGCATCCGTCTGGTCGACTTCAAGATCGAGTTCGGCAGGCTGTTTGACGGCGACATGATGCGCGTGGTGCTGGCCGACGAGATCAGCCCCGATTCCTGCCGGCTGTGGGACACCAAGACCAACGACAAGATGGACAAGGACCGGTTCCGCCGCGACATGGGCGGCCTTGTTGAAGCCTATCAGGAAGTGGCCCGCCGCCTTGGCATCATGCCCGAGGAAAAGCCCGAGCGCAGCCGCCCCACCCTGGTGAAATCCGATTGATTGGTGAGCATGATGAAAGCCAAGATCAAGGTCACACTCAAGAACGGCGTGCTCGACCCGCAGGGCAAGGCCATTGAGGGGGCGCTCGGCTCCCTCGGCTTTTCCGGCGTGGACCATGTCCGCCAGGGCAAGTACTTCGAGATCGATCTGAAGGAAACCGATCCCGTCCGCGCCCGCGAGCAGGTTCGGGCCATGTGCGAAAAACTCATCGCCAACACGGTGATCGAAAACTACGACATCGAACTGGCCTGATCCGCCGCCTCGCCTGAACGTCCCCGCCTGAATACCCGCCTGAATAATTGTCAGTTTGCGGCACCGGGCCACCGTGCCAGTGTGGCCTGCGCGTGGGGTGCGGGCGTTTCCGGCAGCAATCAGGGGCCGGCCATGAATCTCAGGACTGTTAACGTCATTGCGGCCACCTCGCGGCTGCGCGCCCTTGCCGATCCCATTGGCCACCTGCTCACCGAAGCCTTCCATTTCCTTGGTCTGTTTGCCATCGGCGGTGCCACCGTCTGGGCGGCCCTTCTGGCCTTCCTGAAAATGGTCGAGGCGGGCCATGCCTCCATCGAGGATCTGCTGCTGCTCTTCATCTATCTGGAAATCGGCTCCATGGTCGGCATCTATTTCAAGACCAACCACATGCCGGTGCGCTTCCTCGTCTATGTCGGCATCACGGCGCTGACCCGCCACCTCATCGGCTTCGTCCAGCATGATGTGGAGCCGGACATGGGGGTGATCTATCTGTCGGCTGCCACCCTGATCATGGCGGGCGCGGTCTTCGTCATCCGCTACACCTCCTACAACTACCCCAACCGCTCGGACGCGGCGGGCGAGACCAACACCGACTGATCCCTCCACAGGGCGCGGAACACTATTCCAAACCTCCCCCTGCTCGGCTATAGCGGCCTCAGGAGTCCCGCCCATGAAGACCGCCGTCGTCACCTTCCCCGGAATCAACCGCGAAACCGACATGATGCGGGCGCTGAAGCTGGTGACCGGCAAGGCCCCCGTGAACCTGTGGCACACCGAAACCGAACTGCCCGGGGGGCTTGATCTGGTGGTGGTGCCGGGCGGCTTTTCCTATGGCGACTATCTGCGCTGCGGGGCCATTGCAGCGCGCTCACCCATCATGGCAGCAATCCGCGCCAAGGCCCTGAACGGACTCAAGGTTCTGGGCGTGTGCAACGGCTTCCAGATCATCACTGAAGCGGGCCTTCTGCCGGGCGCGCTGGTGCGCAACGCCTCGCTCCACTTCGTCTGCCGCGAGGTGAAGCTCAAGGTTGAGAACAACCGGACATTTTTCACCAACCGGATGAAGCGGGGCCAGATCGTCTCCTGCCCGGTGGCCCACGGCGAAGGCAACTACATCTGCGATGCCGACACGCTGAAGGCGCTGGAGGCGGAAGGCCGGGTGGTGTTCCGCTATGCCCAGGGCACCAACCCCAACGGCGCCATGAACGACATTGCCGGCATTGTAAACGGGGCGGGCAACGTCATCGGCATGATGCCCCACCCGGAAAACATGATCGAACCGCTGCACGGCAAGCTGGACTGCCTGCCGCTGTTTGAGAGCCTTCTGGCCGCCTGAAATTCTGCTCACCGCGGCGGGAACCGTTTCCGCCAACACACATTGAACCGGCCAACAGCCTTGCACAGCCAATGCTGGGGCTTTATATGTAACGCACTATAATACAAATAGGAGAAGCCATGACCCTGAACGTCGCCGTCCTCATCGGCAGCCTGCGCAAGGACTCTGTCACCCGCAAGCTCGTCCACGCCCTCGCCCCCCTCGCCCCCAAGGGCATGACCCTGAAGGTGGTGGAAATTGGCGATCTGCCCCATTTCAATGCCGATCTGGAAGGTGACATGCCGGCCCCGGTCAAGGCCTTCAAGAAGGCCATCGAGGGGGCCGACGCCGTGCTCTTCGCCACGCCGGAATATAACCGCTCGGTGCCGGGCGTGCTGAAGAACGCCATCGACTGGGGCTCCCGGCCCTATGGCAAGTCAAGCTGGAACGGCAAGCCCGCCGCCGTCATCAGCCAGTCCATGGGCGCCCTGTCGGGCTTTGGTGCCAATCATCACCTGCGCCAGTCGCTGGTCTTCCTCAACATGCCCACCATGGCCCAGCCGGAAGCCTACATCGCCAATTCCACCACCCTGTTTGATGATAAGGGCAACCTCGCCAAACCGGAGACGAAGGACTTCCTCAGCCAGGTCATGGCCGCCTTCGGCCAGTGGATCGCCACCCACAAGGCCTGATCCGGCGCATGCAAAACACCTGTTCTTTCCGGCAAATCCAGCGTTGAGATTTGCCGGAAAGAATTCTAAAGGCTGGCGTCATGCGCATCCCCAATGACGTCAGGATCACCCCGGAACTGGTCGCCCAGCATGGCCTGAAGCCCGAGGAATATCAGCACTTCCTCGACCTTCTCGGCCGCGAGCCCACCATCACCGAACTGGGCATCGTTTCCGCCATGTGGAACGAGCACTGTTCCTACAAATCCTCGAAGAAATGGCTGAAGACCCTGCCCACCACGGGCAAGCGCGTCATTCAGGGGCCGGGCGAAAATGCCGGCGTGGTCGACATCGGCGACGGTCAGGCCATCGTCTTCAAGATGGAAAGCCACAACCACCCCTCCTTCATCGAACCCTATCAGGGTTCGGCCACCGGCGTCGGCGGCATTCTGCGCGATGTCTTCACCATGGGAGCCCGCCCCATTGCGGCGCTGAATGCGCTGCGCTTCGGCGATCCGTCCCACCCCAAGACCCGCCATCTCGTCTCCGGCGTGGTGGCCGGGGTCGGCGGCTATGGCAATTCCTTCGGTGTGCCCACCCTCGGTGGCGAGGTGAATTTCCACGCCCGCTACAACGGCAACATTCTCGTCAACGCCATGGCCGTGGGCCTGGCCGATGCCGACAGCATTTTCTATTCCAAGGCCAAGGGCGTGGGCCTGCCGGTGGTTTATCTGGGCGCCAAGACGGGCCGCGACGGCATTCACGGCGCCACCATGGCCTCCGCCGAATTTGACGACAAGGCCGAGGAAAAGCGCCCCACCGTGCAGGTGGGTGACCCCTTCACCGAGAAGTGCCTGCTCGAAGCCTGCCTTGAACTCATGGCCTCCGGCGCGGTCATCGCCATTCAGGACATGGGGGCGGCGGGCCTCACCTGTTCAGCCGTTGAAATGGGCGCCAAGGGCGACCTCGGCATCGACCTTGACCTTGACCGCGTGCCCTGCCGCGAAGAGCGCATGACCGCCTATGAGATGATGCTCTCCGAAAGCCAGGAGCGCATGCTCATGGTGCTGAGGCCGGAGAAGGAAAAGGAAGCCGAAGCCATCTTCAAGAAGTGGGGTCTGGACTTCGCCATCGTCGGCGAGACCACCAATTCGCTGCGCTTCATCATCAAGCACGAGGGCGAGGTGAAGGCCGACCTGCCCATCAAGCAATTGGGCGATGAAGCCCCCGAATATGACCGGCCCTGGGTGGAACCGAAGCGGCAGCCCGTGCTGGCGGCACAGCATGTGCCCGCACCGGTCGACCTCAAGACCGCCATTCTCGACATGATGGCCTCGCCCGCCCTGTGCTCGCGGCGCTGGGTGTGGGAGCAATATGACACGCTGATCCAGTCCAACTCGGCCCAGGTGCCGGGCGGCGACGCGGGCGTGGTGCGCATCGGCAAGAAGAAGGCCATTGCCGTGTCGTCGGACGTCACCCCCCGCTATGTCGAGGCCGACCCCTTTGAGGGCGGCAAGCAGGCGGTGGCCGAGTGCTGGCGCAACCTCACCGCCGTGGGCGCCGAGCCGCTGGCCGTCACCGACAATCTCAACTTCGGCAACCCGGAACGCCCGGAAATCATGGGTCAGCTCGTCTTCGCCATCAAGGGCATCGGCGAGGCCTGCCGGGCGCTGAACTTCCCCGTCGTGTCGGGCAATGTCTCGCTCTACAACGAAACCAACGGCCAGGCCATTCTGCCCACCCCCACCATCGGCGGCGTGGGCCTGCTGCGCGACCTTTCCACCATGGCCACGCTGGCCTTCAAGAAGGCCGGCCAGAAGGTGATCGAAGTGGGCGGGCCGGGCGGCCACCTTGGCCAATCGCTCTACCTCGCCATTGTCCATGGCCGCGAGGAAGGCGCCCCGCCGCCGATCGATCTGGCCCGTGAAAAGGCCGCAGGCGACCTGATTCGATCTCTCATCAAAACCGCGCAAGTCTCTGCCGTGCATGACATTTCCGACGGCGGCCTGGTGACCGCCCTGATCGAAATGGCGCTTGCCGCAAACCTTGGCGTGACGCTCGACCGGCTCACCCCCGCCGAACTCTTCGGCGAGGATCAGGCCCGCTATGTGGTGACGGCCAGGAACGCCCGCGCCGTTCTGGCAGCGGCCAAGAAGGCCGGGGTTCCGGCCCGCGTCATCGGCGAAGTCACCGCCACCCCCTCCTTGAAGATGGGCCGCCTCACCCTATCTCTGAAGGCGTTGCGCCAGGCCCATGAGGGCTGGTTCCCCGCCTTCATGGCCAAGGAACTGTGAGCGCCCGAGGGAGCATCTGAACCATGGCCATGAGCGCCGACGAAATCGAACGCCGCATCCGCGCCGCCTTCCCCGATGCCGTGGTGGAGATCCGCGATCTGGCGGGCGACAACAACCACTTCGCCGCCCGCGTTGTGTCCGAGGCCTTCCGCGGCAAAAGCCGGGTGCAGCAGCACCAGATGGTCTATGCCTCACTGAAAGGTGATATGGGCGGCGCGCTCCACGCCCTTGCGCTGCAAACCGCCGTCCCCGAAAACTGAGATCAATCAACCATCGAAGGTATCAACATGTCCTCCCCCATGCATGACTGGATCGACAAGGAAGTGAAGTCCAACGACGTGGTGCTGTTCATGAAGGGCACCGCCGAACATCCCATGTGCGGCTTCTCCGGGCGCTCGGCCCAGATCCTGCAGCACCTTGGCGCCCCCTTCCGCGACATCGACGTGCTGGCCAATGACAGCCTGCGCCAGGGCATCAAGGACTACACCAACTGGCCCACCATTCCGCAGCTCTACGTCAAGGGCGAGTTTGTCGGCGGCGCCGACATCATGATGGAAATGTTCCAGTCCGGGGAATTGAAGCAGCTGCTCGCCGACAAGAAGATCATCTGATCCGTCCGTTCACGGATGAAACATAAAGGGCGGGGTCTCCCCCGCCCTATTTTCTTGCGCCGCCCGCCTTAATAGGCCGAGCCGCCCTTGTCCTTCACATTGTGCACTTCCGTGCCCTTGAGCGGCGGATTGAAGACGCTCACCAGAATGAGATCTTCCGTCTTGCCGCCGCGCAGATAGTGCTTGTCATGCTGGTCCAGCACATAGATGTCGCCCACGCTGATGGGATAGACCATGCCGTTCATGTCCTCCACCTCGCCCGAACCGCCGATGCAGTAACAGGCCTCCAGGTGGTTGCGGTATTCAAGGATGCATTCCGTGCCCCTGCGCACCACCGTGTGGCACACGGTGAAGCCCATATTATCCGCCTGGGTCAGCAGGCGGTGGCTGGTGCCATTGCCCCAATCCACGAAGAACGGCGTCTTTTCAACATCGGCGAGGCTGCGCTTGAACATGGAATCCTCTCTGGCGTGATCTGTCACTCCCCCCTAGTCCACCAGCCCCGCGCCCGCAACATCCAGCGCGCTTGTTTTCCGCCATCCACGCCTGATCCCCCACGTCTGATCCCAAGGCAGGGGCCGCGCTGGCCATTGACCATGGCCCGCGCTTCGGGCACGGCACAGCCCATGACCCCGCCGACCGCCCCTGCCAGCCGCCTTTCCGCCTATGGCCTGCTCGCCATGACCACCCTCATCTGGGGGGCTGCACCGGTGTTCATCCGCTCGCTGGGTCTGGCGCTGGGCCCGGCCGAGGCGGTGGCCATCCGCACCCTGCTGGTGGCGCTGATTTCGCTGCCGCTTTTGGCTCGCTTCGGCGGCTTCCACTTTGACCGCGAGGATTGGCCGCGCCTGGCCTTCACCAGCATCATCGGTTCCTTCGGCTATTACCTCGGCTCCATTTACGGCTATGCCAGCATGCCCGCGGGACAGGGCAGCATCATCATGGCCACCTCGCCGCTCCTCATCGCCGTCATGTCCGGCATTGCCGGCCACGAGCGCCTCACCCCCGCCACCCTCATCGGCCTGGCGCTGTCCTTCGCCGGCACCGTGCTGCTGTTCACCGGCGGCGGGGCCTCGGCCGCTGCGCCCCATGGCGTTCTCTCCGGCGGCCTGATGATCTTTGCTGCTGCTGCCGCCTGGTCGCTCTATGTGGTGGCGGGCCGCGACCTCATCCGCAAATACGGCGCCATCAAATACATGGCCGCCGCCTCGCTGCTGTCGGTGCTGCCGGCCCTGCCGTTTCTGTCGGCGCATACCCTTCCCACCCTGCTCGCCCTCACCCCGCGCAACCTGTTTGAGCTGTTCTATCTCTCGGTGCTGGGCACGGTGGTCAGCGTCTCGGCCTGGAATTATGCTGCCGCCCGCCTGCCACCTTCCACCGTGGGCGCCACCCTCTATCTCCTGCCGCTCATGGCCATTGCGGCGGGTGTTGTCATTCTGGGTGAAACGGTGAGCCTGCGCATGGTGCTCGCCGCGGCCATCGTGCTGGGCGGGGTGGCTCTGTCTCAATGGGACAAATACCGCCGGGGCTGACGCTTTCAGGCTGGCGAAACCGCCCCGGTTACCGATAATCTCCGGCCATGGACCAGACCGCCCCCCGCCCCGCCCCGTGGTATTACGCCGCCGCCATCGTCATTATGTCCGGCTGCCTGCTGGCCATGGTGAATTTCGGCGTGCGCTCCACCTTCGGCCTGTTCACCAAGCCCATCAGCGAGGCCCATCAGTGGCCGCGCGAAATCTTCTCCCTCGCCATGGCGCTGCAAAACCTCATCTGGGGTCTGGCCACCCCGGTGGCGGGCGCCCTGGCCGACCGCTTCGGCGCCGCCCGGGTGATGATCGGCGGCGCATTGTTTTACGCCGCTGGCGTGTTCACCATGGCCATCGCCCCCACGCCCATGCTGTTTCATGTCGGCGGCGGCCTGCTCACCGGCGTGGGCATTGCCATGTCCTCCTTCGGCATTGTCATGGCCGCACTGGGCCGTTTGGTCGGGCCGGAGCGGCGCAGCTGGGCCTTCGGTATCGCCACCGCCGCCTCCTCCATGGGCCAGTTCATTTTCGCGCCGGTGGCGGGCGCCCTCATCGCCGCCTATGACTGGGCCACAGCACTCAAGGTCATGGCGGCCCTGTCGCTTCTCATGCTGCCGCTCGCCCTGCCGTTTTTGAACCCGCGCGCCAATGCCGTGCACGCCACGGCGGATGAAGCCGACATGACGCTGCGTCAGGCACTGGCCTGCGCCTTCAGCCACGGCTCCTATATTCTCCTCGTCTTCGGCTTTTTCGTCTGCGGCTTCCAGATCGCCTTCGTCACCGTCCACCTGCCGCCCTATCTTGCGGGCCATGGCATCACCCCGGAATTCGCCGGTTTCGCCATCGCCTTCATCGGCCTGTTCAACATCATCGGCTCCTATGCGGCGGGCGTCATCGGCGGGCGCGGCAACAAGCGCATTCCCCTGAGCCTCATCTACCTCATCCGCTCCGTAGTGGTGACGCTGTTCATCACCACCCCCATCACCAACACCACCACGCTGCTCTTCACCTCCGCATTGGGCCTGCTCTGGCTGTCCACCGTTCCCTTCACCATCGGCCTCGTCGCCGTCATGTTCGGCACCCGCTATCTGGCCACGCTCTATGGCTTCGTCTTCCTCAGCCATCAGATCGGTTCCTTCCTTGGCGTCTGGCTGGGCGGGCGCATCTTTGACGCCACCGGTTCCTATGATCCCGTGTGGTGGATGGGCGTGGTGCTGGGCGTCTTCGCCTTTCTGGTCCATCTGCCCATCCGGGAGCACGCCGCCCCCGCCTTTGCCAAGGGCTAGGCCATGGCGCTGCACGCCCACCGCCTGGCGCTCGGCCTGTCTACCGGCGTGGCCGCGGTGTGGCTTGCCGCCATGGGCTTTCTGCTGCACCGCGCCGCCCTGCCGCCCGAGGCATCCGGCGACATGCTGGCCGTGTTCCGCCCCGGCACCGCTCAGGATGATGCGCTCTTCGCCCTGCTCAACGCCGGCGGCACCCCCATCCGCCAAACCGCCACCGGCTTTGTCTGGATCGTCACCGACAGCACGCCGGGGCTGGTGGGCCGCCTGAAACAGCAGGGCATGGTGGCGGCCTATCGGCCCCTGCCCTTCACCCCCACGGTGGCCGGCTGCTTTGCCCTGCCCGACGGCGTGGAACGCTTGGCCGTCAAAAAGTAACGGCCGGGTTTCCCCGGCCGTCTGAAATTCCGGAGCGCAGCCGGAAAAGTGTGAAGCGGTTTTCCGATAAGCTGCGCGATAAACAGCGCAGCCGGAAAAGTGTGAAGCGGTTTTCCGATAAGCTGCGCGATAAAAAAATTACCGCGAGTAGTATTCGACCACCAGGTTCGGCTGCATCTGCACCGGGAACGGCACATCCGCCAGGCCGGGGATGCGCACCAGACGGGCCGAGCCCGCGCCCTGGTTCACTTCCACATAATCAGGCGTGTCGCGCTCGGCCAGGTTCATGGCCTCGATGACCACCGCCAGTTCCTTGGCCTTGGCCGTCAGTTCCACCGTGTCGCCCACCTTCAGGCGAATGGAGGAAATGGTGGCGCGGCGGCCGTTCACCTTCACATGGCCGTGGCTGATCAGCTGGCGGGCGGAAAACATGGTGGCGGCAAATTTGGCGCGATACACCACCGTGTCCAGGCGGCGCTCCAGCAGGCCGATCAGGTGCTCGGAGGAGTCACCGGTCAGCCGCGTGGCTTCCACATAGAGATTGTGGAACTGGCGCTCGGAAATATTGGCATAATAGCCCTTGAGCTTCTGCTTGGCCTTCAGCTGGGTGCCGAAGTCCGACATCTTGCCCTTGCGGCGCTGGCCGTGCTGGCCGGGGCCATATTCACGCTTGTTCACGGGGCTCTTGGGGCGGCCCCAGATGTTTTCGCCCATACGGCGGTCAATTTTGTATTTCGCGGTTGCGCGCTTTGTCATTTACGGTCTCCAAATAATCTCTGGGCGCCCCGCACGGAGTGCCCGGTTGGACCCACCCTCCTCATCGCCGCTCTCGCGGCTGACAGGGGAAAATCAGGTGATTTCCCCACGGGCAAGCAGAAACCCCGCAAGGCCGCGTGGCCCCGGGGGTTGGCGGGTCTATAGCGAAGTGCCCCCGCCCTGTCAAACCGGCGCGTCCACCAGCATGAAGCGGGGAAAGCCCATGCGGGCATAGGCCTCCAGCGTTTCCGAGGCCGATCCCCGCCCCGAGGTCAGAATGACCGTGCCATGGTCGGGCGCCCCCACCCGCGCCGGCTTCAGAGCCGTTTCCTCGGCCACGTCCGCCACCCGCCGGGCAATGGCCGGGGCAGGATCAATGAAGGTGACCGGCCAGGGCGCAATCTTCTCCATCTCCTCCAGCAGCAGCGGATAATGGGTGCAGCCCAGCACCACCACATCGGTTTTCTTGCCGCCCCGGCTGCGGAACACCGGCGCCATTTCCGCCTTCAGTTCCTCCAGGTCCACGCCATGGCCCTTCAGCTTGTGTTCGGCCATTTCCGCCATGTGCCGCGCCCCATGCAGCAGCACCTTGCAGTGATAGGCATAGGTGTGAATGAGGGCATGGGTATATTCGCGGCTCACCGTGCCGGGCGTGGCCAAAACGCCGATCACATTGGTTCTGGTCTGGGCGGCGGCGGGCTTGATGGCGGGCACCGTGCCCACAAAGGGTACCGTATAGGTCTTGCGCAGCTCGGCAAGGGCAATGGTGGAGGCCGTGTTGCAGGCCACCACCACCACATCGGGTTCGGCCGCCGCAATGAGCTTACCCATCACCTCCACAATGCGCCGGATCAGCTTGTCCTCGGCCCACGAGCCATAGGGAAAACCGGCGTTGTCGGCGGCATAGATGACCGTGGCTTCCGGCATCTGGCGCAGCACGGCGCGGGCCACGGTCAGCCCGCCCATGCCGGAGTCGAACATCAGGATGCGCGGTTTCACGGCTTCCCCTCCCTTTCCATCTTGCGCTTGATGTGGGTGCCGGTGAGCGAGGCCACCATGCCGCGGAGCGAGCGCACCTCCTGCTCGGTCAGGGCGGCGCGGGCATAGAGGTTGCGGATGTTGCGCATCATGCCGGGGCGCTTGTCCTCGGTCTTGAAGAAGCCGGCCTCTGCCAGTTCGCGCTCCAGATGGTCGAAGAAGCCGAACAGTTCATCCTTGCTGGCGGGCCGTGTGTCCGGCGTCACCAGCCCCGGCCCCGCCAGCGCCGGAAGCTCCGGCGTTTCCTGGCCCAGTGTGTGAGCCTGCACCTTGAACCACTCATAGCCCATGAGCAGCACCGCCTGCGCCATGTTGAGCGAGGCAAAGGCCGGGTTCACCGGGGCGGTGACAATGACATCGGCCAGTGACACCTCATCATTGTTGAGGCCCCAGCGCTCGCGGCCGAACAGCAGCGCCACGCGCTCACCCCGGCCCACGCGGGCGCGCATGGTGTCGCCCGCCTGTTCGGGCGTCACCACCTCCTTGGTCATGCCGCGCGGCCGGGCGGTGGTGGCCATGACGTAATTCATGTCGGCAAGCGCCGACGGCAGATCGGCATAGACCTTGGCATTCTCGATGATCCACACGGCCCCGGACGAGGCCGACACCGCCCGCTCATTGGGCCAGCCGTCGCGCGGCTCCACAATGCGCAGTTCCGACAGGCCGAAATTGGCCATGGCGCGCGCCGCCGTGCCGATGTTTTCGCCCAGCTGCGGGTTCACCAGCACCACCACGGGGGCGGGTCCGGTGGCGGGCGTCTGAGTCTTGTCGGTTCCAGCCATGCGCTCTGATAAGGCCAATGCGACCCCCGCGAAAGGGGCGTTTCGCCGCCCGTTGGTCTAGGTCCTTCCGTCCAGCCGCCGCGCCTCGCGCAATGACGGAAACCAGCGCGCCCACAGACCCGCCACGGCCATGGTGCCCAGCCCGCCCAGCACCACCGCCGCCACCGCGCCAATGGCCGCCGCCACAAAACCGGCGCGGAATTCGCCCAGCTCATTGGATGCGCCGATGAACACCCGGTTCACTGCCGTCACCCGGCCGCGCACCGCGTCCGGTGTCCACAGCTGCATCAGCGTCTCGCGCACATAGACACTCACCATGTCGGAAGCCCCCATCAGCATCAGCGCGGCAATGGACAGCGGTATCCAGCGCGACAGGCCGAACACCACCGTGAACAGGCCGAACAGCGCCACAAACACGAACAGCACATGGCCCGCCCGGTCGCGGATGCCGTGTTTGGCCAGCCACAGCGCCACCACCAGCGCGCCAATGCCGGGGGCCGCCCGCAGCAGCCCAAGGCCCAGCGGCCCGGCGTGCAGAATGTCGCGCGCATAGACCGGCATCAGCGCCACGGCACCCCCCAGCAGCACTGCAAACAGGTCAAGCGATATGGCCCCCAGCACGATCTTTTCTGAACGGATGAAGCGGAACCCGGCAAACAGCGTTTCGAGGCTTGCCGGCTCCTTCCGCCCCTCCCGGCCCTTCACCGGGCCAATCAGCATCACTGATACCGCCGCCAGTCCGATCAGCGCCGCCGCCGTGCTATAGGCCACCAGCCCCGACACGCCATAGAGCAGGCCGCCCAGCACCGGCCCCATGATGGTGCCTGCCTGCCAGGTCATGGACGACAGCGAAATGCCATGGGCAATGGCCTCGCGCGGCAAAAGGTTGGGGGCCAGCGCATCGGCAGCCGGGTTGAGAAAGGCCCGCGCCACCCCCAGTGTGGCGAGAATGGCGAAGATGGGCCACACCACGCTGGGTGATGTGGCAGTGAACACGAACAGGGCCGCCGCGCAGGCCGCCTCCAGCGCCAGGCACAGCGCCATGATGAGGCGGCGGCTGAACCGGTCGGCGGCCAGCCCCGTCAGCAGCACCAGAAACAAGGGCGGCAGAAACTGCACCAGCCCGGCGAGGCCAAGATCGGCCGGGTTGCGGCTGATGTCATAGATCTGCCAGCCCACCGACACCGACATGATCTGCACGGCAAAGCCCGCCAGCCCCACCGCAAGGAGATAGAACACATAGGCGCGATGATGCAGCGCATTGGCAGAGGGGGGCGGCGTGTCGGTCATGGGAGGCCGCCTGTGCCACAACCCCCCTGCCCTGTCAAAGCAAAGGAGGCGGAGCCAGCGCCCCGCCTCCCCCATTCATGGCCCGGGTTCAGAAGTCGACCGCGAAACCCGCATAAATGGTGCGCCCCGGCCCCGGCACATTGTCCTTGGCCTCGCCCAGGAAGGTCGGCGCGATCTCATGCCCGCCCAGCGGCGTCTCGTAATAGCTGTCGAGAATATTGTCGACGCCAGCCGTCACATGGAAGCGTTCATAGTTCCACGTGCTCTGCCAGTTGAGCAGCGCATAGGCCTCGGTGGTCAGTTCCTTGCGGTCGGCGTCCACCTTGGTCTTGGCGGTCACAAACTGCAGCGACAGTGTGTTGCTCCAGATGTCACCCTTCTGCTCCAGCGCCACGCGCCCGTTAAAGGGCATCATGTGATAGAGATTGCCACCCGTGTCCTTGTTCTTGCCGCGCACCACCGACAGTGAACCCGACAGGGCCAGTTCGCCCACCGGCGATTCCTTCGCCAGCCGCACCCGGCCCCAGGCGTCGAAACCATACATTTCGGCGTCATGGTTCACGAATTGCAGGTTGGAGAAGCTTCCCGCCGGTGCCGCGGTGGAATCGTTGACAAACCTCACCCCGATGTAATCGTCCACATAGGAGTAGAACGGCGACACCGACAGGCTCCAGGCGTCATCCGCCGCATCCTTCAGCGTAGCGGTGATGGAGAAGTTGTGCGCCACCTCCGGATCGACATCGAGGTTGCCCATATAGCCGTTGCCGTCGCCAAACCAGCCGATCATGTTCTTCGACATCTGGCCGGGCATGGTGTTGGCCGTGCTCCACACATAGCGCTCATAGAAATTGGGCGAGCGCGTCTTGCGGGCATAGCCGCCGTTCAGCGTGAAATTATCGGACGGCTTGTAGGTCAGCATCGCCGTGGCATCGAAGTTCACGTCGGTCTTGTCGTGGTCCTTGGCGTTGAAGGCCGCTGCGTCGGCGCCATAGCCCATCGCCGGGTTGACGTTGTAGCCCTGCACATCGCCGGTGTTCATCCACACGATGTCATTGCGCACGCCAACCAGGGCCGACCATTGTTCGCTTAGCTTCTTGTCCCATTCGATGAAGGTGCCCAGCCGCGTGCGCTCACCGTTATTGATAAGCTGATAGGTGTCGCAACACATGCCGGGCTTTCCCACCACCGGCGGCCACCATTCATCCAGCAGCTGGCGGTGCAGCTCGTTGCCGATCTTGAGGGTGCTGCCATCGTCCATGCTGTGGGTGAGCGACAGCTTGTAGCCGAAATCCTGGCCCTCCGTATCCATGGGCATGTCACGCCCGGCCGGGTTGTTCAGATACTTCTTGTCCTGAAGATAGTTCATGTTGTGGCGGACATAGTTGTAATAGGCCAGCGCGTTGACGAGGCCCCAGTCCGTGTCCTTCTCCTGGGCCGCGCTGATGCCGAAGGACTTGTTGTAATTCATGTCCATGCGCTGGTTCATGTATTCCTGTTCAGGCATGTATTGCCCACGCGCCTTCAGCGTGGTCACACCAAGATCACTCTTCAGGCCCAGCGTCACCTCGTGGTTCTGTGTCTCGAAGTGATTGGACAATACCTTGTCACCATGGCCGTCTTTAAAGTCGCTGCCCTTGGCCCAGTCGCCGGAATAGCTCAGGCTCGCCGTTTCGCCGTGAATTTCGGCATGCGCGCCAGCACTCACCACATGGCCGTTAAAGCGATAACCGGCATGAACATTGCCCGACCATGCGCTCGGCGGTGCGTCGATCTTGCCGGGGATTACGCCGGGATCATCACTGGTGAATTTCGGCTTGTTGGTGACGATGGCAATGCCGCCGCCAATGGCGTCGCCGCCTGAGGAAACGCCCGAAACCGGCAGCGATACCTTAACGCTGCTGATTGTCCTCGGATCGATATAGGACAAGGGCGGGTTCATATGATTGGCACAGGCCGAAGTGATGTCGTTGCCATTGATGGTCTGGCGCAGCCGGTCATCATTGAAGCCTCGCAGAACCGGCAGTTGCGAAACAGGACCCGCCTGCTGGATCTGCAGGCCCGGCGCCACATTCTGCAGCACCTCCGCCGTGGACGGCTGCGTCACCGCCATCTTCTTCACCACATCGGGCTTCAGGGAGATCTGCCCGGTGGTGGTGATGGCCTCCCCCGTCTCGGTATAGACGGTGATCTGGGGGATCTGATACGCATCCTGGGCCGCGCCAACCGTGGCACCGGCCACCAGTGCTGCGGTCCCAACGCCCAGCAGGGCCATCATTCGAGTCTTTGTCATTGCCTGTCCTCTGTTTTGGCGGGCTGAAAATAATGTCAGCGCGCTGTTCATCACGTTACGGGTTGGTGTTGTTGCGGCGGCACCACTGGGCGCGATGCCGCCGGGTTTTGTGCGTCTAGAAGGAATAGCTGGTGCTGAGATAGAACGACCGTCCCGGCCCCGGAACGCCCGTGCCATACATCGAGGCCGTGCCGCGCGATCCGGTGGAAGCACCACCCGGAGTCATCAGGCCGACATTGCCCACTTCCCCCTGGAACGACATGGAGTTGCCCTCGCCCACATAGGCACCGCCGAGCGGCAGGGTGTATTTCTTGTCGAGAATGTTCTCGACGCCGAAATTGAGCTTCCAGTTGTTCAGGGTATAGCTGCTGCGCAGATTGAGCAGGCTATAGGCCGGGGTGTGCAGTTCGTTGCGCATGGAGGACACATGGTCCTTGCCATCCACCATGACAAACTCCAGGGCGTTATCCCAGCCATTCAGCCTGTGGGCCAGCGTCACCTTGCCGTTCAGCGGCATGATGTTATAGAGCCCGTCATGCGTCACGGTGTTGACGCCGCGGGCATAGTTCAGGCTGCCGCGCAGGGCAAAATCACCCAGCGAGGACTTGGCCAGAGGCATGCGCACAGCCACATCAATACCGCCGATATTGGCGGTCTGATTGACATATTTCAGCATCACAAACTGGTTCGGCCCGGTGGTTGGAACGCTGCCCGTGCCCGTGACTGTCGGATCAGCGGGAAGATTGGTCGTCATGTTCCACTGCGCGGCATCGATGTAGTTTGAGACGTGGGTGAAGTAGGGCGAAACCGTAAAACCGGTTTCGTCATCATCGCTGCGCCAGTCAGCCGTGAAGCTGATGGTGCGTGACGTTTCCTTCTTCAGGTTTGGATCACCCATATAGCCATTGCCGTCGCCGACAAAGTTGTTCATCTCCAGGGCCATAAGCCCACGCGACCAGTCATAGCGTTCATACAGGTTCGGCGACCGGTTCTTCTGCGCCAGACCAAGATCAAGCTTCAGATTGTCCTGTGGCTTGTAGGTCACGATGGACGACAGATCGAGGTTATAATCAACCCTGCTGCGATCCATGTTGTTGAAGTCAGCCGTGCTGCCCACCGAACTGGTCGTATAGAAGGTGCTGTAGCCCTGAACAGGACCGGTGTCGGTGGCAACCCGTTCCAGACGCACACCGAGCAGCGACTGCCACTTGTCATTCCATTGCGATTCCCACTCGCCGAAGGCGGCCAGCCGGTCGCGCTCACCGTTATTGATGTTCCAGAACGTGTCCGGCGCCATGCCGCCCCGGCAATTCGCCACACCGGCCGTGTAGCCGCAATCGGGGGACGGCGGCCACCAGTCGTCGAGACGATAGAACTGTGCCTCGGCGCCCAGCCGCAGCGTATCACTGGCTGAAACCTCAATGTCCGATTTCAGTGACGCGCCAGTGGTATGGGTTTTGGTATACATCGGCATGCCCATCACATTCATGGGGCCCGACGGTGTTGCCAGCCAGCCGTACCACTTGTTGCGGTCGTCGCCGAAATCCATGAAGTGATCGACATACTGGTGATAGGCCTGTGCCTCCAGCTTGCCCCAGCGGAATTTTTCCTCCCAGCGCAGGTTGCCCATCAGCGACGTGTTGTCGAGCATGTCCATGCGCTGGTTGGGATACCACTCATAGGGAATTTTCTGCAGACCAAGCTTGAGATCGAGAAGACTGTCGCTGTCCGTCCAGGCAAGGTCGACCGAATGGTTGGTGGCCTCATAGGCGGATGAGCCAACGGTCTTGCCCGGCAGCAGCGGCGTGTTGAGCGGCGGCACATAGGCCAGGGTGAAATTCTTGTAGTGCCCGCCCGCCTTGTAATCATCGGACTTCGCATAGGCGCCGTTATAGGTCAGGCTCAGACTGTCGGTGGCCAGCGTGGTGTTGAGGTTGCCGCCAAAGCCATTGCCGTTGGAGCGGAAGAAGGCACCGACGTTGCCGGTCACCAGTGTGCCGCCCTCCTCCTTGGCGTTTTTGGCTGTCGCCTCGCCGGCAAATTTCGGCCGGGCCGACTTCACCGCAATGGTGCCACCGATGGCATCGCCGGAAACACTCACCGGGGCCACGCCGGTCCACACCTTCACCTCGCCCACGCTGGAGGGATCAATGTAGGACAGGGCCGGATTCATGTGATTGGGACAGGACGCAACAATGTCCATGCCATCCACCTTGGTGCGCAGCCGGTCATCGGCCAGGCCACGCATGGTGGGCAGGCTGGAAACACCACCCGCGCTGTAGACATTCACCCCCAGCACATCCTGCAGCAGGGCCGTCGTGTCACTGGTGGTCGCCCGCTTCTGCTCAATCTGGCTCCGGGTCAGCGTGGTGCTGCCCATCTTGGTGGTGCCGCTGCTGTCAGCATCGGTCTTGCCCGCCTGATTGGTGTAAACCGTGATCTGGGGAATTTGATAGGCATCCTGCGCCAGTGTCGAATGTGCGTTCAGCATCATCGCCGTGGCCCCCGCCCCCGCGAGGGCGATGATCTTTGTCCGTGTCATGGTCTGTCCTTTGTCGCTCTCTGTTCATGTTGTTGGACAGGGCCTCTGTCAGCCGACCCCGACGGATTGTTGTCATTCAAAATTGATCACCACCGAGAACCGCCCCGGCAGTTGCACCCCCGCTGGCACGGCTCCGAAGCCGCCGCGCACTGCCGCCATGGCCGCTGCCCGTGTGGACGCCGTCCCTGCGGCCGAAACCCCCACCGCCTGCCCCCCCGGCGTGATGCCGAAACTCACCACCACCCGGCCCTCTGGCGCGCTGCGCGACAGGCGCGAGATGATGGTTGACCGCACCCGGCCCAGATAATCCCGGCGGGCCCGCATGGCTTGCAACGAGGCGGCCTGGCGCGCTGTGCTGGCAGCACGCGAAACACCACCCCTGGGCTTTGGCCTGCTCGCCGCCTTCACCGGCCTTGTGCTGCGCACAATGGTGGTGCGTTTGGCTTCGGGCCTCGGCTGAACCGCCGGCTTCACCACGGGCTCCGGCACGTCCGGAATGGCGAATTGCGCCGGGGTGATGGGCGGCAGTTCCGGCGGTGCCGGAACCTCCACCGCTTCCGGCGGGGCAAGCTCCGCGCTCAGATCCGTGAGCTCCGGCGGCGGTGGCACGGAAATCTCCTCCACCGCCGGGGCAGCACTCACCTCTTCCGGGGCGGGCGTGTCGGCCACCAGTTCCACCGTCACCACCATGGGCGGCGACAGCACGTCGTCATCGTTGCCGAAATGGGCCGGGGTTTCGCGCGCCACTGCAACAACGGCTGCCGCCGTGATGGCGGTGGCCAGGATGAACCCCGGCCAGCGCCGCGCCAGCCGCGCCACCGGCAGCGACAGGCGTTCGCCCGCCGCCGCCAGCACATTCCGGATGGTAAGGCTCGCCACGTCGCGGCTTGGCACCACCGGTCCCAGCGCGTCGCGCAGCGTGCGCCGGAACGGCAGAATGGCTGCCCCGGCACCGGCCGCCGAAGAACCGTCCACGATGGCAGAAGCCACCTCTGTCACCTCCCGATGGGCACGGAAGGCAAAGAGGCTGATGGCCGACGCCATCGTGGACGGAGGGCAGCCAGCCCCGTCATCCCGCCGGGCAATGAACGGCAGAACGGCGGTAGCCGGAAGACTTTCGGCCGGCAGACAAACCGGACCAGACAAGGTCATGGACGTAACCCGGATGAGTTCCCCGGCGCCGGACCTCACGTCCGGACGCCATGCGCAATGTCACCTGGCCGTGGCCAGTTGACGGTTCAGACGACGGGGAAAAGGACCGGGGGGCCGCGCGAGCGCGCCTCAATCACAGCGGTGGCCAGCGGCGCGCGCTCGCTCTCCACCGTGAACACCACCGGCACAACCGTGGCGGTGTAGGTGATTTCGGGGGCTGCGGTGTCAAGGCCGGGGGCGGCGGACAGCATGCAGACATCGCACATGGCCGCCATGAAGGAGGCTTTGCCGTCGTCGCCATTGCCGTGACAGTAATCCAGCGTGATGCCATCAGGCAGATCGGCCTGGGCCACCGCCTTCTGCACCATGGTGCTGTAGGCGGCGTCGGCTTCCTGCGCATTGGTAAGCTTGCACGACCAGCCAACCGTCACCGCCACCAGCGCATAAAGCGCCAGCACGACAACGCGCCAATGGGTGTGCCGCAGTCCTTGCATCATCCTCAATCCTGCCAGATCGCTATCGCTGCGCAAAACAGGTCAAAACGCCACAGGCCGAAAGAATAACCGGAGTCTCAATTGCTTCTATTCATACGGCTTCCGTCGCATTGGACGCTCCCCCGTCTCGCTGCTAGAAGGCCTGATCACTCAGCTAACACCCAACAGGCAGGGCGCACATGACCAAAATCAAGGTGGCAAAACCCGTTGTCGAACTCGACGGCGACGAGATGACCCGCATCATCTGGGATCTCATCAAGACCAAGCTGATCAAGCCCTATCTTGACGTTGACCTGCATTATTATGACCTGTCGGTGGAAAACCGCGACGCCACCAGTGACCAGGTGACGGTGGATGCCGCCAACGCCATCAAGAAACATGGTGTCGGCGTCAAATGCGCCACCATCACGCCGGATGAGGCGCGGGTGAAGGAATTCAACCTGAAGCAGATGTGGAAATCGCCCAACGGCACCATCCGCAACATCCTCGGCGGCGTCATCTTCCGTGAACCCATCATCTGCAGGAATGTGCCCCGCCTCGTTCCCGGCTGGACCCAGCCCATCGTCATCGGCCGCCATGCCTTCGGCGACCAGTATCGCGCCACTGACTTCACCTTCCCCGGCAAGGGCACGCTGACCATCAAATTCGTCGGCGAAGACGGCACGGTGATCGAGAAGGAAGTGTTCAAGTCGCCGGGTGCCGGTGTCGCCATGGCCATGTACAACCTCGATGAATCGATCAAGGAATTCGCCCGCGCCAGCTTCAACTATGGCCTGATGCGCAATTACCCCGTCTATCTGTCCACCAAGAACACCATTCTCAAGGCCTATGACGGGCGCTTCAAGGACATCTTCCAGGAGATTTTCGACGCCGAGTTCAAGGCCGAATTCGACAAGCGCAAGCTCACCTATGAGCACCGCCTGATCGATGACATGGTGGCCTCGGCCCTGAAGTGGACCGGCGGCTATGTCTGGGCCTGCAAGAACTATGACGGCGACGTGCAGTCCGATACGGTGGCGCAGGGCTTTGGCTCGCTTGGTCTCATGACCTCGGTGCTGATGACGCCCGACGGCAAGACGGTGGAGGCCGAAGCGGCCCACGGCACCGTCACCCGCCACTACCGCCTGCACCAGCAGGGCAAGCAGACCTCCACCAACTCCGCTGCCTCCATCTTCGCCTGGACCGGCGGGCTGAAGCATCGCGCCAAGCTTGACGACAATGCCGCACTGGCCCGCTTTGCCGACACGCTGGAAAAGACCGTGGTGGCCACCATCGAGGCCGGCCAGATGACCAAGGATCTCGCCGTGCTGGTGGGTCCGGACCAGAACTGGCTGACCACCGAGGGCTTCCTCGACGCGGTTGACCAAAACCTGCAAAGGGCACTGGCCTGACACCACCCCTCACCGGCACGGAAGGAATGGCGGCCCTTGCCCCGTTCCTTTCGTGCTGGCGCCTGAAGGCCGATGGCCGGCTGATGACAACCGCCACCAGCCTGCTGCTGCCGGTGCGGCAGGACAGCCGCAGCCTGATGCTGAAGGTGGCCCGCCACTCCGAGGAGGCCCGGGGCAACCGCCTCATGGTCTGGTATGACGGTGACGGGGCCGCACCGGTGGTTGCCCGGCGCGGCGCCTGCCTGCTTCTGCTGCGTGGCGGCCCAAGCCTCGCCGAACTCTCTCAGCATGATGACCATGCCGCCACCCGCCACCTGTGCGCAGTGGCCCAGGCGCTGCACCGCGGGCGTGCCAGGCCCCCGCCCCGGCTGGTGACGCTGCGCCGCTGGTTTGCCGACCTGCTCACCGTCAGGGACAGTCCGGTCAGCGCCATGGCCCGCGCCCTGCTCGATGATGACCGCGACCAGTGCCCGCTGCATGGCGACCTCCACCACGGCAATGTCCTGTGGTTTGAAGAAACCGGCTGGGGCGCCATTGATCCCAAGGGCCTGCTCGGTCATCGCGCCTTTGACTATGCCAATCTCTTTCTCAACCCGACGGCCCGCATGGCCGCTGACCCCGCACGCTTTCTGGCGCGCCTCCGTCAGGTGAGCGAACAGGCCAACCTGCCCGAATTGTTGCTGCTGCGCTGGATCGTCGTCTGGGCCACGCTCTCGGCCCTGTGGCACAAGGAGGAAGGCAGCAATGGCGCAGCCGCGCGCGCCGTGGCCGCCTTGGCCGGAAGTGTTCTTGCGTCCCGAAGCTGACCTTAAGCCACCAGCGCGGCCTCGCCGCGTTCCGCCTGCTTAAGGGGCAGCAGCATGCTAAAGCGCGACCCCTCCCCCGGGGTCGAGGCAATATCAAGATGGCCGCCATGCTGTGCCATGATCTGTTCCACCGCGGGAATGCCAAGGCCGGTGCCAAAATTCTTGGTGGTGAACATGGGTTCGCGCACCTTGGCCACCACCTCTGGTGTCATGCCGGGCCCATTGTCGGAGATGATGATGGCCGCCATGTCGGTGCGCAGTTCCGTGGTCACCGTAATGCGCGGATCGGCAGTGGGATTTTTCAACGGATTGCCCGGCTTGCCCACCATGGCTTCCGATGCATTGTTGATCAGATTATACACCGCCCGCTGCAGGCGCGAGGGGTCCATCGGCACCTTCTGCGCGCCAAGCCCCAGAAGACAGGTGATGGTAACCTGCTCCGGCAGCCGTTCTGCCTCTTCCTCCACCAGCTTCGCCAGCCAGTGATCGAGATCAACATCCTCGCAGGTCAGTTCGCGGCTGCGCGAAAAATCAAGAAGCTGGGTGATGGTGTCATCACAGCGCGTGATGCCGGCGTTGATGCGTAGCAATTGCGCATCCACATCAATGCCCTTGCCCTTGGCGTCACCCTCGCGCAGGCGGCGTTCCAGCAGATAGGCCGAGGTGCGCACCGCCCCCAAAGGATTGCGCAATTCGTGAGCCACCGTGGCAATGATCTGGCCAAGGCTCGCCATGCGCCCCTTGCGCAGGATTTCCGCCTGTGCCGCACGCAGCGCCGCCACATTCTCTGCCAACTGCCGGTTCAGCGCCACCACGCTGTGGTTGGTCGCGTCAATTTCACGGGCAAAGGCCAGCGCCTGCTCATGCGCTTCCTCTAGATTGTGATGGGTCTTCTGCAACTCATCATACTTGCGCCGCAGATGTCGGCTCATCCAGCGCCAGTAGCTGGCCAGCAGCACAACCACCAGCACCGCCAGAAGCGACGTCACAACTTCCATGCGCCGCATGGTGCGCGAAGCGCTGGCCCGCTCCACATCCTTGGCCGTCTGGTTCACCGCCATCAGCCGGGTCAGATCATTGATCCGCGCCTGCACCATGGCAATGCGCGTCGACAGGCTGGCCAGTTCGTCATTGGCGTTCTTGCCGCGCGCCAGCCCCTCCAGCGCTTCTACAGTCGCTTCGGAAAATTGCTTCTCGCCCGCACCGACCGCGTTCAGCAGCCGTTCTGCCTGAACAGCCCCCTCACCGGTCAGCTCCTTGCGCAGGCTGTGCGCCAGGTCAGCCAGAACAAAGCGGAATTCCGTGGCCTTGCCGGCCAGCGCCTTTTTTTCGGCCTCGGCCGAGCGCGCCGCCGCCCCCTGCATGGCCACCGCCTGCATGTCGCTGGTCAGCGCCATGAGCCGCCAGGCATTGGTGCGCGCCCGCGCCGCTTCCTGCTCGACCACCAGCGCCTGGTCCTGGGCAACCACCATCCAGCGCGTCACCACAACACCACCCGCCGTGGCGGCAATGGCCAGCCCCGCCAGCAGATAGAAAATCACCACCAGTCGTGGCCAGCGGCTTTCCTGAACCGTGGCCGATGCGGAAGCCATGGGAACACGACTCTCCCGTTATCCTGAAGTTTTTTTCTTGCGCCAGCAGGGTAAAGAGTCTGTTAATAATGGCCATGACCACATCATCTGAAAGCCATTCCGGCGGCTGCCAGTGCGGTGCTGTGCGCTATCGTGTTGACGGCCCCCTCGGCCCTTCGGGAATCTGCCATTGCCGCATGTGCCAGAAGGCCTTCGGCAGCATTGGCGCCGTGCTGGTTTCGGTGCCGGTTGACAGGCTGGCCTGGACCCGCGGCGCCCCCGCCACCTTCCACTCCTCGGCCCCCGTGGCGCGCGGCTTTTGTGCGGCCTGCGGCACCCCCCTCTTCATGCTGGAGGACGATTACGGTGTGATTGAAATGGCGGTGTGCACGCTTGATGACCCCGCCGCCGCGCCGCCGCGCCACCAGGTGGGGGTGGAAAGCAAAATTCCGTGGACGGATGGCCTGCCCGGTCTTCCCGGTCGCACCACCGACAATGACCGCACGCCGGAGGATCTGGCGCGCCTGAAAAGCCTGCAACACCCCGACCACGACACGGAACACTGGCCATGAGCGAACGTCTGTCCGGCGGCTGCCAGTGCGGCGCCGTGCGCTATGAAATCACCGGTCCGCTGGAAGGCCCGCACATCTGCCACTGCCGCATGTGCCAGAAGGCCTTCGGCAATTTCTTCGCTGCCCTGGTGGGCACCAGGCGCGAGCATTTCCGCTTCACGCGCGGCACCCCCGGCATTTTCAAAAGCTCCAGCGTGGTTGAACGCGGCTTCTGCGGCCAGTGCGGCACGCCGCTCACCTTCGCCTATGTGGACAGCCCGCGCATTGCCGTGTCCATCGGCTCACTGGATCACCCGGAACAGGTCACGCCGGAAAACCAGTATGGCATCGAAAGCCGCCACCCGGCCTTCAGCCTGCTCCACAGTCTGCCCGGAAGCCGCACCGAAGATGATGTGCCGCCCGAGCGCCTCGCCCGGTTCAAATCGCGCCAGCATCCCGACCACGACTAACTGACCATGGACCGGGCCAGCAGCATGGCATTGCGCGGGTTTTCGCCGATGCGCCGCATGGCATAGGGAAACCAGTCCACTCCGAAGGGCAGATAGAGCCTGACCCGCTCACCGCGCGCTGCCAGCCGCGCTGCCACGTCGCCGCGCACTCCCTTGAGCATTTCAAACTCATACTCATGCGGCTGCCAGACGTTTTTCCGCGCCAGCGCCACCGCCTCGTCCTGCATCCGGTCATCATGCGTGGCAATGATGGGGTAAAAACCCGCCTGGCGCGCCTCGGCCGACAGCATCATGGCCATGAGCTTGCGATAATTGGCCTTGATCGCGCTTTGTGTGGTGAAGGAAACATCCGGCCCCGCGATGAAGGCCCCCTTGACCAGCCGCACCGCCGCACCCGCCCTGATCTGCCGCGCCAGATCCTCCTCCGTGCGCCGCAGATAGGCCTGCACAGTCAAGCCCACCGGCAGGCCCTCCGCACGCAGGCCATCGTGCAGCGCGATGGTCGGATCAACCAGGCCGTGATCTTCCATGTCGATCATCATCAGGCTGAGCCGCCCCGGCCGCGCCGGAATGGCGGCAAGGCACTCGGCAACAGCCCGGGCGTGGGGCCACGTCAGGTTAGCATCCACGCCATGACCGATCTGCGTGGGGTCCACCGAGACATGGGCATCAGCCGCCGACGGCGCCAGCGCCGCTGCCACGCCAGTGATCTCACGCACATTGAGATCAACCAGCTGGCGTGTGTTGACGTATTCACCGAGATAAAACAGCGAGGCGCGCAGGCCCTGACTGAGCAGATGCTCCGCCGAGGCCACCGCCTCGGCCGCCGTTTCGCCGCCGTTATAGCGCTTTGACAGCGCCCGACCTGCCCGCGACCCCTGCATCAGCCGCCTGGCGGCGGGCGAACAGGCCAGACCGATCATGCCCCGCTGCCACAGGCGGCGCAGCATCAGGAAAGGGCGGCCCTGATCGTCGCAATGGCCTCATCGGCGCGCGCCCCGTCCGGCCCGCCCGCCTGCGCCATGTCGGCACGGCCGCCGCCACCCTTGCCGCCGATGGGGGCAGCCCCCGCCCGCACCAGATCAATGGCTGAAATCTTCGCGGTGAGGTCCTCGGTGACGCCGACAATGAGTGCGGCCTTGCCGCCCTCGCCCGCGTTCACCACCACCACCACGCCCGACCCCACGCGCTTCTTGCCCTCGTCGGCCAGGCCCTTCAGCTCATTGTTGCCCAGATTGGCCGCCTTGATCACCAGCAGCTTGACGCCATTCACCGTCTCCACGGCATCGCCGCCGCCCGCCGCCGTGCCGCCCAGGGCCAGAGCCTTCTTGGCCTCCGCCAATTCGCGCTCCAGACGCTTCTTGTCTTCCAGCAGCGCTTCGATGCGCGCCACCACATCGGCGGGATTGGCCTTCAGCGCCGCCGCCGCCGCATGCACGCGCCGGTCCTGCTGCTCCAGATGGGCCTTGGCGGCCGCACCCGCCAGCGCCTCGATGCGCCTCACCCCCGCCGATGACGCCGAGTCCGACAGGATCTTGATGAGGCCGATGTCGCCGGTGCGCGCCACATGGGTGCCGCCGCACAGTTCCAGCGAATAGGTCGGGCGGTTCGAGCCTTCGGGGTTGCGCCCCATGGACACAACCCGCACCTCGTCACCGTATTTTTCGCCAAACAGCGCCATGGCGCCTTCGGCAATGGCCTCGTCCACGCCCATCAGGCGGGTCATCACCGGATCATTCTGCCACACCACGCGGTTGGCAATCTCTTCCACCTCGCGCAGTTCCTCCGCCGTCATCGGCTTGGTGTGCGAAAAGTCAAAGCGCAGCCGCCCCGGCTCCACCAGCGACCCCTTCTGCGCCACGTGGCTGCCCAGCGTCATGCGCAGCGCCTCGTGAATGAGGTGGGTGGCTGAATGGTGCTGGCGGTTGCCGCTGCGCCGCGCATGATCCACCGTCAGGATCACCGCATCCTTGGGCGCCAGCGTGCCTGCTTCCAGCGTGCCGTAATGCACCAGCACATCGCCCAGGCGCTTCTGGGTCTCGCCCACCCGGAACAGCGCGCCATTGGCGCCGCGGATCACCCCGTGGTCACCGGTCTGGCCGCCGGATTCGCCATAGAACGGCGTCTGGTTCACCACCACCGCCGCCGCCTGCCCTTCGCTCAGTGTGCTGACGGTCTTGCCGTCCACCACAATGGCGGTCACCACGCCCTCGGCCTGCTCCGTGTCATAGCCCAGGAATTCGCTGGCCCCGTGCTGGTCGCGGATTTCAAACCAGATGGTTTCGGTCTTGGCATCGCCGGAACCCTTCCAGGCCTTGCGCGCCTCGTTGCGCTGCGCCTCCATGGCGGTGGCAAAGGCATCCGTGTCCACCTTGATGCCGCGCCCGCGCAGCGCATCCTGCGTCAGGTCAAGCGGGAAGCCATAGGTGTCATAAAGCTTGAAGGCCGTGGTGCCGGAGAAAATGTCGCCCTCGCCCAGTTTTTCCGACTCGTCATCAAGAATGCGCAAGCCCCGTTCCAGCGTCTTGCGGAAGCGGGTCTCCTCCAGCAGCAGCGTCTCGGTCATCAGCGCCTTGGCGCGGATGAGTTCGGGATAGGCCTCGCCCATCTGATGAATGAGCGACGGCACCAGCTTCCACATCAGTGGCTCGCGCGCCCCCAGCAATTCGGCATGGCGCATGGCGCGGCGCATGATCCGGCGCAGCACATAGCCGCGCCCCTCATTGGACGGCAGCACGCCATCGGCAATGAGGAAGCATGATGCCCGCAGGTGATCGGCGATCACCCGGTTCGATGCCTTGGCCTTGCCCTCGGCGGCAACCCCGGTGCGCTCCACAATGGCGGCAATCAGCGCCCGGAACAGGTCGGTCTCGTAATTGTCGTGGGTGCCCTGCAACACCGCGGCAATGCGCTCCAGCCCCATGCCGGTGTCAATGGACGGCCTGGGCAGGCTGATGCGGCCGCCGCCCGGCTGTTCCTCATACTGCATGAACACCAGATTCCAGATCTCGATGAAGCGGTCGCCATCGGCGTCGGCGCTGCCGGGGGGGCCGCCCGGAATCCTGTCGCCATGGTCATAGAAGATCTCCGAACACGGCCCGCACGGGCCGGTGTCGCCCATCCGCCAGAAATTGTCCGAGGTCGGAATGCGGATGATGCGGCTGTCCGGCAGACCGGCAATCTTCTTCCACAGAGCGAAGGCCTCGTCGTCCTCCGAATAGACCGTGGTGGTGAGCTTGTCGGCCGGCAGACCGAACTCCTTGGTCACCAGGGTCCAGGCCCATTCAATGGCGTCGGGCTTGAAGTAGTCACCGAAGGAAAAGTTGCCCAGCATCTCGAAGAAGGTGTGGTGGCGGGCGGTATAGCCCACATTGTCCAGGTCATTGTGCTTGCCGCCGGCGCGCACGCATTTCTGCGCTGTGGTGGCGCGGTTATAGGGCCGCTTCTCCTGGCCGGTGAACACGTTCTTGAACTGCACCATGCCGGAATTGGCAAACATCAGGGTCGGATCATTGCGCGGCACCAGCGGTGACGAAGCCACGATTTCATGGCCCTGGCGGCGGAAGAAATCGAGGAAGGTGGAGCGGATTTGGGCAAGACCGGTCATGGGCATTCCTGTTGTATGTGTCGGACGCTGCGGCCGACAAAACCACCAAAAGTCCCGCGCTGTTTAGAGCGCGGAACACCGCCATGTCCATATATTCATGCGGCGCAACACCTGCCGCATCAGCCCGGCATAACCGATAAAAAAGCACCCCCCGGTGGAACGGGGGGTGCCGCCTGGAGGGTGTGGGGCACCACCACAGGACACCGGCCAGCCAGTGGCCGGATTCACAAAACCGGGAAAGACGCGGTCGCCGCGCCAGAATGGCGCGGCCACCGGATGGGGATGCACAGGCCGGAAGGCCGGGCGAAACGGCCTATTCGGCCTCCTCCGCCGCTGAACCATCGGTAATGCGCGCGGCAATCAGCCCGGCATTGGCCCGGATGGCGGCCTCGATGGTCTGGGCAGTCTCCGCATTGGCGCGCAGGAAGGCCTTGGCGTTCTCACGGCCCTGGCCGATGCGCTCACCGTTATAGGAGAACCAGGAGCCCGACTTTTCGACAATTCCGGCGGTGACGCCAAGGTCGATGAGCTCGCCCATCTTGGAGATGCCCTCGCCGTAGAGAATGTCGAATTCCACCGTCTTGAAGGGCGGCGCCACCTTGTTCTTCACCACCTTCACCCGGGTCTGGTTGCCGATCACCTCTTCCCGGTCCTTGATGGCGCCGATGCGGCGGATGTCGAGACGCACCGAGGCATAGAACTTCAGGGCGTTGCCGCCGGTGGTGGTTTCCGGATTGCCGAACATCACCCCGATCTTCATGCGGATCTGGTTGATGAAGACCACCATGGTGTTGGACTTGGAGATGGATGCCGTCAGCTTGCGCAGGGCCTGGCTCATCAGCCGGGCCTGCAGGCCGGGCAGGCTGTCGCCCATCTCGCCCTCCAGTTCGGCCTTGGGGGTCAGCGCCGCCACCGAGTCGATCACCAGCACCTCCACCGCGCCGGAGCGCACCAGCGTGTCGGCGATTTCCAGTGCCTGCTCGCCCGTGTCCGGCTGCGAGATCAGAAGGTCGTCGATATTGCAGCCCAGCTTGCGGGCATAGACCGGGTCGAGCGCATGTTCGGCATCGATAAAGGCGCAAATGCCGCCGCGCTTCTGGGCCTCGGCCACAGTCTGCAGCGCCAGCGTGGTCTTGCCGGAGGATTCAGGCCCGTAAATCTCGATCACCCGGCCCTTCGGCAGGCCGCCGATGCCCAGCGCAATGTCCAGCCCCAGCGAACCGGTGGAGATGGCCTCCACATCCATGGCCTGATTGGCGCCGAGCTTCATGATGGAGCCCTTGCCGAAGGCGCGTTCGATCTGGCTCAGCGCCGCGTCCAGTGCCTTGTTCTTGTCCATGGAGGTATTCTCGATCACCTTGAGATTCGCTTGCGCCATCGTCGCCACTCCTTATTCCACTTGCTTTCCCGACTGTAAATCGGGAGCCATTGGTTCCGCTGATGTTGCATATATGTTCTAATTTCGTTCCGTTGGCAAGGGGAATTTATTGATTTCGATTCCCAATTTAAAATCAAAGGCTTGAGTAAGATTTTGCAGGCTGGTCAGGTTAACGCTCCGTCACGGCGGCCCACAATCCGCTCCACCGCCCGCGCCACCGCAAACAGGGAAAGGTCACTGCCGCCGGGGGCCATCAGCATGAAGCCGGTGGGGGCGCAGCCTGCGGCCTGCATGGGCAGTGAAATGGCGCAGGCGTCGAGGAAGTTACCCAGGCTGGTGTTGCGCAGCGACAGGCTGTTGGCGCGGGCATAGCCCTCATCGCTGGCCAGCGCCGCAAGCGGCGGCGGCACGATCGGCGTGGTCGGCAGGATCATGGCGTCGAACCCGGCCATCAGCTGGTTGAAGGCGGCCATCATGCCGGCCCGCCCCTCCAGATGGCTGGCATGGTCAGAGGCGGTGATGGCCTTGGCCAGCCACAATCGCGTGGCCACCCTTGGGTCATACTGCCGCTCATGCAGCGTCAGCAGCCGCTGGTGATGGGCAAAGGCCTCATAGGCGCCAATGCTGCCGCCGAAGGCCAGGCGCGGATGCAGGGCCGCCGCCGCAAATTCCACCGGCACCACCGCGGCCCCGGCCTCGCGCAGACGCTCCACCGCGATCTCGAAATCAGCCGCCACCGCATCGTCCATGTCCTGCAGCACGGTGGTGGTCAGCATGGCCAGCCTCAGGCCGCGCGCGGGGCGCTCTGCCACGGCCCCGTCCCAGTCGCCCGCCATGATGGCGTCAGCAATGGCGCAGCCGGACACATCGGCAGCAATGGGGCCGATGGAATCAAGACTGCGCGACAGCGGATAGGCGCCCGCGCGGTTGACCCGGTGCGCCGTGGGCTTGAAGCCGACAAGGCCGTTATAGGCGGCGGGAATGCGGCATGACCCGCCGGTGTCGGTGCCGATGGTGAGAGCGCCCATGCCATCGGCCACCGCCACCGCCCCGCCCGAGGTAGAGCCGCCGGGAATGCGCCCGGTGGCCCGGTCATGGCTGGACAGCGGCGTGCCGTAATGGCTGTTGAGCCCCACCCCCGAATAGGCAAATTCCGTCATGTTGGTGCGGCCCAGCACCACCAGGCCCCTGGCCTTCAGCGCCGCAATGGCCGGGGCATCGGCCAGGGCCGGTGCCTCGCCGCGCAGCAGAATGGATCCCGCCGTCGTCACCTGACCGGCCAGGTCAAACAGATCCTTCACCGAAAACGGAATGCCGGCCCAGGGCGAGGCGTGCTGGCCGGTGCGGCGCAGGCCGTCCTGACGCCAGGCCTCGACCAGCGCGCCATCGGCATCAACGGTGATGAAACAGCGCGCCCCCTCGCCCGCCGGATCGGCAATGCGCGCCAGGGCGTCTTCAACCAGCCTGCGGGACGAGGTTTCGCCCGCCTCAAGCCGCCGCGCCAGCTCCTGCAAGCTTGTTTGCCGTGTCATCACCGCCGCTCCCTGCGCTGGCGCGTGTGTCCACCACCTCGCGCACATGCGCAAGATCATAGCCAGCCAACTGGGCGATTCTAAGAACCTTGGCCGCCCCCAGCCTTCTGGCCGAAGCCTGGGCCCAGAGAATGGTGCAGCGCGTGCCGGTGCGGCAATAGAACAGGATGGGGCGCGGCAGGCTGGCCAGCGCCTCGGCAAAGGGCTCCACCACATGATCTTCGGTGATCTGGAAATTGCGCGCCGGCTGATAATGATAGGCCAGGCCCTGGCGCGCTGCCGCTGCGGCGGCAGTGGCGGTGGTCATCTGGTCGTCCGCCTCGCCGTCGGGGCGGTTGTTCACCACCGTCACAATGCCGGCCGCGGCAATGGCGGCAAAATCCTCCGCCACCAGTTGCCCGGCAACATAGACCTGCGGTTCGATTTCGATGAGCTTGACCATGGCGGCAACCGGTGCAGAGGTGACAGAGGGTTTGTGACCCTCTCTGCTTACCCGCCGCCCCACGCCGCCACAATTGAGCGGAAATCCGGCCAGCTTTTAGCTTTGCTAAAGTGCCCTAGCCGTCCATCACGTCCTTCACCTTTTCCACCAGCTGCTTGAGCGAGAAGGGCTTGGGCAGGAAGGCAAAGTCGGTCTGGCCTTCCAGGTTCTTTTCAAAGGCATCCTCGGCATAGCCGGAAACGAAGATCACCTTGGTCTTGATGCCGCGCTTCCGCAGTTCCCGCAGCAATGTCGGCCCGTCCATTTCCGGCATCACCACGTCCGACAGGATGAGTTCAAAGCCGGTGCGGTCGGCCATGATGGCTTCCAGTGCCCGTTCGCCGGAATCCGTCTCCACCACCGTGTAGCCGCGCGACGTCAGCGCCCGCACCGCAAAGGCCCGGACCGAGTCCTCATCCTCCACCAGCAGAATGCGGCCCTTGCCGGTCATGTCCTCGCGCTTCGGTTTGTCGGCGGCGGCGCGCTGGGCCGAGGCATCATTCTCGCCGGGCTTGGGATGATGGCGCGGCAGGAAAATCCGGAAGGTGGTGCCGCGGCCCATCTCGCTGTCGCAGAATATATAACCGCCGGTCTGCTTGATGATGCCATAGACGGTCGACAGACCAAGGCCGGTGCCCTTGCCCACCTCCTTGGTGGAGAAGAAGGGTTCCCAGATCTTGTCGACAATTTCGGGCGGAATGCCGGTGCCGTTGTCTTCCACCTCGCAGACCACATAGTCGCCCTCGGGCATGGGCGCCTTGGCAAACTTGCGCGATTCCACCGCCGACACATTGTAGGTGCGCACATTGAGCTTGCCGCCGCCCCGGCCCGCCATGGCGTCGCGGGCGTTGACCGCCAGATTGATGATCACCTGTTCGAACTGGTGAATGTCCACCATCACCAGGCCAAGGTCGCGGCCATGGTTGATGTTGAGCTCGATCTTTTCGCCCAGCACCCGGCCCAGCAGATTGCCCAGGTCCGACATGGCGTCGGTCAGCGAATGCACCTTGGGCTGCAGCGTCTGCTTGCGCGAGAAGGCCAGAAGCTGGCGCACCAGATTGGCGGCCCGGTTGGCGTTCTGCTTGATGTTCATGATGTCGGCAAAGGCCGGATCGGTGGGGCGCAGCTTGGCCAGCAGCAGGTCGGCAAAGCCGATGATCGGGGTCAGCACGTTGTTGAAGTCATGCGCAATGCCGGAGGCAAGCTGGCCCACTGCCTGCATCTTCTGGCTCTGCGCCAGCTGCACCTCAAGCGCCTTGCTTTCGGTCTTGTCGATGGCATAGACCAGAAGCCCCTGGGCGCTGCCGCCCTGCGGCGCAAAGGAAAACTGCACCGTGCGCGCCGTGGCACCCGGCACGCCCGCCTCATGCAGCGCCAGCCCGCCCTGCCCCTCGGCAGCGCGCGCCATGGCCGCCGCCAGCGCCATGCGATCATTTTCCTGCACCATGCTGGTCAGGAGGTCGCCGCGCCGCGCCAGGGTGGACAGCGACAGGAACGCCGGATTGGCGGCGATGATGCGTCCCTCGCTGCTGACCGCGGCCACGCCGATGGGGGCCGCCCCCATGAACAGCGCCAGCGCATCGGCATGGCCCGCCTGATCGGCGGGCTGCGCATCGGCCTTCAGCACCATGGTGCGGCTGGGCAGCGGCCGGCCCGCAGCGTCAAAATCACTGCGATGCACCACCTCGCACAGCATGGCCTCGCGCCCCTTGCCGCGCAGCGTGATGCGGAAACGCTCGGTGCGCGTGCCACCCGGCACCGGGGCCGCCGCCGACAGAAGCCTGGCCCCGTCCGGCCCCAGCACATCGTGAATGGCCAGATCGCCCGCCTGCGGGGCGGCGAGATCAATGCCCAGCCAGCCGGCCAGCGTGGCGTTGACATAGTCCACCTTGCCGCTGGGCAGGGTGGAGAAGAAGCCCGCCGGAGCATGGTCGAGATAGGTGATGATAAATTGCAGCCGGGCGAAGGCCTGTTCCTGCTTGGCGCGGTCGGCGGAAATGTCGGCCATCCGCCACAGCACCTTGCCCTTGTGCTTGTCTCCGGCCAGCGGTGCCACGGTCAGCCGCAGCCAGCGCGCCTCCTGGGCCGACGCGCCCGGCGCCGAAGACCCGGCCGGCAGGCGGATTTCCCGAAAGGCGCTTTCGCCGCCGCGCGCCGCCTGCGCCAGCTGATAGACCGGCTCGGCATATTCGGGATAGCCCGAATAGAGCACATCGAAACCGGCCAGCCGCCCCAGGCCGGAATCGCCCGCCAGCTTCAGAAAGGGCGCATTGGCAAAGATGGCGCGGCCGCGCCCGTCCATGACCACGGCGGGTTCGGCCAGCGCATCGGCCATGCCGTCCAGAAAGGGGGCATCATCCTCCTGACCAACAATTTTCACGGCGCCCGCCAGATATCCGGCCAGCCCCAGCAGGCCGAGAAAGGCCAAAGCCGCCCCCGCCGCCAGCACAATGTGGTTGATGTCGCCGCGCAGCAGCCACGCCGCCGCAATCACCAGCACCGCCAGCACCAGCGCCGCCGCCAGCGCCGGAAGCGACGTCAGATCGCCCGCGCCGAGCCGTGCCGTGCCCGTTTCCTTGTCCATGCTGGCCATCCAGACGCCCCGCCCCGAATCACGGCGCCGAGTATAGGCGATTTGCCTGTGGCGGGAATCCCGGCCCCACAGGCGGCTTCCAAGCGCGCCAGCCTGTGTTATGCTTTACCCGTCAGGCAGGCTGCGGCGACCGCCCGGCACTGTGCAACACCGTGAGGGAGTGAGGCCATGGACCAGTTGGGCACCATGATTGTGATTGCAGCCCTGTTGCTGGCGGTGCTGCTGGCGGTGGTCTTCATCTATCGCTCGTCCAACCGGCGGATGAAACAGCGCGCCGGGCAGAGGCTGGGCATCAGCGAATATCATGTGCTGGACAACACCCGCCGCCTGGTGCTGGTGCGGCGCGATGAGGTGGAGCACCTGCTGCTCATCGGCGGTGGTCAGGACGTGGTGATCGAAAGCCGCATCGGCAGCGGCTTCTATGCCGGGGCAGAGAAGCCCCAGGCAACCCTGCAGCCCCCAGCCGCGCCTGCCCCGGCGCCGGTTCTGCCGCCGCTGGAGGAGGCTCCGGCACCCATTGCCGCGCCCCCGGTCAGCGAAACCGCCCGGCCCGCCGCACCCTTGCGCCCGGCGCCGCGGCCCTCGGTGTTCGGTGCAAGCCGCCCGGCCCCCCTGCGCCCGGCAGACCCCGCCTTCCGCCGCCCGCCCGGCAGCGAATAGGCCCCGGCGGCAGCAAGCGGGCGTGACGGCCGCCGCGGTCTCAGGCCATCAGCTGGCCGCCATTCACCTCGATCACCTGGCCGGTGAGATAGCCCGAGGCTGCCGCACTGGCCAGAAACAGGAAGGTGCCGGCGCAATCATCGGCCAGGCCCAGCCGCTGCATGGGAATCTGCCGGGCCGTGGCGGCGCGTTTTTCGGCGCTGGAAAAGCGCTCGTGGAAGGCGGTGTGAATGGTGCCGGGCGACACCGCGTTCACCCGGATGTTCTTATCCGCCAGTTCCTTGGCAATGGATTTGGTGAAGGCCGAAACAAACCCCTTGGCCCCGGCATAGATCGAACCACCCGCGCTGCCCCCCTGGCGGGCTGCAATGGATGACACATTGATGATGGTGCCGCCCCCCTGTGCTGCCATCAGCCCGGCGGCCAGGCGGCAGCAATGCACCAGCTGGCGGCTGTTCAGATCAAACACCTCGTCGATGAAGGCATCCGTCACCTCGGCCAGCGGCACCCGCGCCACCAGCGATCCGGCATTGTTCACCAGCACGTCAATGCGGCCCAGCCGCTCCTGCGCCGCCTGCAGAAGGTGCGCCGGGGCCTCGCGCTGGCGCAGGTCAAGGCGCAGCGTGGCAATGCCCAGCGCCTTGATCTCCTCAAGCTCCGGCCCACCGCCGAAATACTGCGCGAATACCCGCGCCCCTGCCCCGGCAAAGGCGCGCGCCGCCGCCCCGCCAATGCCGGTGATGCCGCCCGTCACCACCACCGCCTTGTCCCTGAGATCGTCAAACATGAATACCCTCACCACCCTTGCCTCTGCGGCCCGCCGCCATCCAAGCGCAAAAGCAAAGGCCCGGCAATTGCGCCGGGCCGTTGTCCTGTGCAGGGGTGGGGTGGGATTACAGGCCGGCGTCGCTTTCCGGCGCGGTGGCAGCGGCGGGCGTCTTGCGCTCGCTCATGAAGCGTTCAAACTCCTCGCGGTCCTTGGCGGCGCGCAGCCGCGCCACAAAGCCCGCAAATTCCCTTTCCTCGTCATCGAGCCGGGCCCGCGCTGCGTCAATGCGGCGGCGTTCCTCGTCAAGCCGGGCCAGCGCCTCGGCCTTGTAGTCGGCAAAGGCGGCATTGCCGCTGCTGGTGGGGGTGCGGGCTGTGGTCCAGCCCCTGGCGGCGGCCTTGAAGCCATCCACCTTGAGGTCCCGCGCCTTGCCGAACAATTCGCCCACCGACATGGTGGCGGCACCCTTCCACATCTCGCCATTCTTCAATTTCAGAAACAGCGCGCCCAGGCCAATGGGCCAGAACACCACAAAGCCGCCCACCATGGTGGCAAGCTCCAGTGCCGACCACGGCTTTTTGGCCGTTGCGGCATGGGCAGCATGGTCAACAGGGCCGGATGCAGTCTGAGTCATGGGATAACCCTCCTTCGGTCGGCCCTTCAGATGGGGCGAAACCCTGGGCTTTCAAGTCAAATCCACCCTGACGTTATGGCATCCATTTACATATCGCTCGTGTTATGTATTCTGATTACATAACGATTGGAGACCCTCATGACCAGCCGCCGCGCCCTGCTTGCCACCATAGCCGTCATCGCTCTTGCCCTGTCCCCGCCTGCCCGCGCCGCCGAGGGCGTCACCGTCTTTGCCGCCGCCAGCCTGAAAACGGCGCTGGACCAGATCAACACCAACTGGCAGGCCGAAACCGGCAAAAAGGCCATTGCCTCCTATGCCGGAAGCTCGGCGCTGGCCAAGCAGATCGAACAGGGTGCGCCCGCTGATGTGTTCATGTCCGCCGACCGCGACTGGATGACCTATCTGACCGGCAAGGGGCTGGTGAAGCCGGAGGCCGCCATCGACCTGCTGGGCAATCAGCTGGTGCTGGTCACCGGCGCTGCCAACACCACCCCTGCCGTCAGCATGGTGCCCGGCTTTGATCTGCCGGGCCTGCTGAAGGGCGGCAAACTGGCCATGGCCGATGTCAAGGCCGTGCCGGCCGGCAAATACGGCAAGGCAGCCCTGGAAAACCTCAAGGTCTGGACCGCGGTGGAGGCGAGCGTGGCCCAGGCCGAAAATGTCCGTGCCGCCCTCAAGCTGGTGGCCACCGGCGAAGCCCCCTATGGCATCGTCTATCAGTCTGACGCTGTGGCCGAACCCGCCGTGCGCCTGGCCGGCGCCTTCCCGGACGACAGCCATCCGCCCATCATCTATCCCGTGGCGGCCCTGGCGGCCGCCACCAGCCCCGACACCGCCGCCTATCTCGAATATCTGAAATCAGACAAGGCCAAAGCCGTGTTCGAGGCGCAGGGCTTCAAGGTTCTCGCCGCTCCGGCTAAACCGTGAGTCATGCCGCACTGGTTGTCCCTGTCGCCCGATGAGGCCACCGCCGTTGCCCTGAGCCTGAAGGTGGCCACATGGGCCATGCTCGGCAGCCTTATTCCGGCTGTGCTGGTGGCGCTGGCCCTGGCGCGCGGGCGCTTCTGGGGCAAGACCCTGCTGAACGGCGTGGTTCACCTGCCGCTCGTCATGCCGCCGGTGGTGACCGGCTATCTGCTGCTGCTCGCCCTCGGCCGAAAGGCCGCCATCGGCCAGTTTCTCGCCGATCACTTCGGCCTCACCTTTTCCTTCCGCTGGACCGGGGCGGCACTGGCCTGCGCCATCATGGGCTTTCCGCTCATGGTGCGCGCCATCCGCCTGTCCATCGAGGCAGTGGACCGCAAACTGGAGGCTGCGGCGCAAACCCTGGGGGCAAGCCCGCTCTGGGTCTTGCTCACCGTCACCCTGCCCCTGGCCCTGCCCGGCGTGGTCGCCGGCATGATCCTGTCCTTCGCCAAGGCCATGGGCGAATTCGGCGCCACCATCACCTTCGTCTCCAACATTCCGGGCGAAACCCAGACCCTGCCTTCGGCCATCTATTCCCTCACCCAGGTGCCGGGCGGCGACCCCGCTGCCTTCCGCCTCACCGCCATCTCCATCGCCATCTCCCTTTTGGCCCTCATCGCCTCCGAGGTGCTGGCCCGGCGGGTGGCGCGCGGGGTGGCGGCATGACCATTGCCATTGCCGCCCGCCACACCATGGGCGACTTTGTCCTCGACGTGGACATCACCACCAGCGGCCGCCTCACCGCCTTGTTCGGCCCCTCCGGTTCCGGCAAGACCACGCTCATCAATGTGGTGGCGGGGCTGCTGCGCCCGCGCACCGGCCGGGTGGTGGTGGATGACCGGGTGTTGTTGGACAGCGCGCGCAACATCTGCCTTCCCGTGCACCGGCGCCGCATCGGCTATGTGTTTCAGGACGCGCGCCTCCTGCCCCATCTCACAGTCCGCCAGAACCTCGCCTATGGCCGCTGGTTTGCGGCCGCCAGAGCGCCTGCCAGCACGGTTGCCCGCCTTGTGGACATGCTGGGCATCGGCCCCCTGCTTGACCACAGGCCGGCAATGCTGTCGGGCGGGGAAAGGCAGCGTGTGGCCATCGGGCGCGCCCTGCTGTCGGGTCCGCAACTGCTGCTGATGGATGAGCCGCTGGCCGCCCTCGATGAGCCGCGTAAGGCCGAGATCATCCCCTATATCGAGCGCCTGCGCGACGAGGCGCTGGTGCCGATCCTCTATGTGTCCCATGCGGTGGCTGAAGTCTCACGCCTGGCCGATCATGTTGTGCTGCTGGACCAGGGCCGGACGACGGCGCAGGGCAGTCCGGCGGAGGTGATCCGCCGCCTCGACCTCCTACCGCTTGACGAGCGCGCCGAGGGCGGCAGCCTCATCGCCATGCAGGTCGATGATTATGATCCTGACTTTGACCTCACCACCCTGACGGCAGCCGCCGGTGTCGCCCGCGTGCCGGGCCGCTGGGGGCCGAAGGGCACCCCCGTCACCCTGCGCATCCGCGCCCGAGACGTCATGGTGGCCACCCTTCACCCCGACCGCATCTCGGCCCTCAATGTCTTTCAGGGCACGGTTGTCGCCATCGCCCCCAGCGGGCCGTCGGGCTTGACCCTCACCCTCGACTGCGGCGGCACCCCGCTCGTGTCGTCGCTCACCCGCTATTCCGCCAGCCGCCTCGGTCTCACCCCCGGCATGGAGGTTTATGCCGTGGTCAAATCCGTGTCGGTTGCCCCCGCCGGCCACTGACGGCGGTTGCCCCAGCAGCCGCTTTGCGCCATCCTTGCCGGCGTGGTTGAGCTCATCCGGTCGCAACAACACTGGGAGGATTGCCATGCCTGCGAAATCAACACCCAACCGCTATGGCAGCATCGCCACCGCCATTCACTGGCTCACGGCACTACTGGTCCTGGCCCTGATCATCGCCGGGCTGACCGCCGCCAATACACCGGACAGCGCCGCCAAGGCCGCCATTCTGCGCCTGCATGCCCCGGTGGGCGTGGCGGTGCTGGCGCTTACCGTCTTCCGCATCCTGTGGTGGCTGCTGTTCGACACATCGCCCAGGCCCATGGCCACCGTGCCACCCATTCAGAACGCCGCCGCCAAGGCGGTGCATGGCCTGCTTTATCTGGCCCTCATCGCCATGGCCGGTTCTGGCATGGCGCTGATGGTTCAGTCCGGCGCCGGTGAGGTGGTGTTCGGCACGGGCGGCCCCCTGCCCGATCTGTGGACCTATACCCCGCGCACTGTTCACGCCATCGTCGGCTGGGGGCTGATGCTGCTCATCCTCGGCCACGTTGCCGCGGCCTTCTATCACCAGTTCTTTGTCGGTGACCGGCTGCTGGGCCGCATGGGAATTGGGAAGCCGCCCACCGGCCCCTGACCTGCCACAGCTCTGCTGACGGGGGGCGGGGCCAACCCCCGCTGCCGTGTCAGGCGTGTTTGCGCGCCGCTGCGTCAGCCCGCGTGATGAACGGCTGCAACTGCGCCTCCGGCACGGCGGGCGAGAACAGATAGCCCTGGCCCTGCTGGCAGCCCCAGGCGCGCAGCATGTTGAGCTGTTCTTCGTCCTCAATGCCCTCGGCGGTGCATTCCAGCTTCAGGTTGGCCGCCATCTGGATGATGGTCTTCACCACATTGGCCAATCGTTCGTCCGCCAGGATCTTGGCCACGAAACTGCGGTCGATCTTCAACCGGTCGAGCGGCAATTCGCTGAGATGGCTGAAGGAGGAATAGCCGGTGCCGAAATCATCCAGCGCCACCCTGACACCGGCTGCCCGCAGATTGCCCAGGGTGCGGGTTGCCGCCCCGATATCGGCCATGATGGCGGTTTCCGTCACCTCGGCCTGAAACTGCGCGGGCCGCAAACCATTGGCCGCCAGCACCGACAGGATGTTCAGTCCGGCGCTAGGCTGCACCAGCTGCGCCGCCGACAGGTTGAAGGACAGGATGAAATGCGCCGGCCATTGCGCCGCAGCCCGTGTCGCCATGTGCAGCAGACAATCCGACACCACCCCGATCAACCCGGCACGCTCGGCAATGGGAATGAAGTGGGCGGGCGAAATCGGACCAAGAACCGGATGGGACCAGCGCGCCAGTGCCTCAAAACCCTTCACCTGTCCGGTGGCCAGATTGAAGATGGGCTGGAAATGCACGCTGAATTCCTGGTTGATCACCGCCAGCCGCAGCCCCTGCTCAATGGCAGCGTTGCGCTGTGCTTCCAGTTCAAACTCCTGCGAGAACACCACCTTGCCGCCGCGCGCGTGAACCTTGCAGCGGTTCAGCGCAATGTCGGCCTGCTCCACCAGCCGGCCGGCAGGCCCTTCGCCAGTGAAAATGGCCAGCCCCGCCGAGGTGCCCACACTGGCCATGACCCCATCCAGCGCGATCGGGGCATCCAGCGCCACAATGGCCTGGTCAATGAGGCTTGAAGCGTCCTCCGGGCCAGTGATCGCGTGGAGCAGGATGGCAAACTCGTCGCCGCCCATGCGCGCCACCAGCCCGTGCTGCTCCATGGCATGGGCAAGCCGCTCTGCGACCGCCAGCAGCAGCCTGTCGCCCATGGCATGTCCGTAAACATCATTGACCTGCTTGAAACCGTCGAGATCGAGCATGGCCACGGCAAAGGGGCCGCCGCGGCTGATGCAGGATCTAAAGGCCTCATCAAAGCGGCGCCGGTTGGGCAGGCCGGTGAGTGAATCACTGAGCGCCTGCTCGCGCGCCTCCACATGCATGGCCTTGATGACCGCGCGCGACTGCACCAGATCCCGGAAATTGGCAAAGGTGGTGCGCAGCAGACTGTGAATGGCGAAGGTGATGGCCAGAACCGCCGGAATGGTGACAAACAGGGCCCAGCTTCCAGACAGGGCGTAAACCACGGTCAGCGCCAGGGTGGAGCTGTAAAGCATGCTGCGCGACGCCACCGGCAGCGACACCAGATAAACCGCTGCCGCAACAGCCGCCCCCCAGGCCACCATCATGGTCATGCCCTGCAGCTGCATGTTGAGCGAGCGCGCGGCAAACACGCCAACACCGGAAAAACACATGCACAGGACAATGCCGATGATGTTGGTGCGCACCAGTTCGCGCCGCATCTCCGGCACCGAAAGGTCATAGCCGTTGCGCTGCAGCCTGCGCCAGTGCAGGCCGCGATAGACGGAGGTGACGACAATCACCGCCACCCAGCCGATGATGAAGATGCCTGGTGCCAGCCCCTTGAGCGAAATTCCGAAGAAGATCGAAACCAGGATAAGAACACTGTAGAGTTGCGGCATGTGCCGCACCAGCGTGGCAAACTGCTCGGCAACCAGTGCTTCATCACTGATGATGTCGTTGGTTTTTTTCATGCCCGTCCGGTTCTCTCCAGGAACTGAACTGTGGAACCGAGACTTTTAACGAATTGTTTATCTGTCATAGTGGCAAAGGCTGTCGTTACCACCGCGCTAACTGGCTGTTTCTGATGACCGTCAGGGCAGATCTTGCCCCGCCGCCGGCCGCTGCGCAGGGGCCTATTGCGCCGCCCGCTGCAAAAGATTGCCCGGCATGGCCAGAAGCCGCCCGGTGGCGTCAAGAATGAAGGCCCCCGCCGCCACCGGCGCTGTGCCCCCCTGCCCGCCCAGATAGCGGGCGATCTGCTGCAGCACCACCGACGACTGGGCAAACTTGCTGTGGTCCAGACTGTCGCCGCCCTTCACATCGGTAATGTCGACCGCAATGATGCCAAGCCGCTTTACGGCGGCCAGCGTTTCCTCCTGGCGTGGCGTGGCCGCCCCCAGCCGCGACACCCCGCCCGCCAGCCGCTGCGACAGTTTCAGCGCCCGGTCGGTGCGCGAGATGAGGATGGCGGTGGGCCGCTGGCGGTTGCCGATCACCTCCATCTGGGCGGCAAACACATCAATGTCGATGTCGGGTGCGGCCAGCACCACCACGTCAAGCTTGCCGCCGTAATTCGCATCACCGCGCAATGTGGCCATTTGCAGGGTTTCCATGGTCAGCATGGTGCCCATGGAATGGGCGAAAATGTTGATGCGCTTAACCCGCGGCATGGCCGACAGCAGCCGCAGAAACTGGTCAAGCCGGTTGCGGGTGGCCAGCACGCTTTCACGGTCGGTGAGATAGTCCGTCACCGCCCCGCGCGACGGCCACGAATACAGAATGGGCGCCTTCACCCCCGTGTCCGAGACAATCTGGGCCAGACTGAATACGCCCTCCTCGTAGAGAACATTGTAGCCGTGAACAAACAGGAAGACCTCGCCCGAAGCCGGGATCAGCGCATCCAGCGCTGCCCTGAACTCCGCCTCATCCAGCCGGTCGTTGCGCAGGGCCACAAAGGCCTTGTCCGGCTCGCGCTGGGTGGAGCGTTTCCACTCCACCTTGCCCTTCTGGTGGCCCGGCGGAAGCGACACGGTAAGCGCGGCAAAGGACAGGCTGGTGGCGCGTTCGGCGTCGAAGGCGCCGGTCTTCTCATCCACCCCGCGCGAGGTGGCCACCACCATGTTCACGGTCTGCGCCTGCGGCACCGTATAGGCCACGGGCAAGAGCGCCTCGGGCGTGGTGCGCGCCGTGCAGGCGGCCAGCAGCAGGGTGAAGAGAAGGACGGCCAGCCGCCGCATGAAGGCTCCGGGGGTTGAGGGGACTCGATGGCCGGGCATTGTGCCGCCTGCCCGGTCCGGCGCGCAAGGGCGCGCCGACGGTTCCCACGGCCTTTTCAATCACTTTTGAGAGGAAATGGTGGGCGATGAAGGACTCGAACCTTCGACCCGCTGATTAAGAGTCAGCTGCTCTACCACCTGAGCTAATCGCCCGCCTTTACGGCGCAAGGACCGCGCGTTCCGCCCGGTCCAGTGGGCGGGTCAATACATGGCCCGCCCCCTCTTGTCCAGCCCCTTTGGGCCGGCTGTCCTCACCCTTCCTCGGCCTTGCGCAGGGTGCGGTTCACCGCCGACAGCACCGCCTTCAGCGACGCCACCACGATGTTCTTGTCGATGCCCACGCCAAAGCGCGGCTTGCCGTCCGGCGTGGCCAGTTCCACATAGGCCACCGCCGAGGCATTGGCGCCGTGGCCCATGGCGTGTTCGCGGTAGTCCACGAAGTCGAAGGACAGGCCGGTTTCGCGCCGGATGGCGTCCACGAAGCCGTCAATGGGGCCGTTGCCCCGGCCGGTGATGGTCTTGGGCTTGCCGTCGGCCATCAGCTTGGCCGCCACCTCCTGCTCGGCGCCCACGCTCTTCACCTTGTGCTCGACAAAGCGATAGCGCCCGTTGCCGTCCAGATATTCACCCTCGAAGGCGCCCCACAGCCGGTTGGCCGGAAGCTCCACGCCCTCACCATCGGCAATCTTCTGCACCACCTTGGAGAATTCGATCTGCAACCGGCGCGGCAGTTCAATGCCGTGTTCGGTTTCCAGCACATAGGCAATGCCGCCCTTGCCGGACTGCGAATTGATGCGCACCACCGCCTCATAGGAGCGGCCCACGTCATGCGGGTCGATGGGCAGATAGGGCACCTCCCACAGCGGCTGGTTCGACGCCTTCATGGCCTTGAAGCCCTTGTTGATGGCGTCCTGATGCGAGCCGGAGAAGGCGGTGAACACCAGTTCGCCCGCGTAAGGATGGCGCGGATGCACCGGCAGCTGGTTGCAATATTCCGCCATGCGCACCAGATCGTTGATGCGCGAACAGTCAAGCTGCGGGTCCACCCCCTGGCTGAACAGGTTCATGGCCATGGTGACCAGGCAGACATTGCCGGTGCGCTCGCCATTGCCGAACAGCGTGCCCTCCACCCGGTCGGCCCCGGCCAGAAGGCCCAGTTCCGCCGCCGCCACCGCCGTGCCCCGGTCATTGTGCGGGTGCAGCGAAATCGTCACCGTGTCGCGGTTCTTGATGTTGCGGCAGAACCATTCGATCTGGTCGGCGTGAATGTTGGGGGTGGACATTTCCACCGTGGCCGGCAGGTTCAGGATCAGCTTGTTGCGGCTGGTGGGCTGATAGACATCCATCACCGCCTCGCACACCTCCAGCGCATAGTCGAGTTCGGTGCCGGTGAAGCTCTCCGGCGAATATTCATGGCGGACCACGCCCTCCATGCCGTATTCGGCCTCCAGCTGCTTGATGAGGGCCGCCCCCTTCACCGCAATGTCCTTGATGCCGGCGCGGTCGAGCTTGAACACCACCCGGCGCTGCAATTCACTGGTGGAATTGTAAAGGTGGACGATGGCGCTTTTCACACCCTTCAGGCTTTCAAAGGTGCGGCGGATCAATTCCTCGCGCGATTGCGTCAGCACTTGAATGGTGACGCCATCGGGAATGAGCCTGTTGTCAATGAGGTGGCGCACGAAGTCGAAATCGGTCTGCGAGGCCGAGGGAAAGCCCACCTCGATTTCCTTGAAGCCCATGGCCAGAAGCGCCTGGAACATGCGCAGCTTGCGCTCCGGCCCCATGGGCTCAATGAGCGACTGGTTGCCGTCGCGCAGGTCCACCGAGCACCAGATGGGCGCATGGCTGAGGCTGCGGCCCGGCCATTGCCGGTCGGGCAGGCGCACGGGCTTGTAGGCGTGATACTTTTCACGGGGCGAAATCATCATGGCGGGATTGTCTCTGGCTTGGTTGGCTTCACTTGCGGCGTCTTCCCCGGAGAGCCAGGGCAACGCCCGGCCGGCCCTCAGGGGCAGCTAAGAAGCAGAAGCCGGGACAGAAGGAGCTGAGCCATGGCCAGGCTTATTAACGGAAACCCGCCCGCGCCGCAACCCGTGCTTTTCCCCGCGGAAACGGGGGCAATGGCGGCCTTGCCTAAAATTTTACCAAAAATATTAGGGCGCGTTTTACGTGCGCGAATTTATAATAAATAGCTGTTGACCCTTCATTTGTGACACGGCTGATCATGACTTCCTGGTTTTCCAAGCACCGCATCTGGAACCACTGTGGCGGCAACGTCACCATTCTGTTCGGCATGTCCGGCATGGCTCTGCTGTTCTGCGCCGGCGCTGCCATCAATCTGGTGCAGTACAACAACGCCCGGACCAACCTGCAGGCCGCCGCCGATGCCGCGGTTCTGGCCCTGGCCTCGGCCAATGAGCAGAGCGACGTTTCCACCGAGGCGCAGAAGTTTGTCGACACCAATCTGGCGGGCCAGAACATGGTGGCCGACACCACCAGCACCGCGAGCTACAACACCGCCTCAAGCGAGTGGAAAATTGCCATCACCGGCCATGTCAAATATGCGCTGCCCAACCTGTTCATGCGCAACGAGGTGAACGTTGCGGCCACCGCCACCGCCACGCTGCCCACCAAACTCACGGAAATGAAATTTCGCCCCGGCACTGCCAAGGGCTGGTTTGACAAGACGGTGCGCCTCATGGCCGTGCTCAAGCCGGGCAGCCCGCCCACCGAACTGTGGCGCATGGACTACAAGTACAATGGTGGCGCCCCCACCATTACCACCACCTCCTCGACCTGGGTTGACCTGCAGAACGCCACGGCCGTCTACATGCAGATGGATGTTGACCCCAACAGCTATGGCTGGAACGATTTTCACGTCTACCAGACCAACCGCACCGACCAGCCCGACTATGTGCAATATATCAAGCAGGACGGAACGGAACTCACCGCGCCCATTGACCTGGCCACCGCCGCCGGCTGCGGCGAGACCAAGTCCTACAACTGGGAGGACGGCGGCGACATGGACTTCATGGATTTCACCTTTGAAGCCACCGGCCAGTGCGAGAGCACCACAGCCATTGCCGATGTGCGCCTGCTGCAATAGCCGGAGGGCCCCTGTGTCACCGGGGCATCAGCACCGATTTTTCTTGACGGCACACCCGCTCCGGCCAAGTTTCGCCATGGTTGGGTGGTCTTAGCTGCCGCCATACGGCCACAACGGCCCCAGTTTGGGACATTGATGATGAAGACTGCTCTGCTTGCCGCTGCCCTGACCCTTGGTCTTGGTCTTTCCCCCGCCCTTGCCGGCTCCTGCGCCGATGACATTGCCAGGATCGATGCCGCCCTGGCTTCGGGTGCGGTCGATCCGGCCAAGAAGGATCAGGTGGAAGACATGCGCAATCAGGCGGTGCAGCTGTGCGGCGCCGGCAACGAGGAAGAAGGCCTCGATGTGACCGCCGAAGCCAAGGCCCTCATCGGCCTCGAATAATCAGCCCCCGGGCATTTCGGCGGCAATGAGCCGCCCCAGCCGCGAGATGCCGCGGTCAATCATCGCCTCATCGGCACAGGAAAAGCTGACCCGGAAGGTGTTGGCCCCCGAGCCGTCGGCAAAGAACGCCCGGCCCGGCACAAAGGCCACCTTTTCGGTTTTGATGGACTTGGCCAGAAGGGCCGCCCCGTCCATGCCCGCTGGCAGCGTGAGCCAGATGAACATGCCGCCCTCCGGCCGGGTCCAGCTCACACCCCTGGGCATGTATTTTTCCAGCGCCTTCAGCATGGCATCGCGGCGCGACATATAGGCGGCCCTGATCTTGGCCACCTGCGCGCCGAACCCCGCCGCCGCCACCTCGGCAATGGCCATCTGGTTGATGGTGGAGGAATGCAGGTCCGCCGCCTGCTTCATCAGCACCAGCTTGCGGATGACGCCTTCGGCGCCGCAAATCCAGCCCACCCGCAGCCCCGGCGCCAGCGTCTTGGAAAAGGAACCGCAATAGAGGGTGCGGCACTGGTTGATGTCGCCCTTCTTTTCCAGTTCCAGCGCCAGAATGGGCGGCACCGCCTCGCCGTCAAAGCGCAGCGACTGATAGGCCGCATCCTCAATCACGGCGATGTCCAGTTCCTCGCCCAGTTCCAGCGCCCGCTGGCGCTGTTCGCGGCTGAGCGTGGTGCCGGTGGGATTGGCGAAATCGGCCGACATATAGGCAAACTTCACCCGCCCGCCCGCCTTTTTCGCCGCCTCGGCATAGGAGGCGGCGGTGCGGTTGCCGGTGAGGTTCAACTGGTCGTAATGGGGCTCATAGGCATTGAAGGCCTGCAGCGCGCCAAGATAGGTGGGCCAGGTGACCAGGGCCGTATCATGGGGCGACAGGAACAGCTTGCCCAGATAGTCCAGCCCCTGCTGCGAGCCGGACACAATGAAGATGTTGTCCTCGCTGCAGGCAATGCCCAGCGCCTGCATTTCCTGCACCAGCCATTCGCGCAGCGGCCTGTAGCCCTCGGACACCGAATATTGCAGAGCGTTGCCCGCCCCTGCCCCGGACAGAATGCTGCCATAGGCCCGGGCGAATTCCTCCGCCGGAAACAGCTTGGGATCGGGAATGCCGCCGGCGAAGGAAATGATCTCCGGCTGGTCGAGCAGCTTCAGCAATTCGCGGATTTCCGATGCCTTCATGCGCGTGGCGCGCGAGGCGAAAATGTGTTCCCAGTCCAGCATCGGACAGTCCTTATCAACAGATGGCGGGCGATCATCACCATGCGTCTGCAACAATGTCAATGTTACTGACCCATCTCGGTCGCGCCGTCCGGCGCTGCAATTGCTGCGCAACTGTTGCCGAATCCCCACAATCCGCTTTTGCCATGCTGCGGCGCGGAATTTCGATTTTATTCTTATGAATCAGATTTATGTGGAATTTTCCCGCTCAGATTGAGCAGCTCTGGGTTTAGACTGCACCCTGACACACGCTGAAATGTGCATTTTCTTTTGCGTTGCCTCGCCTAATATGGCGGTGGGGCAATTTTGATTCAGGAGAGCAGCATGACACGCATGCGCTCGTTGTGTTGTGTTTTGGGGGCCCTGTGTTCACTGACCGTCGCTGCATCTGCCGCGGATCTGGCCGCTCCGGCTGATCCGGGCGGATGGTTTGGTTCCTTGTCCGGGGGTTATGCCATGACCCTCAATGAGGACTGGCAGGTGTTTTCCGATGATCTCGGCAGTGACTATGCGCCGGCGGGCATTGACGACGGCTTCCTTGGCCGGGCGGTGCTGGGCTATCGCTGGAGCGCCTGGGATGTGGCCGGCGCCGTTCAATATGCCGACTTCAGCAGGGGCGACGCTTCCGACTATATCAATGCCAGCGGCACTCTGAGGGCGCATATGTGGGCCCTGGATGCACAGGCCGGCTATAATACCATGCTGGGCAACGCTGATCTGCGCACCGCCTTCGGTCTGCGCTACGCCGCCTGGAACAATGATGTCGAGGCCTATGGCAACCACATCAACCATGATTTCCGCGGCATCGGCCCTATGGTCGAAGTCGATATGTCCAAGCCCATGTCTGACCGTTTCTCGCTGGAGACGGGGCTCTCTGCGGCTGTGCTCTTCGGCAAGACCAAGACCAATGCCTCGCCGGGATGGTTCTGTAATGACTGTTCCACGCAGAATGCCACGGTACTGAACCTTGAAGGCAATCTTGGCCTTGGGTTCAATCTCGTGTCGGCCAGGGCCGTTCTCGGCTGGCAAGCCCAGTGGTGGGACAATGTGAATGTCGCCATCACGGACGCCAGCGGCTATGGCGATAATGAGGGCGACAGTGGCCATTTCTTCACGGGCCCCTATCTGGAGGTCCGCTTCTGACATGCCTTTTCACCTGCGCCATGCGCGGGTGCTGACGTGCTTTTGGCATTGGGGGCCAGGGAGACACCATGAAAACCGTGAAGGCTATCTGCGCGCTGGGCCTGCTGGCGCTGTACACATCATCCGCCCGGGCGGCCGATCTTGAGGTTGCTGCCTATGACTGGTCCGGCTTCTACGCCGGCATGAACCTCGGCTATGCCGATGGCCATTCACGCACCTATGACCGGATCGGCGGCACGGCCCTGCACGGCAGTGCGCCGGTCAATCCCGATGGCCTGTTTGGCGGTCTTCTTGCCGGCTACAACTGGCAGAACGACCAACTGGTCCTGGGCCTTGAGGGTGACATCAACTACGGCGGCATCAAGGGCAGCCACCCCACCGATGATGGCACCAATTTCGTCCACTCCGGCAAGCTCAACTGGTTTGGCGCGGGCCGCCTGCGCGCCGGTCTGGCCTTCGACCGCCTGATGCCCTTCGTGGCCGGCGGTGTCGCCATCGGCGACTACAAGGTGCACCTTGATCACAACGGCGATATCTCCAACAATTCGGACACGCTGGTGGGCTGGACCCTCGGCGCCGGTGCCGATTACGCCTTTTCGGATCGGCTGTTTGCCCGCCTTGAGTATCGCTACACCGATTACGGCACCTTGAAGGGCACTTTCGACAATTTCCCGAACGAGCAGATCAGGGCCAAGCTCACCACCAATGATATCCGGCTCGGCCTTTCCTACCGGTTCTGACGGTTCCCGCTTCTGTTTCATGTCAGCCAATTCCTGCAGGTGAATGATGAACAGGATTATTTTTGCTCTGGTGGCTTCAGCCGCCATGTCTGCGGCCCTGACCACAGCCCGCGCTGCCGATCTTGAGGCTGCGGCACCCCACGGCCTGTTTGGTTCCCTCATGGGCTCCTACACGCTGAAGGCCAATGAGGACTGGCAGATCTTCCCCGACGGCTATTTTGGCCCCGACCCCCTTGATGAGGCTGGTCTGGGTGACGGGGGCCTGTTCCGGGGTCTCATCGGCTACCGCTGGAGCAACTGGGATGCCGCCGTTGGCCTGCAATATGGCAAGTTCTCGAGCGGCGATCCCTCCGATCCCCTCGAACCGACCGGCAATCTTTCTGCCCGCATGTGGGCGCTGGATGCACAGCTCGGCTACAACACCATGATGGGCGACGCTGCGCTGAGATTGGCCGGCGGCCTGCGCTATGCCGACTGGAACAATGATGTCGACGCCTATGGTGACAGGATAAACCACGACTTCAGCGGTCTTGGCCCCATGCTGCGCGCCGACCTTTCCAAGCCCTTTGGTGACCGGACCACCCTGGAAACCGGGGCCGGCGTCGGCGTTCTGTTCGGAAAGATCAAAACCAACGCCACATCGGGCTGGAATTGCGCCGATTGCACCAACGACAACACCACAGCACTGGTTCTTGAGGGCAATCTGGGCCTGGGCTTCAACCTCGGGGCAGCCCGGGCCGTGGCCGGCTGGCAGGCGCAATGGTGGGATGGCGTCAACGTCAACTACACCGACATTTCGGGTGCCGGCGACAATGATGGCAAAAGCGGTCACCTGCTCACCGGACCTTATCTGGAAGTCAAATTCTGATCGGGGCATACGGCATGAAGAAAATTCTCGGCTTCACCGCAGCCTGCGCGGTTCTGGCTCTGAGCGGAGCCTCGGTTCGCGCCGCCGATCTTGAAGTGGCCGCCTTTGACTGGTCCGGCTTCTATGGCGGTCTGGTGGCAGGCTATGGCTTTGGCAACAGCCAGCATTGCGACAGTCCCGGTTGCAGCTATGACGGACCCTCCGTTGACTCCGATGGGCTGATCGGCGGTCTGGCGGCCGGCTACAATCATCAGTTTGACAAATTTGTTCTCGGCATTGAGGCCGATTACATGGTGCTCGACATGAAGGGCGCTTCCGGCGACACCGCCGCCTACGGTTGCCTCGGCCGCTGCGCCACTGAGGTGGACTCGCTTGGCACCGCGCGCCTGCGCGCCGGCGTCGCCATGAACCGCTATCTGCCCTATCTCACAGCCGGTGTGGCTGTCTCCGATGTCTATGCCTCACTCGGCGTCATCGGCCGCGACAAGACGTTGTGGAACTTCGTTGCCGGCGCCGGCCTGGAATATGCCGCAACCGACCGGCTGTCGCTGAAGGCCGAATATCTCCACCTGTTCGACAATGGCAGCAACTTCGTCTTTCGCGCCAGTTGTGCTGCCCCCGGCTGCGCCGTCAAGGACTACTCGGCCGACCTGTTGCGTGTCGGTGTCAACCTGCACTTCTGAGGCCAGCACCAGCAACGCAAGAGGCCCCGTTTCCGGGGCCTCTTTGTCGTTGCATCCTGCAAACAAGCTCCGCGCTTGGCTCGTTGCGGGCCTTGTCCACCAGCTTGTTCACCGCGCAATCGGAAAAGTGCGCAGCGGTTTTCCGACCCATTGCGCGGCAAAAAACCAGGAACAGGCGCAGCGCTTGGCTAGTTGCGAGCCTTGTCCACCAGCTTGTTCACCGCGCAATCGGACAAGTGCGCAGCGGTTTTCCGATCCATTGCGCGGCAAAAAACCAGGAACAAGCGCAGCGCTTGGCTAATTGCGGGCCTTGTCCACCAGCTTGTTTCCCGCGCAATCGGAAAAGTGCGCAGCGGTTTTCCGATCAATTGCGCGGCAAAAAACCAGGAACAGGCGCAGCGCTTGGCTAGTTGCGGGCCTTATCAACCAGCTTGTTCTTGGCGATCCAGGGCATCATGGCGCGCAGCTTTTCACCCACGGCTTCGATCTGGTGGGCGTCGTTATTGCGGCGGATGCCCTTGAAGCGGGCGGCCCCGGCGCGATACTCCTGCATCCATTCGCTGGTGAACTTGCCGGTCTGAATGTCCTTCAGCACGCGCTTCATCTCGGCCTTGGTCTGCTCGGTGATGATGCGCGGGCCGGTGACATATTCGCCCCACTCCGCCGTGTTGGAGATGGAGTAGTTCATGTTGGCAATGCCGCCCTCATAGATCAGGTCGACGATCAGCTTCACCTCGTGCAGGCATTCAAAATAGGCCATCTCCGGCGCATAGCCCGCCTCCACCAGGGTTTCGAACCCGGCCCGGATCAGCTCCACCAGACCGCCGCACAGCACCACCTGCTCGCCGAACAGGTCGGTCTCGCATTCTTCCTTGAAGGTGGTTTCAATGATGCCGGAGCGCCCGCCGCCCACGCCCGAGGCATAGGACAGCGCCAGGTCATGGGCATTGCCAGAAGCATCCTGATGGATGGCGATGAGGCAGGGCACGCCGCCGCCCTTCTGATATTCGCCGCGCACCGTGTGGCCCGGCCCCTTGGGGGCGATCATGATGACGTCCACCGTCTTCTTCGGCTCGATGAGGGCGAAATGGACGTTGAGACCGTGGGCGAAGGCAATGGCCGCGCCGTCGCGGATGTTGGGGGCAATGTCGGCCTTGTAGATGTCAGCCTGCAGCTCGTCCGGTGTCGCCATCATCATCAGGTCGGCCCATTTGGCGGCCTCGGCCACGGTCATGACCTTGAGGCCGTCGGCCTCCACCTTCTTGGCGGTGGGCGAGCCTTCCTTCAGCGCAATGACCAGATGCTTGGCGCCGGAATCCTTCAGGTTGAGGGCATGCGCCCGGCCCTGTGAGCCATAGCCGACGATGGCCACCTTTTTGCCCTTGATGAGGTTGACATCGGCGTCCCGGTCATAAAACACGCGCATGGCGGCCATCCCTTTCAATAATCGTTGGATTTGCGGCTTCGATTAGCCTTCCCCGGGGGTTAAGGCAAGCGCCAAGCGGCGGGGGTGGTGGGTCCACCCCCGCCCCACTTTGGACGCAGAAAACCGGCCTTACACCGGCGCGAAACGGCCCATGAAGAAGCGCAGCATCCTGGGTTCAAAGGTGAATGCGAGGCCCTTCACGCTGGCTGCCTGCCCGGCCACGGCAATGACGCTCTCGGCCGTCACATCCATGTGCGACTGGGTATAGACCCGGCGCGGAATGGTGAGCCGCACCAATTCCAGTTTCGGCATGTAGTTGTTGCCCTGGGCATCGCGCCCGGCCGACACCACGCCGCGCTCCATGGCGCGCACGCCGGAGTCCACATAAAGCGCCGCCGCCAGCGCCTGGGCCGGAAACTGCTCCTGCGGAATATGGGGCAGAATGCGCCGGGCATCGAGGAACACGGCATGGCCGCCAACCGGCCGCACGATGGGAACCCCCGCCGCCTCCAGCAACCGGCCGAGATATTCCACCTGCCCCACCCGGGCGCGGATGTGATTGTCGTCAACGCTTTCGGCAATGCCCACGGCCAGTGCCGCCATGTCGCGGCCTGCCATGCCGCCATAGGTGTGCAGACCCTCATAGACCACCACCAGGCCGCAGGCGTCCTCATAAAGCTTCTCGCTGTTCATGGCCAGAAAGCCGCCGATGTTGACCAGCGCATCCTTCTTCGATGACATGGTGGCCGCATCGGTGAGGGCGCAGATGTCATGGACGATCTGGCGCACGCTCTTGTCGGCAAAGCCCGCCTCGCGCTGTTTGATGAACCAGGCGTTCTCGGCCACCCGCGTCATGTCATGCACCAGCAGCGCGCCATGGGCATCGCACCACTGGCGCACCGCCCGCAGATTCTCCATCGAGATGGGCTGGCCGCCCGCCATGTTCACCGCCGTGGCCACACACACATAGGGGATCTTGTCGTCGCCCACCTTCTTAGCCAGCGCGTCCAGCTTGGCGATGTCGATATTGCCCTTGAAGGGATGTTCCGACTGCGCGTCATGGGCCTCGTCGATGATGACATCGACAAAGGTGCCGCCCGCCAGTTCCTGATGCAGGCGGGTGGTGGTGAAATACATGTTGCCGGGAATGTAGTCGCCGCGCTTGATCAGGCACTGGCTGAGAATGTGTTCAGCCCCCCGGCCCTGGTGGGTCGGCACCACATATCTGTAGGAATAGAAATCCTGCACGGCGCGTTCAAGTTCGTAGAAGTTGCGGCTGCCGGCATAGGCCTCATCACCGGTCATCATGGCGGCCCATTGCCGGTCCGACATGGCGGAAACACCACTGTCGGTGAGCAGGTCGATATAGACATCCTCGGATTTGAGCAGGAAGGTGTTGTAGCCCGCCGCCACAATGGCGCGCTGGCGCTCCTCGAGCGTGGTGGTTTTCAGCAGTTCAACCGACTTGATCTTGAAGGGTTCGGCCCACGACCGTTTCCGGGGGGCGGTGGCGTCTGACATGAATGCGCTCCGTCAATGATGATGCTCTTGTTCATCAGCGATTTTCGGAGGGGCCTTGGAAGGGACCACCACAACGGAAACCGCTGTGGCATTTCATCCCTTGCTCGGCGGGGAATGAACCCCGCAACTGAAGTGGCCGACCGCCACGATAGGCCCGTGCGCGGCAAGACTCAAGCCATCACAGCGTGTGGTCGCCCGCAGCCCAGAGAAGGCGCAGGCCCAGCGCCCCCAGAAACAGGCCGGTGGCCCGGTCCAGCCACGTCTTGGCCGAGAGATAGGCCCGCCGCACGGGGCCGGAGGAAAAGAACAGCGTCACCGCTGAATACCACCACATCTCATTGAAGGTGACGACGGTGATGAGCGCCAGCATCATCCACAGCGGGGCGGCGCGCGGCAGCAGCGCCACAAAGATGGAGCCGAAGAAGATGGCCGCCTTGGGGTTGGAAAGCTGCGTCCACACCCCCTGCAGAAAGGGGCTGCGCACCGGCGTGGCGGGGTCCGTTTCCAGCGGCAGGGGTTCGGCTGCGTGCCGGAAGATGTTGAAGGCCACCCACAGCAGAAACAGCGCCCCCACCAGCTTCATGGCCACGAACAGCGGCGGCACCAGCCTGAACAGCAGCGCCAGGCCAAACAGGGCCGCCGTGGACCAGATGATGGTGCCCACCGAAAGCCCCGCCGCCACCTTGATGCCGGCCACCCGCCCCTGCGTTACCGCCGTGCGCGCCGTGATCAGAAAACTTGGCCCCGGCGAGATCACCGCCATCAGCTGAATGAGGCCGATGGACAGAAGCGGGGTGAGATCAGACATCGCCAATGGCCCTGCGGAACTGGCGTACGGTCTCCGCCATGCCCATGACCAGCGCATCGGCCACCACCGCATGGCCGATGGACACTTCAGCCAGATTGGGCAGGGCGGCAATGAGGCGCGGCAGGTTTTCCCGCGTCAGATCATGCCCGGCATTGAGGCCAAGCCCCGCCTTTTCCGCCGCCCGGCCCGCCGCCACCACCCTGGCAAATTCGCGCTGCATGGCGTTTTCGTCCAGCGCCCCGCCATAGGGGCCGGTGTAGATTTCAACGCGGTCCGCCCCCACCGCCCTGGCCAGCGCCGGGGCCTTGTCATCCGGGTCAATGAACAGCGACACCCGCATGCCGCCGCGGTGCAGGCGGGCCACTACCTCTTCCAGCAACGCCCGGTTCCCGGCCACGTCCCAGCCATGGTCCGAGGTGCCCTGCCCCGGCAGGTCCGGCACCAGCGTCACCTGATCCGGCTTCTCCGCCTCGCACAGCGTGAGAAAGCGCTCATCCGGATAGCCCTCGATGTTGAATTCGCGGCCCGGAAACTCGGCCCGGATCAGGCGCGCCAGATCCGTTACGTCAGTGCGCCGGATGTGGCGCTCGTCGGGGCGCGGATGCACCGTCAGCCCCGAGGCCCCTGCCGCCAGCGCAATACGCCCGATCTGGGCCACGTCGGGCCACGGCACATCACGCCGGTTGCGCAGATAGGCGACGGCATTGACGTTGACGGACAGGGTGCAGGCCATGGTCAGTTCTCCCAGCCCGCTCCTTAGCATCCGGGCGGTCCGGAAAAAGGGGCCGGTTCGGGATTTTTTCGCCAGACCGCCCTGGGCCTAGCCTTCGCCGCCCTGTGCCCCCGGCTGGCGGACGGTCTCCAGATCAGCCGCCGAAAAGCCGCGCGGCCCCACCAGCATCTGCAATTCCGAAATGAACTGGCGCCGCGCCTTCTCCACATCGAGCACCGGTGACTTGGTGCTGGGCATGCGGCCGTCCTGTGGCTTCTGGGCCACCAGCAGGTCATGCACCTGAACACAGGCGTCAATGATCGGCTGCCGGGTGCCGCGAAAGGCCGAAGGCCGGGGGGGCCCCGCCGCATCCGGATCGGTATTGGGAAAGAACACCCGCCCCACATCGGCCAGCACCGCCAGACGGGCGGCCGTATCGGTGGGCGAATGGCTGGTGCCGCCGCGCTGCATGGCGGCGAAGTAGCGCGCCGCATCCTCCATCTCGGTCAAAACCCGCCCGCCCCAGGCTATGATCTCGCCGCTGTGCCGGCGCAGATAGGCCTCATAGCCGTCATCGGCACGTGCTGGGTCCGCCACCGGCGAAGCCGCAGGCCGGCGCCGCAGCGCATAGGCCGCCGCCGCCAGCGCCGCCGCCGCCATGGCCAATTGCAGCAGATCCAGCGCCGCCACGGTTATACCTTCATGGCCTCGGCACCGCGCGAAATGCCGGCCACGCCGGTGCGCGCCACCTCGATGAGGCCGAGCGGCACCATGAGCGAGATGAACTGGTCAATCTTGTCGGGCTTGCCGGTGAGCTCAAAGATGAAGCTTTCGGTGGTGGCGTCAATGACCCGCGCCCGGAAGGCGTCCGCCAGGCGCAGCGCCTCCATGCGCTTCTCCCCGGTGCCCGAAACCTTCACCATGGCGAGTTCGCGTGACAGGGTGTTGCCCTGCTCGGTCAGGTCGGCCACTGAATGCACCGGCACCATGCGCGACAGCTGGTTCTTGATCTGCTCCAGCACCGGCCTTGTGCCGGTGGTGACAATGGTGATGCGCGAGACATGGCGCTCGTGCTGGGTTTCCGACACGGTGAGCGAGTCGATGTTGTAGCCCCGGCCCGAGAACAGGCCGATGACGCGGGCCAGAACGCCCGGCTGGTTGTCAACGATGACGGCCAGCGTGTGGGTCTCCTCGGCCTGCTTCTTGGCTTCCATGAAATAGGCGGAACCGGTGGCGGTGAGATGGCTGTTCATGGTCTCCTCCTTACACCAGCTGGGCGCCCTTGGCGTCGATGATGCTGCCCACGTCTTCGTCGGCAACCTCCTCGCCCAGGATCATGTCATTGTGCGCCTTGCCCGACGGGATCATCGGGAAGCAGTTGGCCACATTCATCACTTCGCAATCGAACAGCACCGGATGGGGCGCGTCGATCATCTGCTTGATCTTGGCGTCCAGTTCATCCGGCTTGGAAGCGCGAATGCCCACCCCGCCGAAGGCTTCCGCCATCTTGACGAAGTCGGGCAGCGATTCCGAATAGCTGTGCGACAGGCGGTTGCCGTGCAGCAACTGCTGCCACTGCCGCACCATGCCCATGTAATGGTTGTTGAGAATGAAGATCTTGATGGGCAGCTTGAACTGCACGGCGGTGGCCATTTCCTGCATGGTCATCTGCACCGAGGCATCGCCGGCAATGTCGATGACCAGCGACTTGGGATGGGCCACCTGCACGCCCACCGCAGCCGGCAGGCCATAGCCCATGGTGCCAAGCCCGCCCGAGGTCATCAGCCGGTTCGGCTCCTCGAACTTGTAGAACTGGGCCGCCCACATCTGATGCTGGCCCACCTCGGTGGTGATGTAGGTGTCGCGCCCCCTTGTCAGCTCATAGAGCCGCTGGATGGCGTATTGCGGCATGATGACGTCCTTGTTGGCGCGATAGCGCAGGCTGTCGCGCGCCCGCCATTTGTCAATCTGCGTCCACCATTCGGCCAGCGCCTTCTTGTCGAGGGCGGCGTTGCGCGCCTTCCACACCCGGATCAGGTCTTCCAGCGCATGGGCGGCGTCACCGGCAATGGCAATGTCCACCGGCACCGTCTTGTTGATGGACGAGGGATCGATGTCGATGTGGATTTTCCGCGAATGCGGCGCAAAGGCATCAAGCCGCCCGGTGATGCGGTCGTCAAAGCGCGCGCCGATGCAGATCATCACGTCGCAGCCATGCATCGTCATGTTGGCTTCGTAGGTGCCGTGCATGCCCAGCATGCCCAGCCATTCCTTGCCCGATCCCGGAAAGGCCCCCAGCCCCATCAGCGTCGAGGTGATGGGTATGCCGGTCATCTTGACGAATTCGCGCAGCAGCCGCGACGCCGTGACCCCGGAATTGATGATGCCGCCGCCGGTGTAGAGAATGGGCTTCCTGGCCGTGGCGATGAGGTCCACCGCCTGGCGGATCAGGCTCTGGTCGGGCTTGACGCGGGGCCGGTAGGTCGGGTGCTCGATGTTCTTCGGCCCCACATATTTGCCCTTGGCAAACTGCACATCCTTGGGCACGTCCACCACCACCGGACCGGGCCGCCCGTGGGTTGCCACATGAAAGGCCTCGTGCAGGATGCGGGCCAGATCGTTGACATCCTTCACCAGCCAGTTGTGCTTGGTGCAGGGCCGGGTGATGCCCACCGTGTCGCATTCCTGAAAGGCGTCATTGCCGATGAGATGGGTCGGCACCTGGCCGGAGATCACCACCATGGGAATGGAGTCGAGCAGCGCATCGGTGAGACCGGTCACGCAATTGGTGGCGCCGGGGCCGGAGGTGGCAATCACCACACCGCACTTGCCGGTGGAGCGGGCATAGCCCTCGGCGGCGTGGGTTGCCCCCTGCTCGTGCCGCACCAGAATGTGCTGAACCTTGTCCTGCTGGAAAATCTCGTCATAGATCGGAAGAACGGCACCGCCGGGATAGCCGAACACATGTTCCACCCCCTGATCGGCCAATGCCTTCAGCACGATCTCGGCACCCGTCATCAAATCGCCAGCAGCCATGATGTCCTCACTCTTTCCTGCTCCGTTACACATGAACGCCACCATCAGGCAATAAAAAAGGCCCCCGGAGGAGCCTGTTTCGCGCAACACCCAAATCCCCGGAGGCCTCAGGCCCCGGTGGCGTTGCGCGTCCCAACTACGATCAGCGTGTTCATGGCCCTTTTCTAGAAAGGCTTGGCGGCCCGGTCAAGGGGGCGGAACTGCGGGCCACTGTGTCATCTGGCCGCGAAACCAGGTCAACTGGCGCTTGATGTAGTGGCGGGTCGCCGTCTTGGCGGCCACCACCGCGTCTTCCAGGCGCCACTCCCCCCGGATGACGCCCAGAAGCTCCGGCACGCCGATGGCCTTCATGACCGGCAGATCGGCGTCATAGGCCGGAAGGGCCGCCACCTCGTCCAGCGCCCCCGCCGCCAGCATGCGGTCAAAGCGCGCCTCGGCCCGGGCATAAAGCGCCTCGCGCGCCACCGAAACGAACATCCGCTCCACCTGCACCCCGTTCAGCGCCGCCCCCTGCCGCCCCTGTTCCTGCCAATGGGAAAGGGGCCTGCCGGTGCCCTCCACCACCACCAGCGCGCGGATCAGGCGCTGCCGATCATGGCCATGCAGACGGGCCGCCGCCACCGGGTCACGGGCTTGAATCTCTTTGTGCAGATCGCCCCGGAAGTCCCTCCATTTATTGCGGATTTCGTCATCAATGGGGGGAATGTCGGCAATCCCCTCCTCCAGCGCCTTGAAATAGAGCCCGGTGCCGCCCACCAGAATGGCAAGCCGCCCCTCGGCCCACACCTCACTCATTGCTGCCCGCGCGTCCCTGAGCCAGGCCGCCACCGAATAGGCGCTGGCACCGCTGACATGGCCGTAAAGCCGGTGGGGTGCGGCCGCCTCCTCCGCCGCCGTGGGCCGGGCCGACAGCAGGCGCAGGTCGGCATAGACCTGAAGCGCATCGGCATTGATGATGACGCCGCCACGCTCCCGCGCGGCCTTCAGGCCAAGGGCGGACTTGCCGCTGGCGGTGGGGCCTGCAATAAACAGAGCGGATTTTGCGGCAAGGGCACTCATTTGGATTCCGTTCTGGTTCTCATAGCAGCCCCCGGCTCCGGCGCAATCACCGACCGCATCGTGGCCCGCCTCAGGGCGCTGGGCGCCGATGGTGTGCGCTGGCTGGCCCCCGGCGACGCGCTGGAGGTGCCCGCCTTCTCCCGCCTCTCCGAATTTCTTGCCGAAATCCGCAGCCAGCCCATCGATTTCGCCGTCGTCTCCACCGAAAACCGGCGCAAGCGCCTGCTGGTGGCCGACATGGATTCAACCATGATCCATCAGGAGTGCATCGACGAACTGGGCGTGGCCGCCGGGGTGGGCGATGAGATCAAGGCCATCACCGTGCGCGCCATGCGCGGCGAGCTGGACTTTGACGGGGCGCTGCGCGCCCGCGTCGCCCTGCTCAAGGGGCTGGAGGAAAAGGTCATCCAGCGCCTGCTGGCCGAGCGCATCACCTTCATGCCCGGCGGCACAACGCTGCTCGCCACCATGAAGGCCTTCGGCGCCCATACGGCACTCATCTCCGGCGGCTTCCGCCAGTTCACCCGGCCGGTGGCCAGAGCCCTGGGCTTTGACGAGGAACAGGCCAATGAGCTGGAGATCAGGAAGGGTCATCTGACCGGCGAGGTCATTCCGCCCATCCTCGGCTCCGCCGCCAAGCTGCACGGCCTGAAGCGCCTGGCCGCCGGGCTGGGCCTGGAAATGGAAGACACCATTGCCGTGGGCGATGGCGCCAATGACGTGGCCATGCTGGCCGAGGCCGGCATCGGCGTGGCGCTCCATGCCAAGCCCCACGTGCAGGAGTCGACCCTCATCCGCATCAATCATGGCGACCTCACCGCCCTGCTCCATCTGCAAGGCTATGCCCGCCACGAATTCCGCGACAGTTAGGCCCAGCCGCAAATGGCCGCTTGCCAAAAGCCCGCCGACTGAACAAAGTTCACCGCACCTGCACGAGGAAACCATGGCAAAGAAACCCGCAAAGAAGACATCCGCAAGGAAGCCCGCCAAACCGGCAGCAAAGAAGGCCGCCCGCAAACCCGCCAGAAAGCCCGCCAAACCGGCCAGCCGCACGGCCACGTCCCGCAAGGCCCCGGCCAAGACAAAGGTGAAGGCCAAAAAGCCCGCCGCCAGGAAGGCCGCCAGAAAGCCGGCGCCGAAAAGTGCCGCACCGCTGATGAAGGTCAGCCGCGACCAGCGCAAGTTCCTGCTGGGCGAGGAGGCCATCTCCAAAAGCTGGTACAACATTCAGGCCGATCTGCCGGTGCCGCTGGCCCCGCCCATGCACCCCGGCACCCACCAGCCCGCCGGGCCGGAAGACCTTTCGCCCATTTTCCCCATGGAACTCATCCGGCAGGAGATGACCCAGGAGCGCGAGGTCGATATCCCCAAGCCGGTGCGCGACATCTACCGCATGTGGCGCCCCACACCGCTCTATCGCGCCATCGGCCTGGAAAAGGCGCTGGGCACCACCGCCAGGATTTTCTACAAATACGAGGGCACCTCGCCCGCCGGTTCGCACAAGCCCAACACCGCCGTGCCGCAGGCCTTCTACAACAAGGAAGCGGGCATCAA
>CALMWF010000036.1 GCA_937873445.1 uncultured Alphaproteobacteria bacterium
TTCCGTCAAAAGTCAGGCTGCTCTGGAGCACAGCACAGGGGCGTCATGGCATTGAGCGGCCGTGGCGTGCCGGACAGGGTAAGAGGTTTGGCCCATGGGCCGTCTGGTGATGAAATTCGGGGGCACATCGGTTGCGAATATCGAACGCATCCGCAATGTGGCCCGGCATGTGGAACGGGAAGTGAAGGCAGGCCACCATGTGGCCGTGGTGGTCTCGGCCATGGCCGGCACCACCGATCAGCTGGTCGGCTGGTGCCGCGAGGCCGCGCCTGTGCATGACGCGCGCGAGTATGACGCCATTGTTGCCTCGGGCGAGCAGGTGACTTCGGGGCTGCTGGCCATCGTTTTGCAGGACATGGGCATTCCGGCGCGGAGCTGGGCGGGCTGGCAAATCCCCATCCGCACCGACGGCGTGCATGGGGCAGCCCGCATTGCCGGTATTGATGGCGATGAGATCAGAAAGCGCATGGAACAGGGCCAGGTGGCGGTGATTGCCGGCTTCCAGGGCATCGGCCCCGACCGCCGCATCACCACGCTGGGCCGCGGCGGCTCCGACACCTCGGCGGTGGCGGTGGCGGCAGCGCTGGAGGCGGCCTGCGACATCTATACAGATGTGGATGGCGTTTATACTGCCGACCCGCGCATTGTGACCGGCGCCCGCAAGCTGGACCGCATCTCCTATGAGGAAATGCTGGAGCAGGCCTCCATGGGGGCCAAGGTGCTGCAGACGCGCTCGGTGGAACTCGCCATGGTTTACAAGGTGCCGCTGCAGGTGCGCTCGAGCTTCGAGGCCCCCGATGCGCCCAACCAGAACAAGCCCGATGGCACGGGCCCCGGAACTCTTGTGTGCGATGAGGATAAGATCGTGGAACAGCATGTCGTCAGCGGAATCACCTATTCCCGTGATGAGGCCAAGGTTTCCATCCGCAAGGTAAAGGACCAGCCCGGTGTGTCTGCCGCGGTGTTCGGGCCGCTGGCTGAATCCGGCATCAGCGTGGACATGATCGTGCAGAACATCTCGGCCGATGGCTCCACCGCCGACATCACCTTCACGGTGGCGCGCAAGGATCTGAAGCGGGCACTGGACGTGGTGGCCGAAACCAAGGACAGGCTCGGCTATATGGAGCTCACCAGCTCGGCCGATGTGTCCAAGGTGTCCATTGTCGGCATCGGCATGCGCAGCCACGCCGGTGTGGCGGCCCGCATGTTCCAGACGCTGGCCGAAAAGGGCATCAACATCCAGGCCATCACCACCTCGGAAATCAAGGTGTCGGTGCTGATCGACGAAGCCTATACCGAACTCGCGGTGAGAGCGCTGCATCAGGCCTATGGGCTGGAGGGCAAGGCGTGAAACGGGCTCTTGCCATGTTCCACCGTGATCCGGGCGTTTTGCGCCCGGCGATGGCTGGCCGTGGCTGTGGGGTCAAGTGCTTTGTGCGCCACGTAAAACAGCCAAGGACACGCGACTGATGGCTCAAACCGCCCTTGGCCCGCGTGTCCTGATCCGAAGGCTCCGCGAGGTGATGGCGGAGCCGGAGACAGCGCAGAAGCGGCTCGACAAGATCGTGACCCTCATTGCCGCCAATATGGTGGCCGAGGTGTGCTCCATCTATGTGATGCGGCCGGGCCAGGTGCTGGAACTTTATGCCACCGAAGGTCTGAAGCGTCAGGCGGTGCACAAGTCCAAGCTCAAGGTGGGTGAGGGCCTTGTCGGTCTCATTGCCGATCAGGCCATTGGCCTCAACCTTGCCTCGGCCCAGGAACATCCGGGCTTCAAATATCTGCCGGAGACGGGCGAGGAAATCTATCACGCCTTCCTTGGTGTGCCGATCATGCGCGGCGGCGCGGTGATTGGCGTTCTGGTGGTGCAGAACCGGACGCACCGTCAGTATACGGATGAAGAAGAGGAGGCGCTGCAAACCACCGCCATGGTGCTGGCGGAGGTGATTGCAGCAGGTGAATTGCGCGAGGTGGCGCGCGAGGTGGCGGCCGACGTGGCCCATATCCGCAGCCACCATCTGCGCGGTGAATGCCTGGCCGAGGGCGTGGCGCTGGGGCATGTGGTGCTGCATGAGCCGCGCGTGGTCATTGACAATCTGATCAGCGACAATGTGCCGGAAGAGCTGAAGCGGCTGGATCAGGCGGTGAGCCAGTTGCGCTCGCAGGTTGATGAATTGCTCGACGGTTCGGATGCGCGGGTGACCGACTATTCCGACGTGCTTGAAACCGTGCGCATGTTTGCCCATGACAAGGGCTGGCTCAACCGGCTCAATGAGACCGTGGCCACGGGGCTTACCGCCGAAGCGGCGGTGGAGCGGGTGCAGACCGACAACCGGGCGCGCATGATGCGCACCCATGATCCCTATCTGCGCGAGCGCATGCACGATCTCGACGATCTGTCGAACCGGCTGCTCCGCATCCTGACCGGTGCCATTGCCACGGCAGCGCGCAGCGACCTGCCCGACAACACCATTGTGGTGGCGCGCAACATGGGTCCGGCGGAACTCCTTGACTATGACCGGAGCAAGGTGCGTGGCGTCATTCTGGAGGAGGGCGGCAAGACCAGCCATGTGGCCATTGTGGCGCGCGCCCTTGGCATTCCCGCCCTCGGCCAGGTTCATGGCCTCATTGATCTGGTTGATACCGGCTCGCCCATCATCATCGATGGCGGCACCGGCGAAGTGTTCGTTAGGCCATCGGCGGACCTGCAGAAGGCCTATGCCGAGAAGGTCCGTTTCTATGCCCGCAAGCAGGCGCAATATGCAGCACTCCGCGACCTGCCGGCCCAGAGCCGCGACGGGGTGAGCTTCAGCCTCAACATCAATGCCGGTCTGATGGTGGACATGCCGCATCTGGCGGAATCAGGGGCCGATGGCGTGGGCCTCTACCGCACCGAATTGCAGTTCATGATGGCGCACCGCTTCCCGCGGCTCAACGCCCAGGTCCGGCACTATCGCCACATCATTGATCAGGCGGGCGGCAAGCCGGTGGTGTTCCGCACGCTGGACATCGGTGCTGACAAGGTGTTGCCCTATCTGCGCCAGCCGAAGGAAGACAACCCGGCCATGGGCTGGCGCTCCATCCGCATGGCGCTGGACCGTCCGGCGCTGCTTGATCTTCAGGTGCGCGCCCTGCTCATTGCCGGGGCGGGCCATGACCTCAAGATCATGTTTCCGATGATTGCCGATGTTGATGAATTCCTGCGCGCCCGCGATGTCTATGAGCGGGAGCGGCAGTTCCTCGACCGGCACGGGCTGGAGCCGCCGCGCTCGGTGAAGCTTGGCGCCATGATCGAGGTGCCGGCGCTTCTGTGGCAGCTTGACAACCTGCTGCCGGTTGTTGATTTCGCCTCCATCGGCTCCAATGATCTGGTGCAGTTCCTGTTTGCCTCGGACCGCGGCAATCCGCGCCTGGCGGGGCGCTATGATCCGTTGAGTCCGGTGGCCCTGTCGGCCATGCGCGGCATTGTGGAGCGGGCCCAGGCCCATGGCAAGACAGTGACCCTGTGCGGCGAACTGGCGGGCCGCCCGCTGGAGGCCATGGCGCTGGCCGGCATCGGCCTGACTTCCATGAGCATGGTGCCCTCAGCCATTGGCCCGGTGAAGGCCATGATCCGCTCGCTCGATCAGGCCCGGCTGTGGACGTTTTTGGAACCGCTGCTCAAAGGCCCGCTTCATTCCGTGCGGCCCGAGCTTCTGGAATATGCCCAGCGCCAGGGCGTGGCGATTTGATCGCCGAAGGGGCGCTCTGTTAGCACCCTGATAACCATTCTCCGTCATGCTCCGTTAACAGATTAACGAAGGGTTAGCGCGGGCCAGAGCCTGCGCCCCCAGCGCATGAGAGACTGGCCATGGATCAGGACGTTCACGAATTTGGTCACGAGGTTGAAGAACAGGCAGCCACGGCGGCGGCCCTTCACATGCGCGCCAAGCCCGATGGCGTGCTGGACCCGGCCGGCGAGGCGGGCTGGTTCCTTGAGCGCGAGCGCGAAGCGCGTGGCGAAAGCCTGGAGCAGGCGGGCGATGCGGTGGGCATTCACCCCTATCATCTCGATGCCATTGAAAAGGGCGACATGACGCGCATGCCGGCGCGCATGGAGGCGCTGGGCATGATTGCCGCCTATGCCCAGTATCTGGGCTTTGATCCCGAACCGCTGGTGGCCCATTACCTGAAATTCCTGCCCAGGCCCGGTGTTGTGGCGCAGGCGTCGCATCCGGCCAATCCGCAGCCGCTGTCGAGCGCCAAGATTCTGTCCTTCGCGCGCATCCAGCGCCTGCCAAGCCTGAATTTCCGCTTCCCGCACATGCCGGGCGGGGCGGGTGGCGTGGTGGCCAGCATCGCCGGGGCGGTCATGCTGTTTGCGGGCACAAGCTTTCTGATGAAGCCGGGTGCGGCGCCCGGTCCGGAGGTGGCGCAGCTTTCGCAGAATGATGAGACTATGACCACGGCCGCCACCGACGATGCGCGCGTCACGGTGCGTGACGAAACCATGCCGGATGACACTGCCGCCGCCGCGGCGCCGGACAGTCAGACCGCCATGGGCGGCGATACCGGTGGCACGCCGGCCGGGGCCGATGATGCGCTGGGCCAGTTCATTGCCCGGCAAATGGCCGATGCGCCGAAGGACAAGAAACCGGCCAAGACGGCCAACGCCAACAAGCCTGCGCCCATTCCCCTGCCCAGGGCGGGGGGTGATGTGGTGGCTTCCACCAGTCCCGCGCCGGCCCCGTCCGGCCAGGGCCATGTATTTGGTGATACGTCGAGCCCGGCGCGGCTGGTGCTGAAGGCCAAGGCCCCGGTGTGGGTGCGGGTGGAGGACGGCCAGGGCAATGTGGTGATGACCCAGATGCTGATGGCGGGTGACACCTACCGTGTGCCGGACCGTGAGGGTCTGGTGGTCATTGCCCGCGATGGCGGGCTTCTGGCCTATGTCATCGACGGGGTGGAGAAGGGCGTGCTCGGTCCGCCCGGTGAAATTCTGGTGGGCAAGTCGCTCGATCTCAAGACGCTGGATGTGAAGGGCTGAGGCCTGAACCTTGCGGGCGGTGGTGCAGCGGGTGGCGGAGGCCCAGGTTAGGGTTGACGGCGCTGTAACCGGCGAAATCGGCGTTGGGTTTCTGGTTCTGGTCTGCGCCATGGCGGGCGATACGCCGGCGGTGGCCGAGAGGCTGGCGCGCAAGATTTCGGCCCTGCGCATTTTCCGGGACCATCAGGACAAGATGAACCTGGCGCTGGCGGCAGTCGGCGGCGCCTGTCTGGTGGTGAGCCAGTTCACGCTGGCCGCCAACGGCACGGAGTCCGGCAACCGGCCGGGTTTTTCGGCCGCGGCACCGGCGGCGGCGGGCGAAGCCCTCTATGAGCACTTCTGTGCCGCCCTGCGGGCCGAAGGTGTCACCGTTGCTACCGGCATCTTCGGTGCCGACATGAAGGTGAGCCTGGTCAATGACGGGCCGGTCACCATCTGGTTTGACAGCGATCACGCGTGACGGTGGCGGGCCTGCCGCCTTTGGGCTAGAAGCCTCGCCACCATGGCGCTGTCCCCGGAAAAACTGAACCGCATCATTGCCCGCTTTGCCGCCGTCGAACATGAGCTGTCGGCGGGGGCCACGGGCGAGGCCTTTGTCAAGCTGTCGCGCGATTATGCCGAGCTGGAGCCGTCGGCCAGGGCCGCCCAGGCGTTGCAGGCGGCTTATGCCGAGCGCGCGGGCCTTGATGACATGGCGGCGGCGGGCGGCGAGTTGGCGGAAATGGCCGAGGCCGAAAAGGTGCCGCTGGATGAGCGCATTGCCGGCATGGAGCATGGCTTGCGCATTCTGCTGCTGCCGCGAGATGCCGCCGACGAGCGCAATGTCATTCTCGAGGTGCGGGCCGGAACCGGGGGCGACGAGGCGGCGCTGTTCGCCGGGGATCTGTTTCGCATGTATCAGCGCTATGCCGGGTTCAAGGGCTGGCGGGTGGAGATCATATCCGAAAGCGTGGGCGAACACGGCGGCTACAAGGAAATCATCGCCAACATCTATGGTTCCGGGGTGTTTGCGCATATGAAGTTTGAATCCGGCGTGCACCGCGTGCAGCGCGTGCCGGAAACCGAGGCGCAGGGGCGCATTCACACCTCGGCGGCCACCGTGGCGGTGCTGCCCGAGGCCGAGGAAGTGGACATCAGGATCGAGGACAAGGATCTGCGCATTGATGTGTTCCGCGCCTCCGGTCCGGGCGGCCAGTCGGTCAACACCACCGACTCGGCGGTGCGCATCACCCATATTCCGACCGGTCTGGTGGTGGCCCAGCAGGACGAGAAGTCGCAACTCAAGAACAAGAACAAGGCCATGAAGATTCTGCGCGCCCGCCTCTATGAGCGCGAGCGTGAGCGCCTGGCCAGCGAGCGCAGCGCGGCGCGCAAGGGCCAGGTCGGTTCAGGCGACCGTTCGGAGCGCATCCGCACCTATAACTTCCCGCAGGGCCGGGTCACCGACCACCGCATCGGCCTGACGCTTTACAAGCTTGACCAGATCATTGAAGGTCCGGCCCTGGAAGAGCTGGTGCAGGCGCTGGTGACTGAGCATCAGGCGGCCCTGCTGGCGGCCGAGGAGGACAATGGCTGACACGGTGGGAGAGGCCCTTCGGCTGGGCCGGGCGCGCCTGCAGGCGGCGGCAAGCCCTACCGCCATGCTGGATGCCCGGCTGCTGTTGCAGGAGGTGGCGGGTCTTTCCCATGAACAGGTGGTGGCTGAACCCGGCCACCGGCTGACCCCAGATGAGCAGCAGCGTTATGAGGCGGCGCTGGCCCGCCGCGAGGCCGGTGAGCCGGTGTCGCGCATCATCGGGCGGCGCGAATTCTTCGGGCGCGACTTCAGGGTGACGCCGGCGGTGCTTGACCCCCGGCCCGACACCGAGACGCTGGTTGATCTGGTGCTGCGCATGGCGGGGGAACTGGCCCATCTCCGCCTCCTTGATCTTGGCACCGGGTCGGGCATTCTGGCGGTGACCCTTCTGGCTGAACTGCCGGATGCGGCGGGCGTGGCATGCGATGTTTCGGCTGAGGCGCTGGCGGTGGCGCAGGCCAATGCCGCCAGCCACGGTGTGGGCGACAGGCTCGCCTTTCATCACGGCAGCTGGTTTGAAGGGCTGGACGGGGTTTTTGACGTGATCGTGTCCAACCCGCCCTATATTCCCAGCGCCGACATTGCCGCGCTGGCGGTGGCGGTGAAGGATCATGACCCGCGCGCGGCCCTGGACGGCGGGGTGGATGGACTTGACCCCTACCGGGTCATCGCGGCGGCGGCCAGAACCCACCTCAGGCCGGGCGGGGTGGTGGCGGTGGAATTCGGCGCCGGGCAGGCGGAAGCGGTGGCGGACATCTTTCACGCCGCCGGTTTTGCCCGCTGGGGCGAGGGGGTGGACCTGGGCGGGCATGTCCGCTGTGCCGCCTTTGAAGTGGTTTATTAGGGAATTTAGCCCCAAAAACCCCTTGGAAAGAGCCGCTGGCTGCGCTAGATAGGGCGCATTCCCTACTGCCCTTTGCGATGATGCGGGCGGGTGACGGGGCTGCCCCTTGAGGCCAAGCCCGGCATTCCTCTGACAGCGGTTGGAAGACGGCGCCTCCCGGTTGGAGCGCGCCACAGGCAGCGGGAACCGGTCCAGAACCTTGGCAGGTACGGCGCGGCTCCATGAGAGTCTCCAACCCGACGATTGAACGCTTCCACACTGAAGGCGGCCTTTGGCCGAAGTGAGCCATTTTGAATTATGACAATGGACATCGCATGAGACCCGGTCAGCACAACAAGAACCGTGGCCGCAACCGCAACCGCCGCCACAACAGCGGCAGCCAGGGCGGCGGCAGCGGGTCATCGCCCAACCGGGTGTTTGAGTCCAACGGGCCGGATGTGAAGGTGCGCGGTACCTCCCAGACCATTGCCGAAAAATATAACCAGCTGGGCCGCGATGCCCTGTCCTCCGGCGATACGGTGATGGCCGAGAACTATTACCAGCATGCCGAACACTATTACCGCATCTGGGCTGCCAATCAGCCGCCGGGCGCCATTCTGCCCATGTTCCGCAAGGCCATGGAGGAGGAGTTTGAGGGCGAGGCCGCCGATGGCGAGGCCGAGGGCGAAGCGCCCGAGGGCGAAGCGCCAGAGGGGGCTGAAGCCGGTGGCGAAGCCGCTGACATGACGCCGCCCGAGGGCGCTGCCGAAGGCGAGGGAGCACCGCCACAGAATCAGCGGTCCTTCCGCCAGCGCGACAATCGCGACAACCGCGACAACCGCGACAATAATGGCGGCGACAACCGCGAAGGCCGCCGCGACCGTTTCCGGCCGCGCTGGCAGAACCGCCGCGACCAGCAGGACTATCGCCCGCGCGAGGGCCAGGAGGGTGAGCCCGAAGCCCAGCCCGCGCCGCGCGCCGAGGCTGCTGAGGCTCAGGCGCCCGGCCAGTGGGACGCCCCGTCCTTCCTGCGCCGTCCCGCCGCTGCGGCGGGTGAGGAGGGCGAGACGCCCAAGCCCGAACGCCGCCCGCGCCGGGCCCGCCCGGTGACGGTGGAAGACGGTTTTGAGGATCGGGGCGAGACGCCGCCCGCCGCGCCCGACGGCGAATAGCACCGTTTCTGGCCCACGCATTTTCCTTTTGGCTGCCCGCTTGTCGGCGTGCGGCCCCTTTCCCATATGAAACATGAAAAGGCGAAAACCGCCTTGCCGGATGCCGTTACGGGTCAGGCTGGGACAGGGTTTAGCCGGTCAATCATGTGAGGTCGGGACGGCAATGCCCCACGGGGGTTGCGGATCCTGAGCCGGGAGAGACGAGATGGATTTTGAAAAATACACCGAAAGGTCGCGCGGTTTCATCCAGTCGGCCCAGTCGCTGGCCCTGCGTGAGGGCCACCAGCGCTTTTCCCCTGAACATCTTCTGAAGGTCGTGCTCGACGACGAGGAGGGCCTGGCTGCCGGTCTGATCAAGGCGGCGGGCGGTGACTCGCGGCTGGCGCTGCGGGCGGTGGAAGCCGCGCTGAAGAAAATGCCCAAGGTTTCGGGCGGCGGGGCGGGCCAGATCTATCTGGCGCCGGAAATGGCGCGGGTGTTTGAGCAGGCCCGGCAGCTTTCGACCAAGGCGGGCGACAGCTATGTCAGTGCCGAGCGCCTGTTGCAGGCGCTGGCCATTGAACCTTCGGAAGCCCAGAAGGCGCTGAAGGAGGCGGGTGTGACGGCGCAGGGCCTCAATCAGGCCATCAATGCCCTTCGCAAGGGGCGCACGGCGGACACGGCCTCGGCCGAGCAGGGCTATGACGCGCTGAAAAAATATGCCCGCGACCTGACCCAGGCGGCAACCGACGGCAAGCTTGATCCGGTGATTGGCCGCGATGAGGAAATTCGCCGCACCATTCAGGTGCTGTCGCGGCGGACCAAGAACAATCCGGTGCTGATCGGCGAACCCGGCGTGGGCAAGACCGCCATTGCCGAAGGTCTGGCGTTGCGCATCATCAATGGCGATGTGCCGGAGAGTCTGAAGGACAAGAAGCTTCTGGCGCTGGACATGGGTGCACTCATTGCCGGGGCCAAATACCGCGGCGAGTTCGAGGAGCGGCTCAAGGCGGTTCTGAACGAGGTGCAGGCGGCGGCGGGCGGCGTCATTCTGTTCATTGACGAAATGCACACGCTGGTGGGCGCGGGCAAGTCGGAGGGCGCCATGGATGCCTCCAACCTGCTGAAGCCTGCCCTGGCGCGGGGCGAGTTGCACTGCGTGGGCGCCACCACGCTTGATGAATACCGCAAGCATGTGGAGAAGGATGCCGCCCTGGCGCGGCGCTTCCAGCCGGTGTTCGTGTCGGAACCCACGGTGGAGGACTCGATCTCCATTCTGCGTGGCATCAAGGAAAAGTATGAGCTGCACCATGGCGTGCGCATCACCGATGCGGCGCTGGTGGCGGCGGCCACACTGTCCAACCGCTACATCACCGACCGCTTTCTGCCCGACAAGGCCATTGACCTGATGGACGAGGCGGCCTCGCGGCTGCGCATGCAGGTGGATTCAAAGCCTGAGGAACTGGACGAGATCGACCGGCGCATCATGCAGCTGCAGATCGAGCGTGAGGCACTGAAGAAGGAAAAGGACCAGGCCTCGCGCGACCGGCTGAAGGTGCTGGAGAAGGAACTGGCGGAGGCCGAGGAGAAATCCAAGGCCATCACCGGCCGTTGGCAGGCCGAAAAGGACCGGCTGGCCTCGGCCTCCCGGCTGAAGGAGGAACTGGAACAGGCCCGCAAGGACCTCGACCAGGCGCAGCGCAAGGGCGATTTCGCCAGGGCGGGCGAGCTTTCCTATGCCACCATTCCGGCGCTGGAGAAGAAACTCTCCGACGCCGAGACGGAGGGCGGCAGCCGCCTCATGGATGAGGCGGTGACCGAGGCCCATGTGGCGCAGGTGGTGTCGCGCTGGACCGGCATTCCCGTGGACAAGATGCTGGAGGGCGAGCGCGAGAAGCTGCTGCAGATGGAAAACGAGCTGGCCCGCCGCGTGGTGGGTCAGGCGGAGGCGGTGGGGGCTGTGTCCACCGCGGTCAGGCGGGCGCGCGCCGGTTTGCAGGATCCCAACCGGCCCATCGGCTCCTTCATGTTTCTGGGCCCCACCGGCGTGGGCAAGACGGAACTGACCAAGGCGCTGGCCGCCTTCCTGTTCGATGATGAACATGCGCTGATCCGCATCGACATGTCGGAATACATGGAGAAGCATTCGGTGGCGCGGCTGATCGGGGCCCCGCCCGGCTATGTGGGCTATGACGAGGGCGGGGCGCTGACGGAAGCCGTGCGGCGCCGGCCCTATCAGGTGGTGCTGTTTGACGAGATCGAGAAGGCGCATCCGGACGTGTTCAATGTGCTGTTGCAGGTTCTGGACGACGGGCGGCTGACCGACGGCCAGGGCCGCACGGTCGACTTCAAGAACACGCTCATCATCATGACCTCCAATCTGGGGTCGGAGTATCTGGTGGCGCTGGGCGATGAGGAGGAAGCCGAGGCGGCCAAGGACAAGGTGATGGCGGTGGTGAAGGGCCACTTCCGGCCTGAATTCCTGAACCGGCTTGACGAGATCATCCTGTTCCACCGGCTGAAACGCGAGCACATGGGGTCCATTGTGGACATTCAGCTTGAGCGGCTGCGCAAGCTTCTGTCCGACCGCAAGATCACGGTGGAGCTGGCCCCGGAGGCGCGCAACTGGCTGGCCGAAAAGGGTTATGATCCCGCCTATGGGGCGCGGCCGCTGAAGCGCGTCATTCAGAAGAACCTGCAGGACCCGCTGGCCGAGGAAATCCTGTCCGGCCGGGTGAAGGACGGGCAGGTGGTGATGGTGACCGTCCAAGGCGACGGGCTGGCGCTGGGCCCACACAAGCTGCATTGACGGGAAGGCCGGGGTGATGCCCGGCCTTCTTCTTTTTGCCGAGGCGGAAGACTGTTGCCTCTGGCCGCCGCCCTGCCATTATCAGGCCCGTGCGGGGAGGATTTCATGGACCTCAAAAACAAAGTGTGCATCGTCACCGGTGCGGCAGGCGGCATCGGCGAGGGCATTGCCAAGCGTTATGTGCAGGCGGGCGGCATTGTCATGGTGGCCGACCTGAAGGCGGAAGCGGCGGAAGACACCGCCCGGCGGCTGTCGGCCCTGGGGCCGGGCCAGGCCCATGCGCTGGCCATGGATGTGACCAGCGAGGAACAGGTGAATGCCGGGGTGGCCGAGACGGTGCGCCGCTTCGGCACGGTTGATGTGCTTGTCTCCAATGCCGGGGTGCAGATCGTTCATGCGGTTGAGGATTTTCCCTTTGCCGAGTGGAAGCGCATGATGGCCATTCACCTCGACGGGGCCTTCCTCACCTCCAAGGCGTGCCTGCCCCACATGTATGCGCAGAAATCCGGCGCCATCATCTTCATGGGATCGGTGCATTCCAAGGAAGCCTCGCCGCTCAAGAGCGCCTATGTGGCCGCCAAGCACGGGCTGATGGGGCTGGCCAGGGTCATCGCCAAGGAGGGGGGGCCCAAGGGGGTGCGGGCCAATGTCATCTGCCCCGGCTTTGTCAAAACGCCGCTGGTCACCAAGCAGATTCCCGAACAGGCGGTGCGGCTTGGCATTTCGGAAGAGGAAGTGGTGGCCAAGATGATGCTGTCGCAGACGGTGGACAAGGAGTTCACCACCATCGAGGACGTGGCCGAGATTGCCCTGCTGTTTGCGGCCTTCCCCAGCAATGCGCTGACCGGCCAGTCGCTGACCATCAGCCATGGCTGGAACATGAGCTGATCAGAAGGTCACGCCCGGCGGAGGCGGACCAAGCTCAGCCTTGAGCCTGAGGTGGAGGGGCAAAGTGGCGGCCCATTCAAACAGGAGCGCCTTGCTGGTGAGAAGGGCTGTGCCGGCCGCCTGCATGCGATCAAGGCCGGCGGCATGGAAGGGGGGCGGTGAGAAGCAGGCGTCAGTGACCGCTGCGACCGCAAAGCCCTGATCGAGCAGACCAAGCGCCGACTGGGCCACGCAGACATCGGTTTCCATGCCAACCAGCACACAATGGCTGCGGCCGGTGGCCCGGACAGCCGTGAGAATGTCATTCTGACCGGCAAGGCCGAAGGACCATTTGTCAAACACCGGTGCCCCGGCCACGGCGGCGGCAACAGCGGGGAGAAGCGGGCCATTGGCGGCCTCCTCCTCCAGCGTAACGAGGGTGGGAATGTGCAGGTGCCGGGCCGCCCGCGCCAGCCAGGCGATACGGGCGGCGATTTCATCACGCGCGGCGGGCGGGGCTGAGGCAAGAAAGCCGTGCTGAACGTCGATGATGATGAGGCAGGACGTGGCCGCTGCGAACAGGCGGGATGAAGGCGGCACGGCTTACGGCGTGTTCTGCGCCACCTGGGTGGCCGAAGGCGCGGTCTTCATCAGGGCCACGACCTTGTCCTTCAGTGCACGGAAGCGGATGAGATCCTTGCCAGCGAGCTGCTTGGCGCCGGAGGCCCGCACACCCATGGGATTGAGCGGCCGGTTGTTGAGGCGCACCTCATAGTGCAGGTGCGGACCGGTGGAGCGGCCGGTTGAGCCGACATAGCCGATGATCTGACCCTGATTGACATGGGCGCCCGAGCGGATGCCGGCGGCAATGCGACTCATGTGGCCGTAAAGCGTTGACACATCGCCATTGTGCTGGATGGCCACGGCATTGCCATAGGCGCCATGGCGGCCTGCCAGCTTGATGGTGCCGGACCCGGCAGCGCGGATGGGTGTGCCCGTGGGAGCGCCGAAATCAAGCCCGGTGTGCATTTTGGAGTAGCCGAGCAGCGGGTGACGGCGCATGCCGAAGCCGGAGGTCAGGCGGGCACCCGAAATCGGGGTGCGCAGCAGGGACTTGGACGCGCCGCGGCCGTTTTCATCGTAGTAATCGGTGTTGCCGTTGGCGTCGGTGAAGCGGAAATAGGTCTTTTCGCGGCCATCAAAGGTGAGCTTGGCATAGTGCAGCACCTTGCGCTTGGAAGACGAGCCGGTGAGCGGGTTGCCGTAGAAGACCTCGAAGGTGTCGGTTGCCTTCACCTGGCGCTGGAAGTCCACGTCATAGGCAAAGGCCCGGGTGAATTCGTTGACAATGTAATCGGGAATCCGGTTGTCCTTGGCGGTGCCGTAAAGACCGGAGCCCACCTGGGTGCGGGTGCGGAACTGGGTGACGGCCACAGCCTTGGGCTTGGCAGGCGTCTCCACGCGGCCATCAACGCGGGCAGAGAAGCGCCCTTCGTCATCGGCCTCGACGGTCACGGTTTCCTTCGGCCCTGGCTTGAAGGACACTTCCACCGGGAAGATCACATCGCGGCCATAGAAGTTCTGCTGGCGGTCGAAGGTGACGTCAATCTTCATGCCCGCCTTCAGCAGGCGGGTGGGAAACACCGGCTCAATGGCGTCCATGAGGGCGGTGGCGGCGGCGCGCGACACACCGCGCTCCACCAGTTCCTCGACCAGCGACTTGTCGCCGGCAATCTTGATGCTTTCGTCCACCGGTTCGGCGGGCGGGGTCTTGGTGAAGGTGGTGATATTCTCGCTTTCAGCGTCCGCCGCTTCGATTTCGGCGTCAAGCACCACGGTCTTGCCGTCGCCATAGGGCAGGGCATCGGCGGTGATTTCAGGATAGTTGAAGCCGCCCGACCGGTCCGACAGATCGCGCTCCGGCACCACCTCAACCACCGGCGGAGCCATGCCCTGTTCGGCCTTGAGGTCGGCGGACGATACGGGCGAGAGAATTTCGGTGATGGGATTGACCAGCGAGGTCGATGCGGTGGACTGAATGGCGGCAAGCGCGTCATTGCTGCCGGAATTGTGGCCGAACAGGCCGAGCAGACCGCCGCCGACAATCAGCGTGGCGGCGGTGCCGACGATGCAGGTGGTGAGGAGCCAGCGGTGATGCACCGGCTCAACCAGAAACTCCGTGTCCAGATCAAAACTGTGGGGCTGTTGCGCCACGGGCATGTAACGCGGTGGCGCGGCAACCATCTGGCGGGCCGGTGTGGCCGGCGCGGGCGGCGGGCTGAAGCGCGGCAGGGGCGGAACGGGGCCGGCACTGCGCGGTGGCACCGGCGCTGCGGCGGCGGGACGCTGCGGCGGCTGGGCGGCGGGGCGCTGCGGCGGCTGGGTGGCGGACCGCTGCGTGGGGTGGAGGGCCGGCCGATGCGGGGGGTGCGGCGTGGGCTGCGCGGGCCGCTGCGGCGCCGGCGCGGCAGCGCGATGCGGCGGGTGCTGGGTGAGGTTGGCAGAGCCTGTGGCGTGGCTGGAGCCGGCAGGGCGAGCGGCCGACGGCGAGGCCGGATGGCGCGGTCGCTGCGGGGGTTGACTGCCACGCTCGTTCAAACTGCGGTCACTCCTACTCGGTCTGGAATTCAGCCAGACAGTTTCGCCATTTGGCAGCCTGCGGCACGCACCCGTGAAGATCCTTCGGGCAGGCGGAAATTGCCCCCCTCACGACCGCGTGTCAACCGCAAAGCACCATCGCCAACTTCAACTTTCTCCATTGCCGCGCCAGGTCCCGGCGCGATCTGTCGAGGTCTGATCCGCAGCTTCGCAACTCTTTGTTGCCGTTCCGTTAACCGAGAATTTTAGGCAATTGGCAAGCTTTGCCGGGCAGCCGTGCAAAACCATGCGCTGCGCGTGCCGAAGAGTGCAGAAATTGCTGGCGCGGCCTGTCGGCAATGACGGCAAGGCCCTTGCCTGACGGCTTGTGGATAGCAAAAGAGCCAACAAAGACGGGGCTATTTTGCATTTGCAAAATTTTTGCGACGAAGTGCTTGACACTCCAAAGGGCTTACCCCTATATGAGCGCCACTGAGGGACGCGGCGTTGCCCTGCGACGCCGTCGTTTCCTCGTGAAATTCAGATGAAGCTGGCTGTGACCTGCCGGAAACCCAAACTGGGACCCGGTGGTGCTTTGCGCCCGGTGGAGTCAGGAGGAGACCCCTCCACGCTGATTGACATTGTAAGTGAAAGAAAGAGAAACGCAGGCGGCCGTGTCCTGGCGGTTCTGGTGGGTAACCATCGGAACAACCGAAACATCGATCGCAAGCGTTTAATTTAGAGAAGTCAGATGCTTCGGCCGAAAGGCCAGGCACATGATCTCTCGTCAATGTACGCAAACGCGATCATGCCAGTCGCAAGACTGGCGAGCTGTTTCAAACTTGAGAGTTTGATCCTGGCTCAGAACGAACGCTGGCGGCAGGCTTA
>CALMWF010000037.1 GCA_937873445.1 uncultured Alphaproteobacteria bacterium
ATAGGCGGATTGTGCAAGCTCCATCTGGATGGCGTGCACGCCGGTGGCCGGGCGGCCGTAGTGGCGCGTTGTCCAGCCGCCGCGGAAACGGCCATTGAGCACGCAAGACCGGCCGGAATCCTGGCACAGGCCATGGACGGCGGTTTCAACACGCGCATCACATGTCTTGCCGCCGTCGGTGCCGGTGTTGAAATCGGGCAGAACACCGTCAAACAGCCAGGGAATGCGCGAGCGGATGGAATGGCAGTCATAGACAATGGCAACCCCGTGCAGCGCCCGCACGCGGTCAATTTCGGCCTTGAGCGCCGCGTGATAGGGCGCGTGGAACTGTGCCGTCCGGTCGGCGATGTCGGCTGCCGTTGGGACACGCCCGTCACGCCAGATCGGTACACCATCGAAGTTTGTGGTGGGCACCAGTTCGGTGGTGGAGGCGCCGGGATAGAGGCTGGCACCAGACGGGTCGCGGTTTGCGTCGATCACATAGCGATGGAAGGTGGCCTGCACCGTGGTGGCGCTGGGCAGCAGGCCTTCATAGAGCCGCTCGATGTGCCAGTCGGTGTCGCGCAGCAGCACACCTTCATCATTCAGGCTGGCATGCACGCCTGACGGCACGTGGGTGCCCACGTGCGGCATGGCCAGAATGACTGGCCCATCACCCCGCGCAACCTTGTAGGGCAGCATCAGCCCAGCTCCGGCAGCAGGCCAGCCGCCACACTGCGCGCCAGTGTGCCGTCCATCACCAGATCACCGGCAACGGCAAGGTCGGGCGCCATGTAGCGATCTTCATTCAGGAAGGCGATGCGGCTGCGGATTGTCTTGTGAACCCTCTGCAGGGCAGGAGAGGTTTTCAGCGGCGCCCGCAGGTCAGCGCCTTGCGCGCCGACCATGGCCTCCACACCCAGAATCCACGCCAGGTTTTGTGTCATTGGCAGCAGGCGGCGCGCCCCGTGGCAGGCCATGGACACGTGGTCCTCCTGGTTGGCGCTGGTGGGGGTTGAATCAATCGAGGCGGGGTGCGCCAGCTGCTTGTTCTCGCTCATCAGCGCGGCGGTGGTGACTTCCGCAATCATCAGGCCGGAGTTGAGGCCGGGCCTGGGCGTCAGAAAGCCGGGCAGGCCAAAGCTCAGGGCCGGGTCCACCAGCATGGCAATGCGGCGCTGGGCAATGGCGCCGATTTCAGCCACTGCAAGGGCAATCTGGTCGGCGGCCAGGGCCACCGGCTCGGCATGGAAGTTGCCACCGGACACAACGTCGCCGCTCGACAGCACAAGCGGGTTGTCGGTGGCGGCGTTGGCTTCAATGGTCAGGGTGCGGGCGGCCTGGCGCAGCACATCCAGACAGGCACCATCCACCTGCGGCTGGCAGCGCAGGCAATAGGGATCCTGCACGCGCTCATCATCATCGCGGTGCGAGGCGCGGATTTCAGAGCCATCAAGCAGCGCGCGCAGGGCAGAGGCCACGTCAATCTGCCCCTGGTGGCCACGCAGTGTGTGAATTTCGGCTGCGAAGGGCGCTGTGGAGCCCATGGCAGCGTCGGTGCTCAGGGCACCCGTAACAATGGCAGTTTGCAATCCGCGCATGGCGCGGAACAGGCCGGCCAGGGCCAGGGCGGTGGACACTTGCGTGCCGTTGATGAGGGCAAGACCCTCCTTGGCGGCAAGCACGGTTGGGGCAAGGCCCGCCTTCTTCAGCGCATCCGCGCCCGCCAGGCGCTCACCCTTGTAGGTGGCTTCGCCATGGCCCAGCAGAACGGAGGTCAAGTGGGCGAGGGGCGCCAGATCGCCCGAGGCACCGACCGAGCCTTTTTCCGGAATGACGGGCAGCACGCCCTTCTCCAGCATGGCTTCAATCAGCTGCACCAGCGCCGGGCGCACGCCGGAGGCACCGCGCCCAAGCGACACTAGCTTCAATGTCATGATCAGGCGGACCACGTTTTCTGGCAGCGGATCGCCCACGCCGCAGCAGTGGGAGAGAATGAGGTTGCGCTGCAGGGTGGCAACATCGGCCTGGGCGATTTTGATTGACGCCAGTTTGCCGAAGCCGGTGTTGACGCCGTAGACCGCATCATTGCCGGCGGCCACGGCGGCAATGCGGGCGGCGGCCCGTTCAATGCCGGGGCGCGCGCTGTCGGCCAGTTTGGCTGCGGTGCCATTCCAGTAGATGTCTTCCAGGGTGGCGAGGTTGACCTGGCCGGGTGTGAGCGTGACGGTCATGTTCAAACCTTCTGTCCTTTGAAGTAACGGGCGTGAAGCTGGTTGAAGCCAATGGGGTTGACGAGTTCGGCAACCGAGCTGGCGTTCCACACGGCAAAATCGGCAGCGGCACCCGGCACAATGGTGCCGGTGACACCGGCCAGGCCCAGTGCCTTGGCCGCAGCGCCTGTTGTGCCGTGCATGCATTCACCCACCGTCAGGCCAAACAGAACGGCAGCCATGTTCATGGCCATCAACAGGGAGGTGAGGGGCGACGTGCCGGGGTTGCAATCGGTGGAAACGGCAATGGTTGCCCCGGCCGCGCGCAGGGCCGCCACCGGTGGCAGGCGGGTTTCGCTCAGCATGTAAAACGCACCCGGCAGCAGCACGGCAACGGTTCCAGCCCTGGCCATGGCGGCGGCGTCTTCCGCGGTCAGCCACTCCAGGTGATCGGCCGACAAGGCGCCGTGGCGTGCTGCCAGTGCCGCACCGCCCTGATTGGACAGTTGTTCGGCATGAAGCTTGACAGGCAGGCCAAGCCCGCTGGCGAAGGTGAAGATGCGGTCCATCTCCTCCGGGGTGAAGGCCAGGTGCTCGCAGAAGCCATCAACCGCATCAACCAGGCCTTCCGCCTTCGCCCTGGCAAGGCCGGCCAGCACCACCTCGTCAATGTAGGCGCTGCGCCTGTCCTGATATTCCGGCGGCAGGGCATGGGCGGCAAGCCAGCTTGTCTTGATGCGCACCGGGCGCAGACCTTCCAGCCTGCGGGCGGCGCGCAGCATGTTGAGTTCGGCCTCAACCGACAGGCCATAGCCCGACTTCACTTCCAGCGTGCCCACGCCTTCGGCCAGCAGTGAGTCAACCCGCGGCAGCGACTGGGCAATCAGCTCGTCCACGCTGGCGCTGCGGGTGGCGCGCATGGTGGACACGATGCCGCCACCGGCGGCGGCAATGTCGGCATAGGTGGCGCCGTCCAGCCGCATCTGGAATTCGGCGGCGCGGTTGCCGCCATAAACCACATGGGTGTGGCAATCGATGAGGGCCGGTGTCAGCAGCCGGCCGCCGCAGCTGTGCACCGTGCAGTTGGCGGGCGGGGTGATGTGTTCATCAACTGCGGCAATGGTGCCATCCTGCACCAGCACGTCCAGCCTTCGGGTGTGGGCCTGCGCCGTGTCGCCGGTGTAAACGGCGGCATCTGTCCAGAGATGGGGGGCGGTGGGTTTCGCCATGCGGATTGGCCCTTTTCAAGCGCGCCGATAAAGTATATACATATTATCGGCGTGATGAAAAGCACAAAATGAGGGTTGGCATGACTGGTGCTATCTTTGCCCGACAGGCGCTTCTGCCATCGGGCTGGCGCGAGAATGTGCGGGTGGAAATCAGGCACCACCTGATTGCCGGCGTGACACCGGATGCCGCCGCACAGCCCGGCGATGCGCGTGTGGACTGCCTTGTGCCCGGATTGTCCAACCTGCACAGCCATGCCTTCCAGCGTGGCATGGCCGGGCTGGCAGAGCGGCGCGGCCCAGGGGCGGATTCCTTCTGGACCTGGCGCGATGTGATGTACAGTTTCGCCCTCACCCTCCCGCCGGATGAAATGCAGGCCATTGCCGAAATGGCCTATGTGGAAATGCTTGAGG
>CALMWF010000038.1 GCA_937873445.1 uncultured Alphaproteobacteria bacterium
AGGGTCGCCGTGTCATTGACGCCGACCGGCGCATCATTGACCGGAACGATGGTGATGTAAGCGTGCGCAACGTTGGAATTCACCGTGCCATCGTTGGTTTGCACGGTAATATCGCGCACCACGGTGGCGGGGTTGTCACTGGTATTTTCAAATGTGACGGCCCGGATGAAGGCTGCATAATTGGCGTTGGTGGCAACGCCTGTCAGGGTGATCACCGACCCCGTATTGGTATAGGAGATCCCGTTCAGGGTGCCTGATGCCGCCGACGAGCCGGCGACCAGAAGCCTGTCTCCGGTCTGGGGATTGGTCAAAGTGATCACACCCGACGCCATGGTGGTGCTGCCGGCATCGCGCACATCATTATCCGTGTCGGCGATGGCCACGGGGGAGCCGCCCTCGGTAAAGGTGGCGGACCAGTTGTTGCCAGCCGTGGCGTCCTGAATGGTCGTGGTATTGGTGCGCAGGATGACATCGTCGATGTAGATGTCATCAGCGCGGCTGCCGGCCGCCGAAAACACCAGGCTGCCGGAGGCGGCAACACTTGTGGGAAGATTGATGACGATGGCTGTCAGCGCTCCCGAGGCATTCGCCATGGGCGCAATGGTGGTGGCGGTGGTGGTGCCCGCCGCATTGGTGGCGCCATTGCTGTAGGTGACCGTGCCATTCGCCGTTGTGCCGGCACCCGTGGTCAGCGTCGCATAGGTGACGCCACCGACCTGGATGGTGAGGGTGCGGGTCAACGCGTCACCGCTGACCCAGCCGATATTGAGGGACAACTGGCCGGCACCATTGAGGCCCGGCCCGACTTTCAGACCCACCAACCCGCTCTGGGTGAGGGTGTCGGCTGCTGTGGCAACAAAGGCATAGCGGCCAAGAACGCCATTGTCCGTCGCCGTGCCTGTGCCGCCTTCGGTCCAGCCGAAAGGCGCGTCGGCATAATCACCAAAACTGCCGTTATTGATAATATTGCCGGTGGTCGTGATCGAGGTTGTGCCGGAGTTCAGATCAACGGTGGGCGACACGGTTGCCGACAGGCTGGCCGTGGCCGTGGTCATCACAGAGTTGAGCTGGTTATGGATGCCGACCGTGAAGGTCCGGTCCACCAGACTGGTGCCCGATGTGGAAAACTTGATGAGCTGCAGTGCCTGCTGATAGTCCGATTCCGTTGCGATGCCGACCAGGGTGATGGAGGTTGAACTCTGGGCCCCAACGGTGATGCCGGGAGGCAGCAGCGAACTGTCAATGGACATGACGTCGCCGGTCTGCGGATTGGTGAGCGTTACCGTGGCATCCGGCACATCACCCACGGCATTGGTGATGGCAAGATCACCATCAACCACCGATACGGCATTGCCGCTGGCGGCCGCAAAGGTGCCATGATAGGAGGTGCCGGTAGCAGTGCTGTTGTCAGCATCAAGATCGATCGTGGTGTCGCTGTCAAAGGCGATCTGATAGCTGAAGGTTTGCGGGGTGCCGGTGGCACCCAGCAGGATCTCCACCGCAATACCATTGTCCGTAGAGGCGTTGGTGTTCCAGGTGTTGGTGATATCACCGCCATTGGCCATGGAGGTATACACACCGTTATAAACACCGGAGTAATAGCGGTAGAACTGGGCATCACCCGCAATTTCGGCAAAACCCACAACCGTCTCGCTGCTGGTGCCGACACCACGGCGCACACCCACGAAGGTCGGATCACCTGTGGTGTTGTTGGTTGCCGCCAAGTCGGGGTTGAGGGAGAAGGCCGGCCCCTGGTCGCTCCCGCCCAGATAGGTGTCCATCGCGTGATAGAACTTGATCACCTGCGTGTTTGTGGCAGGCGGCGTGATGGTGACGGTCTGGGTAAAATACTTGTTGGGGAAAATGTAGCTGGTCTGCACCAGCATTTCGAAATCGGTGGCCGCACTATATGTATTGTTGTTATCCACATCATAGTAAAGTCTCGTGGTAACCACAAAGGGGTCAGCCGAAGTGCCGGAGCCGGTGAGGGTTTGGGCACCCCCGGATTTCCACGCGACTTTGGTGAGATTCTCGGCGCCTGTGTCCGGACCCACCATCTGGGTGCCGACTGCCATGTACATGCCGTTGAACAGATTGACGTTGCTGTCGACGACAGTCGGTGAATAGAACTGGCCCTGATTTTGGTAGACAACCTGATACTGGCCGTCATTGGTCACATAGATCTTCAGACCGTCAGTGCCGGCGGTGTTGACGCCACCCGTGGAGTTGATGATGGTATTGACCAGAACGCCTTCATAGAAATCAGCGGCAATGGTCCGGTGGCTGACATCGCCCGTGGCATATTCCAGTACCCAGTCGCCGCCGAGGTTGGTGGCGCCCGTGAGGTTCGAGGAGGCGGCCACATCGGCCCCGGTGAGTGTCGAAAGGAACTTGGCCGACAGTTCGCCAGTTGCTCCGGCAGCGAAGTCGCAGCCATAAATGAGGATGTCGGCATCTTCGCTGAGATGCGACCGCAGAGCCGACAGCTCGTCGGCATATTGGCCGGTCATGGTCTGCAGGTTGAGAACGGCGGATCCAAGCTCAAGCTGGCCAGCATTGCCGTGCGAGATGACATGGACCGCGTCCACATCCTCCATCTGCGCCAGGACCTGAGCCATCTGCTCCACGCCATCCAGCGAGGAATCGAGAATGACGATTTCATAATCGCCGTGCAGACTGTCCAGAATCTGCTGGTAGTTTTCGACCGCCGTGTCAACAAACACCACCTCATGGGCGGTGGAGAGAAGCGGCTGCGATACCGGTTGCGACAGCGCATCCACCAGGAGAACATGACTGGCGTCGCCGGCGCTGTCTTCGGCCAGGTGCTGGCCTTCCGCCGTGTCGGCCACATGGTCAAGCGTCGCCACCGCCGCCGCATCGAAAGCAATGCGCTGCTCAAGCTGCATAAGGAGCTTGCGATACTTGTCCAAAGTCTTGCGCGATGCTTCCTTGGGCGGGGCTTTCGAACCTGAGGATCGGGGGCGCGAGGTGGTTGACATGGCCGTGCTCTCAATGGGCAACACCCGGCAGACTCCGGGCGATGACATTTCTCAACCAACGGTGCTAATGCTTGGTTAACACACTCGATTCGAGATTCCGTAAAAGCGGATGAATCCCGCAAAAATTGCAAATCCGGCCTTTGAAACGATTTATCCACAAAGCTGAAAAAAACTGCTGGGGTTCCGTTAAAGCTTCGTTTACCCTGATGCTTAACAACTCTAAGGTGATATTCGGTTGCATCTTTGCGAATCACTAGCGCAACGTTGCAAAAGGTGTGTTCGCGAAATCCTGCTCACCAGGTCCGCGGATTGAATGGGATGTAGAGGCTGGGAATGAAGGCCAAGGCCGGAATAGCCGCACTGGCTGCTTTGCTGTTGGCTGGCTGCGCCGTCGACCCCGAACGCATGACCTGGCAGGATCAGGCCTATTTTGCTCAGGACCGCCTGCAGCGGGTGACCGCCGATCAGGAACCCGTCACCCATGCCATCAGCCTCTATGAGGCCATGGCGCGGGCCATCAAATACAATCTGGATATCAGGGTCGAGGCCATGGAGGCCGCACTCCGCATCCAGGAAATCGACCTCTCCCGCTACGACCTGCTGCCCAAGCTGGTAGCTGGCTCCGGTTATGTCGGGCGCGACAAGCCGGATGGCTCGTCCACCTCCACCGCCGACACCTCCTATGTCAACGCCGACCTGACTTTCTCGTGGAATATCCTTGACTTCGGCCTGTCCTATGTGCGCGCCAAGCAGGCCGCAGACAAATATCTCATGCAGGAGGAAGTGAAGCGCAAGATCGTCAACCGGACCATTGAGGACGTGCGCACCGCCTATTGGCGCGCCGTCAGCTATGACCGGCTGATCAGCCGCATGCGCGGGCTGGAGGGCCGGGTTCAGCAGGCCCTGAGTGATACCCGCGCACTGGCCAGCAATGGTTCCACTTCGCCCATCGCCGCACTTTCCTATGAGCGTGAACTGCTCCAGATCCGGCGTGAACTGGAACAGCTGGAAAACCAGTTGCGGGTGTCCAAGTCGCAGCTGGCAGCGTTGATGAACCTGCCCCCCAACGAGGATTTTGCGCTGGTCATTCCCAACCGCCGGCCGCTCAACCTTGGCCTGCCCAGCGACTATCACAAGCTCTACATGACGGCCCTGTCAAACCGGCCGGAAATGCATGAACTGGCCTATCAGATGCGGGTTAACGACCGTGAGCTCGACGCCAGCCTGCTCCAGCTCCTGCCCGGCCTGCAGGTTTATGCCGGTGCTAACTATGATTCCAATGATTTTCTGAACGACGCGAATTGGATCAGCTGGGGGGCCAAGGCGTCGTGGAATCTGATGCGCGCCTTCTCCATTCCGGCCACCCGCCGCAAGATTGATGCCCAGACCCAGCTTCTTGACACCAAGTCGCTGTCGGTGGCCATGGCCATCATGACCCAGGTTCACGTCAGCCGGGCCCGTTTCCTTCAGGCCCGCAAGGAATACCGGACCGCCCAGGAACTGGCCACCGTGCAGAACAAGCTGCTGAAGCAGGTGCGGGCCGAGACGGCCGCCCAGCGCACCAGCGAACAGATCCTCATCCGCGAGGAAATGAACGCCCTGATCACTGATTCCAAGCTCGACATGGTCTATGCCGACCTTCAGAACGCCTATGGCAATGCCTATGCGTCCCTTGGCCTTGATCCCTTCCCGGACGGTCTGTCCACCGGCATGAATGTCACGCAGATGGCGCGCGTTCTGGGTGACATGTGGCTGGAACGCGGCGCCGATCCCAGCCTCGCCTTAAACTGACATTAACCAAAGCACGATTCAATCAGGCGTCACCCGACTGATTGCAACCTCTCCAGGAGTGAGTTCGTGCGTGGTCCGTTCCTGGCCTTGAGCCTTCTATTGGCGTTTTCGCCTGCCGCCGCCCAGACTTCGGCTCCCGCCGACACGGCAGGCTCGCAGGCCCCCGCCGACCCCGTGGTTTCTTCTGCCGCCAGCGCCCCGGAATTGACCCGGGGCATTGTCCGCGCCCGTGACGAAGCCTGGCTGTCCAGCGATCTGAGTCTGCCCATCGACCAGCTTCCCTTCAAGGAGGGCGATCACTTCCGCAAGGGCCAGGTGGTGATCAGTTTCGATTGCGCCACGCTGCAGGCCCAGCTCAAGGCGGCTGCCGCCAAGCTTCAGGGCGAGGCCATCACCCTGAAGAACAACCGCCAGCTCAAGCAGCACAATGCCATTGGCCAGTATGAGGTTGATCTGGCCGAGGCCAAGGTCAATGTCGCCCAGGCTGAACACGACGCCATAGCCGTGAGCCTGGACCGGTGCGACATTCCCGCTCCCTTTGACGGTCAGGTCGGCCAGATGGGTGTTCACCTTCATGAAACACCCGACCGCAACGCCCGCATCATGCAGCTCCTGTCGTCAAGCGATCTCGAGGTCGACATGATCCTGCCGTCGTCCTGGCTGCGCTGGCTCAAGCCCGGCACTCCCTTCAGCCTCACGCTGGATGAACTGGGCGAGACCGCCAATGGCGAGGTGATCCGCATGGCCGCTGCCGTTGACGCCGTCAGCCAGACGGTGAAAGTGGTGGGCCGCCTCACCGGCGACCTGTCCCGCATCCGCCCCGGCATGAGCGGCGTCACCGCCTTCAAGGACCAGCCATGACCCGCCCGCCCGCGCCAACACCAGGCCCGGCTTCCGGCCTGACCACCCGAACCATTGTGCTGACCCCGGCCCCCCGCCCGGCTCCTCCGGCGGCAACCGGCACCGCCCCACAGGCGCAGCCTGCTGCGGCCCCCGCTTCCGCACCGGCCCCCGCGCCCCGTCCGGCGCCACCACAGGCCACCGCCGTTCCCCCCCAGGCCCTGCCGACGCCGCCAGCCCGGCCTGCGGAATCCCGCCCGGGCCACGGTCTGGAACTGCTGCTCAAGATCGAGGCCGAGGCACGCAAGGCCGGTTCGGTGAAGGAACTGGGGTTCCTCATCGCCAATGAAACCCTGAAACTGACCCGCGCTCGCCAGATCTTTGTCTGCGCCGGCGTCCCGCCCGAGAGTCAGAGGGTCACCACCATTTCGGCCGTGTCGCATGTTGATCCCAAATCGGCCCGGCTGCGCTGGATTGAAGCCATCGTAAAGGCCCTGGCGGCTGATACTGGCCTTGCCAAGACCCGGGAGTTTACCCTGCCCGCCTATGCCCCGCCGGGCGACAGCGAACATCTGACCTATCCCTTCCCCAATGTCCTGTGGCTGCCCTTCCAGACCGCGCAGGGCATTCTGTTCGGCGGCATGTTGCTGACCCGCGATACGCCCTGGGGTGAAAGCGACGTGCTGGTGGCAGACCGGCTGGCGGGCACCTATGCCCATGCCTGGGCCGCGCTGGAGGGCCAGGGCGGCATGCGCCGGCGGCGCCGCTTCAACATCCGCCATGCCGCCATTGCGGCGGGCCTTGTGGCCCTTGCCGCACTCATTCCCGTGCCCATGACGGTGCTGGCCCCCATGGATGTGGCCGCCGTCAATGCCAGGATTCTCGCCGCCCCCATGGATGGCATTGTCGAGGCTGTGCTGGTCGAACCCAACACGCCGGTCAAGGCCGGGGACACCGTGGTGCGCCTGTCCGACACGGCGCTGCGCAACGAGCAGGCCGTGGCCAGACAGGAAGTGTCGGTGGCCGAAGCCCGCCTGAAACAGGTGATGCAGGGCGCCATCAGCGACGAGCGCATGCTGCGCGAGATCGCCATTGCCCGCGCCGAGGTGGCCGTGAAGCAGGCGCGCCTTGCCTATGCCGACGACATGCTGAAGCGCACTGTCATCACCGCCCCCGTGGATGGTGTGGCCGTCTATACCGACCGCCGCGACTGGCAGGGCCGCCCGGTTCAGACCGGTGAGAAGATCATCGAGATTGCCGACCCGGCAGCGCTGGAATTGCGCATTTTCGTGCCGGTCAAGGATTCCATTGCCGTCAGGGAAGGCTCCACCGTGCGCGCCTTCCTTGATTCCGATCCCGTCAATCCGGTGGCGGCGGTGGTGAAAAGCGCCTCCTATGAGGCGCGCCAGCATGACAATGGCGTGCTTGCCTATCAGGTGCTGGCGGAAATCCCCGCCGACAAGGCCAAGGCCATCCGCCTTGGCATTCACGGCACCGCCCAGGTGGCCGCCGATCGCGTTCCCCTGGCCTTCTGGCTGTTCCGCCGGCCCTTCACAGCGATGCGGCAATGGTCGGGCCTGTAACCATCCCGCTGCTGCCGCGCCTGCGTGAAGACCTCCGCCTGGTGCGCGGCGGGCCATCGCTTTCCGGCGCGCCGGGCTGGGTCATTCATGATCCCGCCGCCAACAAGTTCTTTCAGATTCCCTATGAGACCTATCAGCTGCTGTCGATGTGGAACAGATTCCGCATTCCGGCGGCGCTGGCCAAGGCGGTGGGCGACCAGCATGGCCGCGCCGTTGATGACGGCGAGATTCATGCCGTCCTGCACCTCATCACCAGCCACCAGCTGATCGAGCCGGATGTGGAGGAAGGCTGGCGCACCCTTCACGCCCAGTCCGAACGCTCCCAGCCCTGGTATGTCCGCCTTTCCTTCCAGTATCTGTTCTTCAAAGTGCCGCTGTTTCATCCGCAGAAATTTCTGGCGGCAAGCTGGCCCTATGTCCGGGTGCTGTTCAGCCGGGCTTTTGTGGCCCTGGTTTTGCTCATGGGGGCGGTGGGCCTCTATGTCGTCTCGCGCCAGTGGGACACTTTCATGGCCTCCTTCCCCTATGTCTTCACCTGGGAAGGGCTGATGATTTCCGGCCTATCGGTGCTGATCATCAAATCGCTCCACGAACTGGGCCACGCCTATCAGGCTCACCGCTTCGGCTGCCATGTGCCTGCCATCGGCGTTGCCTTCATGGCCTTCACGCCCATGCTCTACACCGATGTTACCGACGCCTGGAAACTGGCCTCCCGGCGTGAGCGCCTGCTCATCGACCTTGCCGGCATCATGGTGGAACTGGCCATTGCCATGTTGGCCCTGTTCTTCTGGGCCTTTCTGCCGGACGGGCCGGTGCGCAGCGCCGTTTTCGTGGCCGCCACCGTCAGCTGGGTCATGAGTCTGCTCGTCAACCTCAGTCCGCTCATGCGCTTTGACGGCTATTTCATCCTGTCCGATTTTCTCGGCATTCCCAATCTTCAGGACCGGGCCTTCGCCCATATGCGTCACAAGATCAGGCGTCTGCTGTTTGCAGCCGATGACGAGCCGCCCGAACACTTCACCCCGGCCATGGATCTGGCGGTCTCAACCTATGCAGTGGCCACCACCATCTACCGCATCGGCCTGTATTTTGGCCTGGCGCTGCTTGTCTATCATTTCTTCTTCAAGGCCCTGGGCGTCGTTCTCTTCGCCATCGAGATCATCTTCTTCATTATCATGCCGGTGTGGCGTGAACTGAAAGTGTGGTGGACCATGCGTCACTCCCTGTTTGTCCTGCGCCCGCGCACCGCACTGACCGGTGCTGCGCTTCTTGCCGTCGTGGCCCTGTTCATGCTGCCGGTTTCGGGCACGGTGCGGGCACCGGCCCTCATCGAACCCGCCAATTACCAGCGCCTGTTTGCCGACAGTGCCGCCCGCCTGACCCGCATTGCCGTGGCCGATGGCCAGACTGTCAAGGCGGGAGACGTGCTGTTTGAACTGGAAGCACCACAACTGGCCGCACGCCTGCGCGAAACGAAAACCGAAATCGCCCTGCGCGAATTGCGCCTGGCGCGTGGCGGCGCTGATGCCCAGGACCTGCACGACCGCTCGATTCTTGAGGGCGAACTGGCCTCCTTCCGCGCCCAGCTTGAGGGGCTGGAAAAATCTCAGGCACGGCTGGTTATCCGCGCCGAGTTCGATGGCCTCATCCGCGATGTGCCACAACGTCTCTATGCCGGAAAATGGGTGGCCCGCACCGAGCAGCTGGGGCTTCTCACTTCGGCCAGCGGTGCGGTGGCGCGCGGCTTCATCAGCGGTGATGACCTGGCCCGCGTGACCACCGGCAACAGTGCGGTTTTCGTGCCGGAGGATCTGGGCGGAGCCAAGGTCCAGCTGGCCCTTGACGCCATTGCCCCCTCCAGCAGCCAGGCCATTGATCTTCTGCCGCTTGCCTCGCTCTTCGGTGGCCGCATAGCAGTCACCCAGGCTGCCGACCGCAGCCTTGCCCCGGTTGAGGCGCAATATGGCGTTCATGCCACGGCAACCGGCCCGGAGCTGCCCGACCGGGTGCAGCGAGGTGTGCTGATGATTTCAGCAAGGGGCCAAAGCCTGGCGGTCCGTGCCTGGCGTCAGGTGGTGCGGGTGCTGGTGCGGGAATCGGGCGCCTGACCTGTGCCTCAGCGCGGGTGGCAGCTTTCGCTGATCGCCCGGTCCAGCTTCGCATAGCAGGCAAACTTCGGTGTGCAGTAGGTCTGATCCACCATGGAGGCGGCAATGATGGCCGTCCCCGGCTCGCAGCGCACAACCAGTTCGGCCACCAGGCCGCGGTCGATCACCGCTTCAATGCGGGAATCAACATCGGTGAAGCCCGGATAATAATTGAGCAGCGTCACGGCGGCAGCGAGGAAGCCTTGCATGATCTTGTCCCGAATTGACACAGTTGAGTCAGTTTCGGGTAACGTCCATCAAGATCGGGACCGGGCAGAGCCTTCCCCGGACCAACTTCGAAAATCCGTTAACGGATGAATCAGTTCAGTTCGAACGGGTCGCTGAGCCGCCAGGAACGGTGACAGCCCCAGTGCCACTGCCGCCGCGGCCCCACATCCACATGCACAATGGGCGTGGAACAATAGGTGCCAACGCCGCCGCGCCCCGGCAGCGCCATGGCAAAATCACGCAAGCGCGCCGTGGATACCCCGGCAAGGCTGATGTCGGCGGCCATGCACGACATGTGGAACGAGCGCGGCGCCCCGCCCACGGCGCGGTTGTGTTCCGGTGTGCGGCAGCCGGAACTGATCTTAACCTTTTGTCCGAAATGCTTTTCGATGGCGGCAAGAAGCGTGAGGAGACGCGGATCCAGTTCCCCCCACACCCGCGGGCGGAAGCGCTGGGTCTCTTCACCCTGAAGATCGGGCACGGCCTTGGCCGCTTCGATCACCAGTCCCGGCGTCGGCCTGCTGGCCTGAACGGTGGCGCGCCGCGGTTTCCGATGCTTCAGAAAGGGATCGGGCAGCAGCAATGAACGCTGGCTGGAAAAGCGGAAGTCATCTGCTGCGGCTGAGGTGACGCAGGCAAAGCCCAGAACCGCAGCCATGACCGAAACGAGCAGACGCAAACTGACACCCCGACGTTGCAGGCGGCCATTGTGCGGTGGTGAGGTGAAGAGAAGCTTAAGCCATGGCCCACGGACCAGGGCCATGCCAGAACGAGCCAACCGGCTGACCCGGAGGACAATGGCACGATGTGCGAAGGGCGCGAACCGGCGGCTTGAGCGGCGGGGGGAGAAATGGTGGAGCAGAGGGGGATCGAACCCCTGACCTCGGCATTGCGAACGCCGCGCTCTCCCAACTGAGCTACTGCCCCTCACATGGGATGGCCGGGTTTTAGTGGCCGCCCTTGGGCGCGTCAAGCGGGCGGCTTGCGCCCGGCCGCCCAAACTCCTACATGAGGCCGGACAAAGAGGTTGCCCCCATGAATCCCATCGTCTGGCTGCTCTACAATATCGCCAATGCCTATTTCTGGGTCATTCTGGCCGCCGTGGTGATGAGCTGGCTCATCGCCTTCAACGTGGTGAATCTCAACAATGACTTCGTGCGCCAGGTCTATCGCCTGCTGAACCGCCTGACCGAGCCGCTGCTGGCCCCCATCCGCCGCCTCCTGCCGGACCTTGGCGGCATCGACATTTCCCCGGTCATCCTGCTGTTCGCGCTCCAGTTTGTGCAATATCTCATTGTCTATTACGGCTCCATGCTGACCTATTCCGCGCCGTGACCACAGCCCTCCGCCGCACCGGGGCCGGCCTGTTCCTTGATGTGCGGGCAACCCCCAAGGCCGCCCGCGACGAGATTGCCGGGCTGGTCACCACGGCCGATGGCAAGGCCCGCATGTCGGTCCGCATCACCTCAGTGCCGGACAAGGGCAAAGCCAATGCCGCCATCATTGCCATAATGGCCAGGACCATGCGGGTGGCGAAGTCCACCTTCCGCCAGACCGCAGGCGCAACCGACCGCAACAAGACCTTTCACATCACCGCCCATGAGGATGCCGTCACCCGATTTGTGACCGGCCTTCCGGCGGCAACCGGGAAAAATGACGATGGCGAAACGCATTGACGGCAAGGCCTATGCCGAAGGCCTGAGGGCCCGCATGGCCAAAGCCGTGGCCGAACTGAAGGACAGGCACGGCCTCACCCCCGGTCTGGCGGTGGTGCTGGTGGGCGAAGACCCGGCCTCCAGGGTCTATGTCGCCAACAAGGCAAAGCAGACGGTTGAGGTGGGGATGAAATCCTTTGAACACCGCCTGCCCGCCGAAACGCCGGAAGCCGACCTTCTGGCGCTGGTGGACCGACTGAACAAGGACGATGCGGTGCATGGCATTCTGGTGCAGCTGCCGCTGCCCAAACACATCGACTCCACCAAGGTGCTGAACGCCATCAACCCGGCCAAGGATGTGGATGGCTTTCACGTCACCAATGCCGGCAAGCTGGCCACCGGCCAGGACAGTCTGGTGCCCTGCACCCCCGTTGGCTCCGTCATGCTGGCCAAGGATGTGCTGGGCAAGCTCGACGGGCTGGAGGCGGTGGTCATCGGCCGCTCCAACATCGTCGGCAAGCCCGTGGCCCAACTGCTGCTCAATGAGAACTGCACTGTCACCATTGCCCATTCGCGCACCAGGAACCTGCCGGAGGTGGTGGCCCGCGCCGATCTGGTCATTGCCGCCGTGGGCCGGGCCGAAATGGTCAAGGGCGACTGGCTTAAGCCCGGTGCCACGGTGATTGACGTGGGCATCAACCGGGTGGAGCGCGACGGCAAGTCGCGACTGGTCGGCGATTGCGATTTTGACTCCTGCGAGAAAGTGGCCGGCGCCATCACCCCCGTGCCGGGCGGCGTTGGCCCCATGACCATCGCCTGCCTGTTGCACAACACCATCCGTGCTGCCTGCGCCCAGAAGGGTTATGCCCTGCCGCAGATGTGACCGACATCATCAGCGCAAAGAAAGGGGCCGCGAAGGCCCCTTTTGTTGCGGATGGGGCGGCCGTTATTCGCCCTTGGCCTTGGCCCGCTCCCAGGCTTCCATGATGAGCCTCTCGGCCTCCTTGTGGTCGCCCCAGCCCACCACCTTCACCCACTTGCCCTTTTCCAGGTCCTTGTAATGGGTGAAGAAGTGCTCGATCTGCTCGATGGTGATGGCCGGCAGGTCGGTGTAGTCATGAACCTTCTCATAGCGCCGGGTGAGCTTGGTGGTGGGCACGGCAATGACCTTTTCATCACCGCCCGCCTCGTCCTGCATTTTCAGCACACCCACCGGGCGGCAGGCCACCACCGCACCGGGAATGATGCCGCGCTGATTGGCGATGAGCACGTCAATGGGGTCGCCGTCATCCGACAGCGTGTGCGGAATGAATCCGTAATTGCCCGGATAATGCATGGGCGTATAGAGAAAGCGGTCCACCACCAGCGTGCCCGCCTCCTTGTCCATTTCATATTTGATCGGCTCGCCGCCCACCGGCACTTCAACGATGACATTGATTTCCTTGGGCGGGTTCTTCCCGACGGAGATGGCGGCAATGCGCATGACGGTTTCCTTGCGATCTGATTTGTGACAGCATTCTAGCCATGAGATGGCTTGCTGCGCTACTCCCCCTTGTGCTGGTGCCTGCCCCGTCCGCGGCGGCTGAGTTTTCTTCCGCCTATACCGATTTTGACCTTTCCCGCTGCGTCCGGATTGAGAAGGCGGACGGCCAGGAGTTCTATGGCACCTGGTCGTGCAAGGGCTTCCGGGGCCTGCCCCTCACCTATGCCGAGGGCGACCTGCGCGGCATGCTGGCGGTGGGAAAAAATGGCAAGCGCCACTGCGCCATGGTGCAGACCTTTGGCCCCTTCAACAGCCCGGGCAGCAGGATTGAATGGCGCCTGAAGAACGGCAAAGCCATCGCCATGATCCTGCGCTGGAAGGTGTCCGATCCTGAACGGTCGGACGTAACCCACGACTGGCTGGCGGTGACCAAATGGACGGCCCGTGACAGTTGCCGGGTGGCTGTGGTGCAGGGCAGCCTGAAGAATGCCAATGCACTGGCCCGCCAGGCCGCCGACCAGACAGCCGAAGAGTTTGACTGCGCCAGGGACGAGGCCAGGGTCTATTCCGAAAGCCCCATGGCCATCAGCGCCATTCTGTCTGCCTCGCCCTGCCCGCCGCCCTAATCAGGGCTGGTGGAGCCTTGCCCGCAGCCGCTCAATCTCGTCCAGCAGATCCAGCGCCAGCGCCACGCCGGATGTATTGAGGCTGAAAGCCTGTTCCAGCCGCCGGGCCTTGCGCAGGCGGATGATGGAGACTGCGGAAAATCGCATGCCCGGCTGCGGCTCGACCACGCCATGGGCCATCATTTCATTGATCCAGGCGCTGTCCACGCCACAGGCGCGGCACAACTCGTCCAGTTCCATCAGCGTGGTGGCGTCAAGAATGTCCATGTCATGGTCCTGCACCATCGTGCCACCTCCTCACCCACCCAGCCCGGCGCGCGGATCAAAGGCAAGATCGCGCGCCATCTGTTCATAGAGTTCGCGCGCCCGCGCCGTGTCGGCGGCGGGCAGCACAATTTTCAACACCACATGCAGGTCCCCCGGCTCCTTTGCCGGGATGCCCCGCCCCTTGGCGCGCAATTCACGCCCCGGTGCCGAATTGGGCGGCACCTTCAACATGATGGGGCCAGATGGCGTGGGCACCCTGACCTGCGCACCCAGGGCCGCCTCCCACGGCGCCACCGGCAGGTCGAGGTAAAGTTCCTTGCCCTCGGCGCGGAAGAGCGGATCGGGCGCAAACTCCACCTCGAGATAGAGGTCCCCCGCCGCCGCACCGCCAAGGCCGGGGCCGCCCTGCCCCTTGAGGCGGATCACCTGTCCCGCCACCAGCCCCCTGGGGATTTTCACATTGAGCGTCTTGTCGCGCTGGATGACCTGGCCCGCGCCATCAACCTCCGGCACGCGCAAGGACAGCTGGCGTTCTGCCCCGGTGAAGCTGTCCCTCAGCGGCACGATGATGCGGGCCTGGGCATCCTCACCGCGCATGCGGAAGGACTGGCCGCCAGCCCCCGGCTGCGCCCGCCCGCCCGCCTGCTGGCGGCGCTGCTGGCCGAACAGCTCCTCGAAGAAATCGCTGAAATCCTCGGGCGCGGCGCGCCGCCCCGCGGACTGGTGGAAGTCGCGGGTGTGATCCCAGTCAGGCGGCGGACGGAAATTCTGGCCCTGGGCGAAGCTGCTGCCCAGTTCGTCATAGGCCTTGCGCTTTTCCGGGTCCGACAGAACCTCATTGGCCTCGTTCACATCCTTGAATGTGGCTTCGGCCCCCGGCTCCTTGTTGATGTCGGGATGATATTTGCGCGCCAGCTTGCGGAACGCCTGCTTGATCTCGTCCGCCGTTGCCTTCCGGTCAACGCCCAGCGTTTTGTAATAGTCCTTGTAATCCATGGCCAAACCCACTGTGGATCAGGCCTGAATATAGGCGCGGGAACAGCGCTTGCAAGGCTGCCTTCCTACGCCTCGCTGTCGGCGTCCTTGGCGCGGCTTGCGCGCTTGCGCTCATGCGGATCGAGCAGGATCTTGCGCAGCCGGATGGATTGCGGCGTCACCTCGACGTATTCATCGTCGGCGATATAGGCCAGGGCCTTTTCCAGCGACATCCTGACGGGCGGCGTCAGGATCACCGCCTCGTCCTTGCCGGAGGCACGCACGTTGGTGAGCTTCTTGCCCTTGATGACATTGAGTTCCAGATCATTGCCGCGCGTATGCTCGCCCACAATCATGCCGGCATAGACCTTGGTGCCGTGTTCAATGAACATGGGGCCGCGGTCCTGCAGGTTGAAGATGGCATAGGCCACGGCCTCGCCATCGGAGTTGGACAGAAGCGCTCCCGTGTGGCGGCCCGGAATGTCGCCCACATAGGGCTGATAGGCATGGAACAGCCGGTTCATGATGGCGGTGCCGCGCGAATCCGACATGAGCTCCGACTGATAGCCGATGAGGCCACGGGTCGGCGCATGGAAAACAAGGCGCTGGCGGCCATGGCCCGAGGGCCGCATGTCCCTCAATTCGGCGCGGCGTTCCGACAGTTTCTGCACCACCACGCCGGTGTAATCCTCATCGATGTCGATGATGACTTCCTCGATCGGCTCAAGGCGCTGGCCGGTTTCCTCGTCGGTGCGGTAAACCACCCGCGGCCGGCCCACGGTCAGTTCAAAGCCTTCGCGGCGCATGGTCTCGATGAGAATGCCCAACTGCAATTCGCCGCGCCCTGCCACTTCAAAGGCATCCGTTTCGGTGGGTGACGGCGTCACCTTGAGGGCCACATTGCCTTCGGCCTCGCGCAGCAGCCGGTCGCGGATGACGCGCGACTGCACCTTGTCACCCTCCTTGCCGGCCAGCGGACCGTCATTGATGCGGAAGGTCATGGTCAGCGTCGGCGGGTCAATGGGCTGGGCGGCAATGGGCTCGGTCACCGCCGCATCGCAGATCGTGTCGGCCACTGTGGCGGTGGTCAGGCCCGACAGCGCCACAATGTCTCCGGCTTCCGCCTCGTCCACCGGCACACGTTCCAGCCCACGGAAGGCCAGAACCTTGGACACACGGCCCTGTTCCACCACCTTGCCGTCACGCGCCAGCGCCTTCACCGCCTGATTGGCCTTGATGGTGCCGGAGCGCACCCGGCCCGTCAGCACCCGGCCCAGAAAGGGGTTGGCCTCGATGGTGGTGACCAGCATGCGGAACGGTCCCTCCTCCACCACCGGCGCCTTGAAGTGCGTCACAATGAGATCAAACAGGGCTGCCATGTCGTCCTGCGGACCGGCCGGATCCTTGGCCATCCAGCCCTGCTTGGCCGACCCGTAGATGATGGGAAAATCAAGCTGGTGCTCATCGGCATCGAGCGCGGCAAAAAGATCGAACACCTCATTCACCACCTCGTTGTGGCGCTCGTCAGGCCGGTCGATCTTGTTGATGCAGACGATGGGGCGAAGCCCGATCTTCAGCGCCTTCTGCAGCACGAACTTGGTCTGTGGCATCGGGCCTTCGGCGGCGTCCACCAGCAGCACCGCGCCATCCACCATGTTGAGAATGCGCTCCACCTCGCCGCCGAAATCGGCGTGCCCCGGCGTATCGACAATGTTGATGCGCGTGTCCTTCCAGGTGAGCGAAGTCACCTTGGCCAGAATGGTGATGCCGCGCTCCCGCTCCAGATCGTTGGAGTCCATGGCGCGCTCGGCCACCTTCTGGTTTTCCCGGAACGAGCCGGACTGCGACAGCAGACGGTCAATGAGGGTGGTTTTGCCATGGTCGACATGGGCAATGATGGCGATGTTGCGCAGTTTCATGGGGCGCCGGAGCTTTCAAAACTGTTGGGATTGGCGCCCGCTTAACACGGGCGGAAGCGGAAGGCAATTTATGCTGCGTCCTGGCGGGCGGGCGGGGCAGCAAGACCGGTAAAGGCATCAAAGGCCGCCCAGAACTGGGCGCGCACACCGTCGGCCTCGGTCAGGATCTCATGGCGCGCCTCCGGGATCACCACCACTGACAGCCCATGCAGGTTTCTGGCGAGCCGGAACAGGGCGCGATTGTCGACAAGCCGGTCCATGCCCGCCGCCACCGCCATCACCGGACAGGTGAGATGAAGCCCTGCTGCCTGAGCCTGCAGCCTGGACGTGGCCTGCAACGCCCCATGAATCCAGCCAATGCGCGGCCCGGGCGATTCAATCGACGGGTGCTGGTCAAGGGTATCAAAATCCCGATGCCAGCGGGTCTCATCGCTGGTCAGGGGGTTGCCCTCAAAGGCGTCGGTCTTGAGGCTGCCGCGCTTGCGCCCCGGCAAAAAAGCCCCCGCCATGCCGCCATAGCGCAGCCCGCTGATGGTGAGCCGGCCCAGCCGGTCGGGCAGCAGCCCGGGCATAAATCCAATCAGGGGGCCGGTGGTCATGGCCCGCTCAAACCAGTTATGCAGCGCCACCGCCCGGATCAGTATGGGACCACCCATGGAATGGGCCAGAGCATAGTAGGGTGGCGGACAATCCGGCAGCACCACCTGCTTCATGACGGTTTCGAGGTCGGTGTCATAGGCGGAAAAATCCGTCACCACCGGCACCGGGCCGCCGTCAGCCTGTCGCTGCGAGCCGCCCTGGCCGCGCCAGTCGAAAGCCGCCACCGCCAGGCCGCGCGCCGCAAGCTCGACCATGGTTTCAAAATAGCGTTCGATAAAATCCCCGCGCCCGCCGAGAATGACCACCGTGCCGCGCGCCCCCGCCGGGCGCAACGTGGCGGCCCGCAGCACCACGCCATCCGGCGTGGTGGCCGTGGTGGCGGCAATGCCCTCGGGGGCAGCATTGGTCCAGATCGGGTAAAGGGCAGGCGCTTCAGTCATGCCCCGCTTATCCCACTGCCCGGGGCGGCCTTCAAGACATGAGGAACAGGGCGGTTGACCTCCGCCCTTGAGCGCACCGGAAAAACTGCCCTCAGGGCAGTTTTTTCACCTCGGTCAGTTCACCGCTGGCCGAAGCCACGGCAATGGCATAGGACTTGCCGCCGCGCGTGGCGGTAAACCGATAGCTGGCGCCAGAGCAGCTCTGCGCCTTGACGCCGGAAAAACCATACCCCGAGATGATGCCCGAGGCCTTGTCACAGGTGACCCGGCCCGTTGCCGTGGCAGCGCTGGCAGCCGGTGCAGTGGCAAGCGGCTTGGCGGCAGACGGCGTGGCCGTGGGCCTTGTGCTGGGCTTGGCAACCACCTTGGTCGCCGGTTTTGCAGCCGGCTTCACCACCTTCTTCACCGGTTTGCGCGGCGGCATGACCTGCGGTTCATAATAACCCCGGTCATAGGCGGGATCGCTATAGCCAGGGTCCGCATAGGGATCGCCATAGGCTGTGTCATAGGGGTCGGGCGCATAGACGCGGTGGTGCCGCCGGCGCGGTGGCGGCTGGCCGTAATCCCGGTCATCATAGGGGCCGCTGTAAAAATCCTCCGGGTGCGGATCAATGAAATAGAGCGGCGGAAAAAACACCTGAAGTGTGCGCATGCCCTGCCCGGCCTCAGCCGGAGAGGATGCCGCATGAACCGCAAACAGGCTGGCGGCAGCAGCGAGAACCTGGAGACTCTTCTTCATTTGACCCCTCACCTGGTTTGGCAGGCGGGGAAAACCTCCCCGCCCATCACCGTCAGCGTGTCCGGACAATCCGTCCGGTATTGGCATTGGCGCGGAAGGTATAACGCTTGCCCTTCTTCGTCGCCTTCAGCGTGTGAAAGTTGCCGCCGCAGCTCACCTGGCGAACATTGTAATAGCCCCACTGGCCGAGCTTCCAGGCCGCCTCCTTGCAGGTCAGGCGGTAGGGATCCCACACCGGGTCAAAGCGGTCACGGCGAAAACCATAGCCATAGCGATGGCGCGGATAATAGAGACCGGTTCCACAGAACGGGTCCATGGGGCTGCACCAGCCGCCATAGCCCCAGCCCGGATAGCCATAACCAAAACCGGCGCCGATATGAACCCGGGTCTTGGCCTCGGCCGCACCCGCCGACAGCGCCACGCCGACAGCCGCAACAGCCGCGAGCACCACTGATTTGCGTATCATTTCCCCCTCCTTGGTCGAGAGCAAAACAAGGCAGAAGCGCCTTATGAAGCCAAATCGTGGCATAAACGTGCTGAACGCAGGCCAAAGCCTGCGTTCATCTGGCGTTCATCTTCCGGTCGAGGCAGAGATCAGAAATCGTATCCGGCGCGGCGCACCGCAATGATCTCGCCGCGGGTGTTCACCTTCACAATGACCGGACGGCCATGGCGCTCGGCACGGAAGCCGTAAACCGGACGCGAGCAGTCCACCGCGCGCACCCGGCGGAAGCCTTCGGCGCGGACTTCATTCGCCGCCTGGCCGCAGGTCAGACCACGCAGGTGCGGTCGGCCGTAATAGCCGGCGTCATAGTAATCGTCATAGACCGGATAGCCGGGGTAGAAGCCGCCGACGCCGAGACCGATGCCGATATCGACATGGGTTTTGGCCTGGGCCTGCTCAGCCGGAACGGCAACCATGAGGGCCGAGGCAACGGCAGCGGAAGCAATGAGGGTCTTGGACAACATGGGTACTCTCCTTTGGTCATCAGATGACCACCCCGGTCATCGTTGGCACCAGTGATACCCCAGCAAACTTGAACGCAGGCCGAAGCCTGCGTTCATATGGCGTTCATGTGAAAAAGAATGTCAGCGCCTGTAGTTGAGACGGCGCACCGAAACGATCTGGCCCCGCACATTGACATTGACCAGCACCGGGCGGCCGTTTTTGGTAGCCCGGAAACCATAGACCGGGCGCGAACAGTCCACGGCCCGCACATTGTTGAAACCGGCCCGCCAGACCACGCGGGCTGCCTGGCCGCAGCTGGCCCCGCGCATGTAGCGGTAGCCGTCATAGCGGTGGCGGCGGCCATCATAGAAGTAATAGCCCGGATAGGGCGACCCCAGACCGACATTGATATCCACATAGGTCTTGGCCTCGGCCTGCGGGGCGGGCACGGTGATGAGTGCGCCAAGGCCCAGGGCGGCGGCGGCAAGGAAGGACTTGGAGAACATGGGCAACTCCTTGAGGTTAGCTGGCTTTGCACTTTGAGCAAGTGATGGCCGCCCCATCGGGGCTGCAACCACCACAACACAGGACGGCACAGGAAGTTCCATCCGTCGCCCCCCCTTGAATAAGCCGGAATCAATCCCATTTCTGCGGCACAGGCGCCGGATGACGGGCCTGTGAACCTCCCGGCCCCACAGGGCGGGATTAACGCTGCACATTGCTTCAGGAGAGTGTGATGTTTGATCTGACCCCCCTCTATCGTTCCTCCATCGGTTTTGACCGCCTGGCCCGCATGATGGATGAGGCCGCCGGCTTTGAGACCCCTGCCTATCCGCCCTACAACATCGAGCGCCTGGGCGAGGACGCCTACCGCATCACCATGGCGGTGGCGGGCTTTGCGCCCGAGGACATGAGCCTCGAAGTGAAGGGCCAGGCCCTTACGGTGACCGGCCGCAAGACCGACAAGGTTGATGCCAAGACCGAGTATCTGCATCAGGGCATTGCCGCCCGCTCCTTCGAGCGCCGCTTCCAGCTGGCCGATCACGTTGAAGTGACGGGTGCCGAAATGGACAACGGCCTGCTTCACATTGCCTTGAAGCGCGTGGTGCCGGAGGCGCTGAAGCCCCGCACCATCGAGGTCAAGGCGGCTGACAAGCCGAAGACCATTGAAACCAGGAAGGCCGCCTGAGCCATCAGGTGATGCCGCAAGGAGGCGCCGGAAAACCGGCGCCTCTATTTTTTCGTCAGCGCCAGAAAGCGGTGGACCGCGTCTTCCGGCGTGGCATGAGACAGGACAAAGCGGGCAAACACCTCATCGGGCCCCGGCTTTTGCTCCAGCCCGTCCGGCAGCCAGTCATAATAAACCGCGCCCGCCTTCTGCCACGCCTCATGGGCGGCGCGCGGCAGCACCGCAAACACCTCATTGGCCTCCACCGCATGGCCAATGCGCACGCCCTTCACCCGCGCCAGGCCCTGGGCCAGACGTTGTGCCAGCCCATTGGCGGTGCGGGCATTGTCAAGCCACAGGTCATTTTCCAGATAGGCCAGCATCTGCGCGGCCAGAAACCGGCTCTTGGACACAAGCTGGCCGCCGCGCATCTGGCGATAGTTGAATTCGCGGGCCAGCGTGGCGTCGAAGATGACCACCGCCTCCAGCATCATGCCGCCGTTCTTGGTGCCGCCGAAGGACATGATGTCCACCCCGGCCTGCCAGGTCAGTTCCGCCGGTGAACAGCCAAGGCTGGCCAGCGCATTGGCAAAGCGCGCCCCGTCCATATGCAGCTTCATGCCATGGGCATGCACAAGATCGGCCAGCGCCTTCACCTCGGCAGGGCGATAGACGGTTCCTGCCTCGCTGGCATTGGTAATGGAAAGGCAGGCGGGCTTGGGGTCATGCTCGCCGCGGATGAAGCCCTTCAGCACGCCTTCCACCTCGGCGGGTGTGATCTTGCCGCCCCGGCCATGAATGCCGATGAGCTTGGCCCCGCCCGTGAACAGTTCGGGGGCATTGCATTCATCGACCGCAATGTGGGCCTCGGCATGGCAGATGACCGCGCCATAGGGCGGCGTGGCGGCGGACAGGGCCAGTCCATTGGCCGCCGTGCCGGTGGTGACCAGATGGACCGCCACCTGATGCTCAAACACCTGTGCCAGCCGGGCGCGCGCCGCTTCGGTCAGATTGTCATAGGAATAGGAGCGCGCCGTGCCCTCATTGGCCGCCACCATGGCCGCGAGAATGCGCGGGTCCACACCATAGACATTGTCAGAGGCAAAATTCATGTGATGCTCCAGGCCTGCCTTCTCCTAGCGCGCCGCCTCGGGCTGGTCGAGGGCAACCTCGCGCCGCCCCAGCGCCAGCACCGCCAGCCCCGCACCCAGAATGAGGGCAATGCCCAGACTGGCCAGGCGGTTGGGCCAGGTGCCGAAGATGACCACCCCATAGAACACCGCCCAGACGGTGAAGCTGTAATAGAAGGGGGCGAGCACCCGTGCCGGCGCCAGGCGAAAGGCAATGAAGATCAGAAGATGCCCGAACATGAGGCACAGGCCCGCCGCCGCCAGCAGGGCAAGATGGGTCGGTGACGGTGTGAGCGGTGTCTCGAACACCAGCATCAGCGGGGCTGCAAAAAGCGGCACCACCGTGAGGGTGGAAAGCGTGACAATGAAGGCTGGCACCTGCCGCGGCACCCGGCGCGAGGCAAGGTCGCGCGCCGCAGCCCCGAGTGCGGTGAGAAAGGCAAAGAAGGCATAGGGCGAGGCCGAGGCCGCCCCCGGCTGGGCCACCAGCAGCGCCCCCGCCACGCCAACCCCCACCAGCGCCAGCCGGGCAAACCCCACCTTTTCGCCCCACAGCAGGCTGCTGCCCACCAGGGTCAGAAGCGGCGCAATCTGAAAAATCGCCGTGGCATTGGCCACGCCGACATGCACCAAAGCCATGATGAAACTGCTGATGGCCACCACCTCGCCCAGGCTGCGCAGAAAAACGCGCGGATGAAAAAGATAGCCCAGGCCCGCCCCCTGTCCGGTGAGAAACACCAGCGGCAGGCACCACAGCGTGGCGAAGACACCGCGGATGGCCACCACCTCAAAGGGCGGCAGGCCAGCCGTGGCCAGTTGCATGAGGCTGTCGTTCAGAACGAAACTGCCGGCCGCCAGAACCATGGCGGCAATGGCGCGGGGCTGGGGATGCTGCATGAAACGCTCATAGCGGGGAGCTGCCGCAGCGCCAAGACCTAGAGTCTTTAGCAATTTTATTGCTCATTTTTGCACAAGACAATTCATATCTTGCTCGGTAGAGTCTTTTCTGCTTTACCGAGGGCATATTGGTCAGCAATGCTGACCTTTGCGCCATGCCCTGCGGCTCAGCCGCAACGAGGAGATGATCATGACCGAGCTTCTGCTGCCGGAAGGCCTGCCCGAGCCCCACGGTCTCTATGACCCGCGCAACGAGCACGACGCCTGCGGCATCGGCCTCATCGCCAACATCAACAACATCAAAAGCCATGGCGTGGTGTCTGACGGCCTCAAGATTCTGAAGAACCTTGAGCATCGCGGCGCCGTGGGGGCCGACCCCAAGGCCGGCGACGGCGCGGGCATCATGATCCAGATCCCGCACGAGTTTTTCGCCGAGGAGGCAAAGCGCCTGGGCTTTGATCTGCCCGCCCCCGGCCAATATGGCGTGGGCCAGCTTTTCATGCCGCGCGAATTCGTCTTCCGCGAGGATATCGAGCGCTTCTGGTGGGAAGCCGCCCGCGAGGAAGGCCTGAAGATTCTCGGCTGGCGCGACGTGGCGGTGGACCCCGAAGTGCTCGGCTATTCGGTGAAGGGCACCGAGCCCTTCCACCGTCAGGTTTTCGTTGGCCGCGGCCCCACCATCCGCGATGAAGACCATTTCGGCCGCAAGCTCTTTGTCTGCCGCAAGGTGGTATCAAACCGGGTGCGCGAGGTTCTGGGCAAGAAGGCGCGCGCCTATTACCCCGTCTCCGTCTCCACCCGCACCGTGGTCTACAAGGGCCTCGTCCTCGGCAAGGATCTCGGTGACTATTACCTCGATCTGGTGGATGAGCGGGTGCAGTCGGCGCTGGCCCTGGTCCACCAGCGCTTCTCCACCAACACCTTCCCGTCCTGGCCCCTGGCCCACCCTTACCGCTTCATCTGCCACAACGGTGAAATCAACACCGTGCGCGGCAATTTCAACTGGATGGCCGCCCGCCAGGCCAACATGAAGTCCGACATCATCGGCGAGGATCTGTCGAAGCTCTGGCCCATTTCCTATGAAGGCCAGTCCGACACCGCCTGTTTCGACAACGCCCTCGAATTCCTCCACCAGGGGGGCTACGCCCTGCCGCACGCCATGATGATGCTGATCCCCGAGGCCTGGGCGGGCAACCCGCTCATGGATGAGGACCGCCGCGCCTTCTACGAATACCATGCCGCCCTGATGGAGCCGTGGGACGGGCCAGCCGCCATGACCTTCACCGATGGCAAGCTCATCGGCGCCACGCTGGACCGCAACGGCCTGCGCCCTTCGCGCTATCTCGTCTCCGATGACGGCTTTGTGCTGCTCGCTTCCGAAATGGGCGTGCTCCACTTTGCCGAGGAAAAGATCGCCAAGAAGTGGCGGCTTCAGCCGGGCAAGATGCTGCTCATTGATCTCGAGCAGAAGCGCATCATCTCCGACGAGGAACTGAAGCGCGAACTGTCCACCGCCAATCCCTACAAGGAGTGGCTGAAGCGCACCCAGATCGTGCTGCGCGACCTGCCCAAGGCCAGGAGCCGGCGCCCCAAGATCACTGTGCCGCTGATGGACCGCCAGCAGGCCTTCGGTCTGACCCAGGAGGACCTGAAGATCCTGATGGCGCCCATGGCCCAGACCGGCCAGGAGGCCATCGGCTCCATGGGCAATGATGTGCCCATCTCGGCCCTGTCCGACCGGCCGCGCATGCTGGATACCTATTTCAAGCAGAACTTTGCCCAGGTGACCAACCCGCCCATCGACCCGATCCGCGAGGAGCTGGTCATGTCGCTGGTCTCCTTCATCGGGCCGCGCCCCAATCTGCTCGACCTCAAGGGCACCTCGAAGCACATGCGCCTTGAGGTGGCCCAGCCCATCCTGACCAATGACGATCTGGAGCGCATCCGCACCATCGGCACGGTGCGCGACAATCCCTTCCGCACCGCCACCATCGACATCACCTATGATGTGGCGAACGGCCCGGAATATATGGAAGCCGCCCTTGACAGCGTTTGTGCGCTGGCCGAGCGCGCTGTCCATGACGGCTATAACATCATCATCCTGTCCGACCGCGCGGTTTCGGCCGAGCGCGTGCCCATTCCGGCCCTGCTCGCCACTTCCGCCACCCACCATCACCTCATCCGCAGGGGCCTGCGCACCTCGGTGGGCCTGGTGGTCGAATCGGGCGAGCCGCGCGAGGTCCACCAGTTTGCCACCCTTGCCGGCTATGGTGCCGAGGCCATCAACCCCTATCTGGCCTTTGAGACGCTGGAAGACATGCTGCCCACGCTGGAGGAGAAGATCACCTCCCAGGAGGCGGTGAAGCGCTACATCAAGGCCATCGACAAGGGCCTGCTCAAGGTCATGTCCAAGATGGGCATCTCCACCTATCAGTCCTATTGCGGCGCGCAGATTTTCGACGCCGTGGGCCTCGCCTCCGATTTCGTGAAGAAATACTTCACCGGCACCGCCACCACCATCGAAGGTGTGGGCCTGAAGGAGGTGGCGAGCGAAACCTTCCACCGCCATGAAGACGCCTTCGGCCCCTCGCCGGTGTTGCGCACCATGCTCGATGTGGGTGGCGACTATGCCCAGCGCATGCGCGGTGAAGCCCATGTCTGGACGGCCGAGACGGTGGCCGCCCTGCAGCATGCGGTGCGCGGCAATGCCCGCGACCGCTATCAGGAATTTGCCCGGCTGGTGAATGACCAGTCGCAGAAGCTGAAAACCATTCGTGGCCTGTTCAAGGTGAAGGCTGCCGAGGCCATGGGCCGCAAGCCCATCGCACTGGATGCGGTGGAACCCGCCTCCGCCATTGTGAAGCGCTTTGCCACCGGGGCCATGTCCTTCGGCTCCATCAGCCGCGAGGCCCACACCACGCTGGCCATCGCCATGAACCGCATCGGCGGCCGTTCCAACACCGGTGAAGGCGGCGAGGAGGCTGACCGCTTCAGGCCGCTGGCCAATGGTGACTCGCTGCGCTCGTCCATCAAGCAGGTGGCCTCGGGCCGCTTCGGCGTCACCACGGAATATCTGGTCAATTCCGACATGATGCAGATCAAGATGGCGCAGGGCGCCAAGCCCGGCGAGGGCGGCCAGCTGCCCGGCCACAAGGTGGACACCACCATTGCCCGGGTGCGCCATTCCACCCCCGGCGTCGGTCTCATCTCACCGCCGCCGCACCACGACATCTACTCCATCGAGGATCTGGCCCAGCTCATCTTCG
>CALMWF010000039.1 GCA_937873445.1 uncultured Alphaproteobacteria bacterium
ATCACGTCCTCGATCTGCTGGCGAATGCGCTCCGGCTCGGCGGCGGGCAGGTCCACCTTGTTCAGCACCGGCACAATCTCAAGATCGTTGTTGATGGCCTGATAGACATTGGCCAGCGTCTGCGCCTCAACGCCCTGGCTGGCGTCCACCACCAGCAACGCCCCTTCGCAGGCGGCAAGCGAGCGTGACACCTCATAGGCAAAGTCCACATGGCCCGGCGTGTCGATGAGGTTCAGCACATACTGTTCGCCGTTCTGCGCGGTGTAGTCGAGGCGCACCGTATTGGCCTTGATGGTGATGCCGCGCTCGCGCTCCAGATCCATGGAATCGAGAATCTGGTCCACCATCTCGCGGCTGGACACGGCCCCGGTCAGCTGGATCAGCCGGTCGGCCAGGGTGGACTTGCCGTGGTCGATATGGGCGATGATGGAAAAATTGCGGATATGGGCGGTATCGGTCATGGGGAACGGGGTCAAATCACCGGTAGGGGGCGGGAAATCACGCCCGCCGCAGGGCTTTGCGGCTCTTTGACATTCCCCCCCTCCGGGGTCAAGGGGAGGGCAGGTCTGGGGTGCTTTTGCCCGATTGTGCCCAGGTGGAATTTGCACCACAGTGCCAGCGCAGGGGGGCGGACGGCCCATGGCGCAGAAGATTGAAGTCAAGAGCAAGAAAGGTCTTGAAAAATGGCTGAACAACAGGCCAGAGGCTGCCCGACGAAAGGAGGCCACGATCGTTACATCGCGGATTGCGCTTCGTCTTTTGCCGTTCATAGAACATGTTGGAGGCCTGCCCGCAAGTCAGTTTGCCGAACTGAGCATGGCAGTATTCCGGGCAAACATGACCTCGCGGGCAGCAAGCGGGATTTTGCTGCTTGAAAATATCGGGTTGGAACATAGTGCCGGTATCGGTCACATCAAACCAGCCTTTCATCTTGCTCAAAATTTGAGTGCTAGAGTTCGTTGGCTCAACGCCATGGCCGCGGGCGCAGGCTTAGTAGCCGCGTATTCAGCTGAATTGAGTTTTCCAGGATATTCGGATGGCAATTGTATTGAGGTGACAGCTAGCGCAGCGGCAAATTCTGCTAGAGTAGATACCGATACATGGATTACAGTTTCTCAAGATTTCGAATTTATGGCCTCTCAAGGGTTCGCAGCCCTATTTTATAGACCTCTCTGGCTCGGCAAAACACCTGACTGGTGGCCTGATGCGCTCCAGCGATTGAAGGCGCACCTTTCCGCCCGTCCCTCCAAGGAGCATTGGTCCGTCTGGACAGATTGGTATGAATCAGTCGCGCGGGGCGGCCCCGCCTTTGGCCTTCCTGCCGCCATCGCCGCCGACCTCGAAAAACGCATCGCCCTTGGCGACGGCCGAGATGACTTCTGGGACCGTCCCCCCGCCGCCATCAACGCCGAAATCGCTGGCTGGGTCGCCGCTGCGCGTCAGACAGTGTCCGAAGGTCTTGAACAGCAGATTGATGAACAGGCCTTAAGGGCGAAGCCAGCCTCCATTGAAACGGCCATTGAGGATGGGGTCATTGATCTCTCTCCGGCAATCCCCACCGCAACCCTCGACAAGAATTCATTGCGTGCTGCCGCGCGAGACATGGCGAACGAACTTGGGCAACTGGCGGATTTGGCCAAGGCCAAGAATGCCGATCAGCGCCACGTCGGCCTTTTGACCGAGGCCGCAGAAAAGGTGCGGACCGCCCCCGACAACAGCGTCAACCTGTTTGCCAGCGGGCGGCTGCATGAGGCCCTCACAACCCTTTCCACACAAGTGAACGACGAGTGGGATGCTCCCTCTGCGGCCCGCTATCACTCTGCCCTTCTGCAATTTGATCGCACCCTCAAGAAGTTCCCGGAATGGCGCAAGTTCCTCGAACAGCCCAATCTGCCCACGTCAGCGCCGGATCGGGCACGGCTCATTGCAGCCGCACGGGACTTCATTGGCTCGCTTGAAGATATTCCATCAGTGGTGGCCAATCGTGTGCATGATGCCGCGAAAGATTTGCTTGATGAGCAAAACGCGCTCTCCGCCCTTGACGATCTTTATCTCGCCGATCTGGCCGAAAGCTGCCTGAACATTCTGCGCTCCGCCGCGCAAGGGTTTCTTGCCATTTATGGCAACGGCTTCGTCCAACAGTTTACGGCAAGATGGCCGGAGGTTCCGAAGGCCCACGCAGGCACGTTAATCACCATTCTCAAAGGTCCCAGCGCCAAGGTGTTGGCTGGCCTCATCGGAACGTGGTGGGCCGGTTCAACGGGCTGGCTTTCAGCCATTTGGGATTTCATCGCCAAACTTGCGCCCAGATAGAAGCCTTGACGGGAGTCGGGTCATCTCACCCTTCTTGGCGGCACGGGCGGGGTTTCCAGCGGATTGTCCGGCCATTTGTGCTTGGGGTAGCGCCCGCGCATGTCGGCGCGCACATCCGGATAGGCATTGGTCCAGAAGGTTTCCAGCGACTGGGTGACGGCCAGCGGCCGGCCCGCCGGGGAGAGAAGTTCGATGCGCAAGTGCGCCCGGCCATCGGCAATGCTGGGCGTTGTGGCCAGGCCGAACATCTCCTGCAGGCGCACCCGCAGCGTCGGCCCCGCCTCGGCCCGGTAGTCAATGCGATAGGCCGCCCCCGACGGCACCTCGATTCGCGCGGGCGCCAGTTTCTCCATCCGCCGCAGCACATCATGCGGCACCATGGCGCGCAGGATGGCCAGCAGGTCGAGCCGGGACAGATGCCGCCGCGCCGAAATCCCGGCAAGATAGGGGGCCAGCCAGTCCTGAAGGCCCGTCAGCAGCGCCCCGTCCGACAGATCGGGCAGGCCCAGTTCCGGCATCACCCGGGCCACAAAACCGAGGCGGGCGCGAAATGCCTCCGCTTCCTCCGTCCACGGAAGACTGGCCAGCCCCATGCGCGCCACCCCCGTCACCATGGCCGCCGTCATGGCCTCGGGTGCAGCTGTGGGGAGTGGCCGTTCGGAGAGAATGAGCGCACCCAGAGTTTCACGCCGCGCCGCCGACACGGCCTCGGTCTTCACGTCCCAATAGACATCTTCGCTGACGGTGATGAGGGCACTGAAATGCGCCTCCATCTCGGACCTGGACAGGGCGGCGGCCAGATGGATTTTCTGGTCGCCGGATGCGCCATCGGTCAGCGCCACGGCCAGAAAGTCCTGTTTTGCCAGTGCGTCATGGTCGGGCAGCACCGCCCCGCCGCCGCCCGCAAGGCGATAGCGCCGGTCGCCGCCCCGGCGCTGGCCAATGCGGTCGGGCCAGGCGAGCGCCAGCATGACGCCGTGCGACAGCGTGCCCCGGTCGTCGGCTGGGATATCGGCAATCTGGCGGATTTGCCGGGCCGCCTGTTTGATGCGCTCGCGCGCCGCCCCGCGCACCATGAGAAGCCGCTGCTCAATGTCCACCCCTGCCTCGCGGGCAAGCCCGTCACGCTCGGAGATGAGGGCGGCCACCTCCGCCGCCTCGGCCCCGGCCCCATGCTCCTTCGCCCGCACCACCATGTGGGCAAGGCGCGGATGCAGCGGCAGCCGCGCCAACTGCCGCCCGTGCGGCGTGATCCGTCCCGCTGCGTCCACCGCCTCCAGCCGCTTCAGCAGGTCCTGCCCCTGGGCAAAATGGGCGGCGGGCGGCAATTCCAGCCAGGGCAGGCCCGCGGCCTCCGTCACCCCCCAGGCCGCCAGTTCCAGCACCAGCGGGGCAAGATCAGCCACGCGGATTTCCGGCGCATCATGGGCGGCAAGGGCCCTTGTCTCCTCCTCCGGCCACAGCCGGAAGCACACACCGGGGCCAAGGCGCCCCGCCCGCCCTCGGCGCTGGTCGGCGGCCGCCTGCGACACGCGCACCGTCTCCAGCGCCGTCATGCCCGAGGCGGGGTCAAAACGCGCCACCCGCTTGAAACCTGTATCGACAACTGCGCCAATGCCCTCGATGGTCAGCGAGGTTTCGGCAATGGTGGTGGCCAGCACCACCTTGCGGTGGCCCGCTGGCGGCGGCGCAATGGCGGCATCCTGCGCGGCCGCGGCTAGCGCCCCATAGAGTGGGTGCAGGCTGGTGTTGGCGGGCAGGCTCTCTGCGGCAAGCCGTTGTTCCACGCGGCGGATTTCGCCTTCGCCGGGCAGAAACACCAGCACGCTCTGGGCGCTGGCGGCAAGGGCTGTATGGACAGCTTTGGCCGCATCCTCCACCAGCGCCTGCCGGGTGGTGCGGGGCAGGTGGCGGGTTGCCACCGGAAACATCCGGCCCGAGGCCGAAATGACCGGCGCCCCGCCAAGATGAGCCGACAGCCCCGCCGCATCCAGCGTGGCCGACATGATGAGGAGCCGCAAGTCAGGCCTGAGCGAAGCCCGGGCGTCCAGCGCCAGCGCCAGGCCGAGGTCGGCATCAAGGCTGCGCTCGTGGAATTCGTCGAAGATCAGAAGGCCCACATCGGCCAGTTCCGGGTCGTTCTGAAGGCGGCGGGTGAGAATGCCCTCGGTCACCACCTCGATCCGGCTGCGGGCCGAGACCCTGCGCTCCAGCCGCATGGCATAGCCCACCGTGCCGCCCGCCTCTTCACCCAGCGTGGCCGCCATGCGCCGGGCCGCCGCCCGGGTGGCCAGCCGCCGCGGCTCCAGCATCACGATTTTCCGGCCCTGAAGCCACGGCTGGTCCATCAGCGCCAGCGGCACGCGGGTGGTTTTGCCCGCCCCGGGTTCGGCCACCAGCACGGCAGCCCCGCCCGCCGCCAGGGCGGCGGCAAGCTCGGGCACCACGCTGTCCACCGGAAAAGCCATGGCCTCACAGACCGAAACCGGCCCGGGAAGTCAAGAAAACTGGCAGACCGAGGGTTCAGGGCGTAGAAAACGCCGCAGGGGGAAGCGATTTTTGTTGCCTCGCGCGCTTGAGGGGCGTACCTCAAGCGCCCCTGACTGACCCGGACACCGGCATGACCTCGCGCATTATCCCCGTTGACCTGTTTGATCTGGTGGTCTTTGGCGCCACCGGCGACCTGGCCACCCGCAAGCTTTACCCCGCCCTGTTCCACCGCGACGCCCAGAACCAGTTGCCGCTTGAGTCACGCATCATCGGGGCCTCGCGCCGTGCCATGGCTGACGATGAGTTCAGGGCCTTCGCGTCCCGCGCCATCACCGACCATGTGCCCGAGGCCGAACGCCCCGCCGGCTGTCTGGACCGGTTTCTCGCCCGCCTGACCTATGTTCAGGTGGACGCCGTGAGCGAGGATGGCTGGCCCGGCCTCAGCGCCCTGCTCAGGGGCGCGGAAGAGCGGGTCCGGGTATTCTACCTTGCCGTGGGGCCCGATCTGTTCGGCCCGATCGCCCAGCGCATCGGCGCCCATGGCCTGGTCTCGGCCAGGGCCCGGGTGGTGCTTGAAAAGCCCATCGGCCGTGATGGTGCCTCGGCCCATGCCCTGAATGAAGAGATCGGCAAGGTCTTTCCCGAGCCCGCCATTTTCCGCATTGACCACTACCTCGGCAAGGAGACGGTGCAGAACCTCATGGCGCTGCGCTTTGCCAATATTCTGTTCGAGCCGCTGTGGAATGCCGCCCACATCGACAATGTTCAGATCACCGTGGCCGAAACCCTGGGGGTGGAAGGCCGCGCCGGCTATTATGACAAGGCCGGTGCCCTGCGCGACATGGTGCAGAACCATCTGCTTCAGCTTCTCTGCCTCGTTGCCATGGAACCACCCGTATCGGTGGAAGGCGATGCGGTGCGCGATGAAAAGCTCAAGGTGCTGAAGTCGCTGAAGCCGATTGCCGCCGACGCCATTGTGCGCGGCCAGTATCGCGCCGGAGCATCGGCAGAAGGCCCGGTGCCGGGCTATCTGGAGGAGACGGGCCTCAAGGACAGCACCACCGAAACCTTCCTGGCGCTCAAGGCCGAAATCGGCAACTGGCGCTGGAATGGTGTTCCCTTCTATCTCCGCACGGGCAAGCGTCTGCCTGAACGCGTGTCGGAAATCGTCGTCGAATTCCGCGCCATTCCCTATTCCGGCTTCAGGCCGTCCGCCGGTGAGATCAGACAGAACCAGCTGGTGGTCAGGCTGCAGCCCGACGAAGGCGTGAAACTGTGGATCATGATCAAGGATCCGGGACCGGGTGGCATGCGCCTGCAGAATGTCGCCCTCGACATGACCTTTGCCGAGGCCTTCCGCGAACGCTATGCCGATGCCTATGAGCGCCTTCTGGTCGAGGTGTTGCGTGGCCACCAGACCCTGTTCATGCGCCGTGACGAGGTTGAGGCGGCCTGGGCCTGGATTGATCCGGTGCTTGATCGGTGGGCCAGTGGCATGGACCCGCCCCGTCCCTATACGGCCGGCACCTGGGGGCCCGCCGCGGCGGTGGCCCTCATTGAACGCGATGGCCGCACCTGGCACGAGGACGGCGAGGCATGATTGAACGCCGCTTCGACTTTGCCGACGGCGCCGCCCTGGCCGTGGCACTGGCCGGGGACGTGGCCGCCGAACTGGACCGCGCCATCGAGGCCCGTGGCCATGCGGCGCTGGCCGTTTCCGGTGGCACCACGCCCATTCAGTTCTTCAAGGCCCTGTCGCGGCGCAAGCTGTCGTGGAGCAGGGTCACCATCACCCTGGTGGATGAGCGTCAGGTGCCGCCCACCAGTGAGCGTTCCAACGCCCGGCTGGTGCGCGAAAACCTGCTGCAGAACGAAGCCGCCAAAGCGCGGTTTGAACCGCTGCTCAACAACCCGGGGGCGGCTGCCGTGCCGCCCTTCGATGTGGTGGTGCTGGGCATGGGGCTGGATGGCCACACCGCCTCCTTCTTTCCGGCCAGCCCGGAACTGGCCGCCGTGACGGCCCCTGCCGCCGCTGCCAAGATCATGGCCGTCACCGCACCCGGCGTGCCGGAGCCACGCCTAACCTTCACCCTGCCCTGGCTGTTGCGCGCCGCCCTGTTGTGTCTGCACATTGAAGGAACCGGCAAGCAAAAGGTGTTGCAGCAGGCGCTGGGCGAGGGGCCGGTTGCCGCCATGCCCATTCGCGCCGTGCTCAACGCCGAAACCCCGCTGTCACTCTACTGGTGCCCCTGAGCCGGGCAAGGAGACTGCCATGGCCGTCACGGCTGTCATTGCCGCCGTCACCGAAAAGCTGGTGGCCCGCAGCCGCACCAGCCGACGCACCTATCTTGACCTGATGGACCGGCAGAAAAGCCGCAAGCCCGCCCGGCATCATCTGTCCTGCGCCTCGCTGGCCCATGGCTTTGCCGCCTGCGAAGCCCAGGACAAGGCGCGCCTGCGCCACGGCGACACGCCCAATCTCGGCATCGTCACCGCCTATAATGACATGCTCTCGGCCCACCAGCCCTACGAACATGTCCCGGATCTGATCCGCCGCGTGGCCCGCGCCGCCGGGGCCACGGCCCAGGTGGCAGGCGGCGTTCCCGCCATGTGTGATGGCGTCACCCAGGGCGAAGATGGCATGGACCTGTCGCTGTTCTCGCGCGAGGTCATCGCGCTTTCCACCGCCCTGGCCCTGTCGCATCAGATGTTCGACGCCGCGCTGTACCTTGGCGTCTGCGACAAGATCGTGCCCGGCCTGGTCATCGGCGCCCTGCGCTTCGGCCACCTTCCGGCGGTGTTTGTGCCCGCCGGTCCCATGCCCTCAGGGCTTCCTAATGACCAGAAGGCAAAGCTGCGCCAGCTCCATGCCGAGGGCAAGGTGGGCCGCGCCGAACTGCTGGAGGCCGAGGCCCGGTCCTATCATGCGCCCGGCACCTGCACCTTCTATGGCACGGCCAATTCCAACCAGATGCTGATGGAGATCATGGGTCTTCATCTGCCGGGATCAACCTTCATCAACCCCGGCTCGCCCCTGCGCCGGGCGCTGACGGAGGAGGCGGTGCGCCGGGCGCTGGCGCTGGCCGGGCCGGGCGATCACCATGCGCCGCTGGCCAAAATCATTGACGAACGCGCCGTGGTGAACGGCGTGGTGGGCCTGCTCGCCACCGGCGGTTCCACCAATCACACCATGCATCTGGTGGCCATGGCGCGGGCGGCGGGCATTCATCTCACCTGGCATGATCTGGCCGAACTGTCGCGCGCCGTGCCGCTTCTGGCCCGCGTCTATCCCAATGGCGCGGCCGATGTGAACCACTTCCAGGCGGCGGGCGGCATGGGTTTTCTGATCCGTGAACTGATGAATGCGGGCCTGCTCCATGCCGATGTCACCACCATCATGGGCGAGGGCCTGTCGCGCTACCTGGTGCAGCCACGCCTGGAAGGCGATCAGCTGGTGTGGACCGATGCTGCCAGAACCTCCGGTGATGAGGCCATTCTCCGCCCCGTGGCCCGGCCCTTTGACAGTGCGGGCGGCCTTGCCGTGCTCGAGGGCAATCTCGGCCGCGCCGTCATCAAGACCTCGGCCATCCCTGCTGACCGACACGTGGTGGTGGCCCCTGCCGCCGTCTTTCCCGCGCAGGAAAGCGTGCTCGACGCCTTCAGGCGGGGCGAACTGGACCGTGACTGCGTGGTGGTGGTGCGGGGTCAGGGGCCCAAGGCCTGCGGCATGCCGGAACTGCACCGCCTCACCCCGCCGCTCGCCGTGCTGCAGAACCGGGGTTACCGCGTCGCCCTCATCACCGATGGCCGCATGTCCGGTGCCTCGGGCAAGGTGCCCGCCGCCATTCACCTCACCCCGGAGGCCTTCGATGGCGGTGCCATTGCCAAAATCCGCGATGGTGACCTGATCCGACTGGATGCCGATGAGGGCATTCTCGAAGTGCTGATTTCCGCCGATGAATGGTCCCGGCGCGAACCGGCACTGCCCGACGCTGTGTCGCATCACCATGGTGTTGGCCGTGAACTCTTTGCCCCCTTCCGTGCCCTTGTGGGCCGTGCCGATCACGGCGCCTCGGTCTTTTCATTGGAGTGAACCATGGCTCAGTCACCACAGCGGGGTCTGGAATTGATCCTGAACCGGGCACCGGTGCTGCCGGTCATCGTCATTGACCGCCTGGCCGAGGCGGTGCCGCTGGCCCGTGCCCTGGTGGCGGGCGGCCTGCCGGTGCTGGAGGTGACCCTGCGCAGTGATGCCGCCCTAGATGGCATCCGCGCCATGCTGGCCGAGGTGGAAGGTGCCGTGGTGGGCGCCGGCACCGTTCTCACCCGCAAGCAGGTGAAGGCCTGCCGCAAGGCGGGTGCTGCCTTCGGTGTGTCGCCGGGGGCCACCGGAAAACTGCTGGATGCCGTGGCGGGCGAGGGCCTGCCCTTCCTGCCCGGCGCCGCCACGGCCAGCGAAGCCATGGCGCTGCTGGAACAGGGCTATGCGCTGCAGAAATTCTTCCCCGCCGCGGCGATCGGCGGGGCGAAGGCGGTGGCGGCCCTGGCCCAGCCGCTGCCCATGATCCGCTTCTGCCCCACCGGCGGCATCACGCCGGAAACGGCGCCTGACTATTTCCGCCTCGGCAATGTCATCACCCTCGGCGGCTCATGGATGGTGCCGCGTGCTCTCATTGCGGCAGGCGCATGGGATAAAATCGAGGCGCTGGCGCGCGCCGCGGTCCAACTGCGCGCCCCCTTCCGCAAACTGTGACCCGCAGCCTTACTTGGGCTTGTGCATTTCCTTGATCTCGAAGGAGGTGATGCCGGGGGCCCGTTCCAGCGCATAGTTCAGATTGAAGTTTGACGACGCCATGAACACCGGATCGCCGTCGAGATCATGGGCGATGGAAAACCGGTTGGCGGCCACGAAGTCTTCGAGCTTCTTCGGGTCAGTGCAGGAAATCCAGCGCAACACCTCGTTGCGGGTGGTCTCGAATTCCACCGGCACGCCATATTCGGCATCAAGCCTGCCCTTCAGCACGTCAAGCTGAAGCGCACCCACCACGCCCACGATAGCGCCTGAGCCATCCACCGGAATGAACAGCTGTACCACCCCTTCCTCGGCCAGTTCCTCAAGGGCGGCGCGCAGCTTCTTGGCCTTCATGGGGTCATTGAGCTTTACCCGGCGCAGAATTTCCGGCGCGAAGGACGGCACCCCCGTGAACACCAGATCCTCGCCCTCGGTAAGCGTGTCGCCGATGCGCAGCACGCCATGGTTCGGAATGCCCACCACATCGCCGGCAAAGGCCTCCTCGGCCAGCGACCGGTCCTGGGCGAAGAAGAACTGCGGCGCGTTGAGGGCCAGCGACTTTCCCGTGCGCACGATCTTCACCTTCATGCCGCGCGTCAGCTTGCCAGAGGCAAGCCGCATGAAGGCAATGCGGTCACGGTGGTTGGGGTCCATATTGGCCTGGATCTTGAAAACGATGCCGGTCATCTTCTCCTCCGTGGCGAGGACAAGACGGGCCGCCGCCTTCTGGTCGCGCGGCGGCGGCGCATGGGCAATGAGCGTGTCGAGCAGATCGCGCACGCCGAAGTTCCGCAGCGCCGACCCGAACAGCACCGGCGACAGGTGGCCCTCGCGGAAGGCCTGCACGTCAAAGCCATGGGCAAGATCGGACACGAGGGCAATTTCCTCGCGCCAGTGCTGGGCCGCGCCATGCGGCAGAAGGGCATCAATCACCGGATCCTCAGGGCCGGACAGCACGCTGCCTTCCGGGTCTTCGTCCAGCTTGCGCAGCCGGTGCTGGGTCAGGTCATAGGTGCCGGTGAAATTCTTGCCCAGCCCCACCGGCCACACCAGCGGCGCCACCGCCAGCGCCAGCCCCTTTTCAATCTCGTCAAGAAGGTCAAGCGGCTCGCGCGTTTCGCGGTCCATCTTGTTGATGAAGGTGATGATGGGAATGTCGCGCAGGCGGCAGATTTCAAAGAGCTTGCGGGTCCGGTCCTCAATGCCCTTGGCGCCGTCAATCACCATGACGGCGGCATCAACCGCCGTCAGGGTGCGATAGGTGTCCTCGGAAAAGTCTTCATGGCCCGGCGTGTCCAGCAGGTTGAATACGCAGCCGCCATATTCGAAGGTCATGACCGAGGTGACCACCGAAATGCCGCGCGCCCGCTCAATGGCCATCCAGTCCGAGCGGGTGCGGCGCCGGTCGCCCTTGGCCCGCACCTGACCCGCCAGCTGAATGGCGCCGCCGAACAGCAACAGCTTTTCGGTCAGCGTGGTCTTGCCCGCGTCGGGGTGGGAAATGATGGCGAAGGTGCGCCGCCGCGCCACTTCGGAGTCGATCTGGCTGGTCACGATGAGGGGTCCCGATGAGTTGCCGGGCTTGTAACCCAGCGCCCTTGCCCCGTCCAGAAATCAGTGGCACATCAAGCCCAAAGGGGAGGGCACCATGGCTGAACTGGCGCTGGTGGGCGACATTGGCGGCACCAATTCCCGCTTCGGCCTGGTCAGGCCCGGAAGCCAGACGATCCATGACATCGAGGCCCTGAAGAATGACCGCTTTGAAAGTCTGGAACAGGCGGTGCAGAGCTATCTCGGCAGCCGAAACATTGCCGCCCTGCGTTCTGCCGCCATTGCCGTGGCGGGGCCGGTGCTGGGTGAGGCGGCCCAGCTCACCAACCGCAACTGGTCCTTCACCAGCACCAGCCTGAAGGCCGCCGCCCATGCCCGAAGCTTTCATCTGCTCAATGATTATGAGGCGCTGGCCCTGTCGCTGCCCCATCTGGCGGCGGCTGATCTGGAACAGGTGGGGGGCGAGGCTCCGGACGGAAAGCGCCTGAAACTGGTGCTCGGCCCCGGCACGGGCCTGGGCATGGCGGCCCTGGCACCCTTGCCCCGGGGCGGCTGGCTGGCCATTCCGGGCGAGGTCGGCCACATCACTCTGCCCATCGAAACCCAGGCGGAGTTTGACTGGCGCGAGGCCATGAAAACGCCGGGCCACACCTTCACCACGGAGGATGCCATCACCGGCGGCGGGCTGCTGCGCATGTATCGCGCCCGGGCGGCAAGACCCACCCTTGCCACGCCGGAGGCGGTGTTGCAGGCCGGTCTTGCCGGCAGCGATGCCGATGCGCTGGCCACCCTCAACCAGTTCGTCATCTGGCTTGCCCGCATTGCCGGCGATGCCGCCATGGCCATGCAGGCCAAGGGCGGCGTCTATCTGGCGGGCGGCATCGCGCCGTCACTGGTGGCAAAGCTGCGCGAAGGCCCCTTCCGTGCTGTGTTTGAAGACAAGGGCAAGATCGCCCATGTCATGAAGCCCATTCCCGTTTATGTCATCGTGGACCGGTTCCCGGCCCTCAAGGGCTGTGCCGCCGCCCTCACTCAGGAGTAATCATGTCCTCACCCAAGACGCTGCTGCTGGTCATCGACGTGCAGAATGATTTCTGCCCCGGCGGCAACCTTGCCGTGGCCGGCGGCGACAAGGTGGTGCCGGTCATCAACCAGCTGGCGCGCGAATTTCCCCATGTGGTGCTGACCCAGGACTGGCACCCCAGGGGTCACTCCTCCTTTGCCTCGCAACATGAGGGGGCCGCCCCCTTCAGCCAGATCACCATGCCCTATGGCCCGCAAACCCTGTGGCCCGACCACTGCGTGCAGGGAACCGAAGGCGCTGCCTTCCACCGGGGTCTCGACATTCCCCATGCCGAAATGATCCTGCGCAAGGGTTTCCGGCGCGCCATCGATTCCTATTCCGCCTTCTTTGAAAATGACCACCAGACGCCCACCGGCCTTGGCAGCTATCTGAAGGAGCGCGGCTTCAAGAAGATCACCATGGTGGGCCTCGCCTTTGATTATTGCGTGCGCTACTCGGCCGAGGATGCGCGCACGCTGGGCTTTGATGTCACGGTGATCGAGCGCGCCACCCGTGCCATTGATCTCAATGGTTCGGCGGCGGCCACCCGCGAGGTCTTTGCCAGGCGCGGCATCGTGCTGTCATGACGCTGGCCTTCCTGCCGCCGCCCCCCGTCACCCTCGCCATTGCCGGCAGCCACGCCCGCTTTCCCGTGCACCGGATCTATTGCGTGGGCCGCAACTATGCCGACCATGCCGCCGAAATGGGCGGCGATGCGGCCCGTGAACCGCCGTTCTTTTTCATGAAACCGGCGGACGCCGCCACCCAGGCGGGCCTCTTTCCCTATCCCCCGGCTTCCGCCGATGTCCACCATGAGGTGGAACTGGTGGTGGCGCTGGGCGAGGGGGCAAGAATTTTCGCCTATGCGGTGGGGATCGACATGACCCGCCGCGACCGTCAGGCCGAGGCCAAGAAGATGGGCCGCCCCTGGGATGTGGCCAAGGGCTTTGACCATTCGGCTCCGCTCTCGGTTCTTCATCCATCCACGGAGGTTCTGCGCCGGGGTGCCATCACCCTTGATGTCAACGGTGTCCGCCGCCAGTCGGGCGACATTGCCCAGATGATCTGGCCGGTGGACGGCATCATCAGCGAACTGGGCAAGCTCTATGCCCTGCAGCCGGGTGATCTCATCTTCACCGGAACACCCGCCGGGGTCGGCGCCGTGGTGCCGGGCGATCAGCTCTCCGCCGCCATTGCCGGGGTTGGCACCCTGCGCCTGACGGTGGCGTGAGGGCCAGCGGTGACAGGCCACCCGCCATGACCACCCGCCATGACCACCCCGCCATGACCACCGCGCCATCGGCCCGCACCGGCCCGCTTCTTGCCGTGGCTCTTGCCGCCGCCGTCTGGGGCCTGTTGTGGCTGCCGCTCCGCCTCATCCGCGAAAGCGGTCTGGGGCCGGGCTTCGTCACCCTCGGTCAGTTCGCCGTGCCGGTGGTGCTGTTGCTGCCGCTCGCCCTGTGGCGGTGGTGGCGCGCCAGGCCCACCGGGGCCAGCCGGGTGGTGGCCGGGCTGCTGACGGGCGGTGCCGTGGCGCTCTACTCCGACAGCGTGCTGCTCACCGATGTGGCGCGGGCCTTGATCCTGTTTTACGTGGCCCCGGTGTGGAGCACGCTTCTGGAAATCACGGTGATGGGCAGAAGCCTCAGTGCCGCGCGGGTTTTGTCACTGGTCCTCGGCCTTGCCGGATTGTTCGTCATCCTCGGCGGCGCCGGCGGCATCTCCCGGCCGCCCAATGCGGGTGACATCATGGCCCTGATGGCGGGCCTCATCTGGGCCCTGGGCACCACGCGGGTGCGTACCGCGCCCGACACCGGCACCTTTGAAAATGTCTTTGCCTTCTTTCTCTATGGCAGCGCTCTTGCCCTGCTGGTGGCTCTGCTGCCGGTGGCCGCCCTGGGCGCTCCACCCTCAGCCGCCCAGATGACCGCGGCTCTGCCCTGGCTCACCCTCACGGCGGCCGGTTTTCTCATCCCCGTCACCTGGGGCCTGCTCTGGGGCTCCTCGGTCATTGACCCCGGCCGCCTCAACATCATCCTCCAGCTTGAGGCGGTGGTGGGCATCGGCAGTGCCGCCCTGCTCACCAGCGAACCCTTCGGCTGGGTCGAGATCACGGGTGCCCTGCTGGTGGTGGCGGCGGGCCTCGTTGATGTGCTGGGCCACCGGCCGCCGCCGCCAGTCACGGATTGATATAGGCCGTCTTGATGGCGGTGTAGAACTCCACCGCATGGCGGCCCTGTTCGCGCGCCCCATAGCTTGAGCCCTTGCGCCCGCCGAAGGGCACATGATAGTCGACCCCCGCCGTGGCCAGATTGACCATCACCATGCCCGCCGCCGATTTCTTGCGGAAGTCGGTGGCAAGCCTGAGCGACCGGGTGAAGATGGCCGACGACAGGCCGAAGCTGGTGTCATTGGCAACCGCAACCGCCTCGTCATAGTCGGCCACCCTGATGACCGAGGCCACCGGGCCGAACACCTCCTCGCGGTTGATGCGCATGGAATTTTTGGTGCGGGTGATGAGGGCGGGCGAGAAATAGAAGCCCGGCGTTTCACGGTTCAGGCGCTCGCCGCCCATCACCAGCTCGCCGCCTTCCTCCTGCGCCACGCGCACATACATTTCATCCTGTCTGAGCTGGCCTTCATCCACCACCGGCCCCACCACCGTGCCCGCCTCCAGCGCATGGGCCACCTTCAGCCCCTTCATCAGCGCCACCACCCTGTCAACAAAGGCGTCGTGGATTTTCTCATGCACCACAAGGCGCGAATTGGCGGTGCAGCGCTGGCCCGTCTGATAGAAGGCGCCATCTACGGCTGCCAGTGCCGCGGCATCAAGGTCGGCATCATCCATGACAATGAGCGGGCTCTTGCCGCCCATTTCCAGCTGGTATTTGGCGCCGCGCGCCGCACAGCACGCCGCCACCCGCGCCCCCGTCTCCACCGAGCCGGTGAAGGAAATGGCGTTGACATCACGATGGTCAAGCAGCGTCTGCCCCACCACCGAGCCCCGCCCCATGACCAGGTTCAGAACCCCCGGCGGCAGGCCGGAGCGCGAGGCGATTTCAATCAGCGCCCAGGCCGAGGCCGGCACCAGATCGGCGGGCTTGAACACCACCGTATTGCCAAAGGCCAGCGCCGGGGCGATCTTCCAGGCCGGAATGGCGATGGGGAAATTCCACGGGCTGATGATGCCCACCACCCCCAGCGGCTCGCGGGTGATGATGACATCCACACCGGGCCTGACCGAGGGAATGGACACACCCTCCTGCCGCAGCGCCTCCTGGGCGTAGAATTTGAAAATCTGCCCCGCCCGCAGCGCCTCGCCCACGCCGAAGGAGAGCGGCTTGCCCTCCTCGCGTGACAAAAGCTGCCCCAGCTCATCCTTGCGCGCCACAATCTCGATGCCGATCCTTTCCAGAATATCGGCGCGCTGCTGCGGCGTGGTGCCAGCCCAGCCGGGGAAGGCGGCCCTGGCCGCGGCAATGGCTGTTTCGGTCTGGGCCGCATCGCCCTGGCTGTAGCGGCCCACCACCTCGCGCGTGTCCGAGGGGTTGATGTTGTCTTTGACAGCAACACCCTCAACCCATTCGCCATTGATGAAATTCTTGTGCAGCATGATGATCTCCTGTTGGCGGCAAACCTAATCCTCCGCCCGTCCCGGAGCAAAGGACAGGCCTCAGCCCTTCATGGCACCAGATCAGGCCAGCCGGAGCAGCATGGCGCCTGCCACCACCAGAAGCCCGCCCAGCCCGCGCGCCAGGGTGATCTTCTCTTTGAGAAACAGGGCCGAGAGCACCATGACAAACAGGATCGATGTTTCCCGCAGGGCGGCCACCGCCGCAATGGGGGCAAGCGTCATGGCCCACAGCACGATCCAGTAGGCGGCCAGCGACAGGGCGGCCGCCGCCAGCCCGCTTCGCCAATGGGGCAGAACGGCGGTGAAAATGCCGGGTCCGCGCAGGCTGAGCGTCGCCAGGGTCATGAACAGGGCATCAAACAGGAACACCGTGGCCGTGTAGCCGGAGGGTGCTTGCGAGATGCGCGCCCCCATGCCGTCCACCACCGTATAGACGCCGATGAACAGCGAGGTACCCAGCGCAAAGAACAGGCTGTTGCGGTCAAGCGCCAGCCTTCGCCGGCCGCCCGAGGCAATGAGCCAGATACCTGCCACCACAATGATGAGACCGGCAAGGGCGGCAGGCGCCAGCCGGTCACCCGCGAACAGCGAGGCGCCCAGCAGCGTCACCAGAGGCGCCGTGCCGCGCGCAATGGGATAGATCTGCGACAGGTCTGCCGTCTGATAGGCGCGGGCCAGAAACACATTGTAGCCGGCGTGCAGCAAACCTGTGCTAACGGCAAAGGGCAGGGCCGCGGCGGCGGGCCAGGGAAACACCGCCAGCATGACCAGCGCCATGCCGCCGATCATCACCTGCAGCAGAAACAGCGCCAGCAGCCGGTCGAGCTTCATCTTGACCAGCAGGTTCCAGCCTGCATGGCAGAAGGCCGCGGCCAAAACAGCGAAAAAGACGGTGAGACTCAAGGGCAGGCTCCGTGCGTGTCATGACCATAGCCGCGACCATGGTGAAAATGAAAGCCGCCCTCACGCGGAACTGAAGGGCGGCGGCTTGCGCTCAACCCGTCCCCCGCCCAATATGCGCCCAATCTCATATGGATCGGTCATGACCCAGTTTACCCTTGCTCCCGGTGCCTTTCCCCAGCCCGCGCCCATGAAAAAACCCAGGCCCACGGTGATCCGTGACGTCATCTGCGGCATGACGGTGGACCCCAATGCCGGCAAGCCCACCCGCGAGTGGCAGGGCCGCACCTTCCACTTCTGCTGTGCCAGATGCGCCGAGAAATTTGCCGCCGAGCCGGAAGCCCATGTCACCGCCATCGACCCCGTCTGCCGCATGACGGTGGACAAGGCTTCGGCCCCATGGATGTCAAAACATGAGGGGCAGAAGGTCTATTTCTGCTGCGAGGGCTGCCAGAAGAAGTTCGAAGCTGATCCTTCGGCCTATCTTGGCGATGCGCCGAAGCCCGCCGCCGTGACCGCGCCGCCCGGCAGCAAATGGGGCTGCCCCATGGACCCGGAGGTGGAGAGCGATGGTCCCGGCGACTGCCCCATCTGCGGCATGGCGCTGGAACCCATGACACCCTCGCTGGAGAACCAGGGCCCCAATCCCGAACTCGTGGACATGACGCGGCGCTTCTGGTTTTCCGCGCTGTTTGTCGTGCCTCTGCTGGTCATCGCCATGGCGCCCCACCTCGGCCTGTTCCTGGGCCATTGGAGCCATGGGCCCACAGGTCAGTGGGTGCAGGCAGCGCTGGCCGCACCCGTGGTACTGTGGGCGGGCCTGCCCATCTTCAAACGCGCCCTTCTTTCCTTCCAGACCATGAATCTCAACATGTGGTCGCTCATCGGCGTGGGCACGGTGGCGGCCTTTCTCTACAGTGTGGTGGCCCTGCTGGCGCCCGGCCTCTTCCCCGACGGTTTGCGCGCCGCCGACGGCACGGTGGGCGTCTATTTTGAAAGTGCGGCCGTCATCATCGCGCTGGTGCTGCTGGGCCAGGTGCTGGAACTCTCGGCCCGCGCCAAGACCGGTGCAGCCCTGATGGCGCTGCTGCGGCGGGTGCCGGACACGGCCCACCGCATCGGTGCCGACGGCAGCGAGCACGATGTGCCGCTTGCCGAGGTCAAGGTGGGTGACCGGCTGGTGGTGCGCGCCCATGAACGGGTGCCGGTCGATGGCGAAATCATCACCGGAAACGCCCTGATCGAGGAATCCATGCTGACGGGTGAGGCCGTTCCCGTGGCCAAGGCGGCGGGCAGTGCTGTTCATGCCGGCACCTTCAACGGCGACACCGCCTTCACCATGCAGGCCAGGCGGGTGGGGCTGGACACCACGCTGTCGCGCATCGTGCTGGCGGTCAGCGAAGCCCAGCGCTCCAAGGCCCCCATCCAGTCTCTGGCCGACCGCATCGCCCGCTGGTTCGTGCCCACCGTCATCGCCATTGCCGCACTGGCCTTCGTGCTCTGGCTTGTCATCGGGCCGGAACCGAAGCTGGCCTATGCCAGTGCCGCTTTCATCAGTGTGCTGATTATTGCCTGCCCCTGCGCGCTTGGTCTGGCCACGCCCATGTCGGTCATGGTGGCGGCGGGCCGGGGCGCTGCCAATGGCATTCTGATCCGCAAGGCGCCCGCCCTTGAGGCCATGGCCGAGGCCGATACGCTGGTCATCGACAAGACCGGCACCCTGACCGAAGGTAAACCGCGTGTGATCGATATCGTCACGGCCGACGGTGGCGCACACACCGCTGTGCTGGCGCTGGCCGCCGGGCTGGAAGCCTCAGGCACCCATCCGCTGGCCGAGGCCATCCGCACCGCTGCCAGGCTCGAGACTCTCGCACCCGCCCCCGTCAGCCAGGTGAAAAGCCTGCCCGGTCTGGGTCTGGCGGGCATGCAGGGCAGCGACGCCGTGCTGCTTGGCAACCAGCGCCTGATGGAAAGCCGTGGGTTTGCGCTTCCGGCGCCACTCATCGCTGCTGCTGAAGCGGCGACGGGCCGTGGTGAAACCCCGGTCTTCGTGGCCAGGGGCAGCACCGTGCAGGGCCTCATCACCGCTGCCGATCCGCTGAAGCCAGCCGCCGCCGCCGCCGTGGCCAGCCTCAAGGCCCAGGGTCTGCGCATCATCATGGCCACCGGTGATGACGAGCGTGTGGCCCAGACCGTGGCCAGAACGCTCGGCATTGATGAGGTGAAGTCCCGTATCCTACCCGAGGACAAACTGGCTCTGGTGAAGCAGCTTCAGGCCGAGGGCCGCAAGGTCATCATGGCAGGCGACGGCATCAACGATGCCGCCGCTCTCGCTCAGGCTGATTGCGGCGTGGCCATGGCCACCGGCACCGATCTCGCCATGGAGAATGCCGGACTGACCCTCCTCAACGGCGACATCACGGGCCTCACCCGGGCCCGTCACCTTGCCCGCGCCACGCTCGCCAATATCAAGCAGAACCTGTTCTTTGCCTTCGCCTATAATGCCATCGGCATTCCCCTGGCGGCAGGCATTCTCTATCCCCTGCTGGGATTGCTGCTCACGCCAGCCGTTGCGGCCCTGGCGATGAGCCTGTCATCGGTGTCGGTCATCAGCAATGCGCTGCGCCTGCGCCGTCAGCCGGTGCCCATGGTCATGACCGGGGGCTGAGCGAACCGTTGTGTTTGATCGGGCGCCGATCAGGGATTGGCAAGATTGGTGCACGCCGCCGTATTCGAAGCGGTCAGCTGGCAGCCAAGTTTCATGGACGCGCGCGGCCGCTGAATGGTGTCCTGCGTCAGCTTCATGGTCTGGCTTGGCATGATCTTCTTGCCGAACAGGGTGAAGATCCAGGGCTTGAAGTTCACACAGACGCGGGCCAGAACCAGGTCGTTGTATTTCGTCGTGTCGTTCAGGCTGTTGGCCCCCATCAGGGCGGAATAGTTGGTATTGATGTTTTCGGCTGTTGGCGTCGTGGTGGCAGGCGCGGTGTTGCTTCCGCACACCGAATTGCTGCTCTTGACGCTCCACGCCACGGACGCCGTGTATTTGTCATCCCAGCTTGTGCTGCCCTGATTGGGAGCCGAGGCATTATAGGTCTTGGTAAGGCCGTAGAACTCGACACCAATGTCGGCTGTGGGGGTGTTTCCAATGATCATGAACACCGCGTTCCGGTAATCTTCAAGATCCGTTTTCAAGACCACATTCTTGTTCTGGGTTACCAGGTCGGCCATCACGCCCGAGGCATAGGTCACCTGGCGGTTGACCGAAATCAGCGATGTCACATCGACCATGCCGAAGAACAGCAGCATGAGCATGGGCATGATCAGAGCAAATTCAATTGCCGCCATGCCGCGTGTATTGCGCAGATACTGGGCAAGGGAGTGTTTCATGTGGCCGAACACGAATTGGAGGTTGCGAAGGGTTCGTTTCGGAAAACCGAAATGCCGCGCAGCCGCCGGTAATTGATGCTGATCGGCTTGTTGTCCTTGTCCTTGGTGTTGAGCGTGAAATTGCCCAAGACCTTGTCCATGAAGGGGAAGGCAAAATTGTAATCATAGGTGGCGATGATCGCCATCGGCTTGGACTTGTCACCACAGGAAAAGGAACTGTTCTTGACGCCGCTGTTATCAGCCTTCAGGCCGATGTCGAGCGAATTTGGGGTGGAACTCTTGAGCGCGGCGAAGGTGTTGGCGGGCGCCACATAAACCGTGACTTTGGAACAGTCCATGAGAAACCGCGCCACGCCGTTGGCGCAGATGGAATTCTTGAAAACGGTGGGGCTAGTCTTGGTGTCCTGGGCGTTGCCGGTGCGGATCGCCCGTGAAGCCTTCTGCACCGCCGCCTGCAGGGTATATTCGGTAAACAGCATGACCCCGGTTTCAAACATGCAACCGAGAAACAGCAGGAAGGGCCCACCCACGAAGGCGAACTCAACGGCGGAAAATCCGCTTTCCGATACACCAAACCGCCTGGCTGCAGCGCGCAGACCGGCCCTGAACCGTCCCATGTGGGTCTCCGCTGGGCAATAAACCTCTGACGGCTCAGAAATATCAGCCGGAATTTTATAAAACTCTAACGGCTTTGCTAAAATTTTAGCCAATCCCGGGCAGCGGCAAATTTACTGCGGGGCGGCACCATCGGCAGGCGGCGGCGGCGCAACCGTTGTGGGCGTGCTGCGGCCCTGGCCCAGGTTCTGCTTCTGGTTAAAGGTATTGGCGATGGCGCTCATATGGCTCGGGTCGTCGCCAACCCGCACAATGGACTGGCAATCCGGCATGCAGCTGCTGCTGTAGCGCTTTCCGGCCTTGTAGACCGACACGGTGGCGTCGTTCTCGCGTTCCTTCACCATCACCTCGAAATTGGCAATCTGATTGCCTTCGGTGTCGAGAATGATCATGTCAGTTTCGCCATAGGCACGGCCATGCACGAAAATCTGCTGCCCCTGAACGGTCACGTCGGCGATGAAGGGATCGCCAATGACAATGGCGCCCGGCGGGGTCGAAACGCTGAGAAGCTGAGTCCGGTCGGCACTGAGAACGAGCGGCTCGGCGGCGGCAGCCGGCAGGGCCGACAGGGCAAACAGGGCAGCAGCCACGCACAGGCGGTATTTCATGGGTCCAGATCCTCGCAACCTCATCCCCCGTAACTCTTAAGGGGGCATGACTCGTCGTGCGACAATGCCACGTAAATGGTGAATCAACTGTTTACGATCTGGTCCGGGGCCGGTCGCCCGCCTCGGCCCGGCCGCCAGCGGCATACGGTTAACTCCACCTTTACGGTCGCCGTGGAAAGGTCTGTCCGGCTCCGCCTTGGGCCGAAGGGACGTTTTGATCATGCTTCAGTCATTGTCGCTTTACCTGCTGCCATCACTGCTGATGGTCGCCGCCGCCAGCGATGCGCTTTATCTGCGCATTCCCAATTGGTTGACGATTCTGACGGCGCTCGCCTTTTTCCCCATGGCCCTGATGACCGGCATGCCCATGGCAGAGCTCGGCTGGCATGTTGTGGCGGGCCTCATCCTGTTCTTCGTCGGCTTTGCGTTTTTCCAGCTGCGGCTGTTTGGCGGCGGTGACGCCAAACTCATGGCCGCCGCCGGCCTGTGGTTTGGCACGGCGCAGCTGGTGCCCTTTCTTTTCTATACGGTTCTCGCGGGCGGCATTCTGGCGGCGGGCGTTGCCTTTCTGTCCATGGTGGGCCTCCATCTCGAGATGAAAGCCGAAGAATTCAGCAAGAAAATCAGCGGCATAAAGCCCTCCGTGCCCTACGGCATAGCGCTGGCGGCGGGTGGCATTCTGGCGTTGCGCGACAGTTGGTGGCTGCAGGTCGCTGGTTAACGGAAAGCCAACCCCATGCCGGGCATTAACCTAAATTTGACCATTACAGCCGAATCTTGGCGGAGCGACCATGCCGCCTGGCGTGAAGTGAGGGAATGAATATGAGTAAGATGCGCATCATCATCCTGGCTGCGGCAGTGGGGTCGGCGGCCATGGCGGCCATGCTGGCCAATGGCATGATCGGCAAAAAGCCTGAAAAGCAGGTGGTCGAAGTCAACAAGGTTGAAACCATTCCGGTTCTCGTGGCGGCCAAGGATATCGGGCTGGGCGACAAGCTGGTGGCCGGCACCGTGATCTGGAAGGACTGGCCCAAGGCCAATGTCACCGGCTCCATGATCACCCAGGATGCCATGCCGGACGCAATCAGCGCCATGGAAAAGAATCGCGCCCGCTCGGCCTTCGCCAGCGGTGAAACCATCATGGAACAGAAGCTCCTGAAGGCCGGGGATGCAGGCTTCATGAGCGCCATCGTGCGCAAGGGCATGCGGGCCATTTCGGTCGGCATCTCGGTCACCTCCTCGGCGGGCGGCTTCATCCTGCCCAATGACAAGGTTGATGTCCTGCTCACCCGCCAGCTTGATGGGCAGAGCCCGTCCGGCGGCAAGAACGTGGTCAGCGAAACCGTGCTGACCAATGTGCGCGTGCTCGCCATCAATCAGACCTACAAGCAGGATCCCACCGGTGAAAAGGTGGCGCTGGAAGATGGCAAGACCGCCACTCTCGAACTGACGCCGCAACAGGCTGAGGTCATTTCCACCATCGAATCGGTTGGTGAACTGTCTCTGGCGCTCCGGTCCATCGCCGACAGCGAAGGCAAGACGCCTGATACCGATCTTCCCGCCCTGAGCGACCGCTTCTCCGGGGGCAAAAACAACAAGAAGGGCACTGATCTCATGATCATGCGCTATGGCGTCCCGTCCTATACGGCGTATCGCTGAGAAAGGCTGATGGCAATGTCGTCCGTTTCATTTAAACCAGCCGGTTACGCCAAGAAGGCCAATCGCTTTGCTGTTCTCGCCGCCCTGTCGGTAGCGGCCATAACGGGCCTGTGGCTGGCGGGTGTGCCCTCGGGCCATGCCTCCGACCTTGATGTCTCGGTGGCCGATCAGGCGTCGGGCGCCCACTTCCTGCGCATCGGGCTGAACAAGTCGGTGGTCATTCGCCTGCCGGCCGAGGCCAAGGACGTTCTGGTTGGCAATCCTGACATCGTTGATGCCGTGGTGCGCACCAAGAACACGGCCTATCTGTTTGCCCGCGCCATCGGCCAGACCAACATCTTCTTCTTCGATGGCAGCGGCTAGCAGATCCTCAATCTCGATCTTGAGGTTGCCCAGGATACCACTGCCATCCAGAAACTGATCAAGCGCACCCTGCCGGGTTCGCGCATCACGGTTGACACCGTCGGCAACAGCGTTGTGCTCGGTGGTGTGGCGGCCAATGCGGCCGAAGCCAAGACCGCTGAAGATCTGGCCAAGAAGTTTGGTGGCGACGTTCTGAACACCATCAAGCTTGCCGGTGATGACCAGGTCATTCTCAAGGTGCGCATTGCCGAAGTGCAGCGTGATGTCATGAAGCAACTGGGCGTGGACCTGTCGAAGACAGCGCTCACCCTGGGCAAATTCGCCTTTGGCATCAACGGCATGTATCCCTTCACCAACGGCTACAGCGGCGCCGTCCTGTCGTCCAGCTATGACGGCAAGAAATTTGATATCAACGCCGCTGTCGCCGCTCTGGAAGGCAACGGCCTGATGCGCACTCTGGCCGAACCCACCCTGACCGCCATTTCCGGCCAGGGCGCCCAGTTCCATGCCGGTGGCGAATACCCCTACACGGTCTGCGATGCCTCCGCCGCCGTGCGTCAGTGCACCGTAGAATTCAAGAAATACGGTGTCCAGCTTGACTTTACCCCGGTGGTGCTCAACGAGGGCCGGATCAATATGAAGATCCACACCGAGGTATCGGAACTGGCGTCCATTTCCGGCGCCGGTGTGCCGGTGATCAATACCCGCAACGCCGAAACCACGCTGGAAATGCCCTCCGGCGGCTCCATGATGCTGGCTGGCCTGATCAAGGACAGCGTCCGCCAGAATCTCAACGGCGCGCCGGGGTTGAAGCAGTTGCCGGTTCTCGGCGCCCTGTTCCGCAGCCGTGACTACGTTCAGAACGAAACCGAACTGGTGGTTCTGGTGACACCCTACATTGTGGGTCCGACCAGCGAGAAGCAGATGACACTGCCGACCGACCGGCTCAACCCCGCCACCGAAAAGGACCAGCTTCTGTTCGGCCGTCTGAACAAGATTTATGGCGCCCCCGGCAGTCAGGCGGATCCCTCCGCCGCCTATACCGGCAGCGTCGGTCACATCATCGAGTGATGAGCGTCGTGGAGACAGACATGTTGAACCCTTTGAAATCCTCTCTCCTCCGCGGCCTCGCCCTGCCAGCCATTCTGGCTGGCTTTCTGGGCGGCTGCGCCCTGACCACGCCCGACCCGCTGGAAAACGCCTATGTGCCCTTCTCCGGGTCCGAGAAATTTCCCATTGAGATGGCCAGCGGCCCGGTGACGCTCGCCGTTCCGGCCAGCCGGGGCGGTCTTCAGCCGGCCCAGGTGAATACCGTGGCAGGCTTTGCCCGCCAGGCCTTGGGCAATGCCACGTCCACCATCACGGTGCGGCGTCCCTCCTCCGGCGGCCAGGCCACGGCCCGCAGCATTGTTGACGTGATGACCGCCCAGGGCATTTCCCGCAGCCGCATTAAGCTGGCCACCTATCCCGGCCCGGCTTCGGCACCGGTGGAAGTCTCCTATGTCCGCACCTATGCCAGGACCGCCCCGTGCGGCGACTGGTCGCGCGATCTGAACAGCACCTGGAATAACGAGACGGCGCCCAACCACGGCTGCGCGCTCCACTCCAATATTGCCGCCATGATCGTCAATCCTGAAAATGTTGTGACGCCAGCACCCGTGAGCACGGCACCGGCCGCCTCGCGCATGTCCGGCATCCAGCGCGTGATGGACGTGACGAGCATGGTTTCCACCTCCGCGCCGTCGGCCGGCGGCACGCCCTGATTTTGTCCACAGGATCGCCTGAAATGACCGCTTCAGCTCATAGTTTCTCCGCCCACGGTTCTGACCAGCACCCGGTGGTCATGGTGCCGCATGTGAACATTCACAACTTCTGCGACAATCAGCAGACCGGTGAAGTCTTGCAGCAGGCGGCGATGGACCGGCGCATGGGCCATGCCCATGTTTCCATCCAGCTCGGCGGTCTTGCGGCGGCCATCCAGGTCTACCAGCATCAGCCCACCCCCAATGTGCTGGTGGTGGAAACCCACGCCGGGCGCGAACAGCTTCTGGCCGAACTGGGCAAGCTGGCCGAAGTCTGCCAGCCCACCACCAAGGTCATCATCATCGGCCACGTCAATGACGTGATTCTCTATCGCGAACTGATGCGCCAGGGCATCAGCGAATACATTGTGGCGCCGGTCAGCGCCCTGCATTACATCGAGTCCATTGCCAGCCTTTACAAGGATCCCAAGAGCGACCCCCTCGGCCGCATCTTTGCCTTTGTCGGCTCCAAGGGCGGTGTGGGGTCATCCACCATCGCCCACAACATCGCCTATCGGCTGTCCGGCAAGCACAGTGTCGAAACCGTCATCACCGACCTCGACCTTGCCTTCGGCACCGCCGGGCTCAATTTCAATCAGGATGCCAACGGTGGCATGATTGAAGCCCTTGGTTCGCCCGACCGCGTTGACTCCACCCTCATTGACCGGCTGCTGACCAAGCTGGGCGGCAAGCTGAGCCTGCTCGGCGGCCCCTGTCAGGTGGACCGTGAATTTGCCATTGAAGCCCACTCCATGGAAATCGTCCTCAATGCCCTGCGCCGCAGTGTGCCGTGCATCGTGGTTGACGTGCCCAATGTCTGGGCACCCTGGGTGCGCTACACCCTGATCAATGCCGATGAGGTCATCATCACCGCGACCCCGGAACTGGCCAGCCTGCGCAATACCAAGAACATTGTCGATCTTCTGAAACAGGCCCGGCCCAACGATCACCTGCCGCGCATCATTCTCAACCAGGTGGGCGTGCCCAAGCGGCCGGAAGTCTCGGCAGCCGATTTTGCCAAGGCCGTGGGCATCACGCCAGAGCTTGTCATTCCCTATGACCCCATGGTGTTCGGCACGGCCCAGAGCAACGGCCAGATGCTGTTTGAGGTTGGTCCCAAGTCCAAGTCCGCCGAACAGCTTGATGTTCTGGCCGACATTCTCTCCGGCAACAACAAGACCGCTCCCAAGAGCGGAAAATTCAATCTCAATGAAATCTTTCAGAAGCTGCCCAGCCTGAGGAAGAAATAAGCGATGTTCGGCAAGAGAAGCGATAGTGGCGTTTCTGCCCCGGTGCCTCAGGCTCCGGTCCCGGCTGCGCCTGCGGTCCCGGCCTCGGGCCTGGCCCCCCCCGCTGCCCCCGGTTTCATTCCCGACCTGCCCATGCCGCAGCAGGGCCAGGCGCCGGGTCAGTTCCCCGGCAGCCCGCAGCCGCCGCGCCCCGCGCCCCAGCCTGCTGCGCCGCGCGCGCCCGCCATGATGCGGCATCGCTCTGAAAACTACTATGACATCAAGGGCACCATCTTCAACGCCCTGATCGACGCCATCGACCTCACCCAGCTGGGGCAGCTCGACCGCGATGCCGCCCGCGACGAAATCCGCGACATCGTCAATGAGATCATCACCCTCAAGGATGTGGTGATGTCCATTGCCGAGCAGGAAGAACTGCTTGAGGACATCTGCAACGACGTGCTTGGCTATGGCCCGCTCGAGCCGCTGCTCGCCCGCGATGACATCGCCGACATCATGGTCAACGGCGCCGCCACCACCTTCATCGAAGTCGGCGGCAAGATGGAGAAAACCGGTGTGCGCTTCCGCGACAACACCCAGCTTCTCAACATCTGCCAGCGCATCGTGAGCCAGGTGGGCCGCCGCGTCGACGAGGCAAGCCCCATCTGCGACGCCCGCCTGCCGGACGGTTCCCGTGTCAACGTCATCGTTGGCCCCCTGGCCATTGACGGCCCCGCCCTCACCATTCGTAAATTCAAGCGCGACCGCCTGAAACTCTCCGACCTGGTGAAGTTCAAGTCGATCACGCCGGAAGGTGCCACCATCCTCGAGATCATTGGCCGGGTGCGCTGTAACGTCCTGATCTCCGGCGGTACCGGTTCCGGTAAGACCACGCTGCTCAACTGTCTCACCGGTCACATCGATCACGACGAACGCATCATCACCTGCGAAGATGCCGCCGAACTGCAATTGCAGCAGCCCCATGTGGTGCGCCTTGAAACCCGCCCGCCCAACCTTGAGGGCGAGGGCGCCATTTCCATGCGCGATCTGGTCAAGAACTGTCTGCGCATGCGTCCCGAGCGGATCATCGTCGGCGAAGTCCGCGGCCCGGAGGCCTTCGACCTCCTCCAGGCCATGAACACCGGTCACGACGGTTCCATGGGCACCCTCCACGCCAACAGCCCGCGTGAAGCCCTGTCGCGTCTCGAATCCATGATCACCATGGGCGGCTTCTCGCTGCCGTCCAAGACCATCAAGGAAATGATCACCGGTTCCATTGACGTGATCGTCCAGGCGGCGCGCCTGCGTGACGGTTCGCGCCGCATCACCCACATCACCGAAGTGATCGGCATGGAAGGTGATGTCATCATCACCCAGGATCTCTTCGTCTATGAAATCACCGGTGAAGACGCGGCCGGCAAGATCATTGGCCGTCACCGCTCCACCGGCATTGCCCGGCCGCATTTCTGGGACCGTGCCCGCTATTACAATGAAGAGCGCCGTCTCGCCGAGGCCCTTGAAAAGGCCGAAATGCGCAACGACCAGGATTAGTCTGCAGGGTTTGGAGTGAGGGCACATGAATTTCGGCGGCGATCTGCAAAATACAGCCTTCGTCGTGATGGTCGCCATCGCGGTGGGCGGTGTCGCGCTGGCGCTGCTCTATCCGCTCTTTGCCAACGAAGCCAAGAATGAGCGCATCAAGGCGGTTGCCAACAGCCGCAATGCCAGTTCCAACCTGCGCAACCGGGTGGAAAACGAAAGCAAGGAACGCCGCAAGCAGGTTCAGGAATCCCTGAAACAGATCGAAGAGCGCGAGCGCAAGCGCAAGAAGATCACGTTGCGCACCCTCATTGCCCAGTCGGGTCTCGACATTTCGGTGCGCCAGTTCTGGATATTTTCCGCGGCCCTGGGTGCCGGCATGGCCATTGTCCCGGCGGTGTTCGGCCTGCCTCTGCTCATTTCCGCAGGCCTTGCCTTTGTCTTCACCTTCGGCTTTCCCCGCTGGTTTCTGGGCTTCCTGCGCCGCCGCCGGCAGGACATCTTCCTGCGCGATTTCGCCGACGCCATCGACGTGATGGTGCGTGGTCTCAAGGCCGGCCTGCCGGTGTCAGACGCCATGAAGGTGATTGCCAACGAAACCGGTCCGCCCGTCGGGCCTGAATTCACTGAAGTGGTGGAAGGTCAGCGCGTCGGCATTTCCATCGATCAGGGCATTGAACGCATGGTCGAGCGCATGCCCCTGGCCGAGGTCAACTTTCTTGCCATCGTCATGGCCATCCAGTCCAAGACCGGCGGCAACCTGTCAGAAGCGCTGGGCAATCTGTCCAAGGTTTTGCGCGACCGCAAGAAAATGAAGGCCAAGATCAAGTCGGTCAGCCAGGAAGCAAAATCCTCTGCCGCCATCATCGGTGCCCTGCCGTTCTTCATCATGGGCATGATGACCTTCCTGAATCCGACCTATCTGGCACCCATGTTCAACACCTCCATCGGCCACATGCTGATGATCGGCAGCGGTGTGTGGATGCTGATGGGCGTTCTGGTCATGCGTAAAATGATCAATTTCGATTTCTGACCGGGAAATATCATGGATCTGGTTCAGCACTATCTGCAGATGGAAACCGCCATCACCCTTCTGGTGGCGGTGGCTACCTTTGCAACGGTGCTGACCATCGCCATGCCGTATTTTGAAGGCGACCGGCTGAACAGCCGCATCAAGGGCGTGGTTCAGGAGCGGGAACGCCTGCGCCAGGCCCAGAAGGCGGCCCTTGCCGCCGGTGCCGAAGGCAAGCTGCGCGACAAGAGCAAGGGCAGCCTGTTCCGCCAGCTCGTCGATCTGTTGAACCTGCGCAAGGTTTTCGAAGCCGAAAGTTCGCGCGAGTTTCTGCGCAAGGCCGGCCTGCGCAGTGAAAGCCATCTCTTCACCTATCTGGTGATGCGCATGGTCACGCCCATTGCCCTGGGCATTCTTGTGTTCAGCTATTCCTCGGCCTTCTATGCCGACCGGGTCTCCACCTCCATGCGTCTGGCCATGTCCATGGGTGGTGTCATCGCCGGTTTCTATGTGCCTGCGCTGGTGCTGAAGAACATGATTTCAAAGCGCCAGGAATCAATCCGGCGCGCCTGGTCCGATGCCCTTGACCTGTTGCTGATCTGCGTTGAATCCGGCATGTCCATCGAGCCCGCCATGACCCGCGTGGCCCGCGAGATCGGCCGTCAGTCAGTGCCTCTGTCCGAAGAAATGACGCTGACTGTGGCAGAACTGTCCTTCCTGCAGGACCGCCGCAAGGCCTTTGAAAATCTCGGCAAGCGCGTTGACATCGACACGGTGCGTTCAGTGGTCACCTCGCTCATCCAGGCCGAACGCTACGGCACGCCGCTTGGCACGGCGCTGCGCGTGCTCGCCCAGGAAAACCGGGAAGCGCGCATGCAGCACGCCGAAAAGAAGGCCGCTGCCCTGCCGCCCAAGCTCACCGTGCCGATGATTCTGTTCTTCCTGCCGGTGATCTTCGTGGTCATTCTCGGCCCCTCCATCATCATGGTCATGGGCGTGAAATAGGCTCCCCGCCACAGGCAACAAAAAACGCCGGACCACTGCCGGCGTTTTTCTTTCTGCGGAAGCGATCAGTTGCCGGGGTTGGTGCCGGAAGCCAGCTGCTGCCAGGTGTTGGGCTGGGCCAGCATCTTCTGCAGATAGGCCATGTTGGCATCCACCTGGTCGGGTGGCAGGTCGGTGCTGGCAATCTGGCGCGCCTCGTCAAACCGGCCCTGCAGGCCCACGGCCAGTGCCAGGTTCTGCCGGATCTTCGGATAGGCGCCACTGTTCGGCTGGGCCAGCGCCTGGCGCAGGGTTACCTCGCCGCTCTTGAGGTCGCCGGCCAGCGTCTGTGACATGCCCAGATTGTTCAGAACCTGAACCTGACGGGGGCTCATGGCCAAAGCCTTCTGATAGGCGGCCTGCGCTGCCGCATACTGGCCCTGGTCGTCATAGGCTGACCCCAGGGCATTTTGAACCTGCCAGGTGGCGCCTTGCATGCTGGCGGCCTTTTCCAGCGCGGTCACCGCGCCGCCGCTGTCGCCGGCAGCCAGCAGCTTCTTGCCATAAAGGGCCTGAACGGTGCCGTCTTCGGGGTGCAGGCTGGCAAGTTTGCCCAGCACCTCGACCTGCCGGTCGCTCTGCCCGATCCGTTCCAGGGCAGCCACATAGGCAAGGCCGGTGCGCGTGTCGCCGGGGTTTTTCTGCCAGGCATCGCCCAGTTTCACCGTGTCGGACAGTGACGCCTGACTGGTGCTGGCGGTGTTGACCGGGTCCGGTGAAAGCTGTCCGGCGGTGCGCGACTGGCAGGCCGACAGCGCCATGGCTGCCAGCACAAGCACCATGGCCGCGGAACCCCGGCGGGGAAGGGCGCTGGCACAGGCACGCATGGCAATCTCCGGTGAATCGTGGGATAGAGTGGCCCGATCTTGTGATCCCTATGGTCAACAAACTGTTAACTATGGGGCGTTGCCGCCAGAATGGATGTCCCATGACCGACCCTGCCCGCCTGCTGCTGCCCGCCGCCACCCGCTCCGCCGTGCCCATCCGGCTCATCTCTGCCGACAACTGGGCCGCCGAGGAGCGCAAGCTGCCCCCGGCTCAGCGCGCCTGGGCCAGGGCGCAGGGCTTTGCCGCCGCGCCCCTGGCGCTACTGCCGCTGCCCGGTGATCAGGGCGGCATGAGTGCCGTTCTGGTGGGCGCCCCCAGGCCTGAGGCCGACCCCTTCAGCCTGGGCCGCCTGGTCTGGCTGCTGCCGGCAGGGCGCTATCGTTTCGAGGGCGAATCCGAAGGGCAGGAACTGGCCGCGCTGGGCTGGCTGCTGGAAGCCTATGGCTATGACCCGTTCCGCCCGGTCAAGCAGGCCAAGGCCGCCCTGGTCTGTCCGGCGGGGATTGACCGCGGCCGCCTTCTCCGCATCGCCGCCGCGGTCTATGGGGTGCGTGATCTGGTCAACACGCCGGCCAATCTGCTGGGGCCTGCCGAACTGGAGCGCGCGGTGAAAACCGTGGCCCGCCCGCACCGCGGCCGCGTCAGGGTGACAACGGGTGCCCGCCTTGCCCGGCAGTTTCCGCTCATTCAGGTGGTGGGCCAGGCCAGCCCCCGGGCGCCGCGCCTCATCGACCTCACCTGGGGCAGCCCGCGCCACCCCAGGGTGACGCTGGTGGGCAAGGGCGTGTGCTTTGATTCAGGCGGCCTTGACCTGAAGCCCGCCGCCGGCATGGCGCTGATGAAAAAGGACATGGGCGGTGCTGCCACCGTGCTGGGTCTTGCCCGGCTGATCATGGAGGAAAAGCTGCCGCTGCGCCTCCGGGTGCTCATCCCGGCGGTGGAGAATGCCGTATCCGGCAACGCCTTCCGCCCCGGTGACGTGTTCAGGACCCGCAAGGGCCTCACCGTCGAGATCGGCAACACCGATGCCGAAGGAAGGCTCATCCTGTGTGAGGCGCTGGCGCTGGCCGATGAGGAAAAGCCGGACCTCCTCATCAACATGGCCACGCTGACGGGGGCCGCCCGCGTGGCGCTGGGGCCCGACCTGCCGCCATTTTACACTGATGATGAGGAACTGGCCGCCGCCGTCGCGCGCCATGCCATGGCCGAGAACGATCCGCTGTGGCGCCTGCCGCTGTGGCGGCCCTATGACGCGCTCTATGACAGCCCCCTTGCCGACATGAACAACAACGGCACCTCGGGTTTTGCCGGGTCCATTCAGGCGGCCCTGTTCCTGCGCCGCTTTGTTGACCGCGCCCGGTCCTTCATCCATTTCGATCTCTTCGCCTGGGTGCCAAAGGCCAGGCCGGGCCGCCCGCTGGGGGCCGAGGCCCAGGCGCTGCGCGCCCTGTTTGCCCTTCTCGCCGAACGCTACGGCAAGCGGGTTGCAGGGAAGCGGCGTTCGCGGCACAATTGATCCGCATCCGAAACGAAGCGAGGATGAACGTGGCCGACGGCCTCACCCCCGGAAAGGCGCTGGAACTGTGGCATGCCGTGTCGCTGCAGCAGGTTCTGGATGACGCGCCCGACCTGTCGCTGCGCCAACTCACCATTCTGCTGACCATCTATCTTGAATCACCGCCGCACACCGTGCGTGATCTGGCGGCAAGGCTCCATGTCACCAAGCCGGTCATCACCCGGGCGCTGGATTCCATGGGCAAGCACCGGCTGGTGAACCGCCGCCGCGATGAAAAGGACCGGCGCAATGTGCTGATCCAACGCACGGTGGAAGGTGCGCTCTATCTCGAACGTCTGGGTGATGTGGTGTCAGCCCAGAGCAGGAAGGGACGCTGAGCCATGGCCCTTGATGGCAGACGTTACGCCGTCCGCCCGGATCTTGCCGATGCACGCCTTCGTGGTCAGGTTGAGGCGCTGCGCTTTGAGGTGGGGGTTGTCATGCAGGTGCAGGCCTTCTCCGCCCCCCTGCGCAAGGCCCCGCGTGATGATGCCATGCAGTTGAGTGAGGCGCTGTTTGGCGAGACGCTGCGGGTCTTCGATGTGAGGGAGGGCTATGCCTGGGGGCAATTGGCGCGTGATGGCTATGTCGGCTACGTGCCGGTGGCGGCCCTGGCGGGCCGGGCCGTGGCGCCCAGCCATCGCGTTGCCGTTCCGTCCACGCTCATCTATCCGCAAGCCAATCTCAAGACCACGCCGCACCGCTTTCTGCCGCTCAATGCCGAGGTGACGGTGACGGGGCATGAGGGAAATTATGCCGCACTGGCGGGCGGCGGCTTTGTCTTTGCCGCCCATCTTCGTCCGTTGACGGATCATAACGGCGATTTCGTCGCCGTGGCCGAGCAGTTTCTCGCCACCCCCTATCTGTGGGGCGGCAAGACCGTGCATGGCCTTGACTGTTCCGGCCTGGTGCAGGTGGCGCTGCAGGCCTGTGGCGGTAATTGCCTGCGCGACAGCGACATGCAGGAACAAACCCTGGGCAAGCCCGTGCCGGAAAATGACCTGGCCCAGTTGCGGCGCGGCGATCTGGTCTTCTGGGATGGCCATGTCGGCATCATGACCGATGGCGAAACCCTGCTGCATGCCAATGGCCATCACATGATGGTGGCCAAGGAACCGCTGGCCGATGCGGTGGCCCGCATTGCCGCCTCCGGCAAGCCCATCACGGCCATCAGAAGGCTGTAGCGCGGATTGTGTTGGGGTGGATAAAGCCGCCGCTCTCACGGATGGTTGGTGAGACGGCTCTAATAGCCGCGCTGGCGGTCCACCACATTCTGCAGGGCCTCGCAGCGCTCAAGCCGGGCAATTTGCCCGGCGATATAGCGGCAGATGGCAGCGGGGTCGGAATCCGCCGCCGCATGGGGCGTCACCACCACCCGCGGATGGGTCCACAGTGGCGAGTGGGCGGGCAGGGGCTCGGTCTCAAACACATCGAGAGTGGCGGCATGCAGTGTGCCGTCATCAAGGGCGCGGAGAATGTCCGCTTCCACCTGCTGTGCGCCCCTCCCGGCATTGATCAGAATGGGCGCGCCGAAGGGTCCGTTGCGCGCCAGCTTGCGCAAGGTGGCATAATTGATGATGCCGCGCGTCTCCGCCGTTGCCGGCAGCAGCGACACCAGCACATCGCTCCGCGCCAGAAAGGCGTCGAACTCGTCCCAACCGGCAAAACTCTGCACCCCGGCAATCTGCTTTCGCGTGCGGCTCCAACCCGCCACGGCAAAACCCATCATGGCCAGTTTGCCCGCCGCATCACTGCCCAGAACGCCAAGCCCCATGACGCCGACCCTGAGATCACCCGCCGCATGGGTGGCAAAACTGTCCCACACCTTGCGGCGCTGGTTGTCATCAATTCGCCGCTGCTGGCGGTGATGCCACAGCACCTGAAGCACGACATATTCACTCATGCGCTGGGTCAGGTCAGCATCACTCACCCGAACCAGCGGCACATTCCGGGGCAGCGTCTCATCGCGCAGCAGCGCATCCACCCCCGCCCCGAGCGAGAACATCACCCGCAACCGGGGAAGGCCAGCCAGCACGCCTGGCGGCGGCAGCCATGCCCCCGCATAGGAGATATCCTCTGGCGCACCCATGTCCGGCCACACGCGAACGTCCAGGGCGGGGGCCGCCGTCATCATCGCCTGCCGCCAGATGTCCGTGGGCCAGCTGGGCGCCACAATCAGAAACGCCGTCACTGCTTCACCGCTTCCGTGTTCACGGTCTTGAGGTTCAGGGCAGCGGCAATGAGGGCCACGGTATAATCCGTCTGCGGATGATCGAAGATCTGCCGCGCCGGGCCGTGCTCCACCGCCACGCCATTGCGCATCACGATCACCTCATTGGCCAGCGCCCGCACCACCTTCAGGTCATGACTGATGAACAGATAGGCCAGATTGTGCTTCTGCTGCAGGCTGCGCAATAGATCGACCACCTGCGCCTGCACCGACATGTCAAGCGCCGAGGTGGGCTCGTCCAGCATGATGAATTTGGGTTCCAGCGCCAGTGCCCGGGCAATGGCAATGCGCTGCCGCTGGCCACCGGAAAACTCATGCGGATAGCGGTCCATGGCATCGGGGTCTATGCCCACTTCAGTCAGGGCCTGGGCCACCTTCTCGCGCCGCTGCGCTGCCGACAATTCCGGGTTCTGGATCAGCAGACCTTCTTCCACAATGCCGAGAATGGAAAGCCGCGGCGACAGCGAGCCAAAGGGATCCTGAAAGACGATCTGCATGTCATGGCGCAGGGGCCGCATGGCGCGCGAGGGAACGCCGTCAATGCGCGCGCCGTTGAACAGGATTTCGCCCCTGGACGCGATGAGCCGCAGAATGGCGAGGCCCAGTGTGGTCTTGCCGGAGCCGGACTCGCCCACAATGCCCAAAGTCTGCCCGGCGCGAAGCTCAAGGGAAATGCCGTCCACCGCCTTGATATGGCCCACCGTCTTGCGGAAGAAGCCGCGCCTGATGGGAAACCACACCTTGAGGTCGCGCGTCTCCACCACCACCGGTGCAGAAGTATCAGCCGCCGGCGGCTTGCCCTTGGGTTCGGCCGCCAGCAGCATCTTGGTATAGGCGTGCTGCGGCGCGCCGAACACATCGCCGGTCTTGCCCTGCTCGACAATCCGGCCCCGCTGCATCACCGCCACGCGGTCGGCCATGCGCCGCACAATGCCCAGATCATGAGTGATGAGCAGCAGCGCCATGCCGCTTTCCTGCTGCAATTCCTTCAGCAGCTTCAGGATCTGCGCCTGCACCGTCACATCAAGCGCGGTGGTCGGCTCATCGGCAATCAGCAGGTCGGGATTATTGGCCAGCGCCATGGCAATCATCACGCGCTGGCGCTGCCCGCCCGACAACTGGTGGGGATAATCCTGCAACCGCGTTTCCGGGTCGCGGATGCCCACCTTGCTCAGAAGCTCGATGATGCGCGGCCGCGCCGCCTCCAGCTTCAGGCCCTGATGCAGTTCCAGGATTTCGCCAATCTGCCGCTCCACCGAATGCAGCGGATTGAGCGAGGTCATGGGCTCCTGAAAGATCATGGTGATGTCGTTGCCGCGCACCTCGCGCAGATCGGCCTCATCCTGATCAAGCAGATTGCGGCCCTTGAACCACACCTCGCCCGAAGGGTGCGAGGCCGCCGGATAGGGCAGTAGCTTCAGGATGGACAGCGCCGACACCGATTTGCCCGATCCTGACTCGCCCACCAGAGCCAGCGTCTCGCCCCTGGCGATGGTGAAGGATACATGATCGACGGCAATCGCTTCGCGGCCCTCCTGGCGGAAGGCCACCGACAGATCCTTCACCTCAAGAAGCGTGTCGCTCATGTGAAGGTCTTTCTGGGATCAAGGGCATCGCGCACCGCCTCGCCGATGAACACGAGCAGCGTCAGCATGATGGAGGTGACGAGAAAGCCGGTGATGCCAAGCCACGGCGCCTGCAGATTGGTCTTGCCCTGGGCCAGCAGTTCACCGAGCGACGGTGAGCCGGGCGGCAGGCCGAAGCCGAGGAAGTCGAGCGCCGTCAGCGTGGTCACCGAGGCCGAGACAATGAAGGGCATGAAGGTGATGGTGGAGACAACCGCATTGGGCAGAAGGTGCTTCACCATGATCCGGGTGTCGGACAGGCCGAGTGCCCGCGCCGCCCGCACATATTCAAAATTCCGCGCCCGCAGGAATTCGGCGCGCACCACGCCCACCAGCGACGTCCAGGAAAACAGCACCAGAATGAGCAGCAGCAGCCAGAAATTGGGGGTGATGAAGGCCGACAGGATGATGAGCAGATAGAGCGTCGGCATGGACGACCAGATGTCGATGAAACGCTGGAACAGAAGATCGGTCCAGCCGCCGAAATAACCCTGCACCGCGCCCGCCGCCACGCCGATGATGGACGAGAACAGCGCCAGAATGAGACCGAAGGTGACGGAGAGACGGAAGCCCCAGATGAGACGCGCCACCACATCGCGGCCCTGATCATCGGTGCCGAGCCAGTTCAGATTGCCCACCACGCATTGCGGGTCGTCAACCCCTTGCGGATATTTGGCGCAGGCCTCGGTGCGCGAAAGACTGAAGGCCGGCGGCGACGGTGCGGGCCTCGGCAGTTCCAGGTTGACCGTATCGTAGGAATAGCGGATGGGCGGCCAGACCAGCCAGCCATTGGCGGAAATTTCATCCGTGTTCAGAGGATTGCGGTAATCCGTCTGGGCCAGAAAGCCGCCGAACTTGGCTTCCGGATAATCCACCAGCGTGGGAAACAGCAGTTCGCCCTTGTAATAGGCAAGAATGGGCCGGTCATTGGCAATGAGCGGTGCTGCCCAACTGAACACGGTCAGAAAAATGAAGATCCATAGCGACCAGAAGCCCCGGCGGTGACGCTTGAACAGCGACCAGCGTTTTTCATTCAGTCGGCTGAGGTTGAAAAACGCCACGGTCCTCAAACCTCCCGCGATTCAAAATCGATGCGCGGATCGATCCACGTATAGGTGAGATCGGAAATCAGCCCGACGATGAGGCCGAACAGCGTCATGATGTAGAGATTGGCGAAGACAATGGCATAGTCGCGGTCGATGGCCGCCTTGAACATCAGATAGCCCAGGCCGTCGAGCGAGAAGATGGTTTCGATGAGCAGCGACCCGGCAAAGAAGGCCGACAGAAAGGCACCGGGAAAACCGGAGATCACCAGCAGCATGGCATTGCGGAACACATGGCCATAGAGCACCTGCCGCTCGGTCAGCCCCTTGGCGCGCGCCGTCGTCACATATTGCTTGCGGATTTCATCAAGGAAGGAATTCTTGGTGAGCAGCGTCATGGTGGCAAAGCTGGAAATGCCCATGGCGGTCAGGGGCAGGACTAGATGCCAGGCATAGTCGAGAATCTTGCCGCCCCAGCTCAGGCTGGCGAAATTGTCGGAGGTGAGGCCGCGCAACGGAAACCACGAAAAATAGCTGCCGCCCGCAAACACCACCACCAGCATGATGGCGAAGATGAAGCCCGGAATGGCATAGCCGATGATGATGAAGGCCGAGGACCAGATGTCGAAGGACGAGCCGTCGCGCACCGCCTTGGCAATGCCCAGCGGAATGGACACGAAATAGGTGATGAGCGTCAGCCACAGGCCCAGCGAAATCGACACCGGCATTTTCTCGATGATGAGGTCAATGACCGGCCGCCCGCGGAAATAGCTCTGGCCGAAATTGAAGGTGGCGTAGTCGCGCACCATCAGCAGAAAGCGCGTGGCGGGCGGCTTGTCGAATCCGAACTGCCTCTCCAGATCCTTGATGAGTTCGGGATCCAGCCCCTGGGCACCGCGATATTTTCCGGTGACATCGCTGCCCGCGCCCACCTGCGCGGCCCCTCCCGCCTCGTTGCCGGTGTTGCCGGAAACGCGGCCCGCCGCATCCTGGCCGGTGCCCTGAATGTCGGAGATGATTTTTTCAATGGGGCCGCCGGGCACGAACTGAATGACCACAAAGGTCATCAGCATGATGCCGAGCAGCGTCGGGATCATCAGCAGCAGACGCTTGAGAATATAGGCGCCCATCAGTTGCCCGCCGCCCCCGTTGCCCTCACGGTGTCACCGTTCGCGCCTTGTCCGCGTCATACCACCAGGCCGCCGGAATGGGCAGGTCATATTGCGGCAATTTTTCGGGCATGCCGAACCGGTTCCAGTAGGCCAGCCTGATCTTGGGCATATACCACTGCGGCACCACAAACTGCGACCAGATGAGGGCCCGGTCCAGTGCCCGCACGGCGGTGGTCAGCCCGGCGCGGTCCTTGGCGAAGATCACCTGATCGATGAGCTTGTCGATGGCGGCATTCCTGATGCCGGCCATATTGTCGCTGCCCGCCGTGTCGGCAGCGGCGCTGCCCCACTGGTCGCGTTGCTCATTGCCGGGTGAAAGCGACTCGCCCCAGCTGTGCACCAGAATGTCAAAATCGAAATTCTGTTTCTGCCGTTCGTATTGCGACGAATCCACTGTGCGCACCGTGACGGTGAAGCCCAGCATTTCCAGCTGCTTCTGATAGGGCAGGGTGATGCGCTCGAACAGGGGAGAGTCGAGCAGGAAGGTCAGCGTGAAGGGTTCGCCCTTGGCATTCTTCAGAAGGTTGCGTCCACCCTGGCTGGCGATGGTCCAGCCCGCCTGGGCCAGAAGGTCGGCCGCCTCCTTCAGGTTCCGGCGCCGGTCCTGTGCTGTCGCATTGACCGGGTTCTGGTATTCGCTGGTGAACACTTCGGGCGGCAGATCGGCCTTCAGCGGTTCCAGCAGCGCCAGTTCCTCCGGCGTTGGCAGGCCCTTCGCCTCCATCTCCGAATTGTTGAAGAAGGAGCGCGCGCGGGTGTACTGGCCATAGAACAGATTGGCATTGGCCCATTCGAAATCGAAGGCGAGGTTGAGCGCGCGCCGCACCCGCACATCCTTGAACTTGTCGCGGCGCAGGTTCATCACATAGCCCTGCATGCCGTTGACCGCGTGAATCTCCAGTTCCTTCTTCAGGCAGCGCCCGTCCTTCACGGCCGGTATGTCATAGCCCGTGGCCCACAGCTTGGACGAGCTTTCCGCCCGATAGTCATACTGGTCGGCCTTGAAGGCTTCAAAGGCGACATTGGCATCGCGGAAAAAGATGAACTCCATCCGGTCGAAATTGTTCTGGCCGACATTGACCGGCAGCTTCTCGCCCCAGTAGTCCTTGACCCGTTCGACGCTGATGGTGGCGCCGGGCTTGAAATCCACCACCCGATAGGGACTGGAGGTGAGGACGGGCTCCAGCGCGATTTCCGCAATGTTGCGCGCCTTGCCCTGTGCGTCCTTGCCCGTCCACCACGCCTTGCTCAAAACCGAAAGCTCGCCGGTGATGGACGGCAGTTCGCGGTTGCCGCTCTGCGAGAAGCTGAAGGTCACCTCATGCTCACCGGTTGCCTCGGCCTTCACCACATTGCGGTAATAGGCCTCAAGCCGCGGGTTCACGTCCTTCAGCGTCATCATGCTCCAGGCCACGTCTTCAGCCGTCACCGGCGTGCCGTCGTGAAAGCGCGCCTCGGGCCTGAGCCGGAACACCACCAGCGACCGGTCCTCCGGGTGCCAGACCGATTCCGCCAGAAGGCCGTATTGGGTTGACGGCTCATCCATGGCTCTGACCATCAGGGTTTCGGCAGGCGCGCCACTGGCGGCTTCACCCTTGTAGGTGTAGGGGTTGAGACTGTCGAAGGAACCAACCACGCCCACGCGCACCACGCCGCCCTTGGGTGCTGCCGCATTGACATAGTCGAAGTGGGCGAAATCCGCCGGATACTTGATGTCGTCAAACAGGGTGAGGGCGTGGGTGAAGCGGCGCTCCTCGGCCAGGGCGCGCAGCGGCAACGCGGAAACGGCAAGGGGGGCAGCAGCAAGCGTGATGAAACGGCGGCGGTCGATCGGCATGGCGCTCGGGGCTCTGAACTGATTCGGCGAGTATAGTCAGGTGCTTGCATCTGCAAACATAAAACAAGACACCGGCGGATGGCTCCGCCGGTGTCTCATCAAACAGGCGATTGTGTCGCTTACGGGGCCGGCAGCGGCAGCGGCGCGTCCGACTGGGCGTTCAGCCAGGCGATGACGTTGGCGCGCTGCTGGGCGTCCTTGATGCCGGCAAAGGCCATCTTGGAACCCTTCACGAAGTCCTTGGGCGAGACCAGATAGACGTCGAGGTTTTCGAGCGTCCAGGTTTCGCCGGCAGCACCCTTGGCCTTCAGGTCTTCGGAATAGCCCTTGAAGTCGGCAACCGAGCCCATGACGCGGCCCGCCACACCCCACTGGTGCGGACCGACCTTGTTCTTGCCTTCCTTGGCGAAGTCGTGGCAGGCCACGCACACCTTGGCGGCCTTTTCGCCGGCCGCCATATCGGCCTTGGCCAGGCGGGCGCCGAGGGACTCGCCAGCCGCCGGAGCCGCAGCCGGAGCAGCCGGAGCCGCAGGCTCTGCCGCCGGAGCCGCCGGGGTGGTCTGGGCCACCTGGGTTTCCGCCGCCGGAGCGGGCGCCGCCGCTTCAGCCGGGGCCGGAGCCGCCGGTGCTGCCGCTTCCGCGGTCGGGATCAAAAAGCCCGGCGTGGCCGGAGTGGTGGTGCTGTAAAGGCTGGAGCCGAGAGCATTGATGCCGACGACCATGGCAGCCGCGCCAACCGCCGAAAGGGCGGACTTGGACAGAAAGGGAATGATGTTCATGCGACGCTATCCTTGTTGGGACATATTAGCGGGGTCTTACCTAAAGCTTTCCCGGCTCCCACGCAACCGGTATAAGCAGCCCACCAAAGCAATTAGACTTTTTTGCGAATGATCGAACTTGCCAATACCATAGTTGTCATTCCGGCCCGGCTGGCATCAACCCGCCTGCCTGGAAAACCGCTGGCCGACATCAACGGCCAGCCGATGATTGTCCATGTCTGGCGGCGGGCCCTGGCGGCCAATGTCGGCCAGGTGCTGGTGGCCGCCGCCGAGAACGAGATTGCCGAGGTCATCCGCCGCCAGGGCGGTGACGCCATGGCCACCGACCCCGGCCTGCCCTCCGGCTCCGACCGCATTGCCCAGGCGCTGGCCCTGCGTGATCCCGCCCGCAAATTCAAATATGTGGTGAATGTTCAGGGCGACCTGCCGACCATTGACCCGCTCGCCATTCAGCGCTGCCTTGCCGGGCTGGCCAATGACCAGGTTGATATTTCCACCATCGCCGCCCCCATCTCCAGTGCTGCCGAGCGCGACAATGCCAATGTGGTCAAGGCCATTGCCCCCTTGAGCGAAACACGCGAAGTGGCCTTTGCCCGCGATTTCGTGCGTGACCTTGGGCCGGACCATGAGCCGCCATTCTGGCACCACATCGGCGTCTATGCCTATCGCCGCGACGTGCTGGAGCGCTTCGTTGCCCTGCCGGTGAGCGAGCGCGAGCGCCACCGCCGGCTGGAACAGATGCGCGCCCTCGACAACGGCATGAAGATAGCCGTGGTGCGGGTGGACAGTGTGCCGCTGGGTGTGGATGCACCGGAAGACCTGGAACAGGCCCGGAAAATGCTGAAACCGGACAAGTGAGAGGACCATGACCGCCAAGATTGCCTATCAGGGCGAACCCGGAGCCAATTCCCACATTGCCTGTCTGGAAGCCTTCACGGACCACGAGCCCATGCCCTGCCGCACCTTCGAGGATGCCTTTCAGGCGGTGCGTGACGGTCAGGCGCAACTGGCCATGATCCCCATCGACAATTCGGTGGCGGGCCGCGTGGCCGACATCCATCACCTCATGCCCGCCACCAACCTCGCCATCATCGGCGAACACTTTCTGCGTGTGCATCACCAGCTTCTGGTCATGCCCGGCGCCGACCGGGCCAAGCTCAAGACCGTGCACAGCCATGTCCACGCCCTGGGCCAGTGCCGCAAGCTGATCCGTGAACAGGGCCTGACGCCGGTGGTGGCGGTCGACACCGCCGGGGCAGCCCGCGAACTGTCGGAAATCCGCGACCCCACCCGGGCCGCCATCGCCACCAGGCTGGCCGGCGAAATCTACGGCCTGGAACTGGCGCGCGAAAACATCGAGGATGAGGCCCACAATACCACCCGCTTCGTGGTGCTGGCGCCGGAGCGGCGCGACGCCGCCCAGGGCAATGGTCCGGTGGTGACAAGCTTCGTCTTCCGGGTGCGCAATGTGCCCGCCGCCCTCTACAAGGCCATGGGTGGCTTTGCCACCAACGGCGTCAACATGACCAAGCTGGAAAGCTACCAGCTTGAAGGCCAGTTCTCGGCCACCCAGTTCTATGCCGACATCGACGGCCACCCGGACGACCGCAATGTCCGTCTGGCCCTGGAGGAGCTGGCGTTCTTTACCTCTCACCTGCGCATCCTCGGCGTTTATCCGGCCCATCCGCACCGCGACGAGATCAGGAACCGGCTTCAGGCTGAATAGCCGGAAGCCGACCTCGGCAAGGCTGCCGGAAGCCCGCCGGTCCGCCTGCGGAATTGCGAATCAGCTGTAATTTTCCGGCGTGAACGGAAGGCGGCCCGATCCTTGGGGGCCGCCATTCCCCCGGCCTGTCGCAGGCCATACGGCGTTTTTCCACACCGATTGCACCGGGCTGAGCCAGCCCAGGCCGAGGCCTGCGGCTTAACCGAATATTTACCAAAGCCGTTAACTTTTGGCCCTGAATGGCAGAGCCCCGCCTTGGCCTTCGGGTTGGCGCGGCGGCGAGAATAATGGATGGCAGCGATGAAGCCGGGTATCCCATGGAGCGTGAAGGGCATTGAGCCGGAGGTGCGCGAGGCCGCCAAGGTCGCCGCCCGCCGTTCCGGCATGACGCTGGGCGAATGGCTGAACAACGTCATCCTCGAACAGTCCGACGATGCGCCCCCCGCCCCGGTGCGGCCCGCGCCGCGCCTTGAGGAGCCGCGCTCTGCCGTCCGGCTTGAGGATATTGCCGAACAGCTGGCCCGCATTGCCCGCCGCGAGCACGACACCACGCCAAGCCCCTATGCGGGCAGCCGCCAGGCTGATCAGGAGGCGCTGAGCCGCATTCTGAACCGGGTGGAAAGCAACGAACGCCAGACGGTTGAGGCCTTCTCCGCCGTCAATGAGCGGCTTTCGGCCATGGGCCGCCAGATCAGCCGCGCAGCCCCCGCCGCCCCGGCGCTGAAGCCCGAGGAAACCCCCGCCTTCCAGTCGCTGGAAAAGGCGGTGCGCAACATCATCGAGCACATTGAAACCGGCGAGCGCCGCACCCGCGACAGCCTGAAGACCATGCAGGACCGCATGGCCGAAATGGCCAGCCGGGCGGCTGGTTCGGTCAATGAGCAGGTGCTGCAGCAGGCCCCGGCCATCCGCAGCCTGGAAGCAAGGATCAGCGAACTCGCCAGCCGCATTGACCGCAGCGAAACCGGCCATGCCATGGCGCTCCCCGATATTCTGCAGCGCGAACTGGCTGACCTTGCCGGCCGCATTGACGGGGTGCGCAATGATTCCGAGGCCCTGGCCTCACGCGCCCAGACGGCTGCCGTGCAGGCCAGCCAGAAGGAACTGCGCACCATCGAGACCCGCATCCTCAGTCTGCTCAAGGATGCCCAGGTCACCTTCGCCAGCCACAACAGCACGCCCGCCGAAATGCAGCGTCTGCGCGGCGAGGTTGACACCCTCAACAAGCGCATCGACAGCGCCCGCACCGGCCTTGCCTCCGATCGTGATGTGACCGCCCTGCGCGCCGCGGTAGAGCAGCTTTCCACCCGCGTGGCCCAGGGTCAGGACATGCGGCCTCTGGCCGACCTCGACCGGCGGGTCAGCGAAATTCACCAGCGCCTTGAGCAAACCCAGGGCAGCATGGCCCAGAAGCCCCAGCTGGTGGAACTTGAACGCCGCATGGCCGAAATGGACCGCCGCCTGAGCGAGGCCATGACCACGGGAGCTTCGCCCACCGCCCAGTCCGCCCTCGAAAACCAGATTGCCGCCGTGGCCGAGCGCCTTGCCCGCACCGAAAGCCAGCTGGCCAGCCTCGACACCATCGAGCGCGCCGTCAACCAGCTTTATGATGCCATGGAGCAGAGCCGCACCACCACCGCCCGCGTGGCCGAGGAAACGGCCCGCCGGGTGGCCGGGGAAGCCGGCTTGCACGCTGCCGCGCCGCTTTCGGCCATGGATCCCGCGCCGGAAATCCAGGCCCTGCAGGATGGCCTGCGTGCCGTGCGCGACAGCGCCGCCACCGCCGATCAGCGCAATCAGGAAACCCTCACCGCCGTTCACGACACGCTTGAGCAGATCGTCAGCAAGCTTGCCGAACTGGAAAACAATGCCGTTGGCCAGCAGATGGCCAGCGCCATGGCCGCCCATGCCATGGTCCAGCCGGCGCTGGAAGATGCCCCGGAACTGCCGCCAGCCTCGGAAATCTTCGCCGAGCCAGCGCCCTTTGAAAACAACCCCTTCACCGCCCCGGCAGCAGTGGAAACGGCTTCCGAAACGGCCAATCCCTTTGCCGCCGCCGAGGTGCCGCCCGCGCCGGAACCGGGCTCGGTCGATGACATTATTGCCGCCGCCCGGCGCATGGCCCAGTCCTCCTCCGCGCACAAGAGCGTTCTCACCGGCCTGACCCCCGGCAGCGACAAGACCGTCGCCCAGGCGGGCAAGAAGTTCTGGGAAAAATTGCCCTTCCTGAACCGCAAGCCCAAGGACCCCAAGGCCGCCAGGCCCGCCAAGGCGGAAAAGCAGGCAAAGCCGCTGAAGGGCAGCAAGGTGGTGCCGGGCGTAAAGCCCGATGGCGCCAGGCAGCCGCCGGAAATCAAGCCCGCTGCCAATGACAATGATGCCCGCCGCAAGCGCCTCATGCTGATGGGCCTGCTGCTTCTGGCGGCGGCCTCGGCCTACACCATGAATATTCTGGGCAAGCCCAAGTCCACGCCCGTCACTCCGGCAGCCATTGAGCAGCCGGCTCCGACCCCCGAAGCGCCCCCGGCCGCCGCCCCGGCCCAGCCGGTCATTGACGGGCCGCAGAGCCAGCCCTCGACCGAAGGCAGCCTGAATGCCCCGGCGCCCGGCATTGACGCCGCCGCCCCCGCCAACGGCACGATGAGCCCGCCGGCGGACACGGTTTCGCCACCGCCCGCCACCGGCGAGGTGCACGGCAGCCTCAATCCCGGCAAGGCCCAGAGCATTGCTGACCTTCTGGCCAGTAACACTTTGACCACGGCCACCATGACCCCGCCCGCCGTGGTCGAAAATGGCGCTCCCCCCATGGAAATGCCGCCCGCCGAACTGGGCGCCACGCCCTTGCGCCAGTCTGCCCGCGACGGTGACGCCACGGCGCAATTCGTCATCGCCTCCCGCTATCTCGACGGCAAGGTGGTGGCGCAAGATTATGCCAAGGCGGCGGAATGGTATGAGCGCGCCGCCATGAGCGGCCTTGCCCCTGCCCAATACCGCCTGGCCACTCTCTATGAACGCGGCAATGGTGTGGCCCGTGATCTTGCCAAGGCCCTGTCCTGGTATGAGAAGGCCGCCCGCCAGGGCAATGTGCGCGCCATGCACAATGCCGCCGTCATTGTGGCCGGCGATGGTTTGGGCAAGCCCGACTATACCCGCGCCGTCTACTGGTTTCGCCAGGCCGCCGACCATGGCCTGAAGGACAGCCAGTTCAATCTTGCCGTTCTGATCGAGCGCGGCCTGGGCACGGTGCCGTCCTCGTCTGACGCGCTGTTCTGGTACACTTTGGCCGGCCAGCAGAAGGATAATGATGCGGCCAGCCGGGCTGCGGTTCTGGCGCGCAGCCTGTCACCGGCCATGGTGGATGACACCAAGCGCCGGGTGGCCAGCTGGCAGCCCCGCCGCTCGCTCGATGCCGCCAATGTGGTGTCGGTCACGCGCGGCGACTGGCAGGCCGCCTCGGCCCCGGCCGAGCCTGCGTCTGCCACGGCTGTTGCCAACCCCGACATTGCTGAAATCCAGACCCTGCTCAACGGTCTGGGCTACAAGATCGGCACGCCTGACGGCCGCATGGGCAACCGCACCGCCAATGCCATCCGCCTCTTCCAGATGCAGAACGGCTTCAAGGTGACGGGTGAGGCCACACCGGAACTGGTGGCCGCGCTGAAGGCAAAACAGAGCTGAAACCAAAGGCTTGCCGCGCAACGCTCAGCTCACGCGCGAGCGCGGGAAGGCGTGCATCGTCGTGCCCGTCAGCCACACCTGGCAGGTTTCCTCTTCAAACAGCCCTTTAAAAGCGCGGGATGAAACACTTAAAGCACCGGTGTAGCTGCCGAAGGCGGGCATGATCAAGCGGCGCTGATCGGCAATGAAGCATTTGCGCTTCACCGCCACGTTGCGCTGCACCACCGTGGCGCCGGGGTGCAGGTGGCCGGCAATCTCAAAGCCTTGTGAAAGCCGTGCTGAGGGAATGTGGCGCAACGTCACCGGCCCCAGCGCCATGCTGTCCACCCCGCTTCCCGAAAGCCCCTGAGGGGCTTCCGGGTCATGGTTGCCGGTAATCCAGATGGTGTCATGGCCATCGGTCAGCGCCTTGAGGCGCGCCCGGTCGGCCCCGTCCATCCGGGCCGCACCCTTGCCGTCATGAAACGTGTCGCCGAGAAAGATGAGACGCCGGGGCCGGTGTGTTGCAATGACCGCTTCGAGCAGTGCGAGGGAAGCCCGGCTGTCATAGGGCGGCACATGCACACCCCGCCGGGCAAAGGCAGCCCCGGTTTCAAGGTGCAGGTCGGCCACCAGCAGGGCGGCAAACTCCGGCACAATGAGTGCCCCCGATAGATCGGGGATGAGGGAGAGCCCGCCCAGCGTGATCCTGTGTTGCCTAGACAAGCCGCATGGCCTCGTCGATGAGGTCGTCGGCGGCTTCGGCGAGAAGGGCATCATGGGCCTCGCCGTAAATGGATTCGCGGCCGATCTCAAGCAGCACCGGCACCGCCAGCGGCGACACCTGATCGAGCGCCCGATGCACGATCTGGCCCTTGATCCGGCGCAGCAGCTCGCCGAGGCGGTGAATGTCAATGAGGCCCGAGGCGGCATCATCCCAGGCCGCGCGCAGCAGAATGTGATCGGGCTGGTGGCTGCGCAGCGCGTCATAGATGAGGTCGGTGTTCACCGTCACCTGCCGCCCGGTCTTTTCCTTGCCGGGGTGGCGGCGCTCAATCAGCCCGGCAATCAGGGCGGCATCGCGGAAGGTCCGTTTCATCAGCGCACTTTCAGAAAGCCACGCCTCCAGATCATCGCCCAGCATGTCCTCGTCAAACAGTTCGGCAAGCGACAAGCGTCCGCGCGCAATGAGCGAAGACAGATCGGCCACCGTCCAGATGACCAGGGCATATTCCGACGCGACAAAACCCAGCGGCCGCGCCCCCCGCCGCTCCAGCCGCCGCGTCAGCAGCATGCCCAGTGTCTGCTGCGCCAGCCGCCCCTCAAAGGGATAGCACACCAGATAATGCTTGCTGGCCCGCGGAAAGGTCTCCACCAGCATCTGGCTGGCGCCCGGCACCACCGACTTCCACTTCTGCACCGACAGCCAGTCGCGCACCTGGGCTGGCAGATGCTGCCACTGGCCGGGGTCGGCCAGCATGGCCCGCACCCGCGCAGCCAGATAGGTGGACAGCGGAAACCGGCCGCCCTGATAGGACGGCACCATGGGATCGCGGCCCGCCGCCCGCGTCACCAGCGCGCCGAATTCATCAAGCCCCTCGAAGCGCAACACCTCGCCGGAAAACAGGAAGGTATCGCCATGGGCCAGCTGCGACAGGAAATATTCCTCAAGTTCCCCCAGCACCCGCCCGCCGGTGAGCACCCGGCGGCTGGCCCGTGATTTGACCGAGGCCAGCCTGACCTTCAGCATCGGGCTTTCCACAATGGTGCCGACATTGAGCCGGTATTGCTGGCCGATGCGCGGATGCGCCAGCCGCCAGCGCCCGTCGCTCATGCGCTTCAGCCTGGCATAGCGCTCATAGGATTTGAGCGCATAGCCGCCGGTGGCCACATAATCGAGGGCCTGATCAAAGAGTTCGCGCGTCAGCCGGCGATAGGTGAAGGCGGAGGTCACTTCGGCATAGAGGTCATCGGCGAAAAACGGCCCCGCCACGGCCCGGCCCAGAATGTGCTGGGCCAGCACGTCAAGCTTCATGATGGCCGGATAATCCGTGTCCTGAGCATTTTCCGCCGCCGCCAGGGCCGCCGCCTCGCATTCCAGCACCTCGAACCGGTTGGACGGCACCAGCAGCGCCCGGCTTGGCTCATCAAGTCGGTGGTTCGCCCGCCCGATCCGCTGCAGCAACCGGCTTGACCCCTTGGGTGCGCCCACCTGAATGACCAGATCCACCGTTCCCCAGTCAATGCCGAGATCAAGGGTGGAGGTGGCAACGACCGCGCGCAGCCTGCCCGCCGCCATGGCGGCTTCCACCTTGCGGCGCTGGCCAATGTCGAGCGAGCCATGGTGAAGCGCAATGGCAAGGTGATCCTCGTTCGCCTCCCACAGATCCTGAAACAGCCGTTCGGCCTGCGAGCGCGTGTTGACGAAGATGATGGCAAGCCCCGCCTGTTTCAGCGCCGCATAAATCTCCGGCACGGCATAGCGCGCCGAATGCCCCGCCCAGGGTACGCGCTCCTCCGATTGCAGGATGCGGATGTCGGGTTGCGCCCCGGCGCTGCCCTTCACCAGCGCCACGGCAGCGGCCCCCGCCGGGGCCAGCCAGGCGCGCAGCGCATCCTCATCGGCCACCGTGGCCGACAGGCCCACCAGGCGTGCCGCAGGGGCGTGGGCCCTGATGCGGGTGAGCGCCAGCGACAACAGCGCCCCCCGCTTGCTGGGCACCAGCGCATGCAGTTCATCAAGAATGACACAGCGCACATGGGCCAGAAGTTTTCCGGCCTCGGGGTCGGCCACCAGCAGCGACACCTGTTCCGGCGTGGTGATGAGAATGTCGGGCGGCTTGCGGCGCTGGCGCTGGCGGCGGTCGTGCGGCGTGTCGCCGGTCCGCGTTTCCACCGAAATGGCAAGGCCCATCTCGGCAATGGGCGCCTCCAGATTGCGGGCAATGTCCACCGCCAGCGCCTTCAGCGGCGACACATAGAGCGTGTGGATGCCCTGGGTCTTGTGGGCCTGCTGCAATTCCACCAGCGACGCCAGAAAACCGGCCAGCGTCTTGCCGCCGCCGGTGGGCGAAATGAGCAGCGCGCTCTCCCCGGCCAGCCCATGCGCCAGCATGGCCAGCTGGTGCGGCCGGGCCTGCCAGCCGCGCTGGGCAAACCACCGGGAAAAAACCTCCGGCAGCATCTGGTCTGCTGTGTTCATGCCGGGCTGGAGCTTGACCGAGCCCGTTCCGTTGCGCAACAGGGCTCATGGCTCAAGCCCAGGCCCTTCCGCTGACCCACCGCTCGGTTCTTGCCATTGCGGTGCCCATCATGCTGTCCAACGTCACCGAACCGCTGATCGGCGTGGTGAACACTGCCGTCATCGGCCGCCTGCCGGACGCCTACTACATCGGCGCCATCGCCGTGGGCGCCCTCATCTTTTCCTTCCTGTTCTGGGGCTTCGGCTTTCTCCGCCTGTCCACCGGCGGCCTCTCCGCCCAGGCCACCGGGGCGGGTGATGCAGCCGAACTGGCGGCGGTGTTCTTCCGTGCCGCACTCATGGCGCTGGGCTTCGGCCTTGCCATTGTGGTGCTGTCGCCGGTCATCGGCAGATTTGCCTTTCGCCTCATCGGCGGCTCGGCCGAGGTCACCGCCCATGCCCAAACCTATTTCTCATGGCGGGTACTCTCCGCCCCGGCGGCGCTGGTCAATTTTGTCATTCTGGGCTGGCTCACCGGGCAGGGCCGGGCCACCGCCGCCTTCGTCACCCAGGTGGTGCTCAACCTCACCAACATGGCGCTGTCAGCTCTGTTCGTGCTGGTGCTGCACAAAACCTCGGACGGGGTGGGGCAGGCGGCCCTGATCGCCGAATATGGCGCAGCCGCCCTTGGCCTCGCCATCGTTTTGCAGCGCCTTGGCGCCCTGGGTCAGGGCTTCGATGCGGCACGCGTGCTCAATCTCCAGGCCTACCGCAGAACGCTCGCCGCCAATTTCGACATCATGGTGCGCACCCTCTGTCTCATCTTCGCCTTCGGTTGGTTCACGGCGCGGGGTGCAAGGCTGGGGGACACGGTGGTGGCCGCCAATGCCGTGCTCATGAACCTGTTTGAGGTCTCGGCCTATCTCATCGATGGTTTTGCCTATGCCTCCGAGGCGCTGGTCGGCCAGTCGGCGGGCGCGGGCCAGCGCCAGCGCTTCAACGACGCCATCTGGCTGACCTCAAGCTGGGCGGTGGCGGTGGGCGCCCTCTGTTCGCTGACGCTTGTGGTGGCGGGACCGTGGTTCATCGATCTGCTGACGCTGAACCCCGACGTGCGGATGATGGCCCGGGCCTCGCTGTGGCTGGCTGCGGCCACACCGCTGCTCGGCTCCGTCGCCTTCCAGTTTGACGGCATCTATACCGGGGCACTGGCCACCCGCGACATGCGCAACACCATGCTGATTTCGCTCGCCGTGTTCATGGCCCTGTGGTGGGTGCTGGAGCCGCGCTACGGCATCACCGGCCTGTGGCTGGCACTGTGCGCCTTCTTCATTGCCCGCGGGGTCACCATGGCGCTGCGCCTGCCCGCGATCGAGCGCCGCCTGTTCACGCCGTGAAGCGCGCGTCAAAGGCCCGTACGGCGTCAATGGCATCCGCCAGCCCCATGCGCTGAATGGCAAGGCCCGGCGGAAAGGCGGTGGCAAAGCGCGAGGCGAGCCGCGGGTCCAGCACCACGAAGGAGCCATGGTCGCTGGCCTGGCGGATAAGCCGGCCGAAGCCCTGCCGCAGCCTGAGGCGCACCACCATGTCGGTATGGGCCTGGCCGCCAAAGGCCTCGCGCCGCGCCCGCTCCAATATGGTGGGGGTGGGCCAGGGCACCCGGTCCAGCACCATGAGGCGGAGTGAGCGCCCCGGCACATCAACCCCGTCGCGCACCGCATCGGTGCCGAGCAGGCAGGCGTCCGGTTCGGCCCGGAACATGTCAACCAGTGTGGCCGTGTCCATGGGGTCGGCATGCTGGGCATAGAGCGTCAGCCCCGCGGCAGCCAGCGGCGTCAGCAGCCGCTTGTGCACCGCGCGCAGCCGGGCAATGGCGGTGAACAGGCCCAGCGCCCCGCCGCCCGTGGCCAGAAACAGTTCGCGATAGGCCGCCGCCACCTGATCCATGTCGGCGCGGTTCACGTCATTCACCACGATCACCTGGGCGCGCGCCGGATAATCAAAGGGCGAGGCAAAGCCCGCGCGCTTGACCGGCCAGGGCAGATGCACCACCCCGGTGCGCAGTTCCGCACTCTCCCAGTCATCCGGCACATCGGGCGGCTGGTCCTTCAGTGTGGCCGAGGTGATGATGATGCCATCGGCGGGTCTGAGCACCGACAGCGCCAGCGGTTCCGTGGGGTCCAGCCAGTGTGAATAGAGACCGACATCGGCCTCGCGGCCAAAGGCCTGCTCAATGGCAAACCAGTCCACATGGAGTCCGCCCCCGGCCTCCGGCAGATGGTCGAGCATGGTGATCCAGCCGGAGAGCATGAGGTCGCCCCGCCGCCGCAGCGAGCGTGACAGGGCCTCGATCCGTCCGCGCTCGGCCGAAGTGAGGTCTTCAGCCTCGCTGTCGAGCTTGGCCGCCAGCCGCTTGGCCAGCGCCACCAGCGGCCGCTTCAGATCAGCCAGCGCCTCGGCCAGTTCCACCGCCTGTTCCGCCAGACCATCCACCAGCGGCAGGCAATCCGTCTCGAGCGCCCCGACCCCTTCCTGACTGTCGGCCCGGGCCAGAACCTGCTGCCGCACCAGCGCCAGAAATTCCTCCGCCGCCCCCTCCGGGCTTCCCGCCTGCACGCGCCGTGTCCAGCCCGGCCCCGGCAGGGCCAGCGCGGCACGCAGCGCCTGCTGGGTCAGGCGCTCCATCTCGTCATCCTGGGCGGCAAGGTCACCCAGCCGCTCAGCCAGCCCGCGCCCGCGCCTGCGGCTGTCCTCAGGCCCGCGCAGCCAGCGCCGGAGTTCCGAGGTTTCCAGCGCCGTGAGATGGCTGGCAAAGGCGCTGTCGGCGGCATCAAACAGGTGGTGGCCCTCGTCAAAGACGATGCGGCGCAGGCCGCCGGGGGCGGCTTCCTCTTCCTCCGTCTGGGCCGCCCCCAGCAGGTGGTCCATGGCCGCCTGATGCAGCACCAGCGCATGGTTGGCGATGACGAGAGCGGCATTGCGCGCCGCCCGCTGCGATTTCTCGATGAAGCATTTGCGGTAATGCGGGCAGGCCACATAGATGCATTCGCCGCGCCGGTCGGTCAGGCCGAGGCTTGCCGGGCTGGGCGCGCCCTCGCCCTCGCCGAACAGGGCAAAGAGCCAGGACGGAAAATCGCCGCCCACCATGTCGCCATCGCGCGTCGCCCTGGCCCAGCGGGCAATGAGCGTGGCCAGGGCCGCCCCGCGCCCGCCGCTCAGCCGCCCGAAGGCCTCCTGCATGTTGAGCAGGCAGGCATAGTTTTCCCGCCCCTTGCGGATGACGATTTGGCGGCGGCGCAGGGCGGGGTCATCAATCAGGCGATGGCTTTCCTGATCGAGCTGGCGCTGGAGATTTTTGGTATAGGTGGAAATCCACACCGGCCCCCGGTTGCGCCGGGCATAGAGATGGGCCGGTGCCAGATAGCCCAGCGTCTTGCCCAGGCCCGTTCCGGCCTCTGCCAGAAGGATATGGTTGAAGGCCCGGTTGTCACGCGGCTGAAAGGCATGGGCGGCCGCCGCCGCATAATCGCGCTGGGCGGGCCGCGCCTCGGCATGGGGGCCAAGCGCCTGCATCAGTTCAGCCCGCGCCTCATCGGGCGAGACGGCCTCCTGCGTGGGCGGCGGGCGCGGCCCCTCATCCTCCCAGTCCTCCAGCCGGTCCCACACATTGAGCCCGGTGGCAAAACGCGGCACCTCCAGCCTCGGGTGGCCGTGGCGCAGCGCCTTCAGCACCGGTTCCGCCCAGGGCCAGTTGGCGTGGGCCAGATAGGTGGCGGCCTCGGCGGTTTCGCGCAAATGCGGATAATGCCGGCTGGCCAGCCGCTGCAACAGTTCCGCCGCCACGGCGCGCAGCGTGTCATCATCGGTGGCCGCCGGATCAAGGGCCAGCGCCCGCGCCAGTCCGGCGGGGCTTGGAATGGCCAGTTGCGCCGGGCAGACAAAGGCAAAAAGTTCGGCCACGTCGAAGTGCTTCTGCTCGGCGGCAGCCCGCACCGCGCCGCGCGTGGCCCGCGCCGCCGCGCCCAGCCTGGCCGTCACGAAATGCGCATGACAGAGAAGATGCGGTGCAGCCGCCAGCCGCCGCAGGCCTTCGCCCGCTTCCAGCATCAGGCCGTCCACGGCAAGCCCCAGGCCGGAAAGGGCCGCCGAGGCGCACGCGATTGTGAAGGTCTGGGTCATGGTGACGGCGGGAATCACTGGTTAGCCTTGACCTTAAAGCATGAAGGAGGCCCGCCATGCAGGACAAACTGGACCCGAAATTCATCACCCTGTTTGACCGCTTCACCCATGGCGGCATGACCAGGCGCGACTTCATGGAACGGCTTGGTGCCATGGCGGGTTCCGCCGCCGCCGCCCAGTCGCTACTTGCCGTGCTGGAAAACAATTATGCCCAGGCCGCCACGGTGGCCGAGGATGATCCGCGCCTTGCCGCCGCCGATCAGCGCTTTGACGGCACGGCAGGCTATCTGGTGCGGCCTGCGGCGGCGGCCACAGTGCCGGGGGCGGTCATTGTCATTCATGAAAACCGCGGCCTTAACGCCCATATCCGCGATGTGGCGCGTCGGCTGGCGCTGGAGAATTTCGTGGTCTATGCGCCCGATTACCTGGCAGCACTGGGCGGCACACCGGCGGACGCCGATCAGGCCCGCGACATGATCGGCACGCTGAAGCCCGAGGCCGTGCTGGCCACCTCGCGCGCCGCCTTCACGGCCCTTGCCGCGCTCAACGCCACCACCGGCAGGGTGGGGGCCATGGGCTTCTGCTGGGGCGGCGGCGAGGTGAACCGGCTGGCCGTGGTCGAGCCCATGCTGGCCGCCGGCGTGGTCTATTACGGCATGCAGCCCAAGGCGGGCATTGAGAACATCCGGGCGCCGCTGCTGCTCCATTATGCCGGGCTGGATGACCGCATCAACGCCGACATGGCGGGCTTCGAGGCCGCCCTCAAGGCCGGTGGCAAGGTCTTCGAGGCCCATGTCTATGAGGGGGTGAACCACGCCTTCAACAATGATACCAATGCCGCCCGCTATGACAGGGCCGCAGCCGACCGCGCCTGGAGCCGCACCATCGCCTTTTTCAGGAAATATCTCGCCTGACATTGACCCCGCCGGGTGAGCTTCCTAAACAGGCGCCACATTGCAACTGTGGAAGCCTGAAATGACCGTTTCTCCCGCGCTCCGCGCCGCCGCCCTCGACAGCAAGGCCTGGCCCTTTGAGGAAGCCCGCAAGCTTCTCGACCGCGTGAGCCGGGCGGGCAAACGCGAAGTGCTGTTCGAGACGGGCTATGGCCCCTCGGGCCTCCCCCACATCGGCACCTTCGGCGAGGTGGCGCGCACCACCATGATCCGCCGCGCCTTTGAATTGATTTCCGACATTCCAACCCGCCTTCTGTGCTTCTCCGACGACATGGACGGCATGCGCAAGGTGCCGGAAAACGTGCCGAACCAGGACATGCTGCGCGCCAATCTGCACAAGCCCCTGACCGTGGTGCCCGATCCCTTCGGCGAGTTTGAAAGCTTCGGCCACCACAACAACGCCATGCTCAGGCGCTTCCTCGACCACTTTAACTTCCAGTATGAATTTGCCAGCGCCACCGATTATTACAGGCAGGGCCGCTTCGACGATATGCTGATCCGGGCGCTGGAAAAGTTCGATGACATCATGGCCGTCATGCTGCCCACCCTGGGGGAGGAGCGCCAGGCCACCTACAGTGTCTTCCTGCCCATCTCGCCGTCGACGGGCCGGGTGCTCTATGTGCCCATGAAGGACGTGAACGCCAAGGCGGGCACCATCACCTTCGCCGATGAGGACGGCACCGATGTGACCCTTGATGTGCGCGGCGGCCGCACCAAGCTGCAATGGAAGCCCGACTTCGGCATGCGCTGGGCGGCCCTTGGCGTGGACTTTGAAATGTTCGGCAAGGACCACCAGACCAACGCGCCCATCTATGACCGGATCTGCGAAATCCTCGGCGCCCCCGCGCCGCAGCATTACGTCTATGAACTGTTCCTCGACGACAAGGGCCAGAAGATTTCCAAGTCCAAGGGCAATGGGCTGACCATTGACGAATGGCTCACCTATGCCGATCCGGAGTCGCTGGCGCTGTTCATGTATAACAAGCCGCGCGAGGCAAAGCGGCTTTACTTCGACGTGATCCCCCGCGCCGTTGATGATTACGCGGCCTTCCTCTCGGCCTTCCAGCGGCAGGCCGACAAGCCCGCCGACCTCCTCATGAATCCCGCCTGGCACATTCACGGCGGCCGCCCGCCCGCCCCGGAGGAGGGCGGCATTTCCTTTGCCCTGCTGCTGAACCTGGCGAGCGTCGCCAATGCCCATGACAAATCGGCCCTGTGGGGCTTCATCCGCCGCTATGAGCCGCACCTGTCACCGGAGAAGAACCCGCGCCTTGATGCACTCACCGGCTATGCGCTCCGCTATTTCGATGACTTCGTGAAGCCCAAGAAGCACTATCGTCCGCCCACGGAGGATGAGGCCAGGGCGCTTTCTGATCTGTCGGACAGGCTGGCCACGCTGGCCCCCCACACCCCGCCGGAGGACATTCAGAAGGCGGTCTATGACGTGGGCCGCAGGGAACCCTACACGGTGACCCAGAAGGACGGCACCACCGGCGTGGGCCAGGGCTTCTTCAACATGCTCTATCAGGTTCTGCTGGGCGAGGAGAAGGGCCCGCGCTTCGGTTCCTTCGTGGCGCTCTACGGCCTGGACAATACCCAGAGCCTCATCGCCAAGGCCCTCAAGGGCGAATTGCTGAAGGGCTAACCGGCAGCGCGCAGCGGCGCGGCTTTGCGGCCTTGCGCCTCATGCCAGGCTTTAAGCGTCTCGGTGTGGATTCCCTGGCCTGCCAGCGATAATTCCTGTGCCGTCAGATTGAGCCCCGCGGCGGAAACCATCCCGTCGCGCGCCAGGCGGCGTTGCAGAAGCTCAGCGGTAATGCGCATGCATGTCCCTCCGGAGTTGAGGCAGCATCGGCGCACCGGGCCTTCGTCACCATCGGCAAGTCTTGCCGCTTTCCGTCACGGCCTGATCGGTCCGGGAGGTTTTCGGCAACTCTGTGCAGAATTTTCCGTAAGGCTACTGGCTCGCCCAGATGATGCGGGCCATCCAGTCCACATCCCTGAGGTCAATGACCTTGGTGGGGTGTTCGGGATTGAGCGAAGCCAGTTCCACCGTCCTCGCCGTCTGCCGCTGCATCACCTTGGCCATCACCTGGCCGTCTCTGGTTTTCACCACCACGCGGTCACCCTTGCGCACCGTGGCCTCGGGCGAGACGACGATGCGGTCACCCTCGCGGTAGAGCGGCAGCATGGACTCACCCGTGATCTCCAGCGCATAGGCCGTGGTGTCGGTGACGCCCGGCACCGCCACCGCCTCCCAGCCCTGACCCGCCGGAAAACCGGAATCGTCAAAGAAGCCGCCCTGGCCCGCCTGCGCCAGACCGAGCAGCGGCAGGGTGCGCAGCCGGGGTTTTTCGCCCCTGCGCCCGGACAGCAGCTCCATGAATTCATCAACACTGGCCCCCGATGCCTCCAGCACACGCGACAGGCTTTCCAGCGTCGGCCAGCGCGGCCGTCCGTCCGGGCCCATGCGCTTCGACGGGTTGAAGGAGGTGGGGTCCAGCCCCGCCCTTTTGGCCAGGCCCGAGGCCGAAAAGCCATAGCGTTCGGCAATGGTGTCAATGGCGCCCCACACCTGCTTGTGCGAAAACATGGGCATCTCCTGTCGAATCGGGGTTCGGTTCAGGCACGGCGAATAGGAAATAATACCTTTTACAGGATTGTCTGTCCAGTGGTGGAAAACAGGCTGGTGTTCAAGATCGTGCCGGAGACGGACTGGCAGAAGGCCGTGCGCGCCGGTCGCTTCGCGGGTTCGCCCATTGATGTGCAGGACGGTTTCATCCACCTCTCTGCGGCCCATCAGGCGAAGGAAACGGCCCGCCGCCACTTCGCCGGTCAGACGGGCCTGCTGCTGGTGGCGTTCCGCGCCGCCGATCTCTCTGCCCTGCGCTGGGAACCCTCGCGCGGCGGCGATCTTTTCCCCCACCTCCACGCCGCCCTTGACCCCGGCCTTGCCCTGTGGGCAAAGCCCCTGCCATGGCGCGGCGACGGCCATGACTTTCCGGAAGGTTTTGCGGCATGACGCTTTCATCCCTGGGTTTTTCCCTGGCCCGCCCTGTGCTGCACCGGCTTGATGCCGAAACGGCCCACGGCCTCACCATCAGCCTGCTGAAGACCGGCCTGGCGCCGCGCACCCCCTTCTCAAATCCCGCCCTGCGCCAGACCATTGCCGGCCTGGATTTCCCCAATCCCGTGGGCCTTGCGGCGGGCTTTGACAAGAATGCCGAAGTGCCGGACGCCATGCTGGGTCTGGGCTTCGGCTTTGTGGAAGTGGGCACGCTGACGCCCCGGCCGCAGGCGGGCAATCCCAAACCCCGCCTGTTCCGCCTCAGCAAGGATGAGGCCGTCATCAACCGCATGGGCTTCAACAATGACGGCCATGCCGCCGCCCTGAAGCGCCTGGAAGCGCGGGCCAGCCGCGGCGGCATTGTCGGCGTCAACCTTGGCGCCAACAAGGATTCGGAAGACCGCATGGCCGACTATGTGGCGGGCCTGTCGGCCTTCGCCGCTGTGGCGGGCTTTTATGTCATCAACATTTCCTCGCCCAACACGCCGGGCCTGCGCGGCCTGCAGTCCCGGGAGGAATTGCAGCAACTGCTCGACCGGCTGAATGAGGCGCGCGCCAGGCTTTCCCGCCGGGTGCCCATGGTCCTCAAGGTGGCGCCCGATCTCAGAAATGATGAGATGGAGGATATTGTCCTGTGCTGCGGCCATGGCGCGGTCGATGCGCTCATGGTGTCCAACACCACACTGGCCCGGCCACCGCTGAAGTCAGCCCAGGCCACCGAGCAGGGCGGTCTTTCCGGCAAGCCGCTGTTTGCCATGTCGACCTCGCGGCTCGCCAATTTCTGGCTGATGAGCGAGGGCAAGATCCCCCTGATCGGCGTCGGCGGCATTCATGATGCCGACAGCGCCTGGACCAAGATCCGCGCCGGCGCCTCGCTGATCGAGCTTTACTCGGCCCTCATCTATGGCGGGCCGCAGCTGGTGGCCGAAATTCTGGCCGGGCTGGAACAGCGTTTGAAAATCCACCGCCTCAGCCATATCAGTGAAGCCGTGGGGGCCGAGGCTCACCAGATTGCCGAGGGCAGATACCGGCCGAAAATGGCCCCCGTCTCGCCCGTCTCCTGCAACCGGTCGAGCGCGTAATCGAAATTGAGGCGCAGCGCCTCATCGTCATTGCGGGTGAGGAAGGAGAGGCTGGCGGAAATGGTCTCGGGGTCCATGAAGGTTGCGCCCAGCGCCTGGCAGCAGCCGCCGGAAGCCTCGCCATTGAACCAGTAGGCGAGATGCAGACTGTCGCCAAAGGCGGCGTCAATCTTGCCGTCCTTCAGTGCCGCCAGCATTTCCGCCTCGCTGACAAAGCCCTGCACCGCCGACCGGCTGAAGTAGGCGTTGAGGAAGGCTTCATGGCGGCTGCCCGACACCACGCCGACGCGACGGCCCGCCAGGGTCGGCACATCGGGCCTTTCCAGCGGGCTTCCCTTCTTCACCGCAAAGCGCCCGCCGGAGCGGAAATAGGGCCGCGTCATGGCAGCCCGCTCCAGCATCACCGCATCAAGTCTGAGGCCGGTGATGATGGCATCGCCCTCCCTGGCCAAAAGCGACGGCATCAGACTGGCAAAGGGCTTTGCCTCAACCTCGCAGGTGAGCCGCTGCCGGGTGCAGGCCGCCAGGGCCAGATCAACCGAAATGCCCGTCATCTTTCCGGCGGAGTCGACAAAGCTGAAGGGCGGATAGTCCTGATCCGCCAGCAGACGGACCGTGGGCCGCGTCACCGGTGGTGGACCCGTCAATCCTCTGTCTATGTGCCGAAAATAGGGAAAAACTCCCTCATTTCCACCTTCTTGCGCAACTGCAGGGAGAGCATGGAACAGGAAGTTCATCCCTGAGACTATTGCCAAGACAGCGATCAGGAATTTCTTTGGAAGGCGGTGAACGGTCATTTTCTGGGGACGTCAATGGATGGGGCCGGCGTGTTGGTGCCGGATCGGGAGAGGTCAGTTGGGGCCCGCGCCCGTTCCGGTCCAACCATCATAGACGCAGGCGCGGGCGCTGTCTTGCCTCTCCTGCCGCGGCGCATTGTGCACCAGTGCCTGGAGCGTCTGCCGTTCGGCCAGTTGGCGGCGGTCCTGCGTGACCGGTTGCTGCCGGTGGCGCTGCTGCCGGATCTGGTTCTCTACGCCGCGCAGGATGAAGCCTCCCTCACACTGGCTCAAAGCCGCGGCTGGACCGTGGTGGCGCTCATGGACAAGCACAGCTTTCTGGGGGCGGTTCATCACATCTGGGGCCGCCGTCTGGTCCTTGAGGCCACTTCCCGTCTGCGCACGGGCCAGCCGCATTTTTCTGCCCATCACCGTTTTGGCCGCGGCCAGCTTGGCGCCATGGCGGGCGGTGTGGTGCTGGTGCTGCTCAGCCTGCTGCTGCTGCCCGAAGCCGAGCGCCTGCCGATGGCCAGCCTGGGGCTTGGCATCTTCTTCATGTCGGTCATTGGCCTGCGCATTCTGGCCCTGCTGCCGGCCGACCGGGAAAAACCGCCCCCGCGCCTCAGGGATGAGGCGCTTCCCCCCTATACCGTGCTGGTGCCGCTGTTCCGCGAAGTGAGTGTTCTTGATCAACTGCTGACAGGTCTTGCCGCCATCGACTATCCCGCCGACCGCCTCGACATCAAGCTGCTGCTGGAGGAGTGCGACGTGCCCATGCACAAGGCATTGGCGGCGCGTCCTCTGCCCGATCATTTCGAGGTGCTGGTGGTGCCCGCGGGCCAGCCCCAGACCAAGCCCAGGGCCCTCAGCTTTGCCTTGCCCTTCGCGCGCGGCAGCCTGCTCACCATATATGATGCCGAAGACATCCCCGAACCCGGTCAGTTGCGCCGCGCCGCCGAGGTCTTTGCCTCTCACCCGCCGGAACTGGCCTGCCTTCAGGCCAGGCTGTCCTTCTATAATCCGGGTGAGAACTGGCTGACCCGGCAATGCACCCTGGAATATGCCGTGCTGTTTGGTCTGCTGCTGCCGGCCTTCGCCCGCGAGGGCCTGCCGCTTCCGCTGGGCGGCACTTCAAACCACTTCCGCATTGCGGCGCTGCGCCATGCCGGGGCGTGGGATCCCTTCAATGTCACCGAGGATGCCGATCTCGGCATGCGCTTTGCCCGCCTTGGCTATCGCTGCGGCGTCATCTCCAGCACCACCTATGAAGAGGCCAATTCGCGCCTGCCCAACTGGCTGCGTCAGCGCGCCCGCTGGCTCAAGGGCTATCTGCAAACCTGGCTGGTGCACATGCGTGAACCCGCCATGCTGAGGCGTGAGCTGGGCTGGGCCGGCTTCGTCACCATGCAGGCGCAGTTTCTCGGCCTGCTGATTTCGTCGCTGTTCCATCCGCTGTTTCTGGTGACGGCCCTGTGGCTGGCCATGACGGCGGATTTCTCCACCCCCTTTGCGTCGCTGGCGGCTTTGCTGGTGGCCAGCCTGTCGAGCGTGATTTTCGTGACCGGCCACATTGTGTCCATGCTGGCCGGCAGCGTGGCCCTCCGTCACATCGGCATCATGGGCTGGCTGTCCACCGTTCTCACCATGCCCTTCTACTGGCTGCTCATCAGCCTCGCCGCCTGGCTGGCCCTGTGGCAGTTTGTGTGGGCGCCCTTTCACTGGAACAAGACCGAACACGGCCTGTCCAGTTTCCAGCGCCGGGCATGAGGGATCAGGCGGCGGCGGTGGTTTTCTTCCGGCGCGCCCTGGCGTCCTCGGCCTCCTGCTCGGCAATCCAGTTGGGCAGGAAGGTAAAGGCCTCCTCCAGCACATGCGGGGTGTGCAGGCCGGGTGAAAAACCGAGCGCCCGCAGATAATACTCCTGCAGGGCGGGGCGGAATTTCGGATGCACGCAGTTCTTGATGATGAGTTCGGCGCGCTGTCTCGGCGCCAGCCCGCGCAGATCGGCCAGGCCCTGTTCCGTCACCACCACCATCACGTCATGTTCGGTGTGGTCCACATGCGTCACCATGGGCACAATGCACGAGATCGAGCCGTTCTTGCGGGTCGACGGTGTCATGAAGAAATTGAGATAGGCATTGCGGGTGAAATCACCCGAACCGCCAATGCCGTTCATCATTGATGTGCCCTGAATGTGGGTCGAGTTCACATTGCCATAGATGTCGGCTTCGACCATACCGTTCATGGCGATGACGCCAAGCCGGCGGATGACTTCAGGATGATTGGAAATGCCCTGCGAGCGCAGGATGATGCGTTCGCGGTAGAAGTCGATGTTGTCGAGGAAGTCGGCCAGGGCCGCGCGTGACAGCGACAGTGCCGAAGCCGAGGCCGACACCATCTTGCCCGAGCGGATGAGCCGCAGCATGCCGTCCTGCAGAACTTCGGTGAAGGCCGTAAGGTTTTCAAACGGGCCGTCCTCAAGACCGGCCATGACCGCATTGGCCACATTGCCCACGCCCGATTGCAGCGGCAGCAGGTCCTTCGGCATGCGGCCCTTCTTCACCTCCTGCGCCAGGAACTCCAGCATATGGCCGGCGATGGCATGCGAGGCGTCATCCGGCGGGGTGAATTCATTGTTGCGGTCGGGGTGGTGGGTTTCGACAATGGCCACCACCTTAGCGGGGTCACAACGCAGATAGGCCTCGCCGATGCGGTCGGCAGGCCCGATGATGGGAATGGGCTTGCGGTTGGGCGGCAGGGCGGCATTGTAGTAGATGTCGTGCATGCCCTCGAGGCGCGGATCCTGCCAGGAGTTGACCTCCAGAATGATCCTGTCGGCCAGGTCCACCCAGGTCTTGTTGTTGCCCACGGCGGTGGTGGGAATGAGGCTGCCGTCAGGGCGAATGCCGGTCACTTCAACCACCGCGAAATCGAGCTTGCCGAGGAAGCCGAACCAGGCGTCCTGCGCCACATGCGACAGGTGCATGTCATTGTAATACATCTGCCCGGCATTGATGCGCTGGCGGCAGATGGGGTCGGACTGATAGGGCAGCCGCATGGCAATGCCGTCGGCCCTGGCCAGTGCGCCATCCAGTTCCGGCGCGGTGGAAGCCCCCGTCCACACCGACACCTTGTAATCCTGGCCCGCCGCATGGGCGGCATTGATCCGGTCGGCCAGTGCCAGCGGCACCAGCTTGGGGTGGCCCGAGCCGGTAAAGCCGCTCATGCCGATGGTGGCACCGGGGTGAATCAGGCGGGCGGCATCCTCTGCCGACATCACACGGGATTTGAGACGGTCGCACTGGATGCGGTCGCCCGGGGTGAAGCGTTCATTCATCATCATTTCACTCGCTCCGGCGCGAGAAGGCGGTTCGTCAGGCAGTCTGCGCCCAATTGGTTGCGCCATTCTTTCCGCGCCGCAGAAAATCATGCTGCAATGCGGAATATAGGACGCCGAAGCGGAATTAAGAAGATGTTTGTGAAGGAAAAATGACTGTGCGCGCCTGCAAAATGGACGGCCCCGGCCAAGGCCTGGGGAAAAGTCCGGTGCGGGCGCTGGAAAACTGGAGCGGGCGATGGGAATCGAACCCACGACATGCAGCTTGGGAAGCTACCGTTCTACCACTGAACTACGCCCGCGCTCCTGTGGCTGTTACAGCGTGACGGCTGCTTCCTGTCAAGCCGGGGGGCCAGCAACTTCCCGGTGGCAAAGGCCTTGGCCTGGGCTAGGATGGCGCCATGTACCGGCAGATCACACGCCAGATCCGGGTGGCCGTCACCCCCGCCTATGTCGCCAGCCAGTCCGCGCCGGAGGAGGGCCGCTTTCTCTGGTCCTACACGGTCACCCTGGAAAATCTGGGGCAGGAGACGGTGCAGCTCCTCACCCGCCACTGGATCATCACCGATGGCCGTGGCCAGGTGCAGCATGTGAAGGGTGAAGGCGTGGTGGGCGACCAGCCGGTGCTGGCCCCCGGCGACCGCTATCAATATTCCTCCGGCTGCCCCCTGCCCACGCCGTCCGGCATCATGTCCGGCAGCTATCAGATGAAAACCCTGGAGGGTGAAATCTTCGACATCGCCATTCCCGCCTTCTCCCTCGACAGTCCCCACGCCGAACACAGCGTCAATTGATGTCCCTGCCCACGCTTTCCGACATTGAGGCCATGCTGGCCCGTCTGGTGGCCTTTGACACCACCTTCGATCAGGGCACCGGCGCCATTGCCGCCGTCATCGAGGCCCACCTCGACCGCTTTGGCGTGCCCCATCAGCGCGTCGATTACGAGGCCGGCTTCAAGACCAATCTGTTTGCCACCATCGGCCCCGATGGGCCGGGTGGCGTGGTGCTGTCCGGCCATCTCGATGTGGTGCCGGTGACCGGCCAGAACTGGCTGACCAATCCCTTTGAACTGACCCGCCGCGACGGCCTGCTCCATGGCCGCGGCACCTGCGATATGAAGGGCTTTGCCGCCGTCGCCCTGGCCATGGTGCCGTGGCTTGCGCAGCAGAAGCTCAAGCGCCCCATCCATCTCGCCTTCTCCTGTGATGAGGAGGTGGGCTGCAAGGGCGTGCGCCCGCTCATTGCCTGGCTGAAGGCGCGTGCGCCGAAACCCGCCGCCGTCATCGTCGGTGAGCCGACCCTCATGGAGGTGGTCACCGGCCATAAGGGCATTGCCAGCTTTGAAACCGTGGTGACCGGCCACGAGGCCCATTCCAGCCTCACCGACCGTGGCGTCAACGCCATTCTGGTGGCCGCCGAGGTGATGGCGGAGATGATCCGCCTGCGCGCCGAACTCACCGCCGCCGGTGATCCCACGGCACGCTTTGATCCGCCCTACACCACGCTTCATGTCGGCACCATTCAGGGTGGCACGGCCCGCAACATCATTCCCCGCCGCTGCCAGTTCAACTGGGAGACGCGTGTGGTGCCGGGCACCGACCCGCGCGCCATTCTGGCCCGCATCACGGATTTTTCCGAAACCCTGCTGCCCGCCATGCACGCCGTCAGCCGCGAAACCGGCATTGTCACAACCCTGACCAATGAAGTGCCGGCCCTGGCCCCGGAACCGGACGGTGCCGCCGAGGCGCTGGCCCTTGCCTGTGCCGAGGCCAATGCCACCACCGCCGTGTCCTATTGCGCCGAGGCGGGCCTCTTTCAGCAGGCGGGCTTTTCCACCGTCATCTGCGGCCCCGGCTCCATTGAACAGGCCCACAAGCCGGATGAGTTCATTGCCACGAGCGAGCTGGAGCGCTGCCGCCGCTTCATCGCCCGGCTGGCCGACAGGCTGTCCTTGTAAAGCCGGCATTCCCTCCCCATGTCACAGGCGCGAAAGGGATTGACCCATGCTGTTTCTGTTGAACCTGTTGTGGCTGGTGTTCGGCGGCTTTCTGGCCTTTTTCGGCTGGGCGCTGGCCGGTGTCATCATGGCGCTGACCATTGTCGGCCTGCCCTGGGCGCGTTCGTGCTTTGCCATCGCGCGCTTTTCCGCCTGGCCCTTCGGTTATGACATGGTGGACCGGAGGATGCTGACCGGCCAGTCCGACCTTGGCACCGGCGCGCTGGGCACCATCGGCAATGTGCTGTGGTTCCTCCTGGCGGGCTGGTGGCTCGCCGTGGGCCACATCACCGTGGCCGCGGGCCTTGCCGTCACCATCATCGGCCTGCCCTTTGCCTGGCAGCATGTGAAGCTGGCCATTGCCTCGCTCTTCCCGGTGGGCAAGAGCGTGGTCAAGGTCAGCCGCATCCGCCTGTTGCCGGGCCTGCCGCAGCTTCAGGCGAAGGCGTCGGGGGCAAAGGCATAGACCGACGAACAGAATTCGCAGGTCACCGTAATGGCGCCGTCATGCACCATGGCGGCGCGGTCATCGGCCGGGAAGTTGCCGATCATCCGTTCCACCGCGGTGCGTGAACAGCTGCAGTGGCGCGTAAGTTCCACCCCCGGATAGGCCGTTACACCCTGTTCGTGATAAAGCCGGTAAAGCAGGCTCTCGGGCGCAAGCTGCGGGTCCAGCAGTTCATGATCCTCCACCGTGTCCAGCAGCAGCGCGGCCGTGTTCCACTGGTCTGCGGCCGTTTCATCGGCGCTGTGTCCGCCTTCCCCCGGCAGGTGCTGCACCATGATGGCCCCGGCCCGCCAGTGCGTGCCGTCACGGGTGGTGAGCGGGCCGGAGGCGAGCTTGAGCCGGGTTGGAATCTGCTCCGACTGGGCGAAATAGATGTCGGCCGCCTGGGCCAGGGAAATCCCCTCCAGCGGCACAATGCCCTGATAGCGGTCCATGTCGCTGCCCTGATCCACCGTCATCGCCAGATAGCCCTTGCCGAGAAGGTCGGCCTGACTGGGCTTGTCCAGCGCGGCAAGGCGGGCGAGATCATAGCGCGCATAGCCGCGCACCCCGTGCGGCGCGGCAAAGTCGGCCACGATGAGATCAACCGGCCCGTCGGTCTTGGTCTGCAAAATGAACCGGCCCTCGAATTTCAGCGCCGAGCCGAGCAGCGCCGCCAGCGCCACCGCTTCGGCAAGCAGCGCCGACACGGGCGCGGGATAGTCATGGCGCGAGAGAATGTCATGGATGACGGGGCCAAGCCGGACAAGACGGCCGCGCGCCATGAGGCTCTTCACCTGGAAAGGCAGAACCAGATCGTCCGTGTGGGTCATGTTACTCCAGACAGGAAAGCAGAATGCTCTTCTGTATATGGAGACGGTTCTCCGCTTCGTCAAAGATCAGCGATTGCGGCCCGTCCATCACCTCGTCCGTCACCTCTTCATTGCGGTGGGCGGGCAGGCAATGCATGAACACCGCGCCGGGGGCGGCCTTGTTCATCAGCGCGGCATTGACCTGATAGGGCTTGAGCAGATTGTGGCGGCGGGCGCCATCCGTGTCATGCATGGAAACCCAGGTGTCGGTGATGACGCAGCTGGCATTGGCCACCGCCGCCTCCGGCGAGGTGGTCAGCATCACTTCGGCCTTCTCGGCCCGCGCCCAGTCCATCACCGCAGGATCAGGCGACAGTTCGGCAGGGCAGCCCAGTTGCATCCGTCCGCCCAGCCGGCCCACGGCATGAACCCACGAGGCTGCCACATTATTGCCGTCGCCCAGCCAGGCCACGGTCTGTTGGGCCAAGGGCCCCTTGTGTTCCTCAAGCGTCAGCACATCGGCCAGCACCTGACAGGGATGCGTCCTGTCGGTCAGCCCGTTGATCACCGGCACAGTGGCATGCTGGGCCAGTTCCATCAGGTTGGAGTGTTTGGCAGCCCGGATCATGATGGCATCCACATAGCGCGATAGCACGCGCGCCGTATCGGCAATGGTTTCGCCGCGCCCGATCTGGGTGTCATTGGCGGTGATGATGACGGCCTCGCCGCCCAATTGCTTCATCGCCACTTCAAAGGACACGCGGGTGCGCGTCGATGGCCGCTCGAACACCATGGCCAGGATGCGGCCCTTCAGCGGCTCGCCCGGATCGCGCCAGCCCCTGGGCCTGCCGGCCCGCGCCGCCTTGATTTTCCGCGCCCGGTCGACAATGGCGCGGAGATGGGCGGCACTGTGATCGGCAATGTCGAGAAAATGGTTGAGCGGCTTGGTCATGGTCACTCCTGAACCGCAGCGGCAAGAACCGTGCAGGCACGGTCGAGCCGGGCAATGGCTTCCTGGATGTCATCCTCGCTGATGACGAGGGGCGGCAGCAGCCGCACCACATTCTGCCCCGCGCCGATCACCAGCAGCTTCTGCTCCAGGGCGGCCTGTTGCAGTTTCGTGTTGGCCACCCGGCATTTCAGACCCAGCATCAGGCCCGCGCCGCGCACCTCTTCAATAATGTCGGCATGCTGGTCCTTCAGGGCGGCCAGCTTCTGCTTGAGCAGCAGCCCCTTGTGCTGCACCTCCGCCAGAAAGCCGTCGGCCAGAACGACATCAAGCACCGCATTGCCCACGGCGGTGGCCAGCGGATTGCCGCCGAAGGTGGAACCATGCGTGCCCGCCGTCATGCCCTGGGCGGCGCGTTCGGTGGCCAGGCACGCCCCCAGCGGAAAGCCGCCGCCAATGCCCTTGGCAATGGCCATGATGTCGGGAGTGATGCCGGCCCATTCATGGGCGAACAGTTTGCCGGTGCGCCCCACCCCGGTCTGCACCTCGTCGAGCACCAGAAGCAGGCCGCGCGCATCACACAGCTGGCGCAAGGCCCGCAGAAATTCCGGCGGGCAGGGGCGCAGCCCGCCCTCGCCCTGAATGGGCTCGATGAGAATGCCAGCCGTGGCGTCCGTGATCGCCGCTTCCACCGCCGCCATGTCGCCGAAGGCCACGGCATCAAAGCCGTCCACCTTGGGGCCGAAGCCGTCGAGATATTTCTCCTGTCCGCCCGCCGCGATGGTGGCCAGTGTGCGGCCATGGAAGGCGCCCTCGAAGGTGATGAGGCGAAAGCGCTCCGGCGCGCCCTGGCTTGCGTGATATTTGCGCGCCATCTTGATGGCGCATTCCAGGGCCTCGGCCCCCGAGTTGGTGAAGAACACCGTGTCGGCGAAGCTCGCGTCAATGAGGCGGCGCGCCAGCCGCTCCTGCCCCGGCATCTGATAGAGGTTGGAGGTGTGCCAGATCTTCTGCGCCTGATCGCTGAGCGCTGCCACAAGATGCGGATGGGCATGGCCGCAACTGGTCACCGCCACACCGGCACCGAAGTCGAGATAGGCCTCACCCTCGGGCGTGAACACCCACGCCCCCTCACCGCGCGCGAAGCTCACGGGCGCGCGATGATAGGTCGGAAGCACGGGAGCAATCATGGCTGTTCTGCCGCTCCGAATGAAAATGCGCCGGGGCCACCGGCGCAACGCTGTGGATAAATACCCTAATTCACCTCACCGTGAGGGTCAATTATTCCGCATCTGTTGCGCGCCTGCATCGGTTTTCGCCGCCTGAGTCAAAACAGCACATGGACCGCGGATTCCGGCTGTGGGTAACCTTCCGTTAACCACGCGGAAATGCCGGAAGCTGGGGAAAACAATCGGCAGCAACCGCCAGATTCTTGCGAGGGAGTCACTGCCTATTGTAGGGTTCATCCAACGCTTCTACAGCATGTAGGGATTTCAAGGTCAGTTTTGCGAACACCAAACGCCGCTTCGGGTCAAAGCGGCGGCAGCTAAGGGATTCACCGTGAACGAGAATTTGTCACCAGCCGCCGGCGGCGAGAAAATGCCCTGGACCGAAGACCGGGTGGAGCTTCTGAAGAAACTCTGGGGCGACGGTCTCTCCGCCAGCCAGATTGCCACCCGTCTTGGTGCGGGTGTCACCCGCAATGCCGTCATCGGCAAGGTCCACCGCCTCAACCTGTCGGGCCGGGTCACCCAGCCGCGCTCCACCGCGCCGCGCGCCCCGCGCAAAACCCGTGAACCGAGCCACCCCGGCCGTCCCGCCTCCGGCCCCTCCATGCCGTCCTCCGGCTCGGCGGCGCTCAAGTCCTATGCCCGGCCCGAGGCCGCCCCCCGCATGGAGGCCCTGCCGGAGCCGACGCCGCTGCGTCTGCTCGACCTGCCCAAGGATGGCCGCATCACCATCCTTCACCTGTCGGACAAGACCTGCAAATGGCCCATCGGCGATCCGGGTGATGAGGAGTTCTGCTTCTGCGGCCACTCGCCCCGTGATGGCTCACCCTATTGCGAATATCACGCCCGCATGGCCTATCAGCCGGTGCAGGACCGCCGCCACCGCCGCAGCGCCTGACCCCGTTCTGCACGGCAGATCTGGAAGCCGGAGCTTGCTCCGGCTTCTTTTATGGCGCGCGGCCTTGTGGCGGTCGGCAGCTTTACCTAGTCTGTTGCCGTCACGAGGATTGCCATGCCCGCCACCGTCACCAGCCTGCCCCACAGGGTGCAGGAAACCGAACATCTCGAAATTCCGCTTGCCGGCAAGGTGAAGCTGGCCGCACGCCTGTGGCGGCCTGCCGATGCGCTGAAACATCCCGTGCCGGTGCTGCTGGAATTTCTGCCCTACCGCAAGACCGACGGCACCCATGGCCGCGATGCCGTGACCCATGCCTATCTCGCGGGCCACGGCTATGCCTGCCTGCGCGTTGACCTGCGCGGCACGGGCGACAGCCAGGGCGTGTTCGAGGATGAATACAGCGAACAGGAACTGGATGATGCCGTGGCCGTGATCGCCTGGGCGGCCCGCCAGAAATGGTGCGACGGCAAGGCCGCCATGTTCGGCATTTCCTGGGGCGGCTTCAACGCCCTGCAGGTGGCGGCACGGCGCCCGCCGGCGCTGAAGGCGGTGGTCAGCCTGTGCTCCACCGATGACCGCTATGAAGATGACATTCATTACAAGGGCGGGGTGCTGCTGTCGGAAAACATCGGCTGGGCCGCCGCCATGCTGGCCACCCTGTCGCGCCCGCCGGACCCGCGCCTTGTCGGCCGCGGCTGGAAGAAACTGTGGCAGGACCGGCTCAACACCATGCCCCTTCTGGCCATTCCGTGGCTGGAACACCCCCACCGTGACGCCTATTGGCAGCGCGGCTCGGTGTGCGAGGACTTCAGCAGGATCGAGGCGGCGGTGCTGCTGGCAGGTGGTTTCAATGATGCCTATGTCAACGCCATTCCACGGCTGATGCGCGGCCTGCGTTCGGTCCGCAAGGCCATCATCGGCCCCTGGACCCACGCCTACCCCCATCTCGGTGCCGCACCGCAGATCGGCTTTCTCCACGAGATGCTGCGCTGGTTTGACCGCTGGCTGAAGGACAAGCCCACGGGTGTGCATCTCGACCCCGACTTCCGCTATTTCATCGCCGATCCGCACCGGCCCTCCGGGACCGTGCCGGAAAGTTTCGAGGGCCGCTGGGTCAGCGATGCCTTCTGGGGTGCGGCCCAGGCGCCGGTGAAGACCTTTCATCTCACCAGCCAGGGCATTGCCGTGGCGGCGGGGGCGGAGCGGGCGCTCACCCTGGCTGCGCCCCTGCGGATGATGACCGGGCAGGGCGAATACTGCGCCATGTTCGGCGGTGATGAACTGCCCGCCAACCAGCAGCAGGATGACGCCGACGCCATCACCTTTGACTCGCCACCCCTGGCCGAAGGGCTGGACATTGTCGGCCAGCCGGTGGCGGAACTGGATCTGGCCGTGGACCGCGAAGTGGCCCAGCTGGTGGTGCGGCTCTCCCACATCTGGCCATCGGGCGAGGTGTCGCGCCTGTCCTATCAGCTCTTCAACCCCGCCATGCTGACGGGCCGCGAAACACCCAAGCCGCTGCAACCCGGCAGGCGCTACAAGCTGAAGGTGAAGCTCAACGACATGGCGGCCCATGTGCCCGCCGGTCATCGCCTGCGGCTGGCGGTGGCCACCTCGTGCTTTCCGCTGGCCTGGCCGGTGGCCGAGCCGGTGGCGCTCACACTTTATGCCGGAGCCTGCCAGCTTCACCTGCCGCTGCGCCGGGTGAAACCCTTCGAGCCGCCGGTGGAGTTCAAACCGGCCGAAGGCGCCGCGCCCGCCAGGGTGAAGCAGCTCGCCCCCGCCCGCCACGAGCGCCGCTTTGCCACCGATGAAAAGACCGGTGTGCAGAGCCTCACCATCACCGATGATTTCGGCCGTGAGGACATTGCCCCCCATGGTCTGGTGACCCACACGCTGGCGCGCGAAACCTACTCGCTGCAGCCGGGTGATCCCCTGTCAGCCACCATGACCACCCACTGGAGCGAGGAAATGGGCCGCGGCAAATGGCAGGTGAAGACCGAAAGCCGCATCCGCTTCTCCGCCACCAAGACTCACTGGCTGGTGGAGGCGCGGCTGGAGGCCTTCGAGGGCAAAAGGAAATTTGCCAGCCGCAGCTGGAAGAAGAAAATTCCGCGTCAGCTGCAATGACCGAACCCGTCCTGCTCTGGTTCCGGCGCGACCTGCGCCTTGCCGACCACCCCGCCCTGGCGGCGGCGGCCAGGGCGGGACCGCTCATTCCGGTTTTCATTCTGGATGAAGAAACCCTGCGCCCCCTGGGCGGCGCGGCGCGCTGGTGGCTTCATCACGCGCTGGCCAGCCTGTCGCGTGATCTGCCCCTGGTGCTGCGCCGGGGCCGGGCGGCGGCGGTGTTGCAGCAGCTGGCGGCCGAGACGGGGGCCAGCGCCATTTATTTTTCCCGTGGCCATGAGCCGGGCGAGGTGCGCCAGGAACAGGAGGTCAAGGCCTGGGCCGGGGGGCGGGGGGTTGGCCTTCATCGCCATGGCGGAGTCCTGCTGCATGAGCCGGAAACCATCACCACCGGCCAGGGCACGCCCTTCAAGGTGTTCACGCCCTTTTCCCGCGCCGTGAAGGCTGCCCCGCCGCGCCCGCCCAAGCCCAAAGCCGCATGGACACTGGCCGACCCGCAGCCGCCAGGTGACACACTCGCCCAGTGGCAGCTTCTTCCCGCCAGACCAAATTGGGCCAGGGGCTTTGCCAGCCACTGGCAGCCGGGCGAAGCGGGCGCCCGCCAGCGCCTTGCCGATTTTCTCGATGAGCATGTGGCGGCCTATGCCCGCGACCGCGATGTTCCGGCCCGCCCCGCCACCTCGCGCCTTTCGCCCCACCTTCACTGGGGTGAGATCAGCCCCGCACAGATCTGGTCCGCCACCCACGCGAGCATGGCCGCAGCGGGGGGATTGCAGGATGAGGGCGGCGGCAAATTCCTGAGCGAACTCATCTGGCGCGAGTTCTGCGCCCATCTGCTGTTTCATTTCCCCCACCTCACGGACCAGCCCTTCCGGGCGGAATTTGCCAATTTTCCGTGGACGGATGATCATGCCGCCATGCGGCGCTGGCAGCGGGCCGAAACCGGCTATCCCCTTGTTGATGCGGGCCTGCGCGAATTATGGATAACCGGCACCATGCACAACCGCGTGCGCATGATTGTGGCGAGTTTTCTGGTCAAGCATCTGATGCAGCACTGGCGTCAGGGCGAGGCCTGGTTCTGGGACACGCTGGTCGATGCCGACATCGCCTCCAACGCCGCCAACTGGCAATGGGTGGCAGGATCAGGGGCCGATGCCGCGCCCTTCTTCCGCATTTTCAATCCGGTTCTTCAGGGTGAGACCTTTGATCCCGATGGGGCCTATGTGCGGCGCTGGCTGCCGGAACTGGCTTCTGTGGCCAACAAACATGTCCATGCGCCCTGGACCCTGCCCGAGGCGGCGCGCCCGAAACATTATCCGCCCCCCATGGTGGACCATGGTGCGGCCCGCGCCAGGGCGCTGGCGACCTTCAAGGCGCTCTGACGGAAATCAGACGGAAACCGTGGCGCAGGCCTGGCGGATGGCGCGGATGTTCCGGCCGTAATCATCGCCCTTGAACACCGCCGAACCCGCCACCAGCACATTGGCCCCGGCGCGGTAAACCAGCGGCGCTGTTTCGGCGGTGATGCCGCCATCCACCTCGATGTCGATGGGGCGGCGGCCTGCCAGGGCGCGCGCCTGCTTCACCTTGGTGACCGACTCGGCAATGAAGCTCTGCCCGCCGAAGCCGGGGTTCACCGACATGATGAGAATGAGATCAAGCCGGTCCAGCACATGGTCCAGAACCGCAACGGGGGTGGCCGGATTGAGCGACACACCAGCCCTTTTGCCCAGTGCGCGAATGGCCTGCAGCGAGCGGTCGAGATGCGGCCCCGCCTCGGCATGAACGGTGATGATGTCGGCCCCGCCGGCGGCAAACTGCGCCAGATAGGGGTCAGCAGGCGCGATCATCAGATGCACGTCAAAAACCTTCGGCGTCACCTTGCGGATCGAGCGCATCACCGGCTCGCCATAGGAGATGTTGGGCACAAAGTGCCCATCCATCACATCGATATGAATCCAGTCGGCCCCCGCCCGGTCCACCGCCTCCACCTCGGCGCCGAGCTTGGAAAAATCGGCAGCGAGAATGGATGGCGCGATGAGCAGGGGCCGCTGGGTCATTCAGTCCTCCGACGCTCAGAGGAACTTGGCCATGGCCACCGCCGTGTCGCCCATGCGGTTGGAGAAGCCCCACTCATTGTCATACCACGACAGCACCGAGCACAGCGTGCCGTCCATCACCTTGGTCTGGTCCATGTGGAACACGGAGGAGTGCGGGTTGTGGTTGAAATCGATGGAGACATTGGGTTCGTTGGTGAAGCCGAGAATGCCCTTCAGCGCGCCATTGGCCGCCTTCTTGATGGCCTCGTTGATCTCGTCCTTGCTGGTGGCGCGCTTGGCAATGAACTTCAGGTCCACCACCGAGACGTTGGGCGTCGGCACGCGCATGGCAAAACCGTCGAGCTTGCCCTTGAGTTCCGGCAGCACCAGACCCACGGCCTTGGCCGCACCAGTGGAGGTCGGGATCATCGACAGGGCCGCCGCGCGGGCGCGGTAGAGGTCCTTGTGCATGGTGTCCAGCGTCGGCTGGTCGCCGGTGTAGGAGTGAATGGTGGTCATGATGCCCTTGTCGATGCCGATGGCATCATTCAGCACCTTGGCCACGGGGGCGAGGCAGTTGGTGGTGCAGGAGGCGTTGGAAATCACCACATGGTCCTTGGTCAGCTTGTCGTGGTTGACGCCATAGACCACGGTGAAGTCAGCACCGTCCGATGGGGCCGACACGATGACCCGCTTGGCACCGGCGGCGAGATGGGCGGCCGCCTTGTCGCGCGCCGTGAAAATGCCGGTGCATTCCATGGCGATGTCAATGCCGAGATCCTTCCACGGCAGCTGCGCGGGATCCTTGATGGCGGTGACCTTGAACTTGTCGGTGCCGATGGAGATGGAATCGCCGTCCACCTTCACATCATGGGGAAACTTGCCGTGCACCGAGTCCCAGCGCAGCAGATGGGCATTGGTTTCCACCGGGCCCAGATCATTGATGGCCACCACGTCAATGTCCTTGCGGCCGGATTCATAGATGGCGCGAACGACATTGCGGCCGATACGGCCAAAGCCATTGATGGCAATGCGAACCTTGGACATGAACTCTCCTCCTTCAATTCCATGGGATCAGGAGAAGTTATAGGCCGATTCCGGCCAGACAAAAGGGGGCGCTTTGGCGAAAAAGCGCCAGTCCGCTATGCGGCGGGGGGAAGCGTTTACCGGCCCTTGGGGGCGGTGCGCCGGATCGGGGCCTTCACCTTGGCGGCAGCGGGCTTGATCCTGGTGGCCGGACCCTTCTGGGCATGCATCGGCTTGGCTGCCGCCTCGGCATCAATGATGCGGGCGGCATGGTGCCAGTGCTCCTCGGACTTGCCGTGCGGGCGGCCCTCCTCCTCCCAGATCTTGAAGGCCAGAGCAGCAATGCGGGCGTTGCGGTCGCCGGAACCGGAATGCGATGTCATGAGACTTCTCCTGAACTCTCCGTCACGCTGATGGCATGATGGCACGGGGCGGGTCATGCTGCAATGCGCAAAGGGACGCGCCGGTTCCTTTCTCAGCCTGGTCTTGCGTCTCTGCCCCACCATTTCCGCCAGCGCCCCAGCCGCCACAGCGACAGCACGGCGAGCGCCAGGAAATGCACCAGCATGGGGCCGAAATGATACTGCAGGCTCACCCAATGCACCGCCACCAGCACGGCGGCAAGATAGGCCAGCCGCTGCACCGGCTTCCACCATGGGCCGAGGCGGCGCAGTGCTGCATCATTGGAAATGGCGGCCAGTGCGAAAAGAATCAGGAAGGCCAGCCAGCCGGTCCAGATGGCGGGGTCAGGCAATGCCGCCAGCATGGCAGCGGCCGCGCCCTCGTCCAGCACATAGGCAAGGGTGTGCAGGGCGGCATAGCCGAAACTCGCCACGCCAAGGGCGCGCCGCCGCTTCTTCAGCCAGCGCAGCAGGGCAACACCGGGAAACAGCAGCGCCAGCGGCGCTATCAGCAGTGTGGCAATGAGAAAGCGCACGGCATAGAGGCCGCTGGGCGCGAGCAGCCGGTGAATGTTGCCGAACAATAACTGATGCAGCAGCGGCACGGCAGGCAGCGCCAGCACCACCCAGAAGGTCAGTTGCGCATTGAGAAGGCGGGACAGCGCGGCACGCGGCGCGCCAAAGCGGTGAGGTTCAGTCATGCCGCCTGTTTATGGTCCGGATGGCGGGATAGAGATTCACATAGCGGTGATAGGCATCATCATAGGCCTGGCGCAGCCCTTGATCGGGCCTGAAGGTCCGCGCCCGCTTGGGCGGGGTCAGCACCGTGGCGGGTGGCGCTCCGGTTGCCGCAATCATGCCAAGCCGGGCGGCTCCGAAGGCCCCGCCCACCTCGCCCGCGGCGGGCAGGTCAATGGGCAGGTTCAGCACCGTGGCCATGATGCTGAGCCACAAAGGCGAGCGCGAGCCGCCGCCCACCGCCCACAGCCGGTCAATGCTGGTGCCGGTGGCGGCTATGGCGTCAAGGTTTTCGCGCAGGGCAAAGGCCACCCCCTCCAGCACCGTCTGGGTCAGAACCTTGCGGTCCGTCTCATGGGCCAGACCCATGAGCAGCCCGCGCACCTCGGAATCGCCCACCGGCGTGCGCTCGCCCGAAAGATAGGGCAGAAACAGATTGGCCGCCGGACCCCTTGTCCGCGTTCCCAGCGCGGCAAGAAGCTTCGGGACCGGCGCGGCCAGAAGGCCCGACAGCCACTCCAGACTGCCCGCCGCATTGAGAATGACGCCCATCTGGTGCCAGCAGTCGGGCACGGCATGGCAGAAGGCGTGCACGGCGCGGGCCGGATTGGGCCGGAACTGGCGGTTGGCCACGAAGATGACGCCCGATGTGCCAAGCGACAGGAAGGCGTCATTGTCATGGATGGCGCCCATGCCGCAGGCCGAGGCCGCATTGTCGCCACCACCACCGGCCACCACCGGCCGCTTTGCCATGCCCCAGGCGCGCGCCACGGCGGGCGACAGCCTGCCCGTGGCAGCGCTGCCCTCAAACAGTTCCGGCATCTGGTCGCGGCGCATGGCCGAGGCGGCAAGCAATTCCTCCGACCACTGACGTTTCCCCACATCCAGCCAATGGGTGCCCGATGCGTCCGACAGGTCCGAGGCATAGTCACCGGTCATGCGATAGCGGATATAGTCCTTGGGCAGCAGCACCTTGGCCACACGCTCAAAGGTCCGGGGCTCGTGTTTCCTCACCCACAGAAGCTTGGGCGCGGTGAAGCCGGCCAGCGCACTATTGCCGGAAATGTCTCGGGCGCGGGGCTCGGCGGTTTCCATCTCGGTGCATTCGGCAAAGGCCCGCGCATCATTCCACAGAATGGCCGGACGCAGCACCTTGCCTGAGGCGTCAAGCAGGGTGGCGCCATGCTGCTGGCCGGACAGGCCAATCCCCTCCACCGCCGCCATGGCCCCGGGCTTCTTCTTGCGCAGCTGGGCAATGACGGCATTGCAGGCGCGCCACCAGTGCGCAGGGTTCTGTTCCGACCAGCCGGGCCTGGGCCGCGATACGGTGAGGGGAGAGGAGGCAGCGGCCATGATCTTCTGGCGCCCGTCCATGACAACGCCCTTGACCGACGACGTGCCGAAATCCAGACCGAGAAACATGGCAGTGCTCCATCACATCAGGGAAGCATGATCCCACTTTGCCGGCCTATCAACTGCCAAGACTGGCGGATGCGCGGCAACGCATCAATCCATTGCCCGGACCGGCCGCGCGGCCCCTTGACTCCGGCACAGGCATGTGAACAATACAAGAACGATCGCAACGTGGGGCGTTCGATCGCGTGACCCGAAGGGGTGTGTCCGGAAACCATGAGCATAGAGCCTGCCCAACTCCTGAACCGGAGAACGCCCCCTTGCGCCTGCCCCAGACCATTGAGCGCCTGTATCTTGATTTCGATGGCTTCTTTGCCTCGGTGGAGCAGCAGGCCACGCCGCGCCTGCGCGGCAGGCCGGTGGGCGTGGTGCCCTTTGCCGGCACCAGCAGAACCTGTGTCATTGCCTGTTCCAAGGAGGCCAAGGCGGCAGGCTGCAAGAATGTGATGGCGGTGGATGAGGCAAAGGCCATCTGCCCCGATCTGGTGCTGGTGCCGCAGCGCCCGGACCTTTACCGCCGCGCCCACAACGCCCTCATCGCCGAGATCGAAAGCGTCATTCCGGTGGACGCCATCAAGAGCATTGATGAACTGACCTGCCGCCTCGACGAGCACCAGCGTCATGCGCCGGAGGCGCTGGCCGCACAGATCAAGCGCACCCTGGCCCTGAATGTCGGACCCTATGTCACCTGCTCCATCGGCTTTGCCGCCAACCGGCAACTGGCGAAGATGGCGGGCAAGGTCAACAAACCCGATGGCGTCACCATCTGGCATCCGGCCCAAATGCCGGGTCCTCTGCTGGCCCAGCCCCTTGACAAGGTTCCGGGGGTTGGCCCGCGCATGCAGCGCAAGCTCGCAGGCATGGGCATTCACGACATGCCGGCCCTCTACCATCTTCAGCCCAAGCATATGCGGCGCATCTGGAACAACGTCACCGGGGAGCGTCTGTGGTATGCCCTGCACGGCTATGACATCCAGGCGCCTTCCACCGAGCGCGGCATGATCGGCCATGGCCGGGTGCTGCCGCCGGAGGCGCGGTCGCTGGCCGCCGCCCATGAGATTGCCCGGCTGCTGCTCATCAAGGCGGCGCGGCGGCTCCGCCGCGCCAATTATTACTGCTCCGGCCTGTGGGTCTGGCTCGCCATCAAGGATGGCTCATGGCAGGGCTCGCGCTCATTGCCCATGGTGCAGGACGATGCGGCGGTGCTGTCGGCGCTCCGGATCGTCTGGGGCCAGGCGGCGGACCAGCTGCCAAAACCTGTCACCGTCTACCGGGTCGGGGTCACGCTCACCCATCTCACCCCCGACAGCGAGCGGCAGGGCGACTTGTTTCTGCGTGATGATGTGCTGCGCCGGCGCTGGGAGGCGGCCACCCGGGCCAGTGACGCGCTCAATGCCCGCTATGGCCGCACCGTGGTGAGCCTTGGCCCGTGGAACCCGCCGGCGGGCGGCCATGTGGGCGGCAAGATTTCCTACACAAGAATTCCGTCAGCGGAGGATTTTCTATGAACTGGAAAACCACCCTGCAGGTGCGCGATCTGGAACCCCACCAGCGCCTTGAAATGACCTGCCGCACCTGCGGTCATGTTCACTACCTGACCAAGCCCCAGATCATGACGGAGGTGGAACGGGGCTATCTCTATCTGGATGAGCTGGAACGCCAGACCTGTTGCCGGGCACGGGGCTGTCACGGCGCGGTGCGGCTTGCCATCGTGCGCACCGGCGAAACCAGTGCCTTCGTCGGCGGCATGGCATGACCCATCCAAAGCGCACGTTGAGCGCAGCGAAGCGCAAGCTTTGGATGAAAGAATCAAAGCGCACGTTGAGCGCAGCGAAGCGCAAGCTTTGGATGAAAGAATCAAAGCGCACGTTGAGGACCGCAGAGCGGTCCGAAGCGCAAGCTTTGGATCAACAGGAAATGGCGCGCCGAGCAGGATTCGAACCCACGACCCCCAGATTCGTAGTCTGGTGCTCTATCCAACTGAGCTACCGGCGCTTGAGTGGGCGGTTCATAATACGCTGACCCGGCGAAGGCAAGCCCTGCGTGCGGGGCCCCGTGCGGGCCTGGCTTTCGGGGGCGGGCAGGGTCAATTCCAGCACGGTTCCGGTCTCGTCGCTTTTTACCAGCGCAAGCCCGCCGCCATGGGCTTCGGCCAGTTCGGCGGCAATGGCAAGGCCAAGGCCCGTGCCGCCCGGTGTGGCCGAGGCATGGAAGGCCTGAAACAGCTTGCCGCGCACCGCCTCGGGAATGCCGGGGCCATTGTCGGCCACTGAAATGTGCAGGGTGTGGCGTTCGCGCCGGGTGGCAATGGTCACCGCCGCCTGCGGCTTTGCGCTGCGGTCATCCTGGTCCAGCGCCTGCACCGCATTGCGGATGAGATTGCCCAGAATGCGGGTCAATTGCTCGCGGTCGGCCTCCACCACCGCCCTGTCATCCACCGCATTGATGAGTTTCACCCGCCCGCCGCTCGACAGGGCGGTGACGGCAAACACCTCCTTCACCATGGGCTTCAGCACAATGCGTTCCTTCACCGGCGGTGGTTCCTGGGCGCGGCCGAACTGCAGGGTCTGGGTGAGAAAGCCAATGGCCCGGTCGAGGGAGGAGATGAGTTTTGGGGCCACCTTCTGCACGGTCGGATCGTTCACATGGCCAAGCCGGTCCGAGAGCAGCTGGGCCGAAGTCAGCATGTTGCGCAGGTCATGGCTGACCTTGGACACCGCCAGGCCCAGGGCAGCCAGATGGTTTTTCTGGGCCAGCATGCCCGAAAGTTCGTTCTGCATGGCGGCAAGGGCCCGCTCGGCGGCGGCAATCTCGTCGCCGTCGGGGCGCGGGCTGATGATCCGGCTCCGGTCCTCCGGCCGTTCGGCAAAGCCCACCATATTGGCCGACAGCCGCTCGATGGGTTTGACCAGCAGCTCGGTCAGGGCCCAGAACACCAGGGCGCCGACAATGATGGACAGCAGAATGGACAGCAGCAGCATGTCGCGGGCAAAGCCGCGCAGGGCGGCGCGCAGATGCGCCTCATGCAGGGCAATTTCGACCGTGCCGTCCGGGGCTCCGGGGGCGGCGTCGGTGACGCCGATCAGCCGGTCGCCGCTCCGGGCCATGACCGCCAGCGCCTCCACCACCTCCGGCGGGTTAAGGCCGCTGCGCAGGTCAAACTGTGCCTCCAGCATGGGCAGATTGTCGGCCCGCAGCACCAGCCGTTTGGTGTTGCCGCGCTTCAGCGACACCGCCGCCACCCCCGCGCCCGACAACAGATCGGTCCTCAGCTCCTCGCTCACCATCTGGTCGGGGGCGGCCTCAATGGCCAGGGCGGCAATCTCGGCCTGGGCAATGCGGGTCTTCAGCCACTGCACCCGGTAATTGGCGATGGAGGGCAGGAAAATGAAAATTTCGCCAATGAATACAAAGAGAAGAATGAGGGCAAGCAATTTCCCTGACAGCCCGCCCAGCCGTGAACGGGGAAAGACCGGCTCAGTTTCCAGGGGGGCGCTCATGGGCAAAATCATAAATCAATCCTGCGGTCATCACCATAATGCCAGCGGCCCGTGATTGTTCCAGCCAGAGCGGGGCGGACGCCGCCATCGGAACGCGTTGACTCTTGGGCGGTTTTCGCCCATAACGCCCCGCCAATTCCAGGGAATGAGGAAACCACCTCCACGGCAGCCGGACAGGGTCCGGCCCAGGCCAGCGGGCCGGATGCCGGGTGAGGGGTTGATCGATACGGAGATTTGACGTGAAGCGCACCTATCAGCCGTCCAAACTTGTCCGCAAGCGCCGGCACGGCTTCCGCAGCCGCATGGCCACCGTTGGCGGCCGCAATGTCATCAGCCGCCGCCGCGCCAAGGGCCGCAAGCGGCTGTCGGCCTGACCTTCCTTCCATGCAGCGCCTGACGCGGAGGCAGGATTTTCTCGCCGCCGCCCGTGCCGCCTCCCAGGCCATGCCGGGGCTGGTGGTGCAGATGCGCGCCCGCGGCGATGACGAGGCCGCCCGCATCGGCTTCACCTGCACCAGAAAGCTGGGCAACGCCGTGACCCGCAACCGCATCAAGCGCCGCCTGCGTGAGGCCGCCCGCCTCACCCTGCCGGGTCTGGCGCGGGCCGGGCATGATTATGTTCTGATCGGGCGCATGACCTCGGGCCAGCGCCCCTTCAGCGCCCTGCAACAGGATCTCGTGATCGCGCTTCAGCGGTTGCATCACACCCAAGCCGCAACCAGGACCTAGGCCATGCAGCAGCCATCCACCCCCGACACCAAGAATCTTCTTCTGGCCATCGTCCTGTCCATCGTCATCATCTATGGCTGGCAGTTCCTCTACGGCACGCCGAAGACGGCCCCCCAGCCGCAGCAGCAGACATCGCAGACCACGGCCCAGCCGGGCGCTCCGGCAGCGGGCCAGGCCACCGCCGTGGTGCCCGGCACCGAGGTGGCCAAGCTTGCCAGCCGGGCCGAGGCCCTTGCTGCGTCGCCGCGTCTGGCCATCGACACACCGCTCCTGTCCGGCTCCATCAATCTCATGGGCGCGCAGCTGGATGACCTGCACCTCAAGAACTTCCACGAGACGGTGGACCCCGCCAGCCCCATCATCACCCTGTTGTCGCCCTCCGGCACGGCCAATGCCTGGTTTATCGAGCAGGGCATGGTGGCGCCCCAGGGCGTCAGTCTGAACCTGCCCAATTCCAGAACCCTGTGGCAGGCGCCCGCCGGCGCCACCCTCGGACTCAACCAGCCCGTCACCCTCACCTGGGACAATGGCCAGGGCCTTGTCTTTGCCCGCACCATCAGCGTCGGCGAAGATTATCTGTTCACCATCACCCAGACGGTGCGTAACAATTCGGCCCAGCCGGTGGCCCTCATTCCCTATGCCCGCACCCAGCGTCAGGACACGCCCAAGACCGCGGGCTATTATGTGTTCTTTGAAGGCATGCTGGGCGTGCAGGACGGTGAACTGACCGAACTCACCTACAAGGACATCAACAAGAAAACCGAGCCGCAGCGCGTTGCCGCCACCGGCGGCTGGCTGGGCTTCACGGACAAATACTGGGCAACCGCCCTCATCCCCGATCCCAAGGCCCAGAACAACGCCACCTATCAGCACCTCAATCAGCAGGGTCGCGATGTCTATCAGGCCGACTACATCGCCACCGTGCCGCTCACCGTGGCGCCGGGGGCAGAGGTCTCCTATCAGGACATGGTCTATGCCGGCGCCAAGGAAGTGAACACGCTTGCCGCCGTGGGTGATGCCCATGGTCTCGACAAGTTCGACCTGATGATCGACTGGGGCTGGTTCTGGTTCCTCACCAAGCCCATGTATCGCCTGCTCCATCTGGTCAAGCAGCTGGTGGGCAATTTCGGTGTCGCCATTCTCATCGTCACCGTGCTGGTCAAGCTCGCCGTCTTCCCGCTTGCCAACAAGTCCTATGCCTCCATGAGCAAGATGAAGAAACTCCAGCCGGAAATGAACCGGCTGAAGGAGCTTTATCCCGAGGACAAGATGAAGCAGCAGCAGGAGATGATGGAGATCTACAAGCGCGAGAAGGTCTCGCCGCTGTCGGGCTGTCTGCCCATCTTCATCCAGATTCCGGTGTTCTTCGCCCTCTACAAGGTGATCCTCACCTCTATTGATCTGCGCCATGCGCCCTTCTTCGGCTGGATCAGGGATCTGTCGGCGCCCGATCCCACCAGCGTCTTCAATCTCTTCGGCCTCATCCCGTGGACGCCGCCGACGATGCTGATGATCGGCATCTGGCCGCTGCTGATGGGCATCACCATGTGGGTGCAGATGCGCCTCAACCCGACCCCGCCCGATCCGGTGCAGGCCTCGCTGTTCAACTGGATGCCCGTCATCTTCACCTTCACCCTCGGTGCCTTCCCGGCGGGTCTGGTCATCTACTGGGCCTGGTCCAACCTGCTCTCCATCCTGCAGCAGAGCTACATCATGAAGAAGCACGGCACCGAGGTTGATATTCTCGGCAACATCCGCAACTCCATTCCCTTCATGAAGAAGAAGAACGAAACTTCGTGAGTGCTGCGCCACAAGAACTCACGGCGGATGAACTGGCGGCCGGCCGGCGGCTGTTTTCCGCCCCCGCCCGCTTCCGCCTCGGTGTGGCCAGGCTTGAGCAGTTGCCGCCGCTCTCCGGGGTGGAAATTGCCTTTGCCGGTCGGTCCAATGCCGGCAAGTCCTCGCTCATCAACGCCCTGACCGGGGTGCGCGATCTCGCCCGCGCCTCCAACACGCCGGGCCGCACCCGCGAGCTGAATTTCTTCGACCTGGGCGAAGGCCGCATGACCCTGGTGGACATGCCGGGCTATGGCTTTGCCCAGGCGCCCAAGGCCGAGGTGAAGAAGTGGCAGGCGCTGCTGCGCGCCTATCTCAGGGGCAGGCCCGGCCTCACCCGCGTTTTCGTGCTGGTGGATTCGCGCCACGGCCTGATGACCGCCGACCTTGAGATGCTGGCCATGCTGGATGAGGCGGCGGTGACCTATCAGATTGCCCTCACCAAGGCCGACAAGATCAAGGCCGCCGAGCTTGAGGCCGTGCACGCCAAAGTGACGGAGGCCATTGCCCGCCGCCCCGCCGCCTACCCCCAGGTGCTCGCCACCTCGGCGGAAAAGCAGCTGGGCCTCGATGACATGCGCGCCGTCATCGCCGGGCTCCTGCCCGCCTGACAAGGCCCTTTATCTGCGCTGCAATTGCCCTATAAGCCCGTCCAGACTCAGGAGGGTCCCATGAGTGAGCGCGCCATTCCCGTCAACGAAACCGCCCGCATTCTCTCCGAGGCGCTGCCCTTCCTGCAGCGCTATGACGATCAGGTCATCGTGGTCAAATACGGCGGCCACGCCATGGTCGATCCCGTTCTCGCCCACCAGTTCGCCCGTGACATGGTGATGCTGAAGGTGTGCGGACTGAACCCCATTGTGGTTCACGGCGGCGGCCCGCAGATCAACCGCATGCTCGACAAGCTGTCGGTGAAGGCCGAATTCCGCGAGGGCCTGCGCGTCACCGACAAGGACACCATGGAAGTGGTGGAGATGGTTCTGGCAGGCGCCATCAACAAATCCATCGTGGCGTCCATCCAGCAGGCGGGCGGCCGCGCCGTCGGCATTTCCGGCAAGGATGGAAACCTCATCATCGCCGAGCGCATGGTGAAGAAGAAAACCGATGCCGCCACCGGCAAGATCGAGACGGTGGACTTCGGCTATGTCGGCGAACCGGCCCGCATCAACACCGAAATCCTCGACACCATCATGAAGTCGGACGCCATTCCGGTCATCGCTCCCGTCGGTGTGTCCTGGGAGGGCGAGACCTATAACGTCAACGCCGACACGGCGGCGGGCGCCATTGCCGCTGCCACCCAGGCCAAGCGCCTTCTGCTGCTCACCGATGTGGCGGGCGTTCTTGACAACCGGAAGGAACTCATCAGCGAACTGAGGATCGGCGATGTGCCGGACCTCATTGCCAACGGCACCATCACCGGCGGCATGATTCCCAAGGTGGAAAGCGCGGTGGCGGTGGTCGAGTCCGGGGTTGAGGGCGTCATCATTCTCGATGGCCGGGTGCCGCATTCGGTGCTGCTGGAGCTTCTCACCCCCCACGGTGTCGGCACCCGCGTGTCCAGGGCCGGCGTATGAGGGGCTTTGCCCATATCGACTGCTGGATCTTCGATCTCGACAACACGCTCTATCCGGCGTCGTGTCGCCTGTTCGACCAGATCGACAGGCGCATGGGCGAATTCGTGTCCAATCTGTTCGGCATCACCGTGGCCGAGGCCAGAACCCGCCAGAAGGATCTGTTCTACCGCCACGGCACCACGCTGCGCGGGCTGATGAAGGAACACGGCCTGCTGCCCGACGGGTTCCTCGACTATGTTCACGACATTGACTATTCGCCCGTTCAGCCGGACCCCTCGCTGGACGAGGCCCTGCACCGCCTGTCGGGCCGCAAGCTCATCTTCACCTCGGGCACCGTGCCCCATGCCCGCCAGGTGCTGGCCCGGCTGGGCGTCACCCATCATTTCGGCGACATTTTTGACATTGTTCACGCCGATTTCGCCCCCAAGCCCCAGGCCCCCGCCTATGACGCCTTCTTCGCGCGCCATAACGTCCGCCCGGAAACCGCGGCCATGTTCGAGGACATTGCCCGCAATCTGGAAATTCCCCACGCCCGCGGCATGACCACGGTGCTGGTCACCTCGCCCGACAACCACGACGCCAATCTCCTGAACCGCCGGGCCTATTGGCAGGACGCCGAAACCACCACCCTGCCGCCCCATGTCGATCACCAGACCGGCGATCTCGCAGGCTTTCTGCGCGCGCTGACGGCGGAACGGCATTGACAGGCGGGGCCGGGGGTTTAGTTTGCCTGCGCCGTGCGAGGAAGCGACATGACCGATCTTCAGACCATCATTGAAACCGCCTGGGATGACCGCGCCAACATTTCGCTCGCCACCCGCGGGCCAGTGCGCGAGGCCGTGGCCGAGGCGCTGAACCTGCTCGACTCCGGCAAGGCGCGCGTGGCCGAAAAGCGGGCGGATGGCTGGCATGTCAATCAGTGGCTGAAGAAGGCGGTGCTGCTCTCCTTCCGCCTCAATGACATGAGCCATATTGCGGGCGGCCCCGGCCAGTCCGGCTGGTGGGACAAGGTGCCCTCCAAATTTGACGGCTGGGGCGAGAAGGAATTTCGCAGCGCCGGTTTTCGCGCCGTGCCCAATTGCGTGGTGCGGCGCTCGGCCTATGTGGCACCCGGCGTGGTGCTGATGCCGAGCTTCGTCAACCTCGGTGCCTATGTTGATGAAGGCACCATGGTGGACACCTGGGTAACGGTGGGCTCCTGCGCCCAGATCGGCAAGAATGTCCATCTGTCGGGCGGTGTGGGCATTGGCGGCGTGCTTGAACCCATGCAGGCTGGCCCCACCATCATCGAGGATAACTGCTTCATCGGTGCGCGCTCCGAAGTGGTGGAGGGCGTGGTGGTGGGCGAAGGATCAGTCATATCCATGGGCGTGTTCATCGGCCAGTCCACCAAGATCGTGGACCGGACAACGGGCGAGGTCCACATGGGCCGCGTGCCGCCCTATTCGGTGGTGGTGTCCGGCTCGCTGCCGCAAAAGCCCTTTGCCGATGGCTCGCCCTCGCCGTCGCTCTATTGCGCCGTCATTGTGAAGCGCGTGGACGAAAAGACCCGCGCCAAAACCTCCATCAACGAGCTGCTGCGGGATTGAGCGAAGGCCAAGGGCCCCATGAAAAACACGCCCACCGATCCCGTGCCGCTGTTGCAGGCGCTGATCCGCTGCCCCTCCGTCACCCCCGCCGAGGGCGGGGCGCTGAGCCATCTTGAGAGCGTGTTGAAGCCCCTGGGCTTTGCCTGCCACCGGCTGAAATTTTCCGACCGCGACACGCCGGACGTGGACAATCTCTATGCCGAACTGGGCGGCGGGGGGCGGCACTTCTGCTTTGCCGGCCACACCGATGTGGTGCCGGAAGGCAATGCCGCCGACTGGTCATTCCCGCCCTTCGACGGCACCGTGGCCGATGGCTTTGTCCACGGCCGGGGTGCAGCCGACATGAAGGGCTCCATCGCCGCCTTTGTGGCGGCACTCACCGATTATCTCTCCGTACACGGAGCACCAAGAGGGAAGATCTCCCTTCTCATCACCGGCGACGAGGAAGGCCCCGCCATCAACGGCACCGCCAAGGTGCTCACCTGGATGAAGGACAAGGGCAGGCTGCCCAACCATTGTCTGGTGGGCGAACCCTCCTGCACCGACCGCGTCGGTGACGCCATGAAGATCGGCCGGCGCGGCTCGCTGTCCTTCATCGTGACGGTGACGGGCCGCCAGGGCCACGCCGCCTACCCGCACAAGGCCGATAATCCCATTCCCAAGCTCGCCCGCCTGGTGGAGCGGCTTAGCGTGCTGGAGATCGACCGCGGCAACGCCCATTTCGATCCCTCAACCCTGGCCATATCCTCCCTTGATGTGGGCAACCCCGCCGGCAATGTCATTCCCCAGCGCGCCGTGCTGAAATTCAACATCCGCTATTCCACCGAACATGACTTCGCCTCGCTGCGCGCCCTGGTGGCGCGCGAGGTGGCGGCGGTGAAGGAGGCCATGGGCGGCACCTGGGAAACCGAAACCGTGGAGGGGGCAGAGGCCTTCATCACCCGGCCCGGCCCCTTTGTGTCGCTGGTGGCGGCGGCGGTGGAGCATGAAACCGGCGTGGCCCCCAGGCTTTCCACCTCAGGCGGCACATCGGATGCGCGTTTTGTGAAGGATTATTGCGAGGTGGTGGAATTCGGCCCCACCAACGCCACCATCCACCAGACCGACGAGCGCCTCGGCGTCGATGATCTCCGCCTCACCGCGCGCGTCTATCGCCGCATCCTCGACGATTATTTCAGTAACTGACCTTGATGAGATAGAGCCCGTCCGGCGGCGCCACGGGGCCGCATTCGGCCCGGTCCTTCATGTCCAGCGCCCGTTTCAGGTCGCGCCGGTTCCAGCGCCCGTCGCCCACCAGTTTCAGCGACCCCACCATGGAGCGCACCTGATTGTGCAGGAAGCTGCGCGCCTCGGCATGGATTTCAATGAACTCGCCGAAGCGCATGACATCGAGCCGGTCCAGCGTCTTGATGGGGGACTGCGCCTGGCACTGGGCGGCGCGGAAGGTGGTGAAGTCGTGGTTGCCCACCAGCACCTGGGCTGCCTCATGCATGGCCTCGGCATCCAGCTTCACCGGCACATGCCACACCTGGCCCTTGTCCAGCGCCGGGGGGGCGCGGCGGTTCAGAATGCGGAAGAGATAGTGACGCTTGACCGCGCTGAAACGGGCGTGGAAATCCGCCGCCGCCAGCTCGGCGGCCACCACCGCCACCCGGTGGGGGCGGAGATTGGCGTTGAGCGCATTGCACAGCACAAAGGGTTCCCAGTCCTTCACCAGGTCCACATGGGCCACCTGGCCCGTGGCGTGCACCCCGGCATCGGTGCGGCCTGCCGCCTGCACTGTGGCGGGCTCGCCGTTGATGCGCAGCACCGCCTCTTCCATGGCATCCTGTATAGTCAGCTCTTGCGCCTGCGACTGCCAGCCGGCAAAGCCCCGCCCGTCATACTCGATCTCCAGCTTGTAGCGCGGCATCAGGCCACCTCGCTTCCGGCGGGCACGGCAAAACCGCGAAGGAAAGCCGCCCGCTCCATGGGAGCCTTGCCCTCGCGCTGCAGCCGCTCCAGCCGCAGCGCACCGTCGCCGCAGGCTATGGTGAGATCATCATCAAGAAACCGCCCCGCCGGGCCGGAACCGGCGGCGAGAGACGCCTCCAGCACCTTGAGCCGCGCCCCGTTCACTTCCAGCCAGGCGCCGGGGAAGGGCGACAGGCCATGGATGTGGCGCAGCACAGGGCGGGCGGGCAGGGAAAAGTCGATTTTTGCCTCGGCCTTGTCGATCTTCCGGGCATAGGTAACACCGTCTTGGGGCTGCGCCAAGCCGGGATCGGCAGGATTTACAAGAGCTTGCACCATCAACCGGGCACCCAGAGCAGAGAGGGCATCATGCAGGCTGGCCGCCGTGGTCTGATCGCTGATGGCCACCTCGCTGCGCAGCAGAACCGGGCCGGTATCGAGTCCTTCCTCCATGCGCATGATGCACACGCCAGATTTATCATCCCCCGCCATGATGGCGCGCTGGATGGGTGCTGCCCCCCGCCAGCGCGGCAGCAGCGAGGCATGGACATTGAAGCAGCCAAAGCGGGGGGCGGCCAGGATGGCCCTGGGCAGAAGCAGCCCATAGGCCACCACCACCGCCGCATCAATGTGCAGCGCAGCAAACTCCGCCTGTTCCGCGGCTCCGCGCAGGCTGGCCGGGGTCCGCACGGCAATCCCGTGGGCCTCGCCAAACGCTTGAACCGGCGAAGGTTTTTCCTTCATGCCGCGTCCCGCCGGACGTGGCGGTTGGCTGTATATACAGCTAATTTCATGGCCGGCATCCAGCAGCGCGGCCAGCACCGGCACAGAAAAATCCGGCGTTCCCATGAAGGCAAGGCGCATGGTCAGAGCTTTCCGAGCCGCGCCGCCTTGGCGAATTTCTTGACCACCCGGTCGCGCTTCAGCTTGGAAATGTGATCGATGAACAGAACCCCGTTCAGATGGTCGATCTCGTGCTGGATGCAGGTGGCAAGAAGCCCGCTGGCGTGCAGTTCCTGGCCCTCGCCGTTGCGGTCGAGATAGCGCACCTTGACCTCGGCCGGGCGCTCCACCAGTTCGTAGAAGTCCGGAATGGACAGGCAGCCCTCCTCATAGACATTGAGCGTCTCGGACTCCCAGACAATTTCCGGATTGGCCATGAACAGGGGCTTTTTGGTCTCCGGTTCCTTGGAAATATCCACCACCAGCTGGCGCAGCGCCACGCCAAGCTGAATGGCCGCCAGGCCAATGCCCGGCGCGTCATACATGGTCTCCAGCATGTCGTCGAACAGCCTGCGCGCGGCCTGGTCCACCGCCACCGGCCGGGAAAGCTGGCGCAGCGTCTTTTCGTCGGGCAGCGTGATGATGGGGCGAACCGTCATGGCCGCTGCAATAGGCGTGTGGCCCGCCCCCGTCAATTGCTCTGGCCGTTGCGCTCTCAGATGCGCGACCCTAACCTGTGTTCATGTCAAACGCGCTGATTGCCGACCGCTGGTCAGTGACCCTGACGGAGGCCACCGTGGCCACCATTATTCCGGACGGCTGCCAGGATTTCATCTTGCGCCACCAGCCGGGCTTGCGCCCGCATATCCTGTGGTTTCCCCTCGCCAATGAAACGCAATCCTTTACTCTGGAGCGAGGCCTGACACTTTCGGGGGTGCGCCTTCTTCCGGGGGTGCGGCTCCCGCGCCATGTGTCGACTCTTCTCGCAGTTGCGGGTGACCGGGATATGGATTGGCTGCTGCCGCGCATTCTGGAGGGGGCCAGGCGTTCAGCCGCCGCTGCTGAGGCTTTGGCCTGTCTCGCGGAAGAGGACAAACCTCTTCCGCTGCAGGCGCGGCAGCTCGGACTGTCCCCGCGCAGCTTTCGCCGCCTTATGGTCACGGAAACCGGCCGCCCACCACGCTTCTGGCAGGCGCTGGCCCGTGCCCGCCGAACGGCTCGATTGATATTGCAGGCCCAATTGCCGCTGGCTGAATGCGCAGTTGCTGCCGGCTTTGCCGACCAGGCCCATATGAATCGGTCTATGCAGCGGTGGTTTGGCAGCACGCCGGGGCAATTGGGGCGCATTCCCGACCTTGCCCAGCAATTGTCAGCCCCGGCCTTTGCCTGACGGCGTCAACCCGCCATGGGCGTGCATAATTCTATGACGAAGCCATCAGGGTCGGCCACATAGGCGGTGGTCTGCCCCCAGGCCATGTCCTCTGCTGGTTGCAGGAGACGGGCACCGGCGCCCAGCGCCTGGGCAAGGGCATGTGCCACATCGCGGGTCGTGAAGGCGATTTCGCAGCTTGGCCGCTGTGGGTCGGGCCGCCCCGGTGTCTTTCCCAGAGTGTGCAGAAGTTCAAGGCTGCAAAAGGCCAGCGTTGTGGCCCCCGTATCAAGTTCACCAAAGCCGCCTGATTCATGCAGAAACCTGGTCTTGAAGCCGAAAGCGGCCTCATAAAAGGCCAGGGACTTTGCAACATCGGGAACATACAGGATTGAATATTGGAACTGCATTTCTGGCCCTCACACCGGTTATGGGGGGAAACCCTAGGGCGAAATTCACCCCCGGTCTTGAACAAATCGGCCAGCAACCTCGCATCCCCGTCCTGCACCGCCCAGGCTCCGCGAGCGGGTTGGCGAACACTGGTGAGAGTGTGGTGCTTAAAATTACCCGGATAGATTTGACGGGTATTATTACCCGGATTATAATATGGGACAGGACATGCCATGACCCATCAATCCGCCACCACCTACACCGCCTTTCACCATCATCAGCGCCTGGCCAGCGGCAGTCTGGAGGAGGTGGCGCTGGCCTGCCACCGCGCCGGTGCCCCCCACGCCCCCGGGGTGCTGCTGTTTGACGACCAGACCGGGCGGCAGATCGACATTGACCTGAGTGGCAGTGCCGCCGAGGCCCTGGCCCGGCTGCCGGCCTGGCGCGCCCGTTACGAAAACCCCGCTGCCGCCCCTCTGACCCCGGCAGGCCCGCGCGGCCGGGGGCGGCCCGCCCTTGGCGTGGTGGCCCGCGAAGTGACCCTGCTGCCGCGCCACTGGGAATGGCTGGCCCGCCAGCCGGGCGGGGCTTCGGTGGCGTTGCGCAAACTGGTGGAGGAGGCGCGCCGCCAGTCCAACCCGGCCGCCGCGCGCAAACTGGCCCAGGAGCGGGCCTATCGCTTTCTCACGGCCCTGGCTGGGGATTTTCCGGCCTATGAGGCGGCCATCCGCGCCCTCTTTGCCGAGGACCGCAGCGGCTTTGCCGCGCTCACCACCGACTGGCCCGGAGATATCCGCGCCCATGCGCTGGCCCTGTGGGGGGCAGGCTGAAGGGCTTGCCTTTCCGCTCCGGAACCCCGATATAGCGGGCGGGAGGTTGGCGGCAGGCGCATTGCTCGCCAACCGGGTCAGGACCGGAAGGTAGCAGCCCCAACGAGATTCATGCGGGTTGTTTGTCCAGCCTCCCACCTCTATTCTCCCGAGCGCCGCCATGACCGACACAGCCACCGGCGCGAATGCCACGGGATACCGCGTTCTCGCCCGCAAATACCGCCCGAAGGATTTCTCTGACCTCATCGGTCAGGAGGCGGTGGTGCGCACCCTCGGCCACGCCTTCACCACCGGCCGCATCGCCCAGGCCTATATGCTCACCGGCGTGCGCGGCGTCGGCAAGACCACCACGGCCCGCCTCATTGCCCGGGCCCTGAACTACCCCGGCGGCCCCACCCTCGACATGGCGGCACTGACGCCGCAATGCGAGGCCATTCTCGAATCCCGCCACATGGATGTGATCGAGATGGACGCCGCCTCCAACACCGGCGTCGACAACATGCGCGAGATCATCGAATCGGTGCGCTATGCGCCGGTTCAGGCCGCCTACAAGGTTTACATCATCGACGAAGTCCACATGCTGTCCAAGAGCGCCTTCAACGCGCTGCTCAAGACGCTGGAGGAACCGCCGCCGCATGTGAAATTCATCTTCGCCACCACCGAGATCCGAAAAGTCCCGGTCACCATTCTGTCGCGCTGCCAGCGCTTTGACCTGCGGCGCCTCGATGCCGCCCTGCTCGCCCAGCACTATGCCCGCATTGCCGGACTGGAAAACGTCGTGGCCGAGGATGAGGCCCTCCGCCTCATTGCGCGCGCCGCCGAAGGCTCGGTGCGTGACGGTCTGTCGCTCCTCGACCAGGCCATTGCCTATGGTGACGGCACCGTGAAGACCGCCGATGTGACGGCCATGCTGGGCATCATCGACAAGAGCCGGGTGATCAACCTGTTCGACGCCGTGATGGCCGGTGATGGTCCGCGGGCGCTGGCCGAAATGGCCAGCCAGTATGAGGCGGGCGGTGACCCGCAGACCATTCTCACCGACCTCGCCGATTTCGTGCATTGGGTTACGCGCATCAAGGTGGTGCGCGAAGGCGCCCTGGCTGATTCAAGCCGCACCGAGGCTGAAAAGAAGGCGGGCGCCGACTTTTCCCAGCGCCTGGCCATGGCCCACCTCACCCGCGCCTGGCAGATGCTGCTGCGCGGCATTGCCGAAACCCGCGATGCCGCCCAGCCCATGGCCGCAGCTGAAATGGTGCTGATCCGGCTGGCCCATGCCGCCGATCTTCCGCCCACGGAGGAATTGGCCCGGCTGGCGCGCGCTGGTGTAGCCGAGGCCGCACCACCGCCCGCCCGCCCGAAGGCCGACCCCCAACGCCCCGCGCCGGAGCCGCAGGGCCCGTCACAGGCTGACCGCAGCGGCACGGCGGCACCTGCGCTCGCCCGCGCGCCCGCCCCGGCGCCGCAGGACTCCGAGGGCGCCTCCGCCCCCCGTGCCTTCGCCCGCTTCGCCGACATTGTGGCGCTGGCGGCGGAAAAGCGCGACCTCCGTTTCAAAAGCGATCTCGAACGCTTCGTGCGCCCCATCCGCGTCACCACCGGCCAGATCGAACTGGCTCTGGAACCGGGTGGCAGTCCCCAGCTTGCCAATGAGCTGGCCCGCAAGCTTGAAGCCTGGACCGGCCAGCGCTGGATGGTGCTGCTGGCCCGCGAGGGCGGCGAGCGCCCCATTGCCCAGCAGAAGAAGGAGGCCCGCACCTCGGCCTTCCGCGATGCTGAGAACAATCCCGATGTGCAGGCCATTCTCCGCCGCTTTCCGGGTGCCCGCATTGACAATGTTCGTGACCCTGAAATCCTGACCATGGTGGAAGACAGCGATGAAGAATCTCGGTGAAATGATGAAGCAGGTGCAGGCCATGCAGAGCCGCATGGCCGACGCCCAGGCCAAGCTCGACCATGTTTCCGTGACCGGCCAGTCCGGTGGCGGCGTGGTCAGGGTAACCTTCACCGGCAAGGGGCAGATGACCGGCATTGTCATTGACCCAAGCCTGCTCAAGGCCGACGAGAAGGACATTCTCGAAGACCTCATCGTTGCCGCCTGCAACGACGCCAAGGGCAAGGCCGAAGCCGCCGTGGCCGAGGAGATGAAGCAGGTCACGGGCGGCCTGTCGCTGCCGCCGGGCATGAAGCTGCCCTTCTGACCGCCCCATGCGCCGCACCGCCGGACCCGAAATCGAACGCCTCATCCAGCTTCTGGCCAAACTGCCGGGGCTTGGCCCGCGCTCGGCCAGGCGGGCGGCCCTTCACCTCATCAAGAACCGCGAACGCCTGTTGCAGCCCCTGGCCACGGCCATGGCTGATGCCGGTGACAAGATCGAGGTCTGCCACGTCTGCGGCAATGTCGACACCGTGAACCCGTGCTCGGTCTGCGCCGACCCGGCGCGCGACCGCACCAGCATTTGCGTGGTTGAGGAGGTGGGCGACCTGTGGGCGCTGGAGCGGGCCGGCGCCTGGAACGGGCTTTACCATGTGCTGGGCGGCACGCTGTCGGCCATGGAGGGGGTGCGGCCGGAGGACCTGTCCATTGCCCCCCTCATCGCCCGCTGCGAGGGCGGCGCGGTGCGCGAAGTGGTTCTGGCCAACAATGCCACGGTGGAGGGCCAGACCACGGCCCATTACATCACCGAGCGCCTGGAAGGCTCGGGCGTGGCAGCATCCAGATTGGCACATGGCGTGCCGGTGGGGGGCGAGCTGGACTATCTCGACGAAGGCACGCTGACGGCCGCCATCCGTGCCCGCCGCCCGGTATAGGCGTCACTGGCCTGCCATTTGAATCGAATTGAACCGTCCCGTTAACCGATTGGAAACCCTGTCCTGCGGTTGGCGCCGCTCTGGCCCCGCTTCGGACCGGCCCTTGCTCCCTGACACTCAAACCCCGCCGGACCGTTCCGGTTTGAGACATGGAGCCACCGATGACCCTGACTTCCCGCCTGTTTCAGATGGCCAAGCGCTTCACCGCCGCCGACCGCGGCACGGTGGCACTGGCGACCGGTCTGGCGGCGGTGCCCATGCTGCTGGCGGCCGGCGCGGGCATTGACCTGATCCGCTATTCGTCGCTGCATGCCAGCCTGCAGACGGCCCTTGACGCAGCCAGCCTTGCTGCGGCGGTGGCCGACAGCGCCACCCCCGCCCAGCGCCAGCAGATCGGCACCGACACCTTCGCCGCCAACATGGCAAATTCCGGTCTTGATGCCACCGTCTATGCCGTGTCCTTTGCCGTTTCCGGAAGCACCGTCACCGGCTCGGTCAATACCAGCATTCCCACCACTCTGATGAAGGTGGCCGGCATCAACAGCCTGAGCGTTGAAGCCGGCAATGAGATTTCCATTCCCGAAGGGCGCAAGGCCGAGATTGCGCTGGTGCTCGACTATTCCAATTCCATGAATGACGTGGCGGGCAGCCAGGTCAAATACGTTGCCATGAAGAAGGCGGCCATGAAACTGGTGGACGACCTGTCCACCGCCAAGCCCGACAAGGTTAAGTTCGGCCTCGTGCCGTTCTCACACCATGTCTATGCCAGCCTGCCGGGCGAGTATGTGCTGGACCAGACGGCCGGCACCACCTGGACCGGCTGCACCCAGGACAGGCCCTATCCCGACAACCTCACCGACGCCACCCCCACCGCCGCCAACACCAGCAAATGGGGTCAGCCCCAGGCGCCGGACCACCTGAGCAATGGCTGCGGCCCCTATGCCAGCCACGGCCTGAAGGTGCGGCCCCTTAGCACTGATTTTGCCGGCGTGCGCAGCCAGCTTGACACCATGACGCCCTATGCCTGGACCCACATCGCCCTGGGCGTGGAGTTTGGCTATCACCTGCTGTCGCCCAACGCGCCGTTTTCCGGGGGTGTTGCCTATTCCGACAGCGAAACCCGCAAATACATGATCGTGCTGACCGACGGCATGCAGACCGAACCGGCCTTCGGCCCCAGCGGGGTGCGCTCGGTGGCCCAGGGTGAAGACAACCTCGAGCAGCTGTGCAGCAATGCCAAGGCCTCCGGCATCACCATCATCACGCTGGCCTATGACCTGAACGACAGTTCAACCCGCAAGCGCCTGGAAAACTGCGCCACCGACCCGGACAGGAATTTCTTCGTCGTCGATGACGACAAGGATGTGGCCGAGGCCTTTGACGAGATCAAGAATGCCGTGATGGCCGAGGTCTTCATCAGCAAGTAAGACATAATCGGCGTGACCGCCACATCCGCCTGACGTAATCTGCCGCTCCGACACAGGGGCGGCAGATTTGCGTGAGACTGATCTCTATCCGGCGGTGAAACGCTTTCTTGAAAGCCAGGGCTATGAGGTCAAGGCCGAGGTCACATCCTGCGATGTGGTGGCCCGGCGCGCCGATGAGCCACCGGTCATTGTCGAACTGAAAACCGCCTTCACCCTGCCGCTGCTGCTGCAGGGGGTGGACCGGCTGGCGCTGGCCGATCTCGTCTATCTCGCCGTGCCCGAGCAGGCGCGCCGCGACTGGGCGCCCATCCTGCGCCTGTGCCGCCGCCTGGGTCTGGGGCTTCTGCTGGTCAATGGCCGGCATGTCGAGGCAAGGCTTGATCCCGGCCCCTATGCGCCGCGCCCCTCGGCCCCGCGCCGGGCCCGGCTGCTCAAGGAATTTCAGCACCGCCGGGGTGACGGCAATGAGGGCGGCCAGACCCGCCGTCCGGTCATGACCGCCTATCGCCAGGATGCGCTGCGTGTGGCCCGCGCACTGGCGGCAGGACCGCAGAAGGTGGCAACGCTCAGACAGGACACCGGCGTGGCCCGCGCTGCCGCCCTGCTGCAGGCCGATGTCTATGGCTGGTTTGCCCGCGAGGCGCGCGGTGTTTACGCCCTGACCGAAAAGGGCCGTGCTGCCCTCGGCCAGTTTGCCGATGTGCTGGCCAGCCTGTGAGCTTCAGCCGTGGTCGCCATGGCGGTGCACCCGCTTCTTCAGCGCCCTGAGCGACAGCCACACCACCAGCACCACGGCGGGAATGAGAACAAGGTCGAGCTCCTTCACCGCATGGCCGGTGAGATAGTCCGACAGTCCGGCGGCAAACTTTGAAACAATGCCGTAGAGGTAATAGGAGATTGCCACCACCGACAGGCCTTCCACCGTTTCCTGCAGCATGAGCTGCTGGCGGGCGCGGCTTTCCATGGAGCGCAGCAATTGCTGGTTCTGGTGTTCCAGCGCAATGTCCACCCGGGTGCGCAGCAGGTTGGAGGCGCGCTCGGCCCGCCGCGCCAGATCGCCGATGCGCGCCGCCACCGCCTCACAGGTTTTCATGGCCGGATCAAAGCGCCGGGCAAAGAACACGGAAATGCGCGGGAAATCGGAAATCCTTTCATCCTCCAGCTCCTTCAGGCGCTGGGCCACCAGTGCCGCATAGGCGCGGCTGGCGGCAAAGCGGAAGGTGGAGAGATTGCTCATGGTCTCCACCCCGCGGGCAATCCGGCTCAGGGTTTCAAGCTGGGCCTGCTCATCGGCTTCGCTGCCCGCAACCATGGTGGTGATGAGCGATTTTTCCAGCGGCGCGAGATCCTTCTGCAGGCTGCGCGCCACCGGCAGCGCCAGCAGCGCCATCATCCGGTAAGTCTCGATCTCATGCAGGCGGCGCATCAGTCGGCCCATGCGGCGCGGCGCCAGCCCCCGGTCATAGATCACCATATGGGTGTGGCCGTCGGCGGCAATGCGAAAATCGGTGAGCACCAGGGCGCGCCCGTCATTGACGCGTGAGGCGGCAATGTCGTCATGGCCGAAATGGGCCACCATGGCGGCTTCGGTGGGGGCCTTCACCGACTTGGGCAGAATGTCAGTGATGATGGAAACAAGCCGCCGCCCCGGAAAATCACTGGCCCAGTCGGCGGGCAGCGCGGCGGGCAGGGCTGAGGCACCGCCCCTGGTCACCAGACTGAGCCGGTAGAACTCGCCGTGGCGCTCGAAGCGCAGCCGCCCGTCCTTGAGCAGGATGGTGTGATGAAGGCTGCCTGTGTCCGGGGCCGCGACCGCCAGTCTGGCGCACAGGGCGGCCAGGGCACCTTGCGGGTCGGCATCACCCTCGGCGGTCACAAAGGCCATGTGCAGAATGCGGGCGGGCGCGGTGATGGACTGGCCCGGTCGGCCATGCAGCTCATCGGCCAGGCTCTGGCGCAGCGGGTGATCATTGAGCGGGGAAAAATCCATGGCGGTCCGTCCGGAAGGTCTGGCGCCATGATCGCGGCCTTTGCGCCGCGGAGCAAGCGGGCGTTTCACCACGGGGTCAGCCGTCGTTGCGGCTGACCAGCCGCGGCCGCTTGGCCTCGGCGCCCAGGGCCGGAGCCTCCTCCACCTCAAGGTTTTCGATGCGTAGGCCGCGCTTGGCAATGCGGTCGGAGGAAATGCCGATCTTCTCGATGTCCTGGCCCGCCGCATCGAAGTGGCGGCGCAGGTCGGACACGCGCTCCTTCAGCCGCATCACGTCATCAAGCAGCTTGGTCACCTCGGCCTTGATGGTATGGGCCTGCTCGCGCATCGCCACATCCTTGAAAATCGCCTGCATGGTCTGCACCAGCAGCAGAAGCACATTGGGTGACGCAATGATGACGCGCGCCCGGTGCGCTTTCTGGATCACGTCCTCGAAGCGCTCATGCAGTTCGGCATAGATCGATTCCGATGGCACGAACATGATGGCGGTCTCGTGGGTCTCGCCATCGATGAGGTATTTCTCGGCAATATCCTTCACATGCTTCGAGACATCGGCGCGCAGCCGCTGTTCAGCCGCGCGGATGTCGGCCTCGTGACGGCAGTCCTTCAGCGCGTTGAAGGCCTCCAGCGGAAACTTGGCGTCAATCACCAGATGCAGGGTGCAATCCGGCAGCTTGATCAGGCAGTCGGGCCTGGTGCCGTTGGACAGGGTGGGCTGGAAGGCATAGGCCGTGGCGTGCAGCCCATCGCGGATGATGGCCTCCATGCGGCCCTGACCAAAGGCACCACGCGTCTGCTTGTTGGCCAGTATGTCCTTCAGGTTCACCATCTCGGAGGAGAGCTGGGTCAGGTTCTTCTGCGCCGTGTCGATGACCGCCAGCCGCTCATGCAGGCGGCTGAGCGACAGGGCGGTGCGCTCGGCCTGATCGGAAAGACCGTGGCCCACCCGCAGTGACACCTGATCGAGGCGCTCGTTCAGCGTGTGGGTCATCAGCGCCTGCTGGCCCTGGGCCTGTTCGGCAAAGTTCTTGAGCGAGCCTGCCACCTCGGCCAGGCGATATTCCAGTTCCTGGGCGCGGGCTTCCACCGCCTGGCGTTCGGCCGCCCGGCCGCGCAGCCCCCGCCAGGCAAAAATCACCGCCAGCACCAGCAGGGCAAGGCCAAGGCCCCCCAGCCAGAGGATGAATTCCAAGAGCGTCACCGGATGCTGGCCGATGACAAAGACGATGGTGTCGAGGCTCATGCCGCCACGATAGACGATTCGGAATAAAACAGGAACGAAATATCAGCCCACGAGAGAGCGTTTCGGTTAGGGCCACCCCCGGCCCGCACGGCCTCAGCCAGCGTGAGAGCGTTTCCGTTGGGGGCGGGGCACCGCAGGCTTGGCAAAACAGAGGTCAAGGGGGAGCGGTCTGCCGCGGGGCCTGCGCACCCCCGGCCCGCACGGCCTCAGCCCGCGTGAGAGCGTTTCCGTTGGGGCCGGGGTAAAAATAATGTGGCCCGCCTGCACCGGTGGCACAGGCGGGCCGATGACCCGCACAACTCGGGACGGCGACAGGAGCCGTACGGATCAAACTTGTATTGCAGGGGAATATTGCCCGTCCCCGCCCTCTCTATGACCTTGAGGGTGGTCCCCGAAGGGGGCGTGACGGCAGCGAAGGTGGGGCAAAGCGCGGGTCATTTTGCGGCGAAAAGGGGGCCGCTGATCAATTTTCCCCCGCGAAGCGTGCCGTCGCCCGCAGCAGGGCATCGGCAATGCCCGGCTCCACCGAGGCATGGCCCGCATCCGGCACCACCGCATAGCTGGCAGCGGGCCAGGCCCGGTGCAGGTCAAAGGCCGACATGGCGGGGCAGACCACATCATAGCGGCCCTGCACGATGGCGCCGGGAATGTCGCGGAGGCGATGGGCATTGGCGAGCAACTGGCCGTCGTCGCTGAAAAAGCCGCGATTGATGAAGTAGTGACACTCGATGCGTGCGAAGGCGAGGGCGAAGCGGGCGTCGGCAAAGGCCTGGTCGCGCTTGGGGTCGGGCAGCAGCGACGAGGTCTGGGCCTCCCACACCGACCAGGCCCTGGCGGCGCGCAACTGTTCAGCCGGATCGGGGCCGGTGAGGCGCCGGTGATAGGCCGCCACCAGATCGTGACGCTCGGCCTGCGGAATGACCGCGAGATAGTCTTCCCAGGCTTCGGGAAACAGCGCCCCCGCCCCCTCCTGATAAAACCAGCGGATTTCCTTTTCCCGCAGCAGGAAAATGCCGCGCACGATGAGTTCGGTCACCCGTTCGGGGTGGGCTTCGGCATAGGCCAACGCCAGCGTTGATCCCCAGGAACCGCCAAACACTTGCCAGCGCGCCAGCCCCAGATGCTGGCGCAGGCGCTCCATGTCGGCCACCAGATCCCAGGTGGTGTTTTCGGCCAGTTCCGCATGCGGCGTGGACTGGCCGCAGCCGCGCTGGTCAAACAGCACCATGCGGTAGCGGGCAGGATCGTGAAAGCGGCGCAGAACGGGGATAATGCCGCCGCCCGGCCCGCCATGCAGGATGACCACCGGCTTGCCCTGGGGGTTGCCGCATTGCTCGTAATGGATTTCGTGGCGGGCGGAAACCCGCAGCCTGCCTGTGTCATAGGGCAGGCGTTCCGGAAATAATTGCCGCATTTTCTGGGTTCCGTTCATCAATCCTCTCCCGCCTGCAATCAAACCTTGGCGAAAGTGTAACATGAGGCTAGATTTTTGACAGGTGGAGTTCAGGTGGTGAGGACGGCATGGCAGAACGGCGGGTTTTGATCGTGGATGACCACCCCCTGTTCCGTGATGCGTTGAAGGCGTCGCTGTCTTCAACCTTCAAGCCCGATCGGATCAGCGAGGCAGGCAGCCTCGACCAGTTGAACGGGCTTCTCGAACAGGACGCCGACTATGATCTGGTGCTGCTTGATCTGAAAATGCCGGGGGTGCAGGGCCTGTCGGGCCTGGTTTATCTGCGCGCCCAGTTTCCCGCCGTCCCGGTGGTCATCGTCTCGGGCACCGAGGACGCCGCCGTCATCCGCCGTGCTCTGGATCTCGGCGCTTCGGGCTACATTCCCAAGTCAACTCCGGCCGATCAGATCCGCAAGGCGGTGACCATGGTGCTGGAGGGCGATGTCTGGGCGCCGGAGGCGGCTGCCTCCGCCTCGGACCGTGACCGCGAGAATGACGAACTGGCCCGCCGCATTGCCACGCTGACGCCGCAGCAGGTGCGGGTGCTGATGATGCTGCGCGAAGGCCTGCTCAACAAGCAGATTGCCTACAAGCTCAATGTGTCTGAAGCCACCATCAAGGCTCATGTCTCGGCCATTCTGCAAAAGCTCGATGTTGACAGCCGCACTCAGGCAGTGATTGCCGCCGGCCGCATTGACGGCGAGGCCGCCGGTTAGACCACTGCCTCGCGCTCGGGGCGCTGGCTGCGCGCTTGCGACAGGATGGCGCGCAGCGCGGCGGGCTTCACCGGCTTGCGCAGATAATGAATGGAAGCGGCCGCCGCCTGGTCCTGCACCGGTTTTGACTGCTCGGCGGTGATGAGCACAGCAGCCACCTTGCCCCCCAGGCGGCTGCGCAGGCTTTCAATCAGCACAATGCCGTCTTCGCGGTGAATGTGATAGTCGGCCAGGATGACATCAATGGGGCTTCGCGCCGTCTCGGCCACATGCACCGCTTCCGCCGCGCTGTAGGCCTGTTCCACCGTCACCCCCCAGCCTTCGAGAAGGGCCGTCATGCCCTCCACGATGGCCGCCTCATTGTCCACCACCAGTGCCGTAAGGCCCGCCAGTGACCGGGTGGGCGCGCGCGCCGGTGTGGCCGCTGCGGCCTGTGGCTCGGCCACGCCGCGCATGTGCGGCATGGCCACGGCAAATACCGACCCCACATCCACAGTCGAGCGCACCGTCACCGGATGCTTCAGAACCTTGCTCAGCCGCTCGACAATGGAGAGACCAAGGCCCAGCCCCGGTTCCTCTCCCTTGTCCTGGCCCAGCCGCTCGAATTCGCGGAACACCAGCTTCAGCTTGTCCGGCGGAATGCCAAGGCCCGTGTCATGCACCTCGGCCACAATCTGCCCGTCGCGGCGGCGGCAGCCCATGAGAATGCGGCCCTTCTTGGTGTATTTGATGGCGTTGGACACGAGGTTCTGCAGGATGCGGCGTGTGAGCTTGCGGTCGGAGCGCACCAGCGCCCGGGTTTTGACGATGGTGAGGGTCAGGCCCTTCTCCGCCGCCATCGGCTTGAACTCGCGCTCCAGCGCGTCAAACAGTTCCTGCAGCGCGAAGGTCTGCGGCTCCGGCTTCACCGCACCGGCGTCGAGCTTGGAAATGTCCAGAAGCGTGGTGATGATGTCGTCCACCGCCTCCAGCGAGGCATCGACATTGCGGATATATTCCACCGTCTGCGGCTTCTTCTCGCGCTCGGCCAGGGACGAGGTAAAAAGCCGCGCTGCGTTGAGCGGCTGCAGAATGTCGTGGCTGGCAGCGGCAATAAAGCGGGTCTTGGACAGATTGGCGGCTTCGGCCTCGGCCTTGGCCTTCACCAGTTCGTCGTTGAGCTTGGTCAGTTCGGCGGTGCGCTCCATGACGCGCCGCTCCAGCGTCTCATTGACCTGGCGCAGTTCCTCTGCGGTGCGCACGCTGTCGGTCACATCGCTGAAGGTCAAAACCACGCCGCCGCCGGGCATGCGGTCGGAATGCAGGTCAATCACCCTGCCGCTTTCCGTCAGCCGCTCGCGGAAGGTCTCATTGTGTTCGGCCAGCCTGAGGCAGCGTTCCGCCACCACCTCGGGTGCAACCAGTTCCGGCGACAAGGTCCGGCGCAGCAGGGCCGAAACGATTTCATTGAGCGGCACACCCACCCGCGCCAGCTCGTCCGGCAGGCTGAGCAGGGCCCGGTACTGGGCATTCCAGCAGATGAGCGACAGGTCGCGGTCAAGCACCGCTATGCCCTGAGGCACATTGTCGATGGCCGATTGCAGAAGGTCGCGGTTGTATTGAATGGCCGCCGAGGCATCGTCGAGCAGTTGCAGGGCGTTGCGCGAACCCTTGGAATGGCGCTCCATCAGCAGCGCCATGACCAGACGTGATGACGCCGCCCCCACCGCCGAGGCCAGCAGATGTTCGCCGAAGCGCAGCACCCGCACATCGGCCTCCTGCATCGGGTCATCATCAATGCCGCGTTCCGCCGCCATGCCGGCAAAGGCAGCCCGCGTCCGTTCCGGCCCGAGATAGCGGGCCACCATCTCCTCCACCTGGCCGTTGGTGATGGTGGAACGCCAGATGCGGAAGCCCGTGCCCGCCGAGCCGGGCGCGTCCTGGGCGGAAAAGGCATGGGCCTGCAACAGTTCAATCTGGCTTGGCCGGCGCAGGAACGAGAAGGTGAGGTAGAAAAGCACATTCGCCATGAGGCTCCACAGCACGCCATGGGTCAGCGGATGGGCCTCCAGCCCGAACAGATGGCGCGGGCGCAGGCTCATGAGGCCGAAGGGGCCATGGTCGAGAAGCTGTTGCGGCAGCCAGCCCGACTCCACGAAGGAGGGGATGAGCAGCGTGTAGGCCCAGATGGTGAAGCCTGCGGCAATGCCCGCCATGGCGCCAAGGGCGGTGGCCCGCTTCCAGATCATGCCGCCGAAGAAGGCCGGCGCGAACTGGGCCACGGCGGCAAAGGACAGAAGCCCCGTCTGGGCCAGTGCCGCCGACGTGCCCGCCGTCCAGTAATAGGCATAGGCGAGGATCAGAATGCCGGCGATGGTCCAGCGCCGGATCACCAGCAGGGCGCGGCCCATGTCGTCCTGGGGGGCGCCGGTGAAGCGGTTGCGGGCCAGAAACAGCGGCACGAACAGATTGTTCGACACCATGATGGAAAGGGCAATCGTCTCGACAATGACCATGGCGGTGGCCGCCGAAACGCCGCCGATATAGGCCACCATGGCCATGACCGTGTTGCCCGCCGCCACCGGCAGGGCCAGAACGAAGGTGTCGGCATCGGCCCCCGACGCCATGCCCAGCCCGGCAATGGCAATGGGCACCACGAACAGGTTGATGGCCACCAGATAAAGCGGAAACAGCAGGGCCGCCCGGCGCACGTCAGAGCGCGAAGTGTTCTCCACCACCAGCACGTGAAACTGGCGCGGCAGCAGGATGATGGCGAACATTGACAGCACCATCATGGTGATGAGGCGGCCATAATCCGGCGGTGCGGTGAACACCTGGCCAATGTCGCGCCGGGCCACAATGAGATCGAGAAAATGGGACGGCCCCCCGGCCATGCTGAAGGTGACAAACAGGCCCACCACCAGAAAGGCCATGAGCTTCACCACGCTTTCCACCGCCACGGCCAGGATCATGCCGTCCTGGTGTTCGGTGGTGTCAATGTGGCGGGTGCCGAACAGAATGGCGAAGGCGGCCAGCGCCATGGTGACAAGCGCCGCCAGGTTGGAACCCATGGGCCCCGCCGACAGCGCCGAAGCGGTCCAGCCCGAGGCCAGCATCATGGTTTCCAGCGACGATGACAGCGCCTTGAGCTGGATCGAGATGTAGGGCACCACGCCGAACACCGCGATGACCGTGACCAGCGCCCCCAGCATCTGGTTCTTGCCGTAGCGGGCGGCAATGAAGTCGGCGATGGAGGCGATGTTCTCGCGCTTGGCAATGGCCACGATGAGGCTGATGAGCCGCCAGCCGAAGATGAACACCAGAATGGGCCCGAAATAGATGGCAAAGAAGCCGAAACCGGAGCGGCTTGCCTCGCCCACCGAGCCGAAATAGGTCCAGGAGGTGCAATAGACCCCGAGCGACAGGGCATAGATGATGGGGCGCGCGCCGCGTGCGCCTTGCCCGGCCGCGCTCGCCCGGTCGCCCCAGGTGGCCACGGCAAACAGCAGGCCGACATAGCCGAGCCCCGCCAGCAGCACACCCCAACTCACCAGCATGGCGAAATTCCCCTTGCGTCAGGCCATTTTACCCATGGTCTCCCCCCCGTCCAGCACCAAGATTGCTGGGCAAAAGCCCGTAGTTCGGGCTTTACAGATTAGACCAATGGATTAAGCAGAGGCGGGGCAAGCGACGAATCTGGTCCCGTAAAACAGAACATAAACTTGGGGGTTCTCCATGTGGAAAGAATTCAAGGACTTTGCGTTCAAGGGCAATGCCTTTGATCTCGCCGTCGGCGTGATCATGGGCGGTGCCTTTGGCAAGATCGTTGACGGCATCGTCAACATGCTCATCATGCCGGTTGTCGGCGCCATCACCGGTGGCGTGAACTTCGACAACGTCTTCCTGCCGCTGTCTGCGGCGGTCAATGCGCCGGCCTATGCCGACGCCGTCAAGCAGGGCCCGGTTCTGGGTCTTGGCGCCTTCCTCACCATTCTCATCAACTTCCTGATCCTGGCCTTCATCCTGTTCCAGATGGTCAAGGTTTCGAACCGCATGAAGAAGGCCGAGCCGCCGCCGCCGCCGCCCGCTCCGTCCAAGACGGAAGAGCTGCTGACCGAGATCCGCGACTCGCTGCGCAAGAAGTAATTCCGGCTCCGGCTGGACGGAAAGGCCCGGATGGCGACATCCGGGCCTTTTCCATGCGGCCAGCACCTGGCGGATGCCGTCGAAGATGAACTGCACCGCCAGTGCCGCCAGAATGATGCCAGGTGGCCGGGTCACCCCCACTGCCGATGGCCCTCATGCGGCCTGTGCGGCTGCACTCATCGCGCCGGTCGCTGTCACCAGTCCCCGCGCGCCGGACAGCGCGCCGGCCTTCAGCTCAAGCCCCAGGAAACGGGCGCGATCCACCGGGCCGGGCAGCACCAGCCCCGATGTCGGCGCCGGCGAAAAGCCGAAGCGCGCGTAATAGGGCAGGTCGCCCACCAGCAGAATGGCGCGATGGCCGAGCACCCGGGCGGTGTTCAGGGCATGGCGCATGAGCGCTGCCCCCAGGCCCTGGCCCTGCGCCCCGCAGCCTACGGCGAGCGGGCCAAGCAGCAGGGCAGCCCCCGCTGACCCGGCGCGGATGTGCCACAGCCTCACCGTGGCCAGAAGCCGTTCGGTGTCATCAACGGCGGCAAAGGCCAGCCCCGCCGCCGGCAGCCTGCCCTCGCGCAGGCGCTCCGACGTTTTGCTCAGGCGGCCCGCGCCGAAGGCGGCATCCAGCAGCGCCTCGCGCGCCGCAACGTCAAAGGGCATTTCATCACGGATCAGGGTCATGGTGGAAACTCCCCGGCAAAGGTGAGAGGCGGCAGGCCCCGCATGGAGCCTGCCTGGGGTCTGGCAATGACGCTCAGATGACGAAGGCCTGAAGCGGCGCAAAGCCGTTGAAAGCCACCGCCGCATAGGTGGTGGTATAGGCGCCCGTGGCCCCGATCAGCACCTCGTCGCCCACCGTAAGGGTGAGCGGCAGCGGATAGGGCGTCTTTTCATAGAGCACATCGGCCGAGTCACAGGTTGGCCCCGCCAGAATGCACGGACCCAGCGCATCGCCATCGCGCCCCGTGGTGATGGGATAGCGGATCGCCTCGTCCATGGTTTCGGCCAGACCACCAAACTTGCCGATGTCGAGATAGACCCAGCGCTGGTTGTCATTGGCGTGCTTCTTCGACACCAGCACCACCTCGGCCTTGATCACCCCGGCATTGCCCACCATGCCGCGGCCCGGCTCGATGATGGTTTCCGGCAGCGCATTGCCGAAGTGCCGGGCCAGCGCATCGTGAATGGCATTGGCATAGCTGTGGGTGCCCGGCACGGCCTTGAGATAGCGGGTGGGAAAACCGCCGCCGAGATTGACCATGGACAGCGTGATGCCCTCCGCCGCCAGAGCATCGAAAATCGCCTTGGCCTCACCCAGCGCCACATCCCAGGCTTCAAGCCGGGTCTGCTGCGAGCCGACATGGAAGGAAATGCCATAGGCGGTGAGGCCGAGGGCATGGGCCCGGATCAGCACATCCCTGGCCATGGCGGGGTCGCAGCCGAACTTGCGCGACAGCGGCCATTCCGCCCCCGCGCCATCGGTGAGAATGCGGCAGAACACCTTGGCGCCGGGCGCGGCACGCGCCACCTTTTCCACTTCCTCGATGCAGTCCACGGCATAGAGCCCAACACCCAGTGCATGGGCGCGGGCAATGTCGCGCTCCTTCTTGATGGTGTTGCCGAAGGAGATGCGCGAGGCGTCTGCCCCGGCGGCCAGCGCCATTTCAATCTCCGGCACCGAGGCGGTGTCGAAGCATGACCCCATGTCGGCCAGAAGCTTCAGCACCTCCGGCGCCGGGTTTGCCTTCACCGCATAGAAAATGCGGGTGTCCGGCATGGCATGGGTGAAGGCGCGGTAATTGTCGGCAATCACCTCCAGGTCAACGACGAGGCAGGGACCCTCGGGACGGCGCTCGGCAAGGAAGTCGAGAATGCGGGCAGTGGCGGTCATGGCTTCGGTCCTCTGGCGAAAGAGTATCGGGATGAGCCAGCGCTCCTCCGCAGCCCCCGCGCGATGGAAACGCGGAAAACGCGGACGAGATAGCTGTTTCGCCTTGGATTGACCGGAAAGCCGGCCGCACATGGGGCGCAAGAACGTGGTGCCTCTCAGTGACCCCGGCCTGTGGAGAACCGGAAGAGACCAGAAGCCCGCACCGTCGTTGCTTTGGGGAGACCTTAAGGCACGTGCGACTTTGGGCAGCGCGCATATGATGGATTCGCGCGGCGGGTTCAAGAAGAAATCTGCCCCTGCGGCATTTTTTTCGTTAAGCGGCGTTAAGGAAGGGCGGGGCGCTCCGCCCAGGCGTGCTGCAGCAGAATGATGGTCTTGGCATCGACAATGCCGCCCGTGGCAATGAGTGCATGGGCCTCGGCCAGCGGCATTTCCACCACCTCGATGTCCTCACCCTCATGGGCCACACCACCCCCGGCGGCAATGCGGTCTTCCGGCCCGTAGCGGGCGGTGAAGAAGTGCAGAAACTCCGTATGCGCCCCCGGCGTGGCAAAGGCCTTGAGCACGAAGGTGAGGTCGTGCACCCGGCAGCCCAGCTCCTCCAGCGCCTCGCGCCGGGCGCAGGTTTCTGGGTCATCATCATCGAGCAGCCCCGCGCAGGCTTCCAGCAGCGGCTCATGATGCCCGGCAAAGAAGGCACCGGCCCGCATCTGCCGCACCAGCAGGCACATGCCGCGCGCCGGATCGATGGGCAGCACCACCGCCGCGCCGCCATGGTCAATGACTTCGCGGATCAGTTCCTCTTCGCTGCCGTCGGCGCGGCGCTGGCGCACCACAACACGATGGACCCTGGACCAGACATGGGCCACCACCTCGGACGACAGGATCCTGTAGCGCATCAGCGTCCCCCCTCGCGGACCGCGTTGAGCACGGCGCGCGCCGCGGCAGTGCCGGTGATCTCGCCCACGGGCCGCGCCAGCCGCCGTCGCCAGTTGGGATTTTCGCGGTCGGTGCCCGGCACATTGAGCGGCTCCGTCTCCCCCGTCAGATCATCGGCCTGCACCTGCATGAACAGACAGGGTGACGCCGCCACCATGCCATGGGCGGCCGCCATCAGATCGGGCTGGATCAGGCCCTTCTGCGCCACCGCCCGTTCCAGCGCTGCCACATCATCCGCCGCAGCCGTTCTCCGCCAGCCCATGAAGGGCTTGAGATCATGCGACGACAGGGCGGCCAGCGCCTCGCGCGGGTAGTGGGCGGGATCGCGGAAGCTGAGGCCGTCACGCTCGAACCACATCATCACGCAGGAGAAGATCTGGCGGCGGCGCATCACCCGGTGCAATCCCTCCGGCACCGTGCCGAGGTCTTCGCCGATCACCATGCAGCGCGCCCGCTGGCTTTCCAGCGCGATGATGGCGGCCATCACCTCCAGCGGTATCGTCATATAGGTGCCGTCAGCACCCGCCGCCCCCTGCGGCACCCAGAACTGCCGCGCCATGCCCAGCACATGGTCAATGCGGATCATGCCGGCGTGGCGCATGTTGGCGGCCAGCAGAGCCCGGAAGGGTTCAAAGCCGCGCGCCTCCAGTTCCAGCGGATTCATGGGCGGCAGGCCCCACACCTGGCCGCTGCGGGCAAAGGCATCGGGCGGAGCACCGAGCGAGGCGCCGGTGATGAACAGGCCGGTATCCCCCTTCACCTCGGCACTGTCGAGGCCGGAACCCAGCGCCAGATCGCGGTAGAGCCCGTAGGCCAGGCCGGTGTTGTTGACGGCGGCGGCCAGTTGCCCCTCGGCCTGCTGTTGCAGCCAGGCCGCATAGGCCTTGGCATCGCCGCCGCCGAAGGCCCGCCGCAATACCCTGTCCTTCAGCGCCCACACGGCGCTGTAATCCACATGGCTCAGGGCGCGCAGCCTGGCCGCCTCGGCCAGTTCCGCCGCAGTCGGTTTCGCTCCGGCCACGCGCGTCACATCAAGATAGAGGGGGTCGATCTTGCGCCGGTCATCGGGCTGATAGGGGCTGGCGCGCTCGCGGTCGTTGACGAACATGAGGTGGAGCGGGTTGATGCCGGCAAAGCGCCCGCCCGCCTGTGCCGTTTCCGTCATGAAGCCGTGCAGCGTGGTGAAATCGCCAATGCCCCAGTCATTGTCAGAGCGCAGCGCATAGAGATGGCTGCCAAGGCCGAAAGATTTTTCACCGCGCCCGATGGTGTCGGCCACATAGCACTGCTCCGGCGCGGCAATGATTGTGTGGGTGTCACCTTCATCCGCCAGCCTGTGAATACCCGCAGGCAGCGGCGGCAGCGTCAGTTCCGCCGTTCCGCCGGGCCGCGTGATCGTTCGTGTCTCTCCCCCCTCCAGCGTCAGGGTCAGGGCGCGGGCCGGAAAACCCGCCGCGCCGTCACCCAGCGCCAGCATGGCTGCCCGGTCCGCCGCCACCACATGGCTGCGCGGACTGTGGTGCCGCGCCGTCAGCCTCTGGCAGGCGGCGCGCGCGGCATCAGGCGTCTCGGCGTCAATGCTCAGTTCACGGAGCAAATGGCGGAGTGTGTCCACCGGCGTCTGGTGAACCACGCCATCAAGATCGTTCCACGCCGTGGCCAGGCCCGCTGCCTCTGCCACCGCCTTGACCATGCGGTCGCAGCTGCGCGACCGGCCCTTGCCCGCCATCACCTCCTTCAGCACCGCCACGCTGCGGGCGGCAATGCTGGCCATACCGCCGCGCACGGTGATCACCGGAGCAAAGACCGGGTCGGCCACCGCCCAGTGCAGGCCCTCACCGGCTGCGGGCAGGGTAATGTCGGCGGCCTCGCCCCCGCGGTGGAAGATGAGCAGCAGCCGGGAGCCTTCGTCCGCCGCCCCCAGCGCCAGCATCAGCACGTCAAGATGCGCCGCCTGCCAGCCGTCATCTGACAGCGCCCGGCCCGTGGCGGCAAACCACTCGGCATCGCGCGGGCTGCACGGATCCGCCGCCGCGCCGGTGAGAAAGCGGTCGGCAAAATAGGAGGCGTGCTGGCGCCGGAAGGCAATGAGCGCCGAGGCAAGCGCCACAAGGCCCAGGTCGGCGCCCTGCCAGTCCAGCCAGGTCAGTTCATTGTCCTGGGCATAGGCATTGTTGTTGCCCTGCTGGCTGCGCCCCATCTCGTCGCCCGCCGTCAGCATCGGCGTGCCCCGCGCCAGAAACAGCGAGGTCATGAGGGCGGCCACGTCGGCCTCGGGCGTGGCGCTCACCCAGCACGGCTCAAAACTGTTGCCGTCGCGGTTGTTCTCGCCATTGGCGTCATTGTCCTTGTGGTCAAAGCGCACCACATCGGCCAGCGTGAAACCGTCATGGGCAGCCACGAAATTGATCGAGGCCGAGGGCCTGCGCTGGCGGGCCGCAAACAGGTCGGACGATCCCGCCAGGCGCGTGGCAAAGCTCTGGTGGGCATGGGCATCACCACGCCAGAAATGGCGGACCTCGTCGCGGAACCGGTCATTCCACTCGGCAAAGGGCGGCGGAAACTGGCCCAGCTGATAGCCGCCCGGCCCCACGTCCCAGGGTTCGGCAATGTGAAGCAAAGGGGCCAGCGCCGGATCACTGGTGACCGCGGCCAGAAAGGGCGCCTCCGGGCTGAAGCCCTGGGGGCTGCGCCCCATCACGGTGGCAAGGTCATAGCGGAAGCCGTCAAAACCGAGACCCGCCCAGTGGCGGAGCGCCGCCAAGGCATAGCTGAAGGCCAGGGGCTGGTGCAGCGCCAGCGTGTTGCCGCAGCCCGTGTCATTGACCGGCTGGCCCTGTGCCCAGGCGAAAGTGCTGGCATTGTCGAGACCGCGCAGCGACAGGCTGGCCCCCTGAAGGTCGCTTTCGCCGGTGTGGTTCAACACCACGTCCAGCACCACCTGAAAACCCTGATCATGGAGGGCGGCCAGCGTGTCGCGGATTTCCGCCACGCCGCGGGGAGCAAGGCGCGGGTCGGGGGCAAAGAACTGCACCGGATTATAGCCCCAGCCATTGGCCAGGCCGAGCGGCGGCAGATGGCGCTCGTCGATGAAGGCAGCCAGCGGCATCAGCTGCAGCGTGTCAACACCAAGGGTTTTGAGGTGTTTGACAATGGCGGGGTGGGCCAGTGCGCTGACCGTGCCGCGCTGCGCCTCCGGCACATCGGGGTGGCGCATGGTGAAGGCGCGCACATTGATTTCATAGATGACGCCGGGGGGGCGGGCGGTCCGCGTCACGGGGGCCAGCCCCTCCTGCACCAGGGCGCGCGGCACCAGCCCTGCCGTGTCCACCCCGCGCGCCGCCAGATCAGCATGCCAGCGGAAGGGCCGGTCCAGGGCCGTGGCGTGCGGATCCACCAGCAGCTTGGCCGCATCAAACAGCTGCCCCGCCGCCGGATCCCATGGCCCCTCGGCAGACAGGCCATAGGCCTGACCCGCCGAAAGCCCGGCAATGAAACCGTGGAACACATCGCCGTCGCGCCCCGGCAGGGCAAAGCGGTGGCTTTCAGTGTCACCGCTGAACAGGTGCACAAAGACCTGTGTGGCATGGCGCGAGGCCACGGCGAAATTCACCCCGCCGTCACCGGGGGTCGCCCCCAGCGGATGGACCCTTCCTGCCGTGATGGCGAGTGCGCGCCCCATCAGGTGATGACACTCGGCGTTTTGCGCCCGGTGCGCCGGGCAATCTCCGCCGTGCCGTTGGCGAAGCGGATGAGATCGGCCAGCGCCTTCTGCGTCTCCTGATTGATGTCGTGCTGTTCAAATTTCTCGATATAGACGCGCAGCGTCGCCCCTGCCGTGCCGGTGCCGGACAGCCGGTAGATGACCCGCGAACCATCGTCGAAATGAAGGCGGATGCCCTGCTGGCCCGTATCGGAACCGTCCACCGGATCGTGGTAGGCAAAGTCATCCGCCGCCGTCACCGTCATCGCCCCGGCCTTGCGGCCGGCAAGACCGGGCAGGCCATCGCGCAGGGCCTTCATCAGGCCGTTGGCGGCCTCGGCGTCCACCTCTTCATAGTCATGGCGGGAATAATAGTTGCGGCCATAGTCGCGCCAGTGCGCCTGCACCATGGCGCGCACACTGTCCTGACGCCGCGCCACAATGTTGAGCCACAGCAGCACCGCCCACAGCCCGTCCTTCTCGCGCACATGGTTGGAGCCGGTGCCGGCACTTTCCTCGCCGCACAGGGTGATGAGCCCGGCATCCAGCAGATTGCCGAAGAACTTCCAGCCGGTGGGCGTCTCGTAGCACTTGATGCCAAGCCTTGCCGCCACCCGGTCCACCGCCCCGCTGGTGGGCATGGAGCGCGCCACCCCGGCCAGCCCCTTGCCATAGCCGGGGGCGAGATGGGCATTGGCCGCCAGCAGGGCCAGCGAGTCCGAAGGTGTGACGAACTGCTGCTTGCCGATGATGAGATTGCGGTCGCCGTCGCCGTCAGACGCCGCACCGAAATCCGGCCCGTCGGCACTCATCATCAGCTCATAGAGATCCTTGGCATGGACCAGATTGGGGTCGGGGTGATGGCCGCCGAAATCCGGCAGCGGCGTGCCGTTCACCACCGTGCCGCGCGGGAAACCCAGAGCATCCTCCAGAATGGCCTTGGCATAGGGACCAGTCACCGCGCTCATGGCGTCAAACCGCACCGTGAGACCGCGCTGGCGGGCGCTGCGGATGACATCGAAGTCGAACAGCTGTTCCATCAGCGCCTGATAGTCGGCCACCGGGTCGATGACTTCCACCACCATGCCGCCCAGTTTCTTTTCGCCCAGCCGGTCGATGTCGGGGGCGGCGCCGTCAAGAATTTTGTAGGCGGTGATGGTCTTGCTCAGCGCGAAAATGCGGTCGGTGATCTTCTCCGGCGCGGGGCCGCCATTGCCGGCATTGTATTTGATGCCGAAGTCGCCCTCCGGCCCGCCGGGATTGTGGCTGGCCGACAGAATGATGCCGCCGAAGGCGCCGTGCTTGCGGATGACATGCGAGGCGGCAGGGGTGGAGAGAATGCCGCCCCGGCCCACCAGCACCCGGCCAAAGCCATTGGCGGCGGCCATGCGCAGCGCCGTCTTGATGACTTCGCGGTTCAGGAACCGCCCGTCGCCACCCAGCACCAGTGTTTTGCCCGCATAGCCCTCCAGCGCGTTGAAGATCGACTGGATGAAATTCTCGGCATAGTGCGGCTGGGCAAACACCGTCACCTTCTTGCGCAGGCCCGAGGTGCCGGGCTTCTGGTCGGAAAAGGGCGTGGTGGCGACGGTCAAAATCGGGCTCATGTCAAACCTTGCTCAGAGAGGAATAGAGGGCAGCATAGCGGGCGGCCGAACGCGCCCACGACACATCCGCGGCCATGGCGTTCTTCTGCAGTGCCTGCCACGGGCCGCCGCGGCGGTGCAGGGCCTGGGCCCGGCGCACCGCGTGGATCAGCGCATCGGCTGACTCCGGCGCATGCTGGAAGCCGGTGGCCACCCCGGCCGCAAGGGCGGCCTCATTGGCGTCAATGACCGTATCGGCAAGGCCGCCCACCCGGGCCACAATGGGCAGCGCGCCATAGCGCAGACCATACATCTGGGTGAGGCCGCAGGGCTCAAAGCGCGACGGCACCAGAATGGCGTCCGCCCCCGCCTGCACCACATGCGACAGCGCCTCGTCATAGCCGGTGATGAGGCCAACCCGGCCAGGCTGCGCCGAAGCCTCGCGGGCCAGCGCCTCCTCCAGCCCGCGCTCGCCGGAACCAAGCAGGGCAAAGGACACACCATCACGGACCAGGGGCGCAATCGCGGCGGCCAGAAGATCAATGCCCTTCTGCGCCGTGAACCGGCTCACCACCGCCACCAGCAAGCCATCATCGGCCTTCAGGTTGAAGCGCCGCGCCAATGCCTTGCGGTTGGCGCTGCGCCTGGCCAGCGACTTGGCCGTATAGCTCTGGGCAATAAGGGGGTCGCTGGCCGGATCCCAGATGCGCGTGTCAATGCCGTTCAGAATGCCGGTGAGGACACTCTCCCGCGCCCTGAGCAACCCGTCCAGCCCCATGCCCTCGCGCGGGCCGAGGATTTCTTCGGCATAGCTGGGGCTCACCGTGGTGATGGCGGCCGCCGTGGCCAGCCCGCCCTTGAGGAAACTCAGGCCGCCATAATATTCCACCCCCTCCACCGCAAAGGCCTGCGGCGGCAGGCCGAGCAGCGGAAACACCGAGGCCGGAAACAGGCCCTGGAAGGCGAGATTGTGAATGGTAACCACGGCGGGCGGCCCGCCACCGTAATGCATGTGCGCCGCCGTCAGGGCGGCCTGCCAGTCATGGGCATGCACCAGGTCGGGCTGAAATCCGGCAATGAGGCCGCGCGCCACCATGGCCGCCGCACTGGAAAAGGCGGCAAAGCGCTGGGCATTGTCGGGCCAGTCGCGGCCATCGGGGCCGAGATAGGGGTTGCCCGCGCGGTTGAACAGATGCGGCGCATCAAGCGCCAGAACCTCCACCCCCGCCGCAACACCCTTGAGAATGCGTGCCGGTTCGCCCATCAGCTCGGGGAAGTGGTGAACCACTTCCGCCTCCGCCAACGCCGTCAGCACCGCCGGGTAGCCGGGCACAAAGCTCACCATGCGCACGCCCTGGGCGGCAAGGGCAGCGGGCAGGGCGCCCGCCACATCGGCAAGGCCGCCCGTCTTGACCAGCGGATAGAGTTCAGAGGCTGCCGAAAGAACAATCATGCCGGAAGCTTGTCCAGCATGGGCTGGGTGATGAGGCAAATGCCCTGGGCGGTGCGCCGGAAGCGCCTGGCGTCAAGCTCGGGATCTTCGCCCACCACCAGACCGTCTGGAATGATGACGCCGCGGTCCACCACCACGCGCTTGAGCCGCGCCTTGCGCCCCACCTGCACATAGGGCAGCACCACCGCCTCCTCCAGATGCGAGTAGGAGTTGACCCGGCATTCGGTGGACAGAAGTGTGCGCCGCAGGCTGGCGCCGGAAATGATGCAGCCCCCGGAAACGAGCGACGAAATGGCCATGCCGCGCCGGCCGTCCTCGTCATGGACGAATTTGGCGGGCGGGGTGATTTCCGAGAAGGTCCAGATCGGCCACTCGCGGTCATAGAGGTCAAGCGCCGGCACCGTGGCGGTGAGGTCGATATTGGCCTCCCAATAGGCGTCCACCGTGCCCACATCGCGCCAGTAGGGTTCGGATTCGAAATTGGACCGGACACAGGAATTGGCGAACCGGTGGGCCACCGCCTTGCCGTGCTTCACCACCTTGGGAATGATGTCCTTGCCGAAATCATGGGAGGAGTCGGGATTGGCCGCATCCTCGGTCAGAAGGTCAAAGAGGAATTTGGTGCGGAACACATAGATGCCCATGGAGGCAAGGCAGATGTCGGGCTTGCCTGGAATGGTGGGCGGATCCTTGGGCTTCTCCATGAAGTCGACAATGCGCTCCTTCTCGTCCACATGCATGATGCCAAAGCCCGAGGCATCCTTCTTGGGCACCTCAAGGCAGCCCACGGTCACGTCGGCATCCTGGTCCTCATGCTGTTGCAGCATGAGTTCGTAATCCATCTTGTAAATGTGGTCGCCCGCCAGAATGACCATGTGTTCGGGCGCATAGTCCTGCACAATGTCGGCATTCTGATAGACCGCATCCGCCGTGCCGTTATACCACTGGTCCTCGGACACGCGCTGCGAGGCCGGCAGAATGTCAAAGCCCTCGTTGCGTTCGGGCCGCAGGAAGTTCCAGCCGCGCTGCAAGTGGCGGATCAGCGAATGGGCCTTGTACTGGGTGGCCACACCAAAGCGCCGGATGCCGGAATTGAGCGCATTGGAGAGGGCGAAGTCGATGATCCGGGTCTTGCCGCCGAAATAGACCGCCGGTTTGGCGCGCCGGTCGGTGAGTTCCATCAGACGCGAACCGCGCCCGCCCGCCAGCACATAGGCCATGGCATCGCGTGACAGTGAGGCAATCTTTCGGTCCTGGGTCATGGATGGGAATCCCTTGTGTCGTCACAGTCAAATTCCAGAATGAGGCTGGCCATGGGCGGCAGCAGCAGCCGCGCCCGGGCCGGAAAGCCGCCCCCCCCAACAGGCTCGGCATGGACGGTTCCGCCATTGCCCAGTCCACCCCCCCAATAGGCCTGGGCATCGCTGTTCAGCCGTTCGCGCCAGCGCCCGGCGCGCGGCATGGGCAGCTCATAGTGTTCGCGCACCACCGGTGTCAGGTTGGCAATCAGCACCACCGGGGCGGCGTCACCGGCAAAGCGCGCCCAGGCGAACACCGAATTGTCATGGTCATCGGTAATGAGCCAGGTAAAGCCCTCGCCCTCGCTGTCGCGGCCGTGCAGCGCCGGCAGGTCGCGGTGGAGATGGTTGAGATCGCGCACCAGAAGCTGCAGGCCGCGATGCGGCGCATGCGCCTCCAGATGCCAGTCCAGGCTGTGGTTCTCGCTCCATTCCAGCCATGGGGCCAGTTCCTGGCCCATGAATAAAAGCTTCTTGCCGGGATGCGCCCACATCAGGGTGAGATAGGCGCGCAGCCCGGCGAATTTCGACCAGTCGTCGCCCCCCATCTTGGCCAGCAGCGAGCCCTTGCCATGCACCACCTCATCATGGCTCAGCGGCAGCACGAAATTTTCCGAGAAGGCATAAAGCAGGCCGAAAGTGATCTGGCTGTGGTGGTGGCGGCGATAGACGGGATCACGCGCCATATAGGCCAGCGTGTCATTCATGAAGCCCATGTTCCACTTGAAGCCGAAACCGAGGCCCCCCGCCGATGTGGGCTGCGACACGCCGGGAAAGGAGGTCGATTCCTCGGCAATCATCATGATGCCGGGGTGCGCGCCATAGACCACCTCATTGAGGCGGCGCAGGAAGGCAATGGCTTCGAGATTTTCGCGCCCGCCGTGCACATTGGGGATCCATTCGCCCTCGCGCCGCGAATAATCGAGATAGAGCATGGACGCCACCGCATCCACGCGCAACCCGTCGACGTGATAGACCTCGCACCAGAACAGCGCATTGTTGATGAGAAAGGAGGTGACCTCGGTGCGGCCGAAATTATAGATGGCCGTGTTCCAGTCGGGATGGAAGCCCTGGCGCGGATCGGCATGTTCGTAAAGGGCGGTGCCGTCAAAACGCGCCAGCCCCGAGGGGTCGGTGGGGAAATGGCCCGGCACCCAGTCCAAGATGATGCCGATGCCCTGTTCATGGGCGCGGTTCACAAAACGGGCAAACCCGGCGGGATCGCCAAAGCGCGAGGTGGGCGCATAAAGCCCGGTTGGCTGATAGCCCCAGGACGGGTCGTAGGGGTGTTCGTTGAGCGGCAGGAATTCAATGTGGGTGAAGCCCATCCACTGCACATAGGGGATGAGCTGCTCGGCCAGTTCGTCATAGCTGAGAAAGCGGTTGTCCGCGCCCCGCCGCCAGGACCCGGCATGCACTTCATAGATGGCCAGGGGCGCGCGCCGGTGGTCGCGGCTGGCCCTGGCCTTCAGCCAGTCACCATCGCTCCACTCAAAGCCGCTGATGTCGGTAATGCGCGAGGCCGTGCCGGGGCGCAATTCGGCGGCAAAGGCATAGGGGTCGCTCTTCAGCGGCAGCACGGCACCGTCCGGCCCGATGATCTCGAACTTGTAAAGCTGGCCCACCTCTGCGACGGGAATGAAAATTTCATGCATGCCGGTGGCCAGCCGCTTGCGCATGACATGAACGGCACCGTTCCAATAGTTGAAGTCGCCCACCACCGAGACGCGCCGCGCATTGGGCGCCCAGACGGCGAAATGCACCCCCTTCACCCCGCCATGCACCATGGCATGGGCGCCGAGCTTTTCGTGGAGCCGGTAATGGGTGCCCTCCGCCGCCAGATAATCATCCATCGGTCCCAGCACCGGGCCGAAACTGTAGGGATCGGTCACCGTCCAGACGGCATCACCCCGGCGGGCACGGAACTGCATCAGGCTGCGCTGCTTCAGGGCAACCGGCCCCTCAAACAGGCCAGCTTCGTGAATGCGGCTGAGCGGGCCCAGCGGCTGGCCCTGAAGGTCCAGCGCTTCCACCGTCTCGGCCCCCGGCAGGAAGCAGCGGGCCATAAAACCATGGGCCGTGTCATGCAGGCCGAGAACCGCAAACACATCCTCATGGCATCCGCTGACGATGGCTTCGGCTGCTTTGCGATCGAGCCTGTTGTGGGCCATGAACTCACCCCTTGGCCCCCACTATGAAGCCGCCGGGCGGGCCGTGGCAACCGTAATTATGTCACCGGCGCCGACCAGATTTCGCTGGCATATTGCCGGATGGTGCGGTCGGAGGAGAACCAGCCCAGCCGGGCGGTGTTGTGAACCGCCATGGCCTGCCAGCGGGCCGGTTCGCGCCAGGCCGCCTCGGCCTTGCCGAAGGCCGCGAGATAGGCGGCAAAATCGGCGGTGACCATGAAGTAATCGTGATCGAGCAGGCGGTTGACCAGGCCCTGATAGCGCCCCGGTTCGCTGGGTGAAAACAGGCCGGAGCCGATCTGGTCCAGCACCTGTTTGAGAACGGGGTTGCCCTCCACCAAAGCGCGGGAATTGTGGCCCTTGAGGCGAGCTTCCGCCACCTCGGCGGCGGTCAGCCCGAAGATGAAGACATTGTCGGCCCCGGCGTGTTCGAGGATTTCGATGTTGGCGCCGTCAAGCGTTCCCATGGTCAGGGCGCCGTTCAGCGCCAGCTTCATGTTGCCGGTGCCGGAGGCCTCCATACCGGCGGTGGAAATCTGCTCGGAAATGTCGGCCGCCGGCACGATCATCTCGGCCAGCGTCACATTGTAGTTGGGCAGGAACACCACCTTCAGCCGGTCCTTCATGTCGGGGTCGGCATTGATCACCTGGGCCACATCGTTGATGAGCCGGATGATGGTCTTGGCCTCGAAATAGGAGGCTGCCGCCTTGCCGGCGAAGATTTTCACCCGGGCCACGAAGTCGCCTGCCGGATTGGCCTTGATGGCGTTGTATTGGGCGACGGCTTCGAGAATGCCCAGAAGCTGGCGCTTGTATTCGTGGATGCGCTTGATCTGCACATCGAAGATGGCGTTGGGATCGGCGTGGACCCCGGCGCGCGTTGCCATCAGCTGCGCCAGCCGCTGCTTGTTGGCCCGCTTCACCGCCGCATACTGGTCGCGGAAGGACGCATCATCGGCAAAGCGGTCAAGCTCGATGAGGTGCTCGGCATTGTCCATGAAGCCGTCGCCGATGGCCCCGCGGATCAATTGGGTCAGGCCCGGATTGGCCTGAAACAGCCAGCGCCGCGGCGTGATGCCATTGGTCTTGTTGTTGATCCGGCCGGGATAGAGCGTGTTCAGGTCCTTGAACACCGTCTTCTTCATCAGCTCCGAATGCAGCGCCGACACGCCATTGATGGAATGCGCCCCGACAAAGGCCAGTTGCCCCATGCGCAGGCGGCGGCCGTTGCTTTCGTCGATGAGCGAAATGGCGCCGAGGAATCCGAAGTCGATCATCGCCTTCTTGTGGGCATCGGCAATGACCCCGGCATTGATGGCGTAGATGATCTGCATGTGGCGCGGCAACAGCCGTTCCACCAGCGATACCGGCCAGCTTTCCAGCGCCTCCGGCAGCAGTGTGTGGTTGGTATAGGCAATGGTGGCGCGGGTGATGGCCCAGGCCTCGTCCCAGGCCAGCCGGTGCTGGTCGATGAGCAGCCGCATCAGTTCCGCCACCGCAATGGCGGGGTGGGTGTCGTTGAGCTGGATCGCGGCCTTGTCGGCGAGATTGCGGATGGTGCCGTATTGGCGCATGTGGCGGCGGATCAGATCCTGCAGCGAGGCCGAGGTGAAGAAATATTCCTGGCGCAGGCGCAGTTCCTGCCCGGCCGGGGACGAATCGGACGGATAGAGCACCCTGGTCAGGGAGTCGACGCGCGCCTCCTCGGATTGTGCCCCGATGTGGTCGCCGGAATTGAACTGGTCGAGTTTGATCGGGTCAATGGGCAGCGCATTCCACAGGCGCAGCGTGTTCACCCGCCCGCCCTTCCAGCCGCAAATGGGCGTGTCGAAGGCCACCGCCAGCAGCCGGTCATTGGGCTTCCAGTGGCTTTCGCTGGTGCCGTCGGGCTGATTGCGGGTTTCCACCACGCCGCCAAAGCCAATTTCAAAGGCGCGCTCGCGGCGCTCGAACTCCCACGGATTGCCGTGCGCCAGCCAGTCCTCCGGCAGTTCCACCTGATTGCCGTCAATGATGATCTGGCGGAACAGGCCATAGCGATAGCGGATGCCATAGCCGAAAGCGGAAATGCCGAGCGAGGCCATGCTTTCGACGAAACAGGCGGCCAGCCGCCCCAGGCCGCCGTTGCCCAGGGCCGCATCCGGTTCCAGGGCCGAAACAATGTCGGCATCCACATCAAGGCTGGTGAAGGCGGCGCGCAGATTGTCATAGAGGCCGAGATTGCTGGCGGCATCCCGCAATAGCCGACCGATCAGGAACTCCATGGACAGGTAATAGACCCGCTTCGTCTCATGGGTGACGGTTTCGCGCACCGACTTCAGCCAGTGGCCGATGACCCGGTCGCGGATCACCAGAATGGCGGCCTTCAGCCAGTCGTGGCCTTCGGCGGCGGCGGGGTCCTTGCCAACCGAGAAGGCCAGCTTCTTCAAAAGGTCGCTGGCCAGTTGTTCCGGCGTGTTGGGGCCGGGCTGGGGCAGCGTGTCAAAGGCATGGTTGCCGCCGTTACCGTTCAAATGCAGAAATGGTTCGGTCACTGTCCAGGCCCCGCTCAATGGCACGGGGCGTGCTGATGTGCGCCCCTCTTTTGGCCACGGGGTTTAGCCGCTCGCACCCGCAAGGGCAACTGCCCAGGGCAGGGGAAACCGCACCGCCGCCGGGCGGGGCGGCAGACGGTCACAGCATGGCGGGCAACACCCGGTCCGGCGGCTTGTGGCCGTCCACCCAGGTCTTGATGTTGATGATCACCTTCTCGCCCATGTCGATGCGGCCTTCCAGCGTGGCCGACCCCATGTGCGGCAGCAGCACCGCATTGCGGGCCTTCACCAGGCGCGGATTGATGGCCGGCTCATGCTCATAGACATCCAGCCCGACGCCCCCCAGTTCGCCCGCCTCCAGCATGCGCGCCATGGCATTCTCGTCAATGATCTCGCCGCGCGCCGTGTTGACGATGATGGCATCCTTCTTCATCAGCTTCAGCCGCCGCGCCGACAGCAGGTGATAGGTGCCTGGCGTATGCGGACAATTGACCGAGACAATGTCCATGCGGGCCAGCATCTGGTCGAGGCTTTCCCAATAGGTCGCCTCCAGTTCCTCGGTCAGCCGGGCATTCACCGGCTTGCGGTTGTGATAGTGGATCTGCATGCCGAACACCTTGGCGCGCCGTGCCAGCGCCGTGCCGATGCGGCCCATGCCGACGATGCCCAGACGCTTGCCGCCAATGCGCGACCCCAGCATCCAGGTGGGCGACCAGCCCTGCCACTGCTTGTCCGGACCGATGATGGTGGCGCCCTCCGCCACCCGGCGCAGCACCGCCATGATCAGCGCCATGGTCATGTCGGCGGTATCCTCGGTCAGAACACCGGGCGTATTGGTGACGGTGATGCCGCGGGTAATGGCGGTTTCAACATCAATATTGTCGACGCCGTTGCCGAAATTGGCAATGAGCTTGAGCTGCGGCCCGGCCTGCATGATGACGGACTTGTCAATGCGGTCGGTGACCGTGGGCACCAGCACCTCGGCCCCTTTCACCGCTTCCACCAGTTCCGCCTTGGTCATGGGGCGGTCATCGCTGTTCAGCCGGGTGTTGAACAGTTCCATCATCCGGGTCTCCACCGCGTCGGGCAGTTTGCGCGTAACGATGACGAGCGGCTTTCTGGTGGTCATGGCACTCTCCGGATCCGGCCTGTTGACCCAATCTTAACCCCGACCGGCCAAGCCTGTCATCGGGCGAAAGTTGGCAACGCAATGCAGGCGGTGTAAACGCTGTGGCGGGTGCGGCACAAGCGGGAAAGAAACCCATGAGGGTTGCGCAGAGCGAAAAGCAGAGGCGATGGGGCAGCGCTGCCGTGGCTGCCACCTGCCTGCTGATCGTGGCCGGTGTGGCCTGGTCGCTGCTGCAGCCCGCCGACGGCGGGACCACGGCCAGGGCAGCAGGCAGCCAGACGGCGTCCACCACCCCGGCCGACCAGCTGGGGCCCTCGGGACTGCCGCTGCCGCGCTTTGTTTCCCTCAAGGCCGAAAAGGTCAATGTCCGGCGCGGCCCGTCCAGCGACCATCCCGTTGCCTGGGTCTTCCAGCGCAAGGGCATGCCGGTGGAAATCATTGCCGAATCAGATAGCTGGCGGCGCATCCGCGACAGCGAGGGTGAGGAAGGCTGGATCCTGGAGGCGATGCTGTCCGGCCGGCGCACCGCCCTGGTGGCGCCATGGAAAAAGGGTCAGACCACCGACCTCCGTGCCAAGGCCAGCCCGGCCTCCGGCGATGTCGCCAGGCTGGCCTCGGGCGTGCAGGTTGAGGTGGCGGAATGCGACGGCCAATGGTGCCGGGTCACGGCCAATGGCTATGACGGCTATGTCGAGCAGACCATGCTCTGGGGCGTCTATCCCGGTGAAAAACTGGACTGAGCGGAAGGGGGGCTCGCCCGCCTACTGCTTGGCGTCCTTGATCCGCACGATCACATCAATGCGGTCGATGACCTTGCCGGGCGGCAGCTCGGGCAGGCCGGTGATGGTCAGGTTGGCGGCGTCGATATCCATCATCTCGCCGTTTTCCGCCTGGAAGAAGTGGAAATGGTCCGAGGTATTGGTATCGTAATAGCTGCGGTCACCTTCAATGGCGACCTCGCGCAACAGCCCCGCCGCGGTAAACTGGTTCAGCGTGTTGTAAATGGTTGCCAGCGACACCCTCACATTGGCGGCCATGGCCTCGCCATGCAGCACCTCGGCACAGACATGCCTGTCCCCTGCGTTGAACAGCAGGTGGGCCAGAGCGACGCGCTGGCGGGTCGGGCGCAAACCCGCCTGCCGCAGCTTGTCGATATGAAGCCGGCTCATAGGCATGGCCGCAGTATAGCGAAATCGCGCCACCTGTGCAATCGCGCCGGTTACCCATTGCCGGTGGCGCTGTCGGCCCCGGCTGCCGCCCCCTTCGACCTTTGACCACAGCCGTTGATTCTGGTGCACAATGGGTGTTGCCCGTAAAAGCGGCATGTTATGAGGGCCGGGCCGGCCATCCGGCGCACGGCGAGGATTGAAGGGGCGAATGCAGCATGGCCGCAGCCAAGGACCACTACCGTTACGATGAACTTCTGGCCTGTGGCCGGGGCGAACTGTTTGGCCAGGGCAATGCGCAACTGCCGCTTCCCCCCATGCTGATGTTTGACCGCATCACCCACATCGCCAGGGACGGCGGCTCGGCCGGTCTCGGCAAGATCGTGGCCGAACTTGATGTGAAGCCCGACCTGTGGTTCTTCCCCTGCCACTTTCAGGGCGACCCGGTCATGCCGGGCTGCCTCGGGCTCGATGCGCTTTGGCAGCTCACCGGCTTTTACCTGGGCTGGCTGGGCGAACCGGGCAAGGGCCGGGCGCTGGGCGTGGGCGAGGTGAAGTTCACCGGCATGGTGACGCCCAAGGTCAGGACCGTGACCTATGAGGTGGACGTGACCCGCCTCATCCTGCGCAAGCTCAAGCTGGCGGTGGCCAACGGCATCATGAAGGCCGATGGCGAGGTGGTCTATCAGGTGACCGACATGAAGGTCGGTCTGTTCGAGCCGGAAAAAGCATAAGGATTGATCATGCGCCGCGTCGTCGTCACCGGTATCGGTATCGTCTCCTGCATCGGCAACAATGCCGAGGAGGTCATTGTTTCATTGCGCGAGGCCAGGTCCGGCATCACCCGGGCCGAAGACCATGTGCGCCTTGGCTTCCGCAGCCAGATTCAGGGCCGCCCCACCTTTGACCTTGAACAGGTGGACCGCCGCGTGCGCCGCTTCATGGGTGATGGCGCCACCTGGAACTATGCCGCCATGCAGCAGGCCATTGCCGATTCCGGCCTGGAAGAAAAGGACGTGAAGAACGACCGCACCGGCATCATCATGGGGTCCGGCGGCCCGTCGGCCAAAACGCTGGTGTCGGCCGCCGACATCACCCGCGAAAAGGGACCAAAGCGCGTCGGCCCCTTCGCCGTGCCCGCCGCCATGTCCTCCACCAATTCGGCAACGCTGGCCACCCCCTTTGGCATTCGCGGCGTCAACTATTCCATCTCCTCGGCCTGCGCCACCTCGGCCCATTGCATCGGCAATGCCGCCGAAATGATCCAGTGGGGCAAGCAGGACGTGATGTTTGCCGGTGGCGGCGAGGAACTGGACTGGACCATGTCGGTGCTGTTTGACGCCATGGGCGCCATGTCGTCGAAATACAACGACACGCCGGAACGCGCCTCCCGCGCCTATGACAAGAACCGCGACGGCTTCGTCATCGCCGGGGGTGCGGGCGTCATCGTGCTGGAGGAACTGGAACACGCCCTGGCGCGCGGCGCCAAGATCTATGGTGAACTGGTGGGCTATGGCGCCACCTCCGACGGCTATGACATGGTGGCCCCCTCGGGCGAGGGCGCGGTCCGCTGCATGAAAATGGCGCTGGCCACGGTGAAGGGTCAGGTTGACTACATCAACCCGCACGGCACCTCGACCCCGGTGGGCGACAAGAAGGAAATTGAAGCGATCCGCGAAGTGTTCGGCGACAAGATTCCGCCCATCTCCTCCACCAAGTCGCTGACCGGCCATTCGCTGGGCGCCACCGGCGTGCAGGAAGCCATCTATTCCCTGCTCATGATGCAGCAGGGCTTCCTGTGCGAAAGCGCCAATATCGACGAACTGGACCCCGAATTTGAAGGCGTGCCGATTTTGCGTCAGCGCGTTGACAACGCCAGGATCGACACCGTCATGTCCAACAGCTTCGGCTTCGGCGGCACCAACGCCACGCTGGTCTTCCAGCGTTACAAGGGCTGACGCGCATGGCAGGCGTCATGCAGGGCAAGCGCGGCCTCATCATGGGGGTTGCCAATGACCATTCGCTGGCCTGGGGCATTGCCCAGGCCTGTGCGGCCCAGGGGGCGGAACTGGCCTTCACCCATCAGGGCGAAGCCTTTGGCAAACGTCTGGCACCCTTGGCCGAGAGCGTCGGTTCAAAACTGCTGTTTGATTGCGATGTCGAAAACCTCGACAGCGTGGAGGCGGCCTTTGACGGCGTGAAGCGCGCATGGGGCACCATTGATTTCCTGCTCCATGCCATCGCCTTTTCCGACAAGAATGAGTTGAAGGGCAAATATGCCGATACCACGCGCGCGAACTTCTCGCGCACCATGGTCATTTCCTGCTTTGCCTTCACCGAAGCGGTGAAGCGCGCCGCCCCCCTGATGAACGCGGGGGGCGCGGCCCTCACCCTCACCTTCCTCGGCTCATCGCGCACCATGCCGAATTACAATGTCATGGGCGTGGCCAAGGCAGCGCTCGAAGCCTCGGTGCGCTATCTCGCGGCGGATTACGGGCCGCAGGGCCTGCGCATCAACGGCCTGTCGCCCGGCCCCATGCGCACTCTCGCCGGTGCCGGCATTGGCGATGCCCGCGCCATGTTCGCCTTCCAGCAGAACCACTCGCCGCTGCGCCGCCCCGTCTCGCTGGAGGAGGTGGGCACCGCCGGCATGTATCTGCTCTCGCCCCTGTCCGGCGGGGTTACCGGCGAAATCCATTATGTCGATGGCGGCTACAACACCATCGCCATGCCCCGCCCGGAAGAGCTCAATCCTCGTGCGTAATGCGCCAGGACGGTTCCGTCCTGGCGATCAGATTGCGCACCCGCCATTGGGTTTCGAGAAACTTGTCTGACTTTGGTGGCTTCGCCAAAAGTCAGGCTGCTCTACAGGATGAACTTCGACAGGTCGGTGTTCTTGGCCAGGGCGCCGATGTTCTTCGTCACAAAGGCCTCGTTCACCGTCACCGTCTCGCCTGAGCGGTCGGTTGCCGTATAGCTGACCTCGTCCAGCACCCGCTCCATGATGGTTTGCAGGCGGCGCGCGCCAATATTCTCCACCGTGCCGTTGATCTCGAAGGCGGTGCGGGCAATGGCGGCAATGCCGTCCTCGGTGAAGCTCAGCGTCACCCCTTCGGTGGCCATCAGCGCCGTATACTGCTTGATCAGGCTGGCCTCCGGCTCGGTCAGAATGCGGCGGAAATCATCCTGGGTCAGCGCCTTCAACTCGACGCGGATGGGCAGCCGCCCCTGCAATTCCGGCAGCAGGTCCGACGGCTTGGCAATGTGAAAGGCACCCGACGCAATGAACAGGATGTGGTCGGTTTTCACCGCGCCATATTTGGTGGACACCGTGGTGCCCTCAATGAGCGGCAAGAGATCGCGCTGCACCCCCTCGCGGCTCACATCCGCCCCCTGCCGCTCGGAGCGGGCGCAGATCTTGTCCACCTCGTCAAGGAAGACGATGCCGTTGTTCTCCACGGCGAAGATTGCCTCCTGCACCACCGCATCCTGATCGAGAAGCTTGTCGCTCTCCTCCGCCATCAGCACCTCATGGGCGGCCTTCACCGTCATGCGCCGCGCCTTGGTGCGGCCACCGAAGGCCTTGCCGAACATTTCCGACAGATTGATCACCTGCGCCTGGCCGCCGGGAAACTCAAAGCCGCCCGGCATGCCTGTATCGGCCACCTGAATTTCAATTTCGCGGGCATCGAGTTCGCTGTTGCGCAGCTTCTTGCGGAAACTGTCGCGGGTTGTCTCCGCGGCATTGGCACCGACCAGCGCCTCCAGCACGCGCGCTTCGGCATTGAGATGCGCCTGCGCCTCCACGTCCTTGCGCCGGGCCGCCTTCACCATGGCAATGCCCGCCTCCAGCAGGTCGCGCACAATCTGGTCCACATCGCGGCCCACATACCCCACCTCGGTGAACTTGGTGGCCTCCACCTTCAGAAAGGGCGCCTGCGCCAGCCGCGCCAGACGGCGGGCAATCTCGGTCTTGCCCACGCCGGTGGGGCCGATCATCAGAATGTTCTTGGGCACCACTTCGTCCTTGAGGGCGCCTTCAATCTGCCGCCGCCGCCAGCGGTTGCGCAGTGCCGTGGCCACAGCGCGCTTGGCCTCGGTCTGGCCGACAATGTAGCGGTCCAGTTCGGACACGATTTCGCGGGGGGAAAAGTCGGTCATGCTTGCAGGGTTTCCACGGTGAGGTTGCCGTTGGTGTAAACGCAGATGTCGGCGGCAATGGCCATGGCCTTGCGGGCAATGGCCTCGGCATCCATGTCGGTGTCCATGAGGGCGCGCGCCGCCGCCAGCGCATAGTTGCCGCCGGAGCCGATGGCAGTCACGCCATTTTCCGGTTCCAGCACATCGCCGGTGCCGGTCAGAACCAGCGACACCGACCGGTCGGCCACGATCATCATGGCCTCAAGGCGGCGGAGATAACGGTCGGTCCGCCAGTCCTTGGCCATTTCCACGCAGGCCCGCGTCAACTGGCTGGGAAACTGCTCCAGCTTGCCCTCCAGCCGTTCAAACAGGGTCATGGCATCTGCCGTGGCCCCGGCAAAACCGGCAATAACCCCGCCCGCGCCCAGCGGGCGCACCTTGCGGGCATTGCCCTTGATGATGGTCTGGCCCAGGCTCACCTGGCCGTCACCGGCAATCACCACCTTGCCCTTCTTGCGCACGGTAAGGATGGTCGTGCCGTGCCACTGGGGAATGTCGCCCATTTGAAACCTGTCCTGAATGGTTAACGCCGCCGTTGCCGCCCCATGTAGGAAGCAAAACAGCCAAATTAAAGACTTGGCCTAATTCCTGACCCCTGAGACGGCGGCGAATATAGCCATTCCGGCCCCGTTCTGCTATGAGCGCGCCCGAAAGGATGGCCAAGATGCGTCAGGCTGTGATCGACCGCAAAACCACCGAAACGGAGATCTCCGTTGCCGTCAACCTCGACGGCACCGGCACCTCCGCCATTGCCACCGGGGTTGGTTTCTTCGACCATATGCTGGACCAGCTGTCGCGCCACTCCCTCATTGACATCACGGTCAAGGCCAGGGGCGACACCCACATCGACGATCACCACACGGTGGAGGATGTCGGCATTGCCCTGGGTCAGGCCGTGAGCAAGGCGCTGGGTGAGCGCAAGGGCATTCGCCGCTATGCCTCCTGTCTCCTGCCCATGGACGAGGTTCTGACCCGTGCTGCCATTGATGTGTCAGGTCGGCCCTATCTGGTGTTCAAGGCCGAGTTTTCGCGCCCCAAGATCGGCGGCTTCGACACCGAACTGGTGCGCGAGTTCTTCCAGGCCTTCGCCATGAATGCAGGCATCACGCTGCACCTCGAAAATCTCTATGGCGGCAATTGCCACCACATTGCCGAAAGCTGTTTCAAGGCCGTGGCCCGCAGCCTGCGCGATGCGGTGGAAATCGACCCGCGCCAGAAGGACCGCATTCCCTCCACCAAAGGCACATTGTCCGGCTGATGAGCAGCTATTCGGTTTGGGCCCCCAGGGCGGGCAACATCGCCGAGACGGCGGTGTTCGTGGCGCAGAAATTTTCCTGGGGGGCCGCCATCTTCACCTTCCTGTGGGCCGCCTGGCACCGCCATTATTTTCTGGCGCTGGTGCTGGCCCTGGGCTTTGGCGCGGTGCAGGCGCTGGTGCTGGTGCCGGGTGTTCATCCGCTGCTGCCGGGCCTCATCTCCAATCTTCTCGCCCTGTGGCTGGGCTGGGAGGCGGCCTCCCTGCGCGACTGGCTCTATGAGCGGCGCGGCTTTCGCTCGCTGGGCGAGGTGCGGGGCGATGACGATGAGGAGGCGGAACTCCGCTTCTTTGCCGGCCTTGAACCCGCCGCCCCGTCCGCCACCCCGCGGCCCATCCTGGTCGGCACGCCCTCTGACCTTCTCGGCCTCTTTGCACCGGGGGGCGCATGATCCGCACTGTCATCATCGATTACGGGTCCGGCAACCTGCATTCCGCCGCCAAGGCCTTTGAGCGGGCCCTCTCCGACCATGGCCTGCAGGGCAGGGTGGAAGTAACCTCCGACCCCAGGGCTCTGCTGGCGGCCAGCCACATTGTCCTGCCCGGTGTGGGGGCCTTCCGGGATTGTCGGCAGGGCCTTGATGCCGTGCCCGGCATGGTGGCCGCACTGAATGAACAGGTCATCCGGGGTGGCAAGCCCTTCCTCGGCATCTGTGTGGGCATGCAGCTTCTGGCCAGCCGCGGGCTGGAACACGACGTCACCGAAGGTCTGGGCTGGATTCCGGGTGATGTGAAGCGCATCGAACCCGGTGATGCGTCCCTCAAGATTCCCCACATGGGCTGGAACACCCTCGACGTGATCAATGACCATCCGCTGCTGGCCGGGCTTGCCCTTGGCCCCTCGGGCCTTCATGCCTATTTCGTCCACTCCTATCACCTGGCGGCGGCCAACCCCGTGCATGTGCTGGCCACCAGTGACTATGGCGGCCCCATCACCGCCGTGGTCGGCCGCGACAATATTGTTGGTACCCAGTTTCACCCGGAGAAGAGCCAGACCCTCGGCCTCTCCTTCATCGCCAATTTCCTGAGGTGGCGGCCATGATCCTGTTTCCGGCCATTGACCTGAAGGACGGCCAGTGCGTGCGCCTGCGCCTTGGTGACATGAATGCCGCCACCGTGTTCAACGACGATCCCGCCGCCCAGGCCAGAACCTTCGAGCAGCAGGGTTTTAGCTGGCTGCATCTTGTGGATCTGAACGGTGCCTTTGTTGGCCGCCCGGTCAATGGCCGCGCCGTGGAGGCGATCCTCAAGGCCATCACAATCCCCGTGCAACTGGGTGGCGGCATCCGCGATCTCGCCACCATCGAGCGCTGGCTGGCGGCCGGCATCACCCGCGTCATTCTGGGCACGGTGGCGCTGCGCAACCCCGCCCTGGTGAAGCAGGCCTGCGCCAAATATCCCGGCCGCATTGTGGTGGGAATTGACGCCAAGGCGGGCCATGTGGCGGTGGAAGGCTGGGGCGAAACCTCGTCCCTCACCGCCATTGATCTCGCCCGCCGTTTCGAGGATGCCGGTGTGGCCGCCATCGTCTTCACCGACATTGACCGCGACGGCATTCTGCAGGGCCTCAACATTGACAGCACCCTGGCGCTGGCCGATGCGGTGGCCATTCCCGTCATCGCCTCAGGCGGGCTGGCCTCGCTCGATGACATCCGCCGTCTGCTCCAGCCCGATTGCCGCAAGATTGCCGGTGCCATTTCCGGCCGCGCCCTCTATGACGGCCGGCTTGATCCCGCCGCCGCCCTGGCCCTCATCCGCGAGGCCCGCTGATGCTCAAGGCGCGCATCATTCCCTGCCTCGACGTCAAGGATGGCCGCGTGGTCAAGGGCGTCAACTTCGTCAATCTGCGCGATGCCGGTGATCCGGTGGAGGCGGCCCGCGCCTATGACCGGGCCGGGGCTGACGAACTGTGCTTCCTCGACATCACCGCCACCCATGAAAACCGCGGTACCATGCTGGATGTGGTGCGCCGCACCGCCGAGCAGTGCTTCATGCCGCTCACGGTGGGCGGCGGCGTGCGTGAGCTTGACGACATCCGCACCTTGCTTCTGGCCGGGGCCGACAAGGTGTCCATCAATTCCGCCGCCGTGGCACGGCGCGAATTTGTCCGCGAGGCGGCAGAGAAATTCGGCAGCCAGTGCATCGTGGTCGCCATCGACGCCAAGGAAACCAGTCCCGGCCGCTTTGAAATCTTCACCCATGGCGGCCGGCGCGAAACCGGCATTGACGCCGTGGCCTATGCCCGCGCCGTGGCGGAACTGGGGGCGGGCGAAATCCTTCTGACCTCCATGGACCGCGACGGCACCGGCAAGGGCTTCAACATTCCCTTGACCCGCGCCATCGCCGATGCGGTCACCATTCCCGTCATCGCCTCGGGCGGCGTCGGCACCCTGGATCACCTGGTGGAAGGCGTGCGCGACGGCCATGCCACCGCCGTTCTGGCCGCCTCCATCTTCCACTTCGGCACCTTCACCATTGGCGAGGCCAAGGCCCATATGGCGGCCTCCGGCCTTGCCATGCGGCTTTCCTGAGAGGACCCCCATGACCGCCTCCATTGATACGCTGGCAAAGCTCGCCCAGACCATCCGCGACCGCCGCGGCGCCTCGCCGGAAACCTCCTACACCGCCAAGCTCCTTCACAAGGGGGTGGACAAATGCGCCAAGAAATTCGGCGAGGAGGCGGTGGAACTGGTGATTGCCGCCATGGAGCGCGAACCCGCTCACGTCACCGCCGAAGCCGCCGATGTGCTCTACCACTTCCTCGTGCTGCTCACCGCCTCCGGCGTCACCCTCGATGAGGTGATGGCCGAACTGGCCCGCCGCGAAACCAAGAGCGGGCTTGAGGAAAAGGCATCGCGCAAGGACCGCTGAATCATGCTCACCCAGTCCTTTGCCCGCGAGGTTTCACCCTTCCGCCGCTTTGACCGGGCAGAATGGGCGAAGCTCCGCGCCGACACGCCCATGACCCTGACCCAGGCGGACCTTGATGAATTAACCGGCCTCACCGACCGGGTTGATCTGGACGAGGTGGAGCAGATCTATCTGCCCCTGTCGCGCCTGCTCAATCTCTATGTGGCCGCCACCCAGGAACTGTTCCTCGCCACCAACAATTTTCTCCACGCCCATGACCGCAAGGTGCCCTATGTCATCGGCATGACCGGCTCGGTGGCGGTGGGCAAATCCACCACCGCCCGCATCCTGCGCCGCCTGCTGTCGCGCTGGCCCCGCCATCCCAAGGTCGATCTCGTCACCACCGACGGTTTTCTCATGCCCAATGCCGTGCTCGAGCGCGACGGGCTGATGAGCCGCAAGGGCTTTCCCGAAAGCTATGACCTGCCCGCCATTCTGCGCTTCATGTCGGACATCAAGGCGGGCAAGCGCAATGTTCAGGCCCCCATCTATTCCCACCTCTCCTATGACGTGCTGAAGGGCGAGCATGTCACCATCGACCAGCCCGACATTCTCATTGTCGAGGGTGTCAATGTGCTGCAGACGGGCCGCCCCCCGCGCGACGGCCGCGGCATTCCCAATGTCTCCGACTTCTTTGATTATTCCATCTACATCGACGCCGAGGAGAAGCTGCTGCGCCAGTGGTATATCGACCGCTTCTTTTCCCTGCGCTCCGGCGCCTTCCGCAATCCCAAGTCCTACTTTCACCGCTACGCCAATATTTCCGACGCCGAGGCCATGAAGCTTGCCACCCATTTCTGGGAGAGCATCAATCAGGTGAACCTGCGCGACAATATCGTGCCGACGCGGCCCCGCGCCTCGCTGGTGTTGCGCAAGGGAGCCGATCACCGGGTGCGCAACGTCTTCCTGCGCAAGCTGTAGCGGCTTGGCGCCTCAGAAGCCGCCGCCGCCGCCCTGGCGGTCATCAGTGCTGTCGCGCGCGGGAAAGCTCATGCCGCCAAGATCGGCCTCGATCTCATCCACGGGCCGGTCCTTTGCCGAGGTGTAAACCCCCGCCTGGCCACCCACCTTCAGAATGCCGAGTTTCTTGAGCAGATCGAGAAGGCCCATGATGGTTCTCCTTCCATGACTGACCTTAGATCAAAGCGCTGTGGCAAACAATCGAACCTCAGCGGCGCTTGAAGTCGAACAGGATTTCACGCGCCGCATTGTGCCCCGGAGCCCCGGTCACGCCGCCGCCGGGATGCGTGCTGGAGCCGCACATGTAGAGGCTCTTGACGGGGGCGCGATAGTCGGCATGGCCCAGCACCGGCCGGGCCGAATACAGCTGGTCCATGCCCAGTTGCCCGTGGAAAATGTCGCCCGCCACCAGGCCGAACTTGCGCTCCAGATCGAGTGGCGAATGGATTTGCCGGGCAATGACCGATTTTTTGAAGCCCGGCGCAAACTTGTCCACCGTGGCGATCATCACATCGGCCACCTCCTCGCGCACCGCGTCCCACGACCGGCCATCGGGCAGTTCCGGCGCCACATGCTGGCAGAACAGCGAGGCCACATGCTGGCCCCTGGGCGCCAGCGTATCATCAAGGGTGGAGGGGATCAGCACCTCGACAATGGGTTCCCGTGACCAGCCGTGCTGGCGGGCGTCCATCCACGCCTTCTCCATATAGGCCAGGCTCGGTGCCAGGATGATGCCGGCCGTGTGGTGTTCGGCCTTTTCCTTGCCGGGCAGGCAGGTGAAGCTCGGCAGTTCCGACAGCGCCACATTCATGCGGAAGGTGCCGGAGCCGGAATGATAGGCCTTGATGCGCTGGCGGAAATCACCGGGAAGCGCCGCCCTGTCCATCAGCCGCTCAAAGGTGAGCTTGGGGTGAAGATTGGACACCACGGCCCTGGCCTCCAGCCTCTCGCCCGCCTCGGTGACAACACCCGTGGCCTTGCCCTGCTTCACCAGAATTTCAGCCACACCCGTGCTGAGCCGGATTTCGCCGCCACGGGCTTCCACCGCGCGGGCCATGGCCTGGGTGATGGCCCCCATGCCGCCGATGGCATGGCCCCATACGCCCTTCCGGCCGTTCACCTCGCCGAAACAGTGGTGCAGCAGCACATAGGCCGAACCCGCCGCATAGGGCGAGGCGAAATTGCCGACCACCCCGTCAAAGCCATAGGCCGCCTTGATGGGGTCGCTCTCGAACCACTGGTCAAGATAGGCCCCGGCCGAGCGGGTCATGATGTCCAGAAGGTCGCGCTGGCCCTCAAGGCCCAGCTTGCGCAGCCGGTTGGCCAGCCGGCCGCTGCTGATCAGTTCGGTCACCAGCGGCATCAGGCCCCGGCCCGTCACCACATTGGGCGGTGTTTCCAGCACCATGGCGCGCAGCGTATCGGCCATGCGGTCCAGCCTGTCGCCATAGGCGTCCAGCGCCTCGGCATCGCGGGCCGAAAATTTCGCCACCTCGGCCCTGGTGCGGCCCGGCGCCACCTTCAGATAGCGCCCGTCCGGCAGCGGCAGGAAATTGGAAATGCCGCGCTCCACCACCACAAGGCCATGGCGGCCAAGCTCGAGATCGCGGATCACCCTGGGATTGAGCAGCGACACCGTATAGGCCGCTGCCGAATTGCGGAAACCGGGATGAAATTCCTCGGTGACGGCGGCCCCGCCCACCACATGGCGCTTTTCCAGAACCGTGACCTTGAGCCCGGCCCCGGCCAGATAGGCCGCCGTGGTGAGGCCGTTATGGCCCCCGCCAATGATAATCACATCCCGCATGATCCACCTCTGGGCCAAGGGATAAAGCAGGCCGCAGCCATTGCCTAGCTGTGGCGGTGACGCGGGGGTTTTGCCGGGAAAAGAGTGGTGCCCAGGGGCGGAATTGAACCACCGACACGCGGATTTTCAGTCCGCTGCTCTACCAACTGAGCTACCTGGGCACTCTGTGGAGTGGGCCTTATAGGCAAGGGTTTGGGCCTTGTCCAGCCCCGGAACAGGGGGTGACACCCGGCGGCCGGGGGCCGGTGGGGCACCCCGTCCGCCATTGCCTGCCCCGCCATATAATCCGTTCACGGATCATCTATTTCGCAACTGCGAAAGAGCCGGTCTGTCGCTCCTCCGTTCCACCCAAAGTCCAATTAGGCGGCCTGTGCGGCGGTGTTAGGCTCGATGGTGACTGCCCGCGTGCGGGCCGGGCGAAGGCTCCTTCGCCCCGAGGGAGAAATGAATGTCCGACGAACAGGGCCGGGCCCATTGGGCCGCTACCCGCAAACTCATGGGCGTCATGCTGGCGCTCTGGGCGCTGGTGTCGTTTTTCATTCATCTGCCGGTGGCAAGCCTCAACCAGGTGGTGCTGCTCGGCTTCCCGCTGGGCTATTGGCTGGCGGCACAGGGCTCGCTCATCATCTTCGTGGCGCTGCTGTTCTGGTTTGCCCGGCGCCAGGACGCCATTGACCGCGCCCATGGCTTCGCCGAGGACGAGTGATCGCCATGGCCTTCAAGAACGACGGCGGCTTCATCAACAATCTCGGCAAGATCTACGGCATCTACACGGCAGGATTCCTCGCCGTGGTGGCTCTGGTGGGGCTTCTGGAATTTCTCGGCGTGCCCAACATTGTGCTGGGCTATATCTTCATCGCCTTCACCGTTGCCGTTTATGCCTTCATCGGCATTGTCGCGCGCACCGGCCAGGTGTCGGAATATTATGTGGCAGGCCGCAAGGTGCCTGCCGTCTATAACGGCATGGCCACAGGGGCGGACTGGATGTCGGCCGCCTCCTTCGTGGGCATGGCCGGCACCCTCTATGCCCTGGGCTATGACGGGCTGGCCTTCATCCTCGGCTGGACCGGCGGCTTTGTGCTGATGGCGGTGCTGCTGGCGCCCTACCTGCGCAAGTTCGGCGCCTATACCGTGCCCGACTTTCTGGCCGCCCGCTATGGCGGCACACTGGCCCGGCTGTTCGGCGTGGTGGTGCTCATGTCGTGCTCCTTCACCTATCTGGTGGCCCAGGTCTATGGCACCGGCCTCATCGCTTCGCGCTTCCTCGGCATTCCCTTTGATATCGCGGTCTATGCGGCGCTGGCCGGCATTCTCGTCTGCTCCATGCTGGGCGGCATGCGCGCCGTCACCTGGACGCAGGTGGCGCAATACATCGTGCTGGTTGTTGCCTATCTGGTGCCGGTCGTCATTCTCTCCACCCAGAAATACGGCGTGCCCCTGCCGCAGCTCATGTATGGCCAGGCACTTTCCGACATCACCGCCCGCGAACAGGAGATGCTGCAGCAGGGCCTGGCCACGGCGACGGATCTCCGGCCCTATCTCACGCCCTTCCTGTCCTATGACCGGGCCAATTTCTTTGCCCTCATTCTCTGCCTCATGGTGGGAACGGCCTCGCTGCCCCACATTCTCATGCGCTATTTCACCACGCCCTCGGTGCGCGATGCGCGCAAGTCGGTGGCCTGGTCGCTGCTCTTCATCTTCGCGCTCTATGTCACCGCCCCCTCCTATGCCGCCTTCGCCAAGCTTGAGGTCTATAACAACGTCATCGGCCAGAGCCTTGACCATCTGCCACAATGGGTGATCACCTATTCCAACCTCGACCTGGTGAAGATTCACGGTGTGTCGCTGCATCAGCTGGCGGGTGCCGTGGCGGCGGCGGGCCAGGCCCTGGTGACGGGGGCGGTGGATTGGACCGGCGTGGCCCAGGCGCTGCAGGCCAAGGGCCTCACCGAAGCCCTGGCCGCCTGGGAAGCCCTGTCCGACCCGCTCCGGCAATTTGTTTTTGACAGCGTGGCCCACAATCCCGCCATCACCGCCCCCGACCTGTTCAGGGATGCCATCAAGGTGGCGGCCACGGCGGCGGGTGATGCCTCCGGCGTCATCACCAACCGGTCGCTGACCCTCGACCCCGACGCCATCGTGCTGGCCACACCGGAAATTGCCGGCCTGCCCTATGTCATTGCCGGTCTGGTGGCGGCGGGCGGCCTGGCGGCGGCCTTGTCCACCGCCGATGGCCTGCTGCTGGCCATCGCCAATGCCCTCTCCCACGACATCTATTACAAGATGGTGGACCCCCAGGCCCCCACCGCCCGCCGCCTCATCGTGTCGCGCGCCTTTCTGGTGGTGGTGGCCATTCTTGCGGCCTTTGTTGCCTCCACCCATCCGGGCGACATTCTGGCCATGGTGTCCTGGGCCTTTTCGCTGGCTGCGGCGGGCCTGTTTCCGGCGCTGGTCATGGGGGTGTGGTGGAAGCGCGCCAACAAATGGGGCGCGGTCTCGGGCATGGCAGCGGGCTTGCTGGTCACCCTCTATTATCTCTTCGGCACCCGCTATTACGCCGTCGGCTTCTATGAGCTGTGGTCGGGCCTGTCCGGGGCATCGGCTGATGACATCCAGAAATACCAGTCTCTGAAGGCGGCCTTCGAAGGCGCAGCCCCCGAACTCAGGGCCGCCGCCTGGACCGCCCTTGATGCCCATGCCCAGACCATTGCCAACTGGTTCGGCATCAAGAACATATCCTCGGCCATCTTCGGCCTGCCGCTGGGTTTCCTCACCCTTGTGGTGGTCAGCCTGGCCACCCGTCGGCCATCACCCGCCATGGCCGACTTCATTGACGATGTGCGCCGCCCGCGCGGCAAGGAATTGATGGAAGGAGGCCGGCTGCTGCGCGATCTGCGCTGAGTGCAGCACCGGACAATGTCATGAAACCCGGTCTTGCCCCCTCCACCTCGGCCACGCCGCTGCGCTCGCTCACGGCGGTGGTCATCGACACCGAAACCACCTCGCTCGACGTGAAGAAAGGCCGCATCATCGAAGTCGGTGCGGCAGCCCTGGTCAATGGCGCCTGTGACGACGGCTGCATTTTTTCCGAACTGGTCAACCCCGGCGAGAAGGTGCCGGTGGAATCCACCGCCATTCACGGCATCACCACCGGCGAGGTCATGAAGGCCGACGACTTCGCCACCGTCATCCGGCGCTATCAGGCCTTTGCCGGCGAGCATGTCACCCTTGGCTATTCCCTGGGTTACGATCTCGGCATGCTGAAGCAGGAGCACGAGCGGGCCGGTCTGGTCTGGAAGGCGCCGCGCTCGCTCGACGTGCGTGATCTGGTGCGCCTGCTCAATCCCACCTTGCCCGACTTTTCGCTGGAATCCATCGCCGCCTGGCTCGACCTTCCGCTGGGCGCGCGCCACCGGGCCCTGGCCGATGCCCGGCTGACGGCGGAAATCTATCTCAAGCTTCTGCCGCGCCTGCGCGAGCGCTCCATCCGCACCCTGGCCGAGGCCGAAGACGCCTGCCGCAAACTTGCCGACATGCAGCGCGAACAGGCCTCCATCGGATGGCAGGACGTGGTCCGGCCCCAATCGGTCAACGCCATGCAGATGGGCGTTCTGGCCCGCGTGGATTCCTATCCCTATCGCCATCGCGCCGAGGACGTGATGTCGAAACCGCCCATCTTCGCCGATCCGGCCATGACGGTGCGCGATGCGCTGACCATGATTGCCGAGCGCAGGATCAGCTCGGTGTTTCTGGAACGCGCCAAGCCCGATGCGCCGCACGGCATTGTCACCGAGCGCGACATTCTCCGCGCCATCGCCAAGGAGGGCGAAAAGGCCTTCTGGAAACCGATTTCCGCCATTGCCACCTTTCCGCTTTCCACTGTCACGGAAACCGATTTTCTCTACGTCGCCTTTGGCCGCATGCAGCGCAAGCGCTACCGCCACATGGGCGTGGTCAATGTGGCAGGCGATCTGGTGGGGGCGCTGACCCAGCGCGACCTGATGCGCCTTCGGGGCGATGAGGCGGTGGCCCTGTCGGATGCCCTTGATGAGGCAGTGGGGGTCAATGAACTTGCCGCCGTGTGGCGCAAGCTGGCCGATGCCGCCCGCGCCCTGGTGGAGGAGGGCGTGGGGGCGCGTGATGTGGCGGGCATCATCTCGTCGGAATTGTGCAGCCTCACCGCCCATGCCGCGCGCATGGCCGAACAGGAGGTGGCGGCAACCCGGCCAAGGCCGGAAGCGCTGCGCTATGCCGTCATGGTGCTGGGCTCAGGCGGTCGCGGCGAAAGCCTGCTGGCCCTCGATCAGGACAACGCCATCATCTTCGATGCGCCGGACGAGGAGGCGGCCGAGGCCTGGCTGGAAAAGGTCGCCCTCCGCATGAACGCCATCCTCGATGAGGTGGGGGTGCCCTTCTGCAAGGGCGGCGTCATGGCCGGCAACAGGGCCTGGCGCAAGACCTCCGCCGACTGGCGCCGGCAGGTGGCCTCCTGGCTTGCCAAGGCCAACCCCAAGGACCTTCTCCATTCCGACATCTTCTTTGATGCCGTGCCGGTGCATGGTGACCGGCTGCTGGCCGATGACCTGATGCAGTCGGCCCTGTCGGTGGCGTCCCACACCGCCTCCTTCACCCAGCTCATGGGCGTGCAGGCCGCCCAGGCCGAGGGCCTCATCGGCTGGTTCGGCAGGCTCGCCACCGATGAGGATGGCCGCATGGACCTGAAGAAGAACGGCATCCTGCCGATCTTTGCCACCGCCCGGGTGCTGGCACTCCGCCATGGTCTGGCGCAGCGCTCCACCCTGTTCCGGCTGGAAGCCTTGCGCGGCCGCAGCGATGTGCCCGAGCGCCAGCTTAACGCGGTGATTGAAGCCCATGAGGTGTTGCTGGGGGCAATCCTGCGCCAGCAGCTTGCCGACATTGCCAAGGGCGTGCCGCCCTCCAACCGGGTTGATCCCGCACCGCTGCCCCGACTCGACCGCGACCGGCTGAAATGGGCGCTGGAACAATTGCCCTCGGTCAGTGACCTGCTCGGTGTCCCCGCCGTCTAGAGGGCAAGCCGCAACAGGGCCAGGCTCCTGAAAGCCGGCATCTACTCACCTTCAGGGGCTGCCGTTTCGTCGCCGGGCTGGCCCGCCTCTGCCGCCGGAATGGCATAGGAGCCACCCAGCCAGCGGCCCAGGTCAATCGCCTTGCAGCGCCCGGAGCAGAAGGGAAAGTCCTTCTGCGAGGCGGGCTTCTTGCAGATGGGGCAGATGCGCCGGGGCCGCAGGGGCGTGGGCTCGGCCATGGCTCACACCATTTCAGACGGGGTGGTCAGCCAGGTGTGATAGACCGGAAAACCAGCCCCCTGCAGCAGCGCCACGGTTTCCTGCAAGGGCAGGCCGACAACGCCGGAGTGTGAACCCGCCAGATAGCGCACAAAGGCCTCAGCCCGGCCCTGAATGGCATAGCCCCCCGCCTTGCCGCGCCATTCATTGCTGGCCAGATAGCTGTCCACATCCTCGCGCGAAAGGCGCTTGAAGCGCACCTTGGTTTCCACGCAGCGGGTAATGGCCTTGCCGGAGGGCGGAATGAGACAGAGGGTGGAATAAACCCAGTGCGACCGGCCCGACAGTAGGTTCAGGCAGTCTGCCGCCTGCTCATAGGTTTCGGCCTTGGGCAGGATGCGCCGGCCCAGCCCCACCACCGTGTCGGCGGCCAGAACAAAGGCATGCGGCCCCAGCGCCACCACTTCCGGCGCGGTTCTGGCCTTCTCGGCCTTGGCCTTGGCCAGGCGGATGGACAGCCGCCGCGGCGTCTCGCGCTTGAGCGGCGTTTCATCAATGTCGGCGGGGTTGAGCAGGTCGGGCGACAGGCCCACCCGGTCAAGCAGGGTAAGCCGCCTCGGCGAGGCGCTGGCCAGAACCAGTCGGGCGCGGGTGTCGCTCACCGGGCCACGGTCCTACTTGAAACGATAATTGATGCGGCCCTTGGTCAGGTCATAGGGCGTCATTTCCACCATCACCCGGTCACCGGCCAGAACCCGGATGCGGTTCTTGCGCATCTTGCCCGCAGTGTGGGCGATGATCTCGTGACTGTTGTCCAGTTTCACCCGGAACGTCGCATTGGGCAGCAGTTCCGACACTGTGCCCTCAAATTCCAGCAGTTCTTCCTTCGCCATAGGCTCTCCTCAACGTGGCGGCTGTTCCAATGGACCCGTTCCGGCGGAAATTCAAGCCCCGCCGCAGGGGGGGTCAGACCCCGCGGGCCTGCTCGCGCGGAAAGCGCGACAGGATCTTGCGGGCCAGCCCGTCGCGCACCATCCGGTAGGCGTCAAGAATGTGCTCGCGCGAGCCGGTGGTGGCCGAGGGGTCCAGTGTCGGCCAGTATTCAATGTCAATCGCCATGGTCCGGGTCAGCTCCACCGCCCGGTGCTGGGCTTCGGGCGACAGCGACACCACCACATCGAAACTCATGTCCTCCAGATCCTCGATGAGGTGGGGGCGGTGGCCGAACAGATCAATGCCGATTTCCTCCATCACCACGCCCACAAAGGGGTCGGGGTTGGTGGGGCGGATGCCGGCGGAGGCCACGTAGACCCGGTGCCCGTAATAGTGGTGCATGAGAGCCGCCGCCATGGGCGAGCGGATCACATTATGGGTGCACACAAACAATATGGCGCTGGGAAGCTGGCCCACGGGGGTTCACCCCCGCCAGTGCAGCACACAGACCAGCGTGAACAGGCGCCGGGCGGTGTTGAAGTCCATGTCCACCTTGCCCTCCAGCCGCTCCTGCAACAGGGTGGACCCTTCATTGTGCAGGCCGCGCCGCGCCATGTCGATGGTTTCGATCTGCGCCGGGGTCGACAGCTTGATGGCGCTGTAATAACTCTCGCACACCATGAAATAGTCCTTCACGATGCGGCGAAAGGGCGACATGGACAGGCCGATCAGGCTGATGCGCTCCTCGCGCTCGTTCTGGATGTCGAGCAGCAGGCGGCCATCGGCGGTGGACAGGATCAGCCGGTAGGGGCCGGGCACATCGGGCAACAGCTTGAAGGTGTTTTCCTCCAGCAGATCGTAGATCGCCACCCGCCGCTCGTGGTCGGCCTCGGCCGAGGTGCCGCAGCCGATGCTCTCATGCAGCTCAATGGCGATCAGGCGCTCGGGACTGGGCGGATGCTGCATCACTCAGACCCCGTGGTCGGGGGTGCGGCCCGCCCCCCAAACCCCGCCCAGATCCTTGAGCAGGCAGTCGAGATATTCCACCTCAAGCCGCAGCGCCGCACCATTGGCAAAGGTCAGCGTCACCACGCCGGCGGGCGCATCGGTGTCGGCAAAGCTGATGCTCATGAGGGACAGGATGACATCCGGGTCCGACTGTTTCAGCCCGTGGCGCTTCACCGCCAGAACATTCTCGAAATGCAGGCCGGTGCGGTGGCGCTCGCGGGCGGGCTGGGCCTCCCAGGCAAAGCGGTTGGCCACCAGCGCAAACTGCCGGGTCTTCTGCACATAGCGGATGTCAGCGAGCCGGATCAGCGCATCCTGCATCTGCGCCGAGATCACCTCAAGATCGTCCCTGTCGCGCGCCGCCAGCTTCAGCATTTCAGCTCCCCGACAGGCGAACCACATCCGCCCCGCAGGCCGACAGTTTTTCCTCCAGCGCCTCGAAGCCGCGGTCGAGGTGATAAACCCGGTGCAGCATGGTATCGCCCGAGGCCACCAGACCGGCAATCACCAGCGACACCGAGGCACGCAGATCGGTGGCCATCACATCAGCCCCCGTCAGCTTGGCAACGCCGCGCACCTCTGCCGTGTCGCCATGCAGGTGGATGTCGGCACCAAGCCGCGCCAGTTCCTGCACATGCATGAAGCGGTTTTCGAAAATAGTCTCGCGGATGATGGAGGTGCCGTTGGCCCGGGTCATCAGCGCCATGAACTGGGCCTGCAGATCGGTGGGAAAGCCGGGATAGGGATCGGTCGTGACATTGACCGGCTGCAGGCCGTTGCCATTGCGGCTGACGCGAATGCCGTCCGCCACGGCGGCAATGTCAATCCCCGCCTGGCGCATGTCCACCATCATCGCTTCCAGCGTGTCGGCGCGCGCCCCCTTGAGCAGCACATCACCACCCGTCATGCCCGCTGCCATGGCATAGGTGCCGGCCTCGATGCGGTCGGCAATTACCTCGTGCCTGGCGCCATGCAGGCTGGTGACGCCGGTGATCCTCAGCGTCGAGGAGTGAATACCCTCGATCTTGGCGCCCATCTTATTCAGGCATTCCGCCACATCGCCGATTTCCGGCTCGCGGGCGGCGTTTTCAATGATCGTGTCACCCTCGGCCAGAACGGCGGCCATCAGCGCGGCGTGGGTGGCACCCACCGTCACCTTGGGGAAAATGATATGGGCACCCTTGAGGCCCCTGGGCGCGGTCGCCTTCACATAGCCCTGTTCCACCTCGCACACCGCCCCCAGCTTTTCCATGGCCAGGAGGTGCAGGTCCACCGGACGGGTGCCAATGGCGCAGCCGCCGGGCAGCGACACCTTGGCCTCGCCCATGCGGGCCAGCAGCGGCCCCAGCACCCAGAAGGAGGCACGCATGGTGGACACCAGCTCATAGGGGGCGGTGGTGTCAACAATGTCCTTGGCGGAAATCTTCAGGGTCTCGCCATGTGCAGTGGTCTGGCCGGGGCGCTTGCCCGCCACGGTGATGTCCACCCCGTGATTTTGCAGAATGCGCTGCAGGCGCAGCACATCCACCAGCCGCGGCACATTGGACAGGGTCAGCGTCTCCGGCGTCAGCAGGGCCGTGATCATCAGGGGGAGAGCGGCGTTCTTCGCCCCCGAAATCGGAATGATGCCGTTAAGCCGGTTGCCGCCGCGAATGCGGATTCTGTCCATGGAAATCCCTGTCTGAGCCGGGTTGCTGCACTGCACCCGGAAAGTGCCGCTAACAAGCACAAATGGCCGCTTTGGGGCAATCCCTATTCTTGGTCAGGGCTTTCCTCATCCCGTTGTGGAGAACCCCCGTCCGCCGCCTCCGCTTCCGGCCGGGGGGCATCCTTGCGCCGCCGCAGATTGGCGCGCAGCGCCTGGGCCAGCCGTTCCTGGCGGGCGGCAGCGGCGGTTTTGCGGGGGCCTGGGGGTTTGCTCATGGCGGGCCTGGGGTTTTGCTCCATTGGCTCCGCCAAGGCCGCCTCTGTCAAGCCGGGCCCGACCCCGCCCCCCGCCAGAATTTTTCGCCAAGGGTTGCGTGGGGGCGCGGGCTGTGGCATGTGTCCGGCCCATCCGAACCGGCCTGCTGCGGTAGCTCAGTGGTAGAGCACCCCCTTGGTAAGGGGGAGGTCGAGAGTTCAATCCTCTCTCGCAGCACCATTTCAAGCCGGCCACCGGGCTCCTCATCTCGTGTCGCCAGCGGCTTTACTAAGTTGTGCCGCATGCGTTGACGCCACCACCGGTTCTCGCTCAAGAGAAGGGTCATTGAGGTGAAATTTGACGTCTGAAACGACCCCGACCCCTGCCGCAGTCCGCCTGACGGCCCGCCCGCATCCGCTTGACGGCTTTGATCAGGCCATCAGCGATTTTGACGGCGTGGTTCAGGAAATGACTGTGCTGTTTGCCCGGCAGCGTTGGCCGGGCACGGTTCTCGAGCCGTGGCTTTATGAGGATAACGGCACGCCGGTGGCCGCCGCCCTGGTGATGGTGCAGAAACTGCCTGCCGCCCTCGGCCATCTGGCCGTGGTCAAATGGGGACCTATTCTGCGCGATGAGACGGCGCCGGCGCGCATCGCCATGCATCAGGCGGCGGTTGATCATCTGGTGGCGGAATATGCCAGGGGCCGGGGCATGATGCTGTCGATCATGGCCCATGCCGAGCGGGAGCCAGCCCTGCACGCTGCGGAACGGCTGTGGGGCATGGGGTTCAGGCCGGGTTCGGCCCTGCTGTTTCCGTCACGTTATCTGGTCCGGGTGCGGCTGTCCGATGCCGACCAGCGCGCCAGCTATTCCCAGAAATGGCGCTATCACCTCAACAAGTCGGAAAAGCAGGGCCTGACCTTTGAGCCTGCCGGGCCGGAGGCCCTGCCGCGCTTTTCGGCCCTCTATGATGCCATGAGCGAGCGCAAGCGCTTCCCCGACTATTCCGCCTATCACACCCTGCCTCACCTCATGGCCTGGGACAGCCCGGCCCTCAGGCCGCAACTGTTCTTCGTCACCCACCAGGGCCGGGACGTGGCAGGCGCGGTGATTTTCACTGCCGGGCGCACGGCGGTCTATCTCTATGGTGCCACCAACGAACAGGCCCTGCCGCTGCGCGCGGGATATTTCATGCATGCCCGGATCATCGCCTGGCTGCGCGATGAGTGCCGCGCCGAATGGTATGACCTGGGTGGCACCGACGGTTTTCAGGGCCTGCATCAGTTCAAGAGCGGCATGGTCGGAAGTGCCGGCCGCATTGTGCCCGTGCCGCCCATCGGCAATTACGCCGTCTCGTGGCGGGCCCGCCTGAGCGGCACCCTGGCCTATGCCGCCCGCGATGGCTTTCAGAAGCTCCGCGCCTTCAGGAACAGGCTGTTGAGCAGGGGCCTGGCCCGGCCCAATCAGGACCAGCAGCCGTGAGCCTTGGCCGCAGGCTCTTTGCCAAGTCGGGCCTGATTTTCATGAGTCGGCTGATTGGTGCCGGCATCATGTTTGCCGTTCAGGTGGTCATCGCCCGCCGCCTCGGCAGCGTGGCCCTCGGCCACTATGTGGTGGCCGTTGCCGCCATGAACATCCTGGCCATGCTGCTGCCCCTTGGCTTTCAGACCATCGCCGCCTATTTCGCGGCTGCCTATGCCGCCCTCGGTCATGGTCAGGCGCTTCGCCGCTTCTTCCTTCAGGCTCTGGGGCAAACCGGGGTCATGGCCCTGGTGATCTTTGCCGTGGGACCGGCGCTGCTGCCCGGTCTCGGGGCGCCGCAGGGCGGCCTCGACGGGATCTGGTCTGCCCTGTCGCTTTCTGCTTTGGCGCTGGCCGTGCTCATGCTCTCGGGCGCGGTGCTGACCGCCCTGAAGCGGCCTCTTCAGGGTTTTCTTGGCGATGCGCTGGCGCGTCCGCTTGTAACGGCCGCCGCACTTCAGCTTGTCATGGCGGCAGGCCTGCCTTCCGGCATGGTCGTGGCCCATCTTTTCACCTGGCAGAGTGTGGGCTTTGCCGCCCTCGCCCTGGTCTGGCTTTTCCTCGCCAGCCGTGCCGTGGCGCAGATCGATCATGGCTCTGCTGCCAGCAGCGGCGAGCAACGCCAGTGGTGGTTCTTCGCGGCCCCCTGGGCCATCATCGCCCTGGCCAGTGATTTTTTCTTCGATCTCGATCTTCTGCTGCTTGCGCCTACACTCAGCCTGTCCGATATCGCGGTTTTCGGCATTGCCAGCCGCCTGTTCGCGCTTGCCGGTTTTGCCGTGGCGACGGTCTATGCCGTCATCATGCCGCACATGTTTGAAGCCGAGGCCCAGGGCCACCGCCATCTGTTCCTGGCCCGCATCCGCACCGCCAACCGGGTGGCGGCAGTTTTCGCGCTGGTCTTTCTCGGCGCTGTGCCACTGCTTGCGCCTGCCGTGCTGGCCTATCTCGGCCCGCAATTTGAGCAGGCGGCCGCACCGCTTGCCATTCTCTGCCTCATTCTGCTGATCCGGGCGGTCTTCGGGCCTGCCGCGGTGGTCCTGTCCATGGAGCGGCGGCCCTATCTGCCGCTGCTGGCCGTGGCGCTGGGCTTTGCCGTTCTGGTCGCGGGCAATGTGGTGCTGGTGCCGCGCTTCGGCCTGTCGGGTGCGGCGGTCAGCGCGGTCCTCGCCGCCTTCGCCTGGTCGGCCAGCCTGTGGTATCTCACCCTGCGGGTGACCGGGCTTGATGTGTCGCTATGGGCGCGCCAGCCCCACCCTCCGGTGCAGGCCTGAAAGTCCGTGGCGGGCCGGCGTCAGCCGCCGAACATTTGCCTGAAGCGCCACCACAACCGCCCCCGCAGGCCCACGCCCACCCCAGGCGCAAAGCCCGGTTCAGTCTTGTCCAGCATCTTTTCGAACAGCAGGAAGTCGCGGCCGAAAAACTGCGCCTTCAGCGCGGCCACCTCGGTAAAACCGACATAGCGGCCGAGGGCAATGGAGGCAGGCTTGTCGGTGCGGGCGAAGAAAATGATCTTGTGATAATTGCGGTGATCCCAAAAGCGCACATATTCGGACAGCGCCCGCGCCGCCAGCGCCCCCTTGCGGAAGGCCGGTTTGAGATAGCTCCAATACAGCACCATGTTGCCCTGTTCCGGCGCGGAAACGATGAAGCCGGCTTCCTTGCCCTCCTGGTTTACCACCACCAACACATGGCCGGGGTGGGCGCGGCGCAGGGCGTCAAGATAGGGTGGGCTGAAGCGCTGCCGTTCAAAGGCGGCAAGCTCGGGCTGATCGCCCACCGCCTCCTGCACCGCATCACACAGCATGCGGTACACCGGAACAATATCGCCCGCCTCCGCACTGCGAAGGGGAAGGTCTGGCTGGTCACGCGTGGGTTCAGGTCGGGTCATGGGGGAACATCAGAAGCATCACTATAGCCCAGCCCAAGGCGCGCCGCGCGGCCAATTCCGGTCGCGGTTAACTGGCCTGCGCGCCATAAAACTGCATACGGGGGAACGGAAAGCGCCAGCAGCGCCGCCCTGTCAGGGTCGGGCGGGCGCGATTTGCAGGTCACGGTTGCGGGCGCGATAGGCCTCCGGCTCCTCGAAACTGCCCTGCCAGATGCCGCGCCGGGCCGCGCGCGCCGCGCTCTCCTCGCCGATATAGTCATGGCTGTGACGGAGATAGGCCACCGCCCAGCCGAGCCGCACCATCTCGCGGTTCAGTTCAACGCCGCCCGCCCGGCACACCGACAGCGCCCGGCCATAGCGGTCGGTCTCGCTCGACTGGCAGGTCACGTCCTGGCCGCGCACCAGAGCGCGCAACATGTTGGCCGCCTGCTTGCCGCAGGGGTAGTCCGCCCCGCGCCCATCCTTGCAGCTTTCGGTATATTCCGGCGCGTCTATGCCGTTCAGGCGGATTTCCTGATCCTTGAGGGTCAGCGAGTCGCCGTCAATCACCTGGGCGCGGGGGCCTGCCACCTCGGTCACACCCATCATGCGCAGCGCCACCACCACCAGCACCAGCGCGGCCAGAAATACCACGAGATCAATCAGTGTGCGCCAGAGCGGCCGGGTGGGTGCCGGTGCCAGCGGTCTGCGATAGCGCCACGACCGGCGGTCACTCACGGCGCCTCCGTCCAGCGCCGGGCAGCGGCATCGTCGCTGTCCTTCGCCTCCACCCAGCGCGGGCCTTCGCTGCCCTCCTCCAGTTTCCAGAAGGGCGCCCTGGTCTTCAGCCAGTCCATCAGAAACTGGCAGGCGGCAAAGGCTTCCTCGCGGTGGGGCGAAGCGGTGATGACCAGCACAATGTCGTCTCCCGGCAGCAGCCTGCCGTGGCGGTGAATGATGAGCGAGCCGGTGAGCGGCCAGCGCGCCTGCGCCTGGGCCTCGATTTCGGCCAGCGCCTTCTCGGTCATGCCGGGATAGTGCTCCAGCGTCATGGCCGAGACATTACGGCCCTCGGACACATCGCGCACCGACCCCACAAACAGGGCCGTGGCGCCATCCACCCCATGCACGGCGCGGAAGGCGGCCAGTTCCTGGCCCACGTCAAAGGCGTCCTGTTGAACCCGGATCATGACCCTTCATGCCACCGCGCCATGGCCGGTTCAATTGCCGGTGATGGATTTGATGATTTTCTTGCCCGCCTTCACGGCCTTTTTCACGTCCCCCTTGTCAACGCCAAGATCACGCAGCGCCCCCGCCGTGTCGGCGCTCATCTTCGGGGCATCCCACGGGCCTGAAACCGTCACCTCCACCGGCAGCTTCACAGCGCCGCCGCCTGCCACAAGCCGGGGCCGCGCCGAAAGATCGAGCGCCCGCCGCAGAATGTCGATGTCGCCCCGGGCGGCGATGCTGAGCGCCTCGGAGGCAAGAGCAATGTCATCGCTGGTGGCTATGCCGTCGCGCAGGGTGAAATGCGCACCAGCCTCGCTGAGGCGGGTGACACGGGCCGGATCAAGGCCCCAGCCGCCTGCCACCGTCGTCACCACGCTGCGGCTGAGTTCATCAAGGTCAACCCCGACAATCTCGCCCTCCGCCAGCGCCACATCGGCGGTGCCCGACAGGGTGGAAATGAGCCGGGCCTGCGAATTGCCCTGGGCCGAAAGCTGCGCCGTCACCGACAAGGGCCCCTTCAGCCAGTCAAAGCCCAGAAGCCTGCCGAGAAATTCCCGGGCTTCGGCAGCCTTCACCTCAACATCAAGGGTGAAAAGGGGCAGGGGGCCGGTGCCGTCCAGTCCGGCGCTGATGGTGCCGGTGCCGCCCGCCAGCCCCTCGGTCTTGACGGTGGTGGCAAGGCGCCCGTCCTTGACGGTGCCGGTCAGTTCAGCCGGTCCCATGGCCAGTTCGCCCAGTGTCAGCCGCCGCGCCGCCACGGTCACATCGGCATCAAGCGCGGTGAGGCCCGTGGCATCCCAGAACTGTTCCGACCACGGCACCACCGGATGCTCATCACCCTTGCCCGTGGGCAGAGGCCCGTCCCCCGTTCGCATCACATAGGGCGTCACATCAAGCCCATCGGTGGTGAGCGTGGCCCGCACCATGGGCCGCGCGCCGGTGAAATCCGCCGCCGCCGTGCCGCGCGCGGCCATGCCGTCCAGCGCCAGCGCCACATCCGTGAAGGTGAAGGCAGCCCCCTCCGAGGACAGCGCCCCCTCGGCCTTGAAATTCTTCAGCCCCGCCGTGCCCGATACCGGCAGGCCAAGCCACTTCAGGCTGCGCCGCAGATCGGCCGCCTCCACAACTGTCTGGCCCGCCAGATTGAGCCTGGTGCGGGTGGACAGCCGCCCGGAAAAGGACGCCGCACCACCCGCCCCGGTGAGGGTGAAGTCAAAGGGCGAGCCGTCATCGGCCAGCCGGCTCAGATCGGCCAGCGCCACGGTGAAGGCGGCGGCCTCCATGCCCACCATGGCGGTGCCCTGGGCGGTGATTTCCCCGGCCTCGTTGTAGTTGAAGTCGCCCTGGGCCGTGCTGGCAGCAAAGCGGGTGCTGCTGCGCTCGTCGCTGAAGGCAAGGCTGGCATCGCTGAAGCGGATGTGGAGCGGCTTGCGGTTCGGCCGGGTTTCCGCTGTCTCCGGCGGTGCATCGCCGGTGGCCTCACTGTTGGCAAAGCTGGTGCGGCCCTTGCCGTCAATGGCGAGGTTCAGCACCGCGCCCTCAAGGGCAATGTCCGTGACCCGGAAGGAGCGTGTGACCAGCCCCCACAGGCTGACCGGAAGGCGCACCGTCCGGGCACTGAGCACCGCCCCCTCCATGCCCGGCGCCGAGCCAAGTTTCGCCCCCGACAGCACCACGGCGGGTTCCGGCAGCAGCGAAAGACGGGTCTTCTCCGCCGTCAGGCTGCGCCCGGTGCGCCGCATCACATCATCAGCCAGTCTGGCATGGACGGCAGCCGGGGCCAGCAGCAGCCAGACCGCGGCCAGCACCAGCAAAACGGCAAATCCGGCCAGCGCCATGCCGGTGCGTGATTTCCAGACGATCATCCACCCATACCATCCGCCACTTGCGGCCCTTTCATGGCGGTTGATAGAAGGAACGCCATGGGGCCACAAGGCCGCAACACGGGATGACATCGCATGACCGGCAAGCCGCTATGGACGCCTTCTGAAGCGCGGGTGAGGGGCGCCAACCTCAGCCGCTTCATGGCCGCACTGGCCTGCCGCAGCGGCGAAAATTTCGCAACCTATGACGAGTTGCTGGCCTTCTCCGTCCGCTCGCCGGACCTGTTCTGGGATGCGCTGTGGGATTTCTGCGGCGTGCTGGCCGGTGAAAAGGGCCGAACCGTGCTGGCCGAAGCAGCCCCCATGCGCAACGCCCGCTTCTATCCCGAGGCGCGTCTCAGCTATGCCGAAAACCTGCTGCGCCGGAATGATGACGAACCGGCCCTCATCTTCTGGGGCGAAGACCGGGTGAAACTCACCTGGTCCTGGGCGGAATTGAACCGCACCGTGGCGCGCCTGCAGCGCGCCTTCGCCCGCGCCGGTGTGGCCAAGGGAGATCGCATCTGCGCGGTGGTGCCCAACCACCCCATGGCCATTGCCGGGCTGCTCGCCGCCAATTCCATCGGTGCCATCTGGTCGTCCTGTTCGCCGGACTTTGGCGAGCGCGGCATATTGGACCGCTTCGGCCAGATTGAACCGAAGCTTCTTCTCACCTGCGATGCCTATGACTACGGCGGCAAGACCCACGCCATGACGGCCAAGATTGCCGCCGTGCTGAAGGAGCTGCCAACCGTCAGCACAGCGGTGGTATTCCACTACACCGGCGATGCCCAGGTCATGGCCGGGGCCATTCCCCATGGCGTCACCTTCGACGACTTCGTCCGGGGCGAGGCCGATGGACCGGTGAGTTTTGCCCGGCTTCCCTTCGACCATCCGCTCTATATTCTCTATTCCTCCGGCACCACCGGCATTCCCAAATGCATCGTCCACCGCCAGGGTGGCATATTGCTGAAGCATCTCGCCGAACATGTGCTCAACACCGATGTGAAGCCGGGTGACCGTCTGTTCTATTTCACGACCTGCGGCTGGATGATGTGGAACTGGCTGGTGTCGGGTCTGGCGGCGGGGGCAACGCTGCTGCTCTATGATGGTTCGCCCTTCCACCCCTCCGAGCGCATCCTCTTTGACTATGCCGATGCCGAGGGCATGGGCCTGTTCGGCACCTCGGCCAAATATATCGACGCGTTGAAAAAGACCGGCTGGCAACCGAAGGACACCCACCGCCTCACGGCCCTGCGCAGCATGATGTCCACCGGCTCGCCGCTGTCGGATGAGAGCTTTGACTTCGTCTACAGCGCCATCAAGTCCGATCTCCACCTCGCCTCCATTTCCGGCGGCACCGACATTTGCGGCTGCTTCGTCGGCGGCAATCCGCTCTCGCCCGTCTGGCGCGGCGAAATTCAGGGGCCCATGCTGGGCATGGCGGTGGATGTGTTTGATGATGCGGGCCATCCGGTGAAGGGTGAAAAGGGCGAACTCGTCTGCACCCGGCCCTTCCCCTCCATGCCGGTCATGTTCTGGAACGATCCGGACGGCAGGAAATACCACGCCGCCTATTTCGAGCGGTTTGACAACATCTGGTGCCATGGCGACTTTGCCGAGGTGACCGGCCATGGCGGCATCATCATCCATGGCCGCTCCGACGCCACGCTGAACCCCGGCGGGGTGCGCATCGGCACGGCAGAAATCTATGCCCAGGTGGAGCGCATTCCCGAGGTGCTGGAGGCGCTGGCCATCGGCCAGGACTGGCAGGGCGATGTGCGCGTGGTGCTGTTTGTCCGCCTCAAGGACGGCGTGAGGCTGGATGACGCGCTGATGACCCGCGTCAAAAGGGAAATCCGCGACGGCGCCTCGCCCCGCCATGTGCCGGCCAGGATCATTCAGGTGGCCGACATTCCGCGCACCAAGTCCGGCAAGATCACCGAACTCGCGGTGCGCGACATTGTCCACGGCCGGGTGGTGAAAAACCAGGAGGCGCTGGCCAACCCGGAGGCGCTGAAGCTCTACGAGAACATCACCGAATTGAAGAAGTGATTATTCCGCCAGCACCCGTGTGGTGGGAAAGGTGATTTCCACCAGCGTGCCCTTGCGCGGCTCGGAGGTAATGGCGAAGCGTGCCCGGTTGGCCTCGGTCAGCGCCTTGGTGAGCGGCAGGCCAAGCCCGGTGCCCTCGCGCGAGCGGCCACCGGTTTCCACCCGGGCAAAGGGTTCAAGGGCGGCTTCGACATCGCTTGCCGACATGCCGATGCCGGTGTCCTTGATGCGCAGCGCCAGTTCGCCCGAAGCCAGCAGTTCCGCCGACACGATGACCTGACCGCCCGGCTCGGTGAACTTCACCGCATTGGACAGGAGGTTGATCATGATCTGGCGCATGGAGCGCAGATCGGCCACCACCGGCGGCAGGCCGGGCGCAATGCTCTTGCGCACCACCACCCGCGCCACGGCGGCCGGTTCCTGCAGCATGCGCAGGCCATGCTCGGCCACCTCGGACAGGTTGACGGCAGTGAAGTTGAGTTCCAGCTTGCCCGCCTCCACCTTGGACAGGTCGAGCAGGTCATTGATGAGTGACAGCAGGTGGCCGCCGCTCACATGAATGTCCTGGGCATAGGCGCGGTATTTGTCATTGCCCAGCGGCCCGAAGCGCTCGGCCTTCATGGCGTCGGAAAAACCCATGATGGCGTTAAGCGGCGTGCGCAGCTCATGGCTGATATGGGCAAGGAAGTCCGACTTCTGGCGGCTCACCTGTTCGGCCCGGTCGCGTGCGGCGCGCAGTTCGGCTTCGGTGCGTTTCCACTGGGTGATGTCGCGCACCACCACGCAGAAGGAGGCAAGCGAGCGCGGCGACTGCAACAGGCCGACGGTGAGAAACAGCGGCACCTCGCCGCCCTGCCGCACCACGGCGGTCACCTCGCGGCCGTCGTTGAACACCGAGGCCAGGCCCGGTCCCTTCAGCGAAGCCAGATAGGCATTGAGCACCTTGCGGCTGTCGGCGGTGAGGAAGTCGGCCAGGGGCCGGTCCGCCACCTCGGCAATGCGATAACCGAAAATCGCCTCGGCCCCGGCCGAGAAGGTGTGAATGTGGCCCTTGCCGTCCAGCGTGATGATGCCGTCGGCGGCGGTGTCGAGAATGGCGCGCAGCTCGTCATCCGCCGTGGCGGTGGGCACGGCCACCTCGGCCATGATGGCGGGTGCTGTCACCTCGGCCACGGGGGCGGGTGCAATCACCTCGGGCAGGGTGGCAGGTGCGGGGTCGGTTTGTTGCGCGGCCGCCGATGGTGTCGGGGCTTTGGCTTCTGCCGCCGGCGGGGCGGTTTGGGCAGCCGGCGCCGGCTTGGCCGCCTCCGGCTCTGTCACGGCAGCAGCAGGCCCTGCCAGAAAGCGGATCTGCCGGGCCGGACCACCATGCCAGGCCACCGTGGTGGCGCTGAGCCGGCCCGCCAGCAGCGTGCCGCTGGCAAGGCGCAGCGAAACCGCCACGGGTCCCTCGCCGCTGGTCATGACCTGCCACAGGGCAGGGTCGTTGATGGCGCTTTCCACCGTGTCATGGCCGGTGGCCGCCAGCCCGGCCTGATTGACATGCACCACCTCATTATTGGCCACAATGAAGGTGGGATCCCCCACCCTGTCCATGGCCTGAACCAGAAAGGCGGGAATGGCAGGCACCACCCGGCGCGGCGCGGGCGGCGGTTCAGGGGCGGCCGGGGGCGTGGGGCTGTTTTCGCTGCCGGCGGTCTTTACCAGCGCATGGTTCAACTGTCGGCCCAGGGTTTCAAAGGCTTGGGCCTCGCGCTCCGGCAGCGGCGGGGCGGCCACCGGCGGGGCCACATCCATCTGCCGCTCCAGCTGGCGCCGGTCGGTGATGTCATCAAGCAGCAGCAGCACCGGGGCTGCCTCGGTCTCGTCAAGCCGCTGCAGGGTCAGACGGATGTCGCGCCGCCCCACCCGGGTGGCCATGGCCTTGACCTCGCTCACCGTGGCGGTGGCGGAAAGGCGTCCGGTCAGTTCGCCCGCTGCCCCGGCATCGCCCATGAGTGTGGCAAAATCCTCGGCCTTGCTGCCCAGAAGCGCCCGCGCCTCGCCGTTCAGGCCAAGGAAGCGGCCATCGCGCGCCATCAGCACGGCAGGCAGCGCCATCTGTTCAAACACCGCCTGCAACATGTCGGCAGGCAGCACCGGGGCCGCCGCCGCCGGTTCGGCCACCGCCAGAAGCCCGGCCCGGCCATCAGCCAGCGCATGCAGGTGGCAGCGGCAGGCAAAGGGGCTGGCCTGGCCGAGAGAGGGAAAGCTGAGGCTGGCCGCCGCACTGTCGCCGCGCGCCAGGGTGCGCGTCAGTTCGGCAATGCGCTCCACTCCCGGTTCTGCCCGGTCGAAGGGCCGGTCCACCAGATCAAACAGGGACTGGCCGCCAAAGGCCGCCACGCCCGCCCGGTTGGCCCAGACAATGCGCCCGCGCTCACCATCCCACAGCCAGGCGGCAAGGGCCGATTGGCGCAGGTCTTCCAGGGTAGGGGGCAGGGTTTGGGCCACGGCATAACCTTCAGGGAGCGGGCCCGTCATGGGCCGCCCGATGTCTGGAATATGCGGATTTTTACCGGTTGCGGCAAGGAATGCTTAACCATAAAACGCTGCAATTTATCGGTTTTGTGCGACGCAACATTTATGTTGTATTGCAACATGAAACAGCCTATGGTGACCCCAATTGAATTCCGCCCAGTAATCAGGAGTGTTCCATGAGCAAGAAGCCGCATCCCGCCGACGCCAGCGCCGCCATGACCGACGGCATCGCCACCATGGCCCGCCAGTCTGTCGATCAGGCCCAGGCCGCCTTTGAAAAGGCCAGCGAACTGGCCCACGGCAATGTTCAGATGATGGACGCCGCCGCCGGTGCCTACAAGCAGCGTCTGGCCGACCTGCAGCTCAAGGCCATTGAAATCACCCAGGACAACATGAACGCCGCCTTTGAATTCGCCCGCCGGGCGCTGTCGGTGCGCGACCTGACCGAGGGCATGTCCCTGCAGCAGGATTTCATCAAGGCCCAGGCCGAGGCCATGCAGCGTCAGGCCTCCCAGTTGAACGAGCTTTCCATGGCGCTGGCCAAGGAAACCGTGAAGCCGGTGCAGGACTCCATGACCAAGTCCTTTGCCAATGTCGGCAAGACCTTCGGCAAGTAAGCCCGAGAAACACCGCCGGGCCTCTCCCTCCCGGTCTTTACGAAGGGCCCGTGCGCAACGCGGGCCTTTCGCTTTTTCGGGGGGCTGGCGGGCGGAAAAATTTTGCCCCTTCAGGGGTTCCCCTTTGCGCCGTCTTGGCTTATGGATGCCCCCCGGCTGGATGCCGCCTTAGCTCAGTTGGTTAGAGCACCAGATTGTGGATCTGGGGGTCCCCCG
>CALMWF010000040.1 GCA_937873445.1 uncultured Alphaproteobacteria bacterium
GCGAAGCCTCCTATGCCGCCGTGCAGCGCAACGCCATGCCGGTGTGGCGCGGCGAAGGCAATTTCCTCGACCTGCTGAAGGCCGACGCGGACGTGGCGGCCCACCTCTCGGCCAGCGAGCTGGAGGCCCTGTTCGATCTTGGCTACCACACCAAGCATGTGGACACGATCTTTGCCCGGGTTTTTGGCAAGGCTTGAGAAATTGAGTCCGGTTTGCTGCGCAACTTATTGTAATAACTGATTAAAGATAATTTACCGCAGGTGCCGTTTAGGCATTGACCCCGCCCCCCAAATCAGGCGAGCTAGGGGCCATGCAGCTCATCAGCGATACGGCAACGCTGGCCCGCCTGTGCGCGCGCCTGTCCTCCGAAGCGTTCGTGACGGTGGACACCGAGTTCATGCGTGAGACCACCTATTACCCGATCCTCTGTCTCATCCAGATTGCGGGGGCGGACGAGGCCGGTCTGATCGACCCCCTGGCACCGGGCATGGACCTTGCCCCCTTCTTCGAGCTGATGGCCAACCCCGCCGTGCTGAAGGTGTTCCATGCGGCGCGGCAGGACATCGAGATCATGGTGAACCTGTCGGGCAAGGTGCCCACACCACTGTTTGACACCCAGATTGCCGCCATGGTGTGCGGCTTTGGCGATCAGGTGGGCTATGAGGCCATTGTGCGCAAGCTGGCCAAGGCGCAGATCGACAAATCCTCGCGCTTCACCGACTGGTCGCGGCGGCCGCTCACCGACAAGCAGCTGGCCTATGCCCTGTCGGATGTGACCCATTTGCGCGTGGTCTATGAAAAGCTGCAGCAGCAACTGGACGCCACCGGCCGCGAGCACTGGCTGGAGGAGGAAAACGCCACGCTGGCCAATCCCGACACCTACCGTACCGATCCGGCCGAGGCCTGGCGGCGCATCAAGGCGCGGCTGCGCAGCCGCAAGCAGGTGGGGGTTCTCATGGCGCTGGCGGCCTGGCGCGAGCATGAGGCGCAGCACAAGGACGTGCCGCGCGCGCGCATTCTGAAGGATGACGCGGTGGCCGAAATTGCCACCCAGATGCCGCAGAGCAAGGAGGCGCTGGCGGGCCTGCGCGCCCTGCCCCGCGGCTTTGCCAATTCGCGCAGCGGCGAGGCCATTCTGGCGGCGGTGAAGGAAGGCCTGGCGCGCGACCCCAAGACGGTGCCTGCCCCGGATGACGGGCGCGGCGAAACCAGTGACGCGGCCCAGGCGGCGGCCGAGGTGCTGAAGCTGGCGCTCAAGGTGGTGGCCGAGCAGCAGGGCATTGCCCCCAAGCTCATTGCCACCAGCAGCGACATTGACGCCGTGGCCGAGAATGACGAGGCCGATGTGGTGACCCTCAAGGGCTGGCGGCGCGAGGTGTTCGGCACGCTGGCGCTGGACCTGAAACACGGCCGTGCCATGATCGGCTTCAGGGGCGGCAAGGTTGCCGTGGTTCCGGCGGGGTAGCTGGCCGGCCAAGGGGCGGGTTCACCTCACCCCAGGATCACTGGAGTTTCTTGAGTGTCGCCACGGCTTCTTCATTGCCCTGGGAGGCGGCCTTCTGCAACCAGGCGATGCCGGCTTGCGGATCCTTGGCCACGCCATGACCGCCCAGGCAGGCGAGGCCGGCTCTGTATTGGGCGTCCGGTAAACCCTGCTCCGCCGATCTCAGAAGCCATTTCACCCCGGTCGCCAGATCTTCTTGAACACCATCGCCGCGGACATACATCATGCCCAGATAATACTGACCGTGCTTGTCGCCCAGCTTGGCTGACTTGGTGAAGTCGGCAAAGGCGGCGGCCTTGTCTTCTTCCGTCGGGTGATCGTCATTTCTGCCGAGGCGGCTCAGACCCCTATATGCCAGCAATAGCGCGCGGGTTTCATTGCTGTCGCCGCTGTGCGTGCTGTCCGGCGCTGGACTTTGCGCCTTTGCGCCATTTGCTTCCGTGGTGGAACATTCCGTGCTCACCGCCTCACCCATCACATAGCCGGTGGTGGCCGCCCCGGTCTGGGAATGCGGAAATTCAATCTTGGCCCAGCTAAAGCCCTTGGCGTTCACCACATGATCCTGCACCTTGACTTCAACGCCGTTTGCCAGCTTGTCGACAACGGCATAGTCCTTGGCGCCGGGACCACTGCGAATATTGGTGGGCTGAACATTGGCATTGCATATGACCTCGGCACGGGCATTCACCGCCAGTGCCAGCAGTAGTCCGTAACCCGCCAACAGCGCGCGTGCGCAGTTCATCATCTTCCCCTCCTGGCGCCCCCGGGATTGCCCTTCCGGCAACGGTTTACCGAAGTCCTCCATGAGTTTGCCCGGCACGGCAAGGTAATCATTGGGCTTAGGGCAGGCCTGTGGCGGCAGTGGCGAGCCACTTTCACATGTCATATGCGCAGCTTTGCCCCCTCCCCCGGCAGAGAGGACACACGCTATTGCCTTATGACCACCTTGGGGGTTCTTCCCATTTCGGCGGCCAGGGCCGACAGGCGTTTTTCGACGCGCTCGCCCATCAGATCCTGAATCTTTTTCGGAATGGTCAGCACCAGTTTCGACTTGCCCTCCAGCGTCAGGCCCAGCCTGGGCAACATGCCGGGCATGGCGGCGGAGAGGATGTAGGCCAGCTTGAAAATGTGGGCCAGCAGCACAGCGCGCTGGATGTGGCTTTCATCGAGAAGCCGGGTGAGGTTTTCGCTGGCGCTCTCCTCGCCGTCGTAACGGAAGAAGCTGGTGAGGGCCAGAAACACCCGGCCCGGATGATCAATGCCGACGAAGGCTGCCTGGGCAATCATGCCGAGCGAGCGTTCGGCGCGGTAGTCGGGGTGGGCGCGCCAGCCGATGTCGGCGAGCAGGCAGGCGGCATAGCGCAGGCGCTGCTCCTCCGCTGTTTCGGCAATGCCCTTCTTGTTGAATAGCTGATCGGTCCAGTCGCACAGTTCCAGCTCGTGGGCCGGCGAGCGGGCATAACGCCTGGCAAAATCCCAGCATGATGACAGCAGCGGGTCGGCGTTGCTCTTGCGGCGCGGCAGGCGGGAATAGAGCAGCCCCTCGCGCACCCCATAAATGGACATGACCACATTGCGCGCCCGGCCCAGGGTGAGGACCCGGTCAAGCACCAGGGCGCCGAAGGGCAGCGTGTCGGTGCGGCTGCGCGAAATATCCTTCACGTCCTTCAGCGAGGCGGCGGAAAGCCCCGCCACCAGATCGGCCAGACCGGCCGCGTCATTGCGCGTCATGGTGTAGTTGTGCAGCACATGCAGGGGATAACCGGTCTGGGCCATGTGCAGCCGGGCCAGGTTGCGCCAGGTGCCGCCCACGGCATAGAAGCTGCGTCCCTGCAGGCGCTCCAGCACCTTGGCCTTGCCAAGATAGTCATCAACAATGGCGCGGGCGCGGCTGATGGAGCCGCCGGACATGTCGATGAGGCGCAGGGGCCCCAGCGGCAGGGTGATGCCATCCCTCAGCTTGCCGTCCTGAATATCGATGAGTTCGAGCGAGCCGCCACCAAGGTCACCGGCCACGCCATCGGCCTGGGGGGTGCCGGACAGCACGCCAAGGGCGGCGAGGCGCGCTTCCTCCTTGCCCGACAGAATCTGAATGCCGGCACCCAGCGCCTTTTCGGCATCGTCAATGAAGGCCTCGCCGTTGGCGGCCTCGCGGGCTGCCGCGGTGGCCAGGGCAAAGGTCTGCTTCACGCCCATCTGGCGGATGAGGGTGCGGAAGCGGCGGAGGGCCGCCAGCGCGCGTGTGACGCTGGCCTCATTCAGCCTGCCGGTGATGGCCACGCCCTTGCCCAGGCCGCACAGGATCTTCTCGTTGAAGATGGGCGACGGCGAGCGGCGCAGGCCGTCATAGACCACCAGACGGACCGAGTTTGAGCCAATGTCGACCACCGCCACCGGGCGATACTTCGGCGGTTCGGTCTGAAATCCCCTGTGCCAGTCGCTCACGCGTTCTTCCTGTCCTTTTTGTCAGGCTTTGCCCCATCGGCAGCCTTCTTGCCAGTGAGCGAACTGCCGCGCCCCGACAGCGAGGGATTGTGCATGAAATAATCGTGGGCGTTGAAAGGTTCCTCGCCCTTGGCGGGCCTGATCCGCAGCCAGCTGCCGTCGGACTGCAACTCCCAGCTCTGCTGGTTGTCGCGCAGGTTCACCATCATGATCTGGTCGAGAATCTGCTGGTGCACGGTGGGGTTTTCAATGGGCACCAGGGTTTCCACCCGGCGGTGCAGGTTGCGCTGCATCCAGTCGGCCGAGCCGATATAGACGCGGGCCTTGGGGTGCGGCAGGCCGTGTCCGCCACCGAAGCAGACGATGCGCGAGTGTTCGAGGAAGCGGCCGATAATGCTTTTGACCCTTATGTTCTCCGACAGGCCGGGCACACCGGGGCGGAGGCAGGAAATGCCGCGCACCACCAGATCAATCTTCACGCCATTCTGGCTGGCGGTGTAGAGCGCATCAATGACGCCGGGATCGACCAGCGAGTTGACCTTGGCCCAGATCCGGGCGGGCAGGCCCGCCTTGGCGTGCTGGATTTCCTCGTCGATGTGCCTGAGCAGCGTCTTCTTCAGGTTGATGGGCGAAAGCGCCAGCTTTTCCAGTTCCTCCGGCTCGGCATAGCCGGAGATGAAATTGAACAGGCGCGCGGCATCGCGGCCCAGCGCCGGATCACAGGTGAAGAAGGACAGGTCGGTGTAGACCTTCGCCGTCACCGGGTGATAGTTGCCGGTGCCATAGTGGACATAGGTGCGCATGGTGCCGCCCTCGCGGCGCACCACCATGGACACCTTGGCGTGGGTCTTGAGCTCGATGAAGCCGAACACCACCTGTACGCCGGCGCGCTCCAGGTCGCGCGCCCACTGAATGTTGGCCTCCTCGTCAAAGCGCGCCTTCAGTTCCACCAGCGCCATGACGGACTTGCCGGCCTCGGCCGCCTTGGCCAGCGCCGCCACAATGGGCGAGTTGTTGGAGGTGCGGTAGAGCGTCTGCTTGATGGCCACCACATCCGGGTCGGCGGCCGCCTGACGGACGAACTGCACCACCACGTCAAAACTTTCATAGGGATGGTGAACGACGAAATCCTTCTGGCGGATGGCGGCGAAATTGTCGCCGCCATGGTCGCGCACACGTTCGGGGAAGCGCGCCACATAGGGGGTGAATTTCAGATCGGGGCGGGAATCGAGAATCAGCTCATTGGTGTCGGCATAGCCCACCAGACCATCGCAGATGACGATGACATCGGGGCCGACATCCAGTTCGTCGGCAATGAAATTGCGCAGCGACTGGGTGGAGGCGGCATCCACCTCCATGCGAATGACATGGCCGCGGCGGCGGCGCTTCAATGCACTTTCAAACACCCGCACCAGATCTTCGGCCTCTTCCTCGATTTCGATGTCGCTGTCGCGGATCACCCGGAACAGGCCCTGGCCCAGCACGTCATAGCCGGGGAACAGACGCTTCAGGAACAGGCCCAGCATATGTTCCAGCGAGATGAAGCGGGTGGTCTCGCCCGGCAGCTGGATGAAGCGGTCCAGCTGCGAGGGGATGGGCAGCAGCGCCTTCATGATGCCGCCATCGGCACGGCGCTTCAGTTCAATGGCGATGATGAAACCGCGGTTGGGAATGAAGGGAAAGGGATGGGCGGGATCAATGGCAATGGGCGTCACCACCGGCAGAATCTGTTCGAGGAAGCGGTGGTCGAGCCAGCGCCGCTCACCCTCGCTCAGCTGTTCGGCGCTGACAATCTCGATGCCACTGGCCTGAAGCTCATCCTTCAATTGCAGCCAGCGCCGGTCCTGTTCGGCCATCAGTTCCTGGGCAAAGGCGCGGATCTGGTCAAGCTGTTCGGCGGGGGTGAGGCCGTCCTGCGAGCGCTCGGTCACCTGCTCGCGCAGCTGGCCCACCAGACCGGCCACGCGGACCATGAAGAATTCATCGAGGTTGTTGCCGGAGATGGACAGAAAGCGCAGCCGCTCCAGCAGCGGGTGGGCGGGGTTCCGCGCCTCCTCCAGCACGCGCATGTTGAAACCCAGCCAGGACAGTTCGCGGTTGAAGAAGCGGCTGGGGTCATTGCTGGTGACGGCGGCAGGAATGGGATGGCCAGACATGGGGGGACTCCGCGTGAAGACCCCATATTACGCTCATGTGACGGAGGGATGAAGGCTTGCCGTGCGGGAAGATTAAGGGTCCGGGAACAGATCCGGGCTGTCAAAAGCGGCGAGAACGCGGGCCACGAAGGGCCGGGTCACCTCGGCGCGCTCCTCCAGCGCCCGGCGGTCAATCTCGGCCACCAGCGCCCGGGCGGCGGCCATGGAGCGCGGCATGCGGGTGAGAAGATAGGCAATGACGCCCTCATCCACGGCAATCTGGCGGTCGGTGAAGTGCTTCACCAGCACCGCGCGCAGCAGTGCATCATCGGGCGGGGCAATCTCCACCACCGGGGCAAGTTTCAGCCGGGTGGCAAGGTCGGGCAGGGTGACCGGCCAGGCGCCGGGGTGGCTGGTGGCGGTGAGCAGCACATGGCCTGCCTGCTGGCGGGCCAGGTTGAGGGCATGGAACAGCGCCGTCTGGTCAAGGGGGCCATGGTCCACATCCTCCAGCGCCAGCGCGCCCGAGGCGAGAAGGCCGGGCACGGCCTCGGCCGTGAGGGCGGCGGCGGAAAGCCGCCCTGCCCCACTGGCCTGGCGCCAGACTTCCACCAGATGGCTCTTGCCCGACCCCGGCGGCCCGACAATGACCGCCACATGGGCGGGCCAATGGGGCCACTGATCAACCAGCGCCACGGCCGCCGCATTGGCGGGGGAAACAAAAAAATCCTCGCGGCTCAGGGCCGGGCGCACGGCAAGGTCCAGCACCAGCTGGCGGGCGGGGGCCGTCATCGGCGTTTCTTCGTCCGGGCGGGGGGTGGGGCCGGGGCGGCTTCGGCCACGGCCACCGGCTCCGGCACGGGCCGGGCCACACCGGTATAGAGGCGGCTGGCCAGATAGCGGGCCAGGGCATAGCGCACCATCACGCCCAGGGCGGCGGCCATGGGCACGGCCAGCAGCAGGCCGGCAAAGCCGAAGACATAGCCAAAGGCCAGGAGCGCGAACATCAGCCAGACGGGATGCAGGCCGATGGAGCTGCCCACCAGCTTGGGTGACAGGAAATTGCCTTCCACGAACTGGCCCACCGCGAAAATGCCGACCACCAGCAGAATGGCGGCATAGTCCGGCCAGAACTGCACCAGCGCCACGCCAATGGCGGTGATGCCGCCGATCAGAACCCCGACATAGGGAATGAAGGACAGAAGCCCGGCGCCCAGCCCGATGGCGAGGCCGAATTTCAGCCCCGCCGCCCACAGGCCCACCGCATAGAAGGTGCCCAGCAGCAGGCACACGGTGCCCTGGCCGCGGATGAAGCCGGCCATGGCGGCATCGATGTCGCGGGCGATGGCGCGCACCTCACCTGCGTGGTCGCGCGGCAGCCAGCTGTCCACCCGCGCCACCATGTGGTCCCAGTCGGCCAGAAGATAGAAGGCGACGATGGGGGTGATGATGATGAGCGAAACGACATTGAACAGGGCCATGCTGCCGGTCCACAGCGACTTGAGCAGCGAGGCAACCCAGCTGGCGGCGCTGCTGGCCACATTGGTCACCGTGCCGGAGGTGTCGCCATTGGGCTGGGCCAGCATGTCCTTCAGCCACTGCGGCGCCCATTCGTTGAAACGGGCGGTCAGCGCCTTGGCAAGGGTGGGCATTTCGGCGGCAAGCTTGCCCATCTGGTCGGCCAGCACCGGCACCACCAGCACCACCACGGCGATGATGAAGGCCAGCGCCAGCAGCAGAATGAGGGCCGTGGCCAGCACCCGGCTCAAACCGATGCGCTCCAGCGCATCGGCCACCGGGTCGAGGAAATAGGCAAGCACGAAACCCGCAATGAACGGCAGCATGATGGGGCTGAACACCCACAGGAACAGGGCGAAGGCGGCCAGCGCCGCCAGCCAGAAGCCGAGTTGCCGTTGCAGGGTCATGACGTGCCCTCCGGAGCGGTGGTCATGTGGCGGATCCAGTCGCGCATGTAGAAGGCGCCGGACAGAAAGGTGGACAGCGCCACCAGTGGCCCGCCATAGCGGACAATGCCGGCAAGCTGGCCGCTCACCGCTAGGGCCAGCATGACCAGACCGGCAAAGATGATCTGGGCTGCGGTGTTGACCTTGCTGGTGAGCGATGGGCGCACCGCCATGGGCTTGTCCACCACCCAGGCCAGCATGACCCCGCCGACGATGAGCACATCCCGCGTGACCACGGCGATGACCAGCCAGGCCGGCAGGTCGCCGAGAATGCCGAGCGTGATGTAGATGGCGCCAAGCAGACCCTTGTCGGCGATGGGATCAAGATAGGCGCCCAGTTCGGTCTTGAGGCCGAAGCGGCGGGCAATGGCGCCGTCTATGCCGTCGGAAATGCCGGCAGCAAGAAAGGCCAGAAAGGCCAGGCCATAGGACCCGGTGATGATGAGCCACACCGTGACCGGCACCAGCAGAATGCGGGCAATGGTGATGAGATTAGGCAGGTTGACCGGAATGAGGGGTTCAAGCGGCATGGCGGTCACATGGACTGGATGATCCAGCTTTCCCCGGCGCGGACGAGAGTGAGTCCGCTGGCCTGAAAGGAAGACTGCATGTTTTCAACTCCGCCCACGAACATCAGGCGGATGACGGCGCCGTCACCCGCCAGGGTGGTGACATCAACCCCGGTGACGCCCGGCGTGGACAGGATGCGGGCGCGCAGGCCGTTCCATTCGGTGGGGCTGGTGAAGGGCACCGAGACCGGCAGCGAGCCGGTGCGGGCGGCCTCCTTGGCCTGGCGGGCCGCTTCAGCGGCGGCCACGGCCCTGGCCTCGTTGGAGTGGAACTTCTCGGTCATGACATCATGGAATCGGCGTGCCGCCTGAACCGCACCCGCCTCCACCCCCGGCACGTCGCCGGTATAGACCTTGTCGAAACTGACGGTGCCAAGATCGGTCTCGCCCTTCATCTGGGCGCGCACCCCGCCCTCGGCGGCAGGCGTGCCGGTGGCCACCAGAACGGTCTTCACGTCATAGCGGCGGCGCAGCGCCTCCAGCTTGATGCGGTCGCCCGCCATGGCTTCGGCCGGGGAAATGGACCCCTGGTCCTCATCGTCGCCCAGCGGCACGATGATGGGCACCTCATCCTGTTCGGCATGAAGATTGACCCAGGCCGTGCGCCAGGGATTGTCCTCCCACAATTGCGGCCCCTCCGGCCCGTTCCACAGCGGCAGCACCAGGATGGGGGCAGCCTGGCTGGCGTTGACCTTCACCCCATACTGGCCATAGAGCGCCTTGATGCGCTGGGGCAGGAAGCGCACCGTGATCTTGCCCATGTAATGGCCCGGCCCCATGCTCTCCTCCTCGATGGAGAGGGACTTGAGATAGGGCATGACCTGTTTTTCTTCCATCTTGGCCGCATCGGCCACCAGTGCGGGGGTGCCCAGGCGCTCGGCCAGCATGGGGAAGGCCTTCATCACCGCCTCCACCAGGGCCTTGTTCTTGGCATCGGCGGCGTGGGTGTCAGTCACGTCCACGGCCACGCCCTGCACGGCGAAGACGCTGGTTTCCACGGGGCCGGCGGCCAGAGCAGGCGCGACCACAAGCCCCGCCCACACCGCAAGCCACGCCACACTCCGCAACCCCCAGGCCCACATTCCGGCAAATCTCCCGCGCGTAACTCCCGATGGCGCTTTTAATGCGCCGCACTTCGGGTTATGGACGCGCCCATACAGCAACCCCAACATCGAGGCAAACTAGCGGCATGAGCGGCGGCAAACAAGCACAACCGAAGGGCGTCACCTATGCCCAGGCCGGGGTGGATATCTCGGCCGGCAATGCGCTGGTGGAGGCCATCAAGCCGCTGGCGAAATCGACCCGCCGCAAGGGCGCCGACACGGTGCTGGGCGGCTTCGGCGGATTGTTCGATCTCAAGGCCTGCGGCTTCCGCGATCCGGTGCTGGTGGCGGCCAATGACGGCGTCGGCACCAAGCTCAAGCTGGCCATCGACACGGGGCGGCATTTCGGCGTCGGCATCGACCTGGTGGCCATGTCGGTCAATGACCTGGTGGTGCAGGGGGCGGAACCGCTGTTCTTTCTCGACTACTATGCCACCGGCAAGCTGGATGTGGCGGCGGCGCGGGACGTGATTGCCGGCATTGCCGATGGCTGCAGGCAGGCGGGCTGTGCGCTGATCGGCGGCGAAACGGCGGAAATGCCGGGCCTGTATCACGGCGCCGACTATGACCTTGCGGGCTTTGCCGTGGGGGCGGTGGAACGCAAGAAGATTCTCCCCGCCAGGGGCATCGGGCCGGGTGATGTCATTCTCGGCCTCGCCTCGTCCGGGCCGCATTCCAACGGCTATTCGCTGATCCGCCGGATTGTGGCGCTCACCGGCCTGGGCTGGGAGGCGCCCTGCCCCTTCGCGCCGGGAATGACGCTGGGCGAGGCCCTGCTCACCCCCACCCGCATCTATGTGAAGCCGCTGCTGAAGGCGATCCGCGCCCACAAGGGGCTGAAGGCGCTGGCCCACATCACCGGCGGCGGCTTCCTCGAAAACATTCCGCGCGTTTTGCCCAAGGGGGCCGTGGCCGAGATTGATCTTGCCGCCGTGCCGTTCCCGCCGGTGTTTCAGTGGCTGCAACGGACGGGGGGCGTGGAGACGCGCGAGATGCTGCGCACCTTCAACTGCGGCATCGGCATGATTGCGGTGGTGGCGGAGAAGGACGCCAAGGCGGTGGCCCAGACTCTGCGCCGGGCGGGCGAAAAGGTGGTGACGCTGGGCCGGATCCGCCGCCGCAAGGGGGCCGAGGAACAGGTGGCCATATCTGGGTCGCTGCCGGCATGAAGCGCAAGCGCGTCGGCGTTCTGATCTCGGGGCGCGGCTCCAACATGGCCGCGCTCATGCAGGCGGCGCGCGATCCGCACTATCCCGCTGAAATCGTCCATGTGGTGTCCAACCGGGCCGATGCGCCGGGGCTGGCCACCGCCGCGGCGGCGGGCCTCAGCACCGCCGTCATCAGCCACCGCGACTTTGCCAGCCGCGAGGCCTTCGACACGGCGCTGAATGACCACCTGCAGCAGCAGGCTCTCGACCTCATTGCCTGTGCCGGCTTCATGCGCATCATGACGCCTGCCCTGATCCGGCCCTGGGCGGGGCGGATGATCAACATTCACCCCTCGCTGCTGCCGCTCTACAAGGGCCTTCACACCCATGAGCGGGCGCTGGCCGATGGGGCGAAGACCCACGGCTGCTCGGTGCATCTGGTGTCAGAGGAACTCGACGGCGGGCCGGTGATTGCCCAGGCGGCCGTGCCGGTCAAGCCGGGCGACACGGCGGAAACCCTGGCCGCACGGGTGCTGGTGGAGGAACACAAGCTCTATCCCGTGGCGCTGGCGCTGCTGGCGACGGGTGCCTTCAGGCCGCCGGGGAAACCGTCATGAGCCAGCGCATCATCATCGACACCGATCCGGGGCAGGATGATGCGGTGGCCATTCTGCTGGCGCTGGCCTCACCCGAAATCGAGGTTCTGGGCATTACCACGGTGGCGGGCAATGTGCCGCTGGCGCTGACCAGCCGCAATGCGCTGAAAATCTGCGAAGTGGCGGGCCGGCCCGATGTGAAGGTGTTTGCCGGGGCGGCCCGGCCGCTGCAGCGCCCCCTTGTCACCGCCGAACATGTGCATGGCCGCACCGGACTGGACGGCCCCAGCCTGCCCGATCCCGTCATGACCTTGCAGGCGCAGCCTGCGGTGGACTTCATCATCACCACCCTGCGCAGCGAGGCCCCGGGCACGGTGACGCTGGCCACGCTGGGGCCGCTCACCAACGTCGCGCTGGCCCTGGCGCAGGCGCCCGACATTGCTCCGCGCATCAAACAGGTCGTGGCCATGGGCGGCGGCTGTTTTGAAGGCGGCAACACCACGCCCGCCGCCGAGTTCAACATCTATGTGGATCCGGAAGCGGCACGCGCCGTGCTGGCGGCGGGCATTCCCTTCACGCTCATTCCGCTGGATTGCACCCATCAGGCGCTGACCAGCCGGGCACGGGTGGAGGCGCTCAGGGCGCTGCCCAACCGCACCGGCCCGGTGGTGGCGCAACTGCTGGATTTCTTCGAGCGCTATGACGAGGAAAAATACGGCACCGATGGCGGGCCGCTGCATGACCCCTGCGTCATTGCCTGGCTGCTTCGCCCGGCCCTGTTCAGCACGCGTGAGGTCAATGTGGAGATCGAATGTTCCTCGCCGCTGACCCGCGGCATGACGGTGATGGACTGGTGGCGGGTGACGGACCGAAAGCCCAATGCCACGGTCTGCGGCGGCATTGATGCCGACGGCTTCTTTACATTGCTGACGGAGCGGCTGGCGCGGCTGCCGTAACTAGCCCGCCAGCACGGCCACCGGGGCCAGCGTGGCCATGGCCAGAATCAGCGCCATGAGCAGCAGGACGAAACGGGCATTGGCTGGTTTCAAGGTCACCATGGGCAAACCGTGGACCGATTCTGAGGGTTGGATGAACGATTCTTTTCAAGCACTTGGACGGACTCCAAAAGCTTAACGGAGGGTAAAGCAGGCGCCGCACTTGCCCCCTTCCTAACAAAGCCCCGCTGACGGTTTGCTGAAGCCGCGATTCATTTTCGATTCATGTGGCCTCAGGCGGGGCGCAGCCACACGCCGATGTCGTGGAAGGCACCACCCCCGGCGGGGGCGGGCTGGTCGGCTCCGGTCAGCACATTGATGCCGAAGCCTTCCTCATGGGCGTCATTGGGCCACAGGCCCTCGGCAATGAGAACGCCACGGCGCTGGCCCGAAGCCGCCCTGGCCTGAAGCACAATGGAGCCGCGCCGGTTGCCGAGCCTGACCCGCGCCCCCTCCTCAACACCCAGGGCCTTCATGTCATCGGGGTGGATCAACACGCTGGGCCTGCCCTCGCGCTGGCGCGAGGTGGGGGTTTCGTTGAAGCTGGAATTGAGGAAGCTGCGGGCCGGGCTGGTGGCCAGCCGGAAGGGATATTCCGCCGTGCCACCCTCGGTCACCGGCCAATGGTCCGGCAGGCCGGGCATGGCGGCAACCGGCCCCAGCGCGCCCATGGGCTGGGCCGCGCCCACCGCCTGCCAGTCGGCGCGGAAATGGAAGCGGCCATCGGCATGGCCGAAGCCCTTGAGCTGATGGGCCTCGTCAAAGGGGCGCTGGACATCAAGTCTGCCGCCCATGGCCTCCAGCGCGGCCAGCGTGGGGTGGCCGGAGGCAACAAGCGTCTCGTTGATCATGTCCCGCGCCGTCATGGCGAAGCCGCGGTGCTCTGCGCCCAGTCTTTCGGCCAGGGCGCAGATCACCTCATGGTTGGAGCGGCATTCGCCCGGCGGCTCCATCTGCTTCAGGCCAAGCTGGAGGAACGAGTGGCCGCCCGCGCCATAGATGTCGTCATGTTCCAGAAACATGGTGGCGGGCAGAACCACATCGGCAAAGCGGGCCGTTTCGGTGAGCACCTGCTCATGCACCACGGTGAACAGGTCCTGCCGTGCCAGACCCTGATGCACGGCGCCCTGGTCGGGCGCCACCACGGCGGGGTTGGTGTTCTGGATCAGCAGCGCCGTCACCGGCGGGCCGCCAAGGAGGTCATCGGCATTGCCCGCCAGCACCGCGCCGATGCGGCATTGATCGAGGGTGCGCACCTCCGGCCGTTTCACATCCAGCCCCTGAATGAGGGTCTTGTCCCAGTTGGGCAGGCCGCTGGCGGAATAGAGGGCGCCGCCGCCGCGATGGCGCCAGGCCCCCGACACGGCCGGAATGGACAGGGCGGCATGCATGGACATGGCGCCGTTGCGCTGGCGGGTGAAGCCATAGCCAAGGCGGAAGAAGCTGCGCGGGGTCTGGCCGATGGCGGAGGCGAAGGCCTCGATCTCGGCCGCCGGGCAGCCGGTGATGGCCTCGGCCCAGGCGGGCCCACGCGTTGCGACATGGGCCTCCAGAGCGGCCGCATCATCCGTATACTGAGCAAGAAAGGCGCGGTCGGCCAGACCATCGCGGAACAGCACATGCATGACGGCACAGGCCAGGGCGGCATCGCTGCCGGGGCGGATGATGATGCGGATATCGGCCTGCTTCATGGTGGCGCTGTCGTAGATGTCCACGCAGGCCAGACGCGCCCCGCGGGTTTTGCGGGCATGGGCCACATGGGTCATGACGTTGACCTGGGTGTGGACCGGGTTGGTGCCCCAGGCCACGATCAGGTCGGAGTCACGCATTTCGCGGGAATCGACGCCCATGATGTGGCCCGCCCCGGCCTGAAAGCCCGGCGTGGTCAGCGCCACGCAGAAGGTGCCATACATGCCGGAATAGGCCTTGGCATGGCGGAGCCGGTTGATGCCGTCGCGCTGCACCAGCCCCATGGTGCCGGCATAATAATAGGGCCAGACGGTTTCGGCGCCATGCTGCGCCTCGGCGGCCAGAAGGGCTTCCGCCACCCGGTCCAGCGCCTCATCCCAGCTGATGCGGCGGAATTCGCCCGCCCCCTTGGCGCCCACCCGCAGCAACGGATGGGTCAGGCGGCGGGGGTGGTGCAGGCGCTCGGCATAGCGCGCCACCTTTTCGCAGATGACGCCCGCTGTGTAGGGGTGGTCGGCCTGACCGCGCACCCGGCCAATGGTTTGCGCATCCAGCAGTTCCACCTCCAGCCCGCACACCGAGGGGCAGTCGTGCGGACAGGTGGAGCGGACAAGGCGGGGGTACTGGCTGTTCATGGACGAAACATATAGGCCAAACTATAAGACGCGCCATGGTCCAGCCCGCGCCCCTCACGTCAGTCCACAATCCCACGGTCAAATTCCTGCGATCACTGACGCAGAAAAGGCACCGCCAGGAGTCTGGCCTGTTTGTGGCCGAGGGGGCGGAAATGCTGGCCCGCGCCCGCAGCCTGGGCTGGGTGCCGGAGATGATCGTCAGCGTGGAACCCTTTGCGGGCTGGGGCGGGGTCAAGGTCACGCCGGTGTCGGACAAGGTGATGGCGGCCCTTTCGGCCCAGGCCAATCCGCCCGGCGTGCTGGCCACCTTTGCCCAGCGCTGGACCGAGACGGCAGCCCCCACCGGCACCTGGATCGCGCTGGAGGACATCCGCGATCCCGGCAATCTCGGCACCATCATCCGCACCGCGGATGCCGGCGGCGCGGCGGGCATTATTCTGGTGGGTGCCTGCTGCGATCCCTTCGCGCCGGACTGCGTGCGGGCCACCACCGGCTCCATCTTCGCGGTGCCGCTGGCGCGGCTGTCGCAGGCGGACATGCTCGCCATGATGACGGGCTGGCCGGGCGAGACGGTGGCCACCGCCATGGCGGGCGAGAGTGATTACCGGCGCGCCTACCGGGCCCCGGCCCTGCTCTGCATGGGGTCGGAATCCAGCGGGCTTTCACGAGTCCTTTCCGATGCTTGCGGGGCAAAGGTGAGAATTCCCATGAAGCCGGGGGTGGAGAGCCTGAACGTCGCCGCGGCCACCGCCCTGATGCTCTATGAGATCAACCGGGCGGGTCTGGTCTGACGCCAAGGCCCCACTGGCGCTAGGCACTGGGACGCGGCCCCTGCTAGGCATCTGTCATGACTGATGGCCCGCGCAAAACTCCCGCCACGCTCAAGGGCGTGGCCTTCATGGTCGGCTCCATGGCGGTGCTGCCCTATCTTGACGTGACGGCCAAATATCTGGGGCAGACGGGCATGCCGGTCATGGAGACGGTGTGGGCGCGGCTGTTCTTCGGGGCGCTGCTCACCCTGCCCTTCGCGCTGCGGGCCGGTGGCGTTGCCGCACTCCGGCCGCGTGACCCGGCCATCAACCTGACGCGGGCCGCCCTGCTGATGACCGCCACCTTCTGTTTCTTTGCCTCGCTGCGCTGGCTGTCGGTGGCCGATGCGCTGGCCATCTTCTTCGTCAATCCGCTCATCGTCACCGCCCTGTCGCCCGCCCTGCTGGGCGAAAGGGTGGACCGGCGGCGCTGGATCGCGGTGGCCATCGGCTTCATCGGCACGCTCATCATCATCCGTCCCGGCTTCAAGGAGGTGAATGCCGGGGTGGTGCTGGCGCTGGCGTCGGGCGTGTGCCTGGCCATTTACCTGCTGCTGTCACGCAAAATTTCAGGGCGCACCGATCCGGTCATCATCACTTTCCACACCACGCTTCTCGGGGCGGCGCTGGCCAGTGTGCTGGTGGTGGCGGAGTGGCAGTGGCCCAGCCCCTGGCAATGGACGCTGATGCTGCTGGTGGGGGTCATTGCCACCCTCGGCCACTTCCTCATCCTCAGCGCCTATCGCCATGCCGAGGCATCGCTGCTGGCGCCGCTCGCCTATCTGGAAATGGTCAACGCCACGCTGGGCGGCTGGCTGTTCTTCGGCGACTTCCCCGATCTCTGGACCTTTGTCGGGGTCGGCGTTCTGGTGCTGTGCGCGGTTTATATTTCGGCCGGGGCGCGCCGGTCACAGGCACCCGTCACGGAAGATTTCGAGCAGCCGTAGCTCTATCCCCCGGCCGAGACCTATTCCTCGGTCAGGGCCTTTTCAATGCGCTGATCGGGGATGAGCCAGAGGACGGCGACCAAAGCCGCGATGGCAAGGCCCAGCCAGGGCGCCACAAACCATGCGCCGAGGATGGCCACCGTATAGGCGACAAGGGAAAACTTGCCCTTCCAGTCCTTGCCCAGGGCGCGGCTAAGGGCGGATTCTTCGCCATGCACCACCTTGATGCGGGTTTGCAGATGGTAATAGCCAAGGGCCGCGGCCAGAAGATTGAGGCAGTAGAGCACCACGGTGTCGCGGGCAAAGTGGTTCTCGCCCATCCAGCCGGTGGTGAAGGGCACCAGCGAAAGAAAGAACAGCAGCAGCAGATTGGCCCAGAGAATGGAGCCGGAAACGCGCTTCACCGTGTGCAGCATATGGTGGTGATTGTTCCAGTAGATGCCGAGGTAGATGAAGCTCAGCACATAGGACAGGAACACCGGCCAGATGCCGATGAGGGCGGAGAAGTCTTCGCCATGGGGCACCTTCATTTCCAAAACCATGATGGTGATGAGAATGGCGATGACCCCGTCGGAGAAGGCCTCAAGACGGTTTTTGCCCATGGTGAAGTCTCCTGCGGATCTCAGGTGGTTTGCGCGGCGGCGCGGGCACGCAGCAACTGCCACACCAGAAACACGCCCAGGGTTTTGCTCAGCACTTCGGTGGAGAAGGCAGCAGGCGTCAGATAGCCCGCCATGTGCTGGAACACCACCGTGTCAAGCGGCACGGCAATGAGGCTGGACCACAGGATGCGCTGCTGCAGCGGCCGGCGGGTGAAGGTATAGACTGCCCAGTCGGCCATTTCCGAAAGGGCAAAGGCGGTGATGGAGGCAATGGCGATGGCCGGTGTGGCCATGACATAGGTGGCAACACCGGCGAGCGCCGTATAGATCAGGACCTTGTGGCCCACCTCGCGCTGGGCATAGTCGCGCAGCACAAAGATGAAGCCGACAACGACATTGGCAATATGCAGGTCACCCAGCGGCGAGGCGATGAACGGCACGTCAATGAACAGCCGGTTCACCAGCACAATCGCCAGCATATAGAGGATGACCCACATGCGCGTTCGTCCCTGAAGACTTAGCCGACGATGTCGGCAGCCTTGAAGCAGAGCTTGATCTCCTTCTTGGCGTTCTCAAGGCTGTCGGAGCCGTGCACCGAATTGGCTTCGATGTTTTCGGCAAATTCCTTGCGGATGGTGCCCGCTTCGGCATTGGCCGGATTGGTGGCGCCCATGACGGCACGATACTTGGCCACCGCATTATTGCCTTCCAGCACCTGAATGACGATGGGGCCGGAGGTCATGAACTTGATCAGATCCTTGAAGAAGGGCCGCTCCTTGTGGACGGCATAGAACTTCTTGGCATCGGCCTGTTTCCACTTGACGCGGCGCTGGGCGACGATGCGCAGGCCGGCGGCCTCGATCTTGGCGTTGATGGCGCCAGTCAGGTTGCGCCGGGTGGCGTCGGGCTTGATGATGGAAAAGGTGCGTTCGGTGGCCATGGAAATCCCCTTGCAAAAGCCAAAAGAAACCGGGCCGCGTTGTAGCTGCGGCCCGGCTGCAATTCAAGGGTCAGGACGGGGTTTAGCGCGCCCGGCCGATGAGATCGGTGGCACGGCTGACCGAGACGCGGCGGTTCTCGGGCTCCGCCTCGGCGGTGGGAATGCGCAGATAGCGCTCGCCCATGCCGGCGGTGCGCAGGTTGCGGGCCGGAATGACGTAATAGGTGGAGAGCGCCTGCTTCACCGCCTCGGCGCGGGCCCGCGACAGGTCGAGGTTGTAGGCGTCTGACCCAACCGCGTCAGTGTGGCCTTCGATCAGGAACACCTCATCGGGGTGGGCGCGGAGAATGCGCTCCATGAGCGAGGCGATGCGGTCCAGCTTGCCCACCTCCTCCTCGCGCACGAAGCTTTCGTTGAAGCCGAAATGGACCGTGTCAATTTCAACGCGCGGCAGCAGGCGGCGCACCTCCGGCTTTGCCTCGATGTCCTGCACGGTATAGCGGCGGGTGGGCTTCTGGCGCGGCGGCGCCACCAGCACGTCCTCAAGGGTATCGTCATCCACCTCGGCGGCGAAGACATCGCGGCGCGGCGGGCGGTAATCCGGCCCCAGTTCATAGCCGAGGCGGATGTTGAAGCCACCCTGGCCGAAGCGGCGGTCCAGTTCGGCGCGGCGGCGCTCCCGGTCGTCCATCAGGCGGTCGCGCAGGAACTGCCGGTCACGCTGGGCCAGCTCGCGCCAGCGCAGGCGCGCCCTGTCGTCATAATGGGGATCACGCGCGGCATCGATATAGGCGTCGATGCGGATGCGGATCTCATCCTCGCGCAGATCACGGGCCGGGCGGCGGTCCCGCAGCCAGGCGTCGCGATAGTCGCGCGGCATGGGCGCCATGCCGGGGTCCATGCCGGGGTCCATGCCGGGACGCGGCGGACGGGGCATCATGCCACCGGCAGGGGGCGGAACATTGGCGGTCATGCCACCCATGCCGGACATGCCGGACATGCCGGACATGCCACCCATGCCGGACATGCCACCTGAGGGCGTCGGCGGCGGATTGCCGGTCATGCCCGACATGCCCGTGGCAGGTGGGGCGGGCGGCGCGGGCGGCAGTTGCGGCTGCTCTCTGGCGGCCATGCGGCTGCGCAGAATGGTCCGCTCGGCGGCCAGCTTGTCGCGCAGGGCCTTTTCGGTTTCCGGCGACAGCTTGTTGGAGGCCAGGAGATCACGGATGGCGTCCAGCCGCTTGCGCAGGTCTTCGTCACCCAGCGTGTCGGCGGCGGTCTTGTCGGCCAGCACCACCTTGGCCTTGTCTTCAAAGGCCGGGTCCACCGGATTGGCGTCAAGCTTCTGCACATCCTGCTGCTTGCTCTGCGGCGTCACCACCGGGGCAGCGGGGGTGGCAGCGGGGGCGGCGGTTTCCGGTGCAGGCGCCGGGGTCACTTCGGTTTTGGGCGCGGGTGCGGGTTCAACCACCGGCGCGGGCTTGGCCTCAGGAGGCGGCGCGGGCTTCACCTCCGGCGCGGGGGCGGGCGCAGGCGCAACCTCAGGGGCAGCGGGCGCAACAGATTCCGGTGCGGGGGCGGGCTTCGCTTCCGGCGCAGGCACCACTTCCGGCGGGGTTTCCGGCGCGGGCGGGGTGGCCTCGGGGGCTGCGCTGCCGTCCGGGTTCTGCTTCATTTTCTTCAGCATCTGCTGGCGCAGCAGCTTTTTCTTCAGCACCGGATCGGTGACGGTATCGGGATCAACCGGCTGAAGCTGTTCGGTGGAGCCATCCTGCGCCAGTTGCTTCCAGGCCAGGCCATTTTCCGCCGCCGCATAGCCAGCGGTCAGCGACAGGGCCAGCAGGCTTGCGGTCAGAACAGAGGTTTTCATGCGCTTCTCCTTATTGCGGGCAAGGGCCCTGCGGATGATTCTATGGCCAATCATGTCGGCATAATTGGGGATCAATTGTGGTGTTCACCGACACAGACTTGAACCGGAGATGAACGAAGCCTCACGCATTGCTCCGTCGGCGGCCAGCGGCTAAACCCGGTTCATGCTTCATATCAATGGCCTCACCTATCGTATCGGCGGACGGTTGCTGCTGGATGGCGCCAGTGCGGCACTTCCCGCCGGGCACAAGGTCGGGCTGGTGGGCCGCAACGGCACCGGCAAGTCCACGCTGTTGAAACTCATCATGGGCGAATTGGTTCCCGAAGCGGGATCGGCCTCGGTGCCGCGCAGTGCCCGCATCGGCAGCGTGGCCCAGGAGGCGCCGGGCGGCGAGGCCAGCCTCATCGACACGGTGCTGGCGGGCGACAGGGAACGCGCCGCCCTGCTGGCGGAAGCCGAAACCGCCCATGACCCGCACCGCATCGCCGAGATTCAAACCCGGCTGGCCGACATTGACGCCCATTCCGCCCCGGCGCGCGCCGCCACCATTCTGGCCGGTCTGGGCTTCACGCCGGAACAGCAGGACGGCCCCTGTGCCGCCCTGTCCGGCGGCTGGCGCATGCGCGTGGCGCTGGCTGCTGCCCTGTTCGGCGCGCCCGATGTGCTGCTGCTCGACGAACCCACCAACTATCTCGATCTCGAAGGCGCCATCTGGCTCAAGAGTTATATCCGCGACTATCCCCACACCATTCTGATGGTGAGCCATGACCGCGACTTCCTCAACGATGCGGTCGATGCCATTCTCCACCTCGAGCAGATGAAGCTCACCCTCTATGCCGGCAACTATGACAGTTTCGAGCGCCAGCGCCGCGAGCAGCAGGCCCTGTCGGTGAAGCTGAAAAAGAAGCAGGACGAGCAGCGCGCTCATATGCAGGCCTATGTGGACCGCTTCCGCTACAAGGCGTCCAAGGCCCGGCAGGCGCAAAGCCGGCTGAAGGCGCTGGCAAAACTGGAACCCATTGCCGATGTGGTGGAGGACCGGGTGGCACCCTTTGATTTTCCGTCGCCGGAAAAGCCGCTGGCGCCGCCGCTGGTGCGCTGGGACAAGGCCAGCGTGGGCTATGAGCCGGGCAAGCCGGTGCTGCGCGGCATCTCGCTGCGGCTCGACCCTGATGACCGGATTGCCCTTCTGGGTGCCAACGGCAACGGCAAATCGACCTTCGCCAAGCTGCTGTGCGGCAAGCTTCAGGCCATGGCGGGCGAGATGGCCCACCCCGCCCGCCTCACGGTCGGCTATTTCGCCCAGCACCAGCTTGATGAGTTGAAACCGGACTGGACGCCCTATGACTATATGGCCAAGCTCCTGCCCGAGGCCACGGTGGCGCAGCGCCGGGCGCGGCTGGGCGCCCTGGGCTTCGGCTCCGACTTTGCCGATACGGTGTCGGCGAAACTGTCGGGCGGCGAGAAGGCGCGGCTCCTGTTCCTGATGGCGTCGTTCCATGCACCCCATATCCTGGTGCTCGACGAACCCACCAACCATCTGGATGTGGACAGCCGCGAGGCCCTCATCCTGGCCATCAATGACTATGAGGGGGCGGTCATCCTGATCTCGCATGACCGCCACATCATTGAAACCAGCGCCGACCGGCTGTGGCTGGTGAATGACGGCACGGTCAGGCCCTATGACGGCGACATGGATGACTATACCGCCCTGGTGCTGAGCCGGGCGCGCAGCGCCCAGCGGCGCGACAAGGCCCCCCGTGCGGATGTTCCTGCGCCCTCTGCTGCCCGTCGCCGGGCCAGCCCGGCGCAGCTTCGCAAGCTGATTCAGGAAGCTGAGGCAACTATCGATAAAATAAGGGAAAAGATCGCCATCCTTGACGAGGCCCTGAGCGACCATACGATCTATGCCGAGGAACCGCAGCGGGCTGCCGACTTCAGCCGCTTGCGCACCAGGCTGGCTGATGATCTCGATCTGGCGGAGACGCGCTGGCTCGAACTGCATGATGAGGAAGCCCATGGCTGAAGCCGCGATGCTCAATCTCACCACCTCCGGCTTCGGCCTGGCGGCGCTGGCGATATTCATCATTGCCTATGTGCTGGTGATCCTCGAAGAAACCACTCATATGCGCAAGTCGAAGCCGGTGCTGCTGGCGGCCGGGCTTATCTGGGCATTGATCGGCATGGCCTATACATCAAAGGGCCAGGGGCCGGCGGCCGAACTGGCCGCCCAGCACACCATCTTTGAATATGGCGAGCTGTTCCTGTTCCTGCTGGTGGCCATCACCTATGTGAACACGCTGGAGGAGCGCCGGGTGTTTGACGGCCTGCGGGCCTGGCTCACCGCCCGCGGCCTCAGCTATCGCGCCCTGTTCTGGATCACCGGCATTCTTGCCTTTTTCCTGTCTGCGGTTCTCGACAATCTGACCACGGCGCTCATCATGGGGGCGGTGGTGCTGGCCATTGGCCGCGAGGCCCCGCGGTTTGTGGCCATTGCCTGTGTGTCACTGGTGGTGGCGGCCAATGCCGGGGGGGCCTTCTCGCCCTTTGGCGACATCACCACGCTGATGGTGTGGCAGAAGGGCAAGCTGTCGTTCTTCGAATTCTTTGTGCTGTTTGTGCCGTCGCTGGTGAACTGGCTGGTGCCGGCGGCCCTCATGCATTTCGCGGTGCCCGCCGATGCTCCGGCCAGGGTTGCTGAAAGGGTGACGCTGAAGCCGGGGGCGGTGGGCGTCATTGTGCTGTTTGCTCTCACCATTGCCACCGCCGTGTCGTTCCGCAATTTCCTCGGCCTGCAACCGGCGCTCGGCATGATGCTGGGCCTCGGCTATCTGCAGATCTTCGCCTATGTGCTGCAACGGCGCGGGGCGCGGCGCGGCAATGACGACATGGTGCTGAATTCCTTCTCGCTCATTGCCAAGGTGGAGTGGGACACGCTGCTGTTCTTCTTCGGCATCATCTTTGCGGTGGGCGGCCTTGGCGTGCTTGGCTATCTGGCGCTGGCCTCGCACTGGCTTTACGATGTTCTGGGGGCCACGCCGGCCAATATCGCCATTGGCGTGCTTTCGGCCATCGTTGACAACATTCCGCTGATGTTTGCGGTCCTCACCATGGACCCGGCCATGAGCGACGGCCAGTGGCTGCTGGTGACGCTGACTGCCGGGGTGGGCGGCAGCCTGTTGTCCATAGGGTCGGCGGCGGGCGTGGCGCTGATGGGGCAGGCCCAGGGCCGCTACACCTTCATGAGCCACCTGCGCTGGTCATGGGCGGTGGCGGCGGGCTATGCCGTCAGCATCGCTGTTCACATGGTGCTCAATCGCGGGCTATTCTGACGGTATGGCCAAAGCTGAATCACAGAAGTCCCGTTCCGCCCTTCTCCGCTTCATCGAGCATGAGGCCACCGCCGGCCTCATCCTGACACTGGCGGCGGCGGCGGCCATCATCGTCAGCAACATCGGCTTTGCCGATACCTATCATGCCTTTCTTGATCAGAAGGTCAGCTTCGGCATTGGCAACCTGACGCTGACCAAGACGCTGCACCATTTCATCAATGACGGCATGATGGCGCTGTTCTTCTTTCTGGTTGGGCTGGAGATCAAGCGCGAGGTGATGGAGGGTCATCTGTCGTCGCTGGCCCAGATCACCCTGCCCGCCATTGCGGCGGTGGGCGGCGTGGTGGCTCCGGCGCTGATCTACTGGTGGGTCAATCATGCCTCGCCGGAAACGCTTTCCGGCTGGGCCATTCCCGCTGCCACCGACATTGCCTTTGCCCTGGGGGCGCTGGCCCTGGCGGGATCGCGCGTGCCGCTGTCGCTCAAGGTGTTTCTGCTCACCCTGGCCACCTTCGATGATCTGGCCGCCATCATCATCATTGCCCTGTTCTATACCGCCGATCTGTCGGTGTCCTCGCTCATGCTGGCGCTGGCGGCGCTGGCGGTGCTGGTGGCGCTTAACCGTTTTGGCGTGGAGCGCACCGCGCCCTACGCCTTCGTGGCCTTCGCCATGTGGGTGTTTGTGCTCAAGTCCGGCGTTCACGCCACGCTGGCCGGGGTGGCGGCCGCACTCACCATTCCGCTCAGACACCGGGACGGCAGCGACTTCGTGCATGCGCTGGAGGAAGGCCTGCACCCCTATGTGAAGTTTCTGATCCTGCCGCTCTTTGCCTTTGCCAATGCGGGCATTCCGCTCGAGGGCTTTTCGCTTTCGGCGCTCGCTCATCCGGTGCCGCTGGGCGTGGCGGCGGGGCTGGTGCTGGGCAAGCCACTGGGCATCATGCTGGCCACGGCGGCGGTGGTGCTGTCGGGTCTGGCCGCCCTGCCCGAGGGGGCGGGCTGGCGGCAGATGTTCGGCGTGTCGCTGCTGGCGGGCATCGGCTTCACCATGAGCCTGTTCATCGGGGCGCTGGCCTTCGCCACGCCGGAACTGAACAATGAGGTGCGGGTTGGCGTCATCACCGGCTCGCTCATTGCCACCGCACTGGGCATGGCGGTGCTGCTGTCGGCGCCGGGGAAGGCGCGCGGTTCAGGCCGAGGCCCGGTTGACCCAGCCGCCTGAGGCGGGTTCGCGCTGCCAGTAACTCACCGGATGTCCGGCGGCCCTGGCTTCCTTCCACAGGACGCGGGCGGCGGCGGTGGCGGCCGTATCGGCAGCAGAAAAAACCACCAGCAGGCGCTGGGCCGCCCGGGCATCGCTGGCCAGGTCGGGCATCACCCCGTCAACATAGAAGCGATAGGCCGCACCATTGGGTGCTTCCGCCCCGGCGGTGAGCCAGATGGGCTGGCGGGCGGCATTGCCATCGCCGTCACAGCCGTGGGGCAGAAAGGCCACGTCCTCGTGAGCCCAGAGATGGCCGGACAGGCGCTGCAGCTGATCGGCGTCCGGCGTGTGGACACTGCTGGTCAGGCCCCGCTCCAGCGTCCGGCGCAGCAGATCGGGGAGGAGATCCTGGGCGCGGCCCTCCTCCAGGTGATAGAACCAGATTTCGGTCATCTCACTTTTCGTAATGGTCGGCCACCAGCCGGTCGAGCAGGCGCACGCCAAAGCCCGAACCCCAGCTGTGATTGATGGCCGACTTGTTGGCGTCCATGGCGGTGCCCGCCACATCGAGATGGGCCCAGGGCAGATTGTTGACAAAACGCTGCAGGAACTGGGCGGCGGTGATGGCCCCGGCGTAGCGGCCGCCGATGTTCTTCATGTCGGCCACGTCGTGGTCGATGAGCTTGTCATATTCGGGCGCCAGCGGCATGCGCCACAGCTTTTCGCCGGTGGCAAGACCCGCAGCGGCAAGGCGGCTTGCCAGTTCATCATTGTTGGAGAACAGGCCCGCATGTTCCTTGCCGAGGGCAATCATGATGGCGCCGGTGAGAGTGGCCAGATTGACCATGAATTTCGGCTTGAAGCGGTTCTGGGTGTACCACAGCGCATCGGCCAGAACGAGGCGGCCCTCGGCGTCGGTGTTGAGCACGGCAATGGTCTGGCCCGACATGGATTTGACCACGTCACCGGGGCGCTGGGCATTGCCGTCCACGGCGTTTTCAACCAGGCCCACCACGCCCACGGCATTGACCTTGGCCTTGCGTCTGGCCAGCGCCAGCATCAGCCCCGACACGGCGGCAGCCCCGCCCATGTCACCCTTCATGTCTTCCATGCCGGCAGCGGGCTTGATGGATACGCCGCCGGTGTCAAAGGTCACACCCTTGCCGACGAAGGCCAGCGGCGCCTGACCCTGGCGGCCACCGTTCCAGCGCATGACGACAAGGCGCGGTTCCTGGGCCGAGCCCTGGCCCACGCCGAGCAGCGCATTCATGCCGAGTTTCTTCATCTGGGCGGGAGACAGCACCTCAACCTTCAACCCGTCCCTGGCCAGCGCCTGCAGGCGGCGGGCAAAGCTGGCGGGCACCAGAACATTGGCCGGTTCATTGACCAGATCGCGGGCAAAATGCACGCCCTCGCGGACCGCATCCAGCGCGGCAAAGTGGCGGCGGGCCAGGGCGGCATCGGCCGTCAGCAAGGTCAGCGCCGACAGTTTCCGGGCCGCATCCGGCTTCTTGGTCTTGTAGCCGTCAAAGCCATAGCTGCGCAGCGCCGCCCCCGAGGCCAGAAGCGCTGCCGCCTCGCCCGGCGACAGGTTTTTCACCTCCGGCAGCGAGGCCGCCACGGCGGCTTCCCTGATCTTGAGGCTGTGCAGCACTCCGGCCAGAGCGCCGCCGAGATATTCAACATCAAGGGCCTTCACTGCAGCGGGCTTGCCCAGACCCATAACCACCACCCGGTCAAAGCCGCCGCCGGGGGCCAGCACGTCAAGGGCCTCCTCGCGCTTGCCGGTGAAGCCCGCAGCCTTGAGGGCGCGGGCAATGTGGCCGCCGGTGCGCTGGTCGGCGGCCTTGGCAAGCGGTGTCAGGCTGCTGCCCTCGCTGGCAAACACCACCACCACTCCGGTGGCTGGAAGGGACGGCGCGGCAAAGCTGATTTTCATGACAGAATCCACAGGGCGTTGAAGGCGTGGGGCGGGAATAGCCCGTTTCAGGCAGGCAGGGCAACCTTCTGGTTTAACCGGCCATTAACCGCAATGAGCGGGCGCCGCCGAAACGACTCACTTGGCGGGCAGATTTTGGGAATTTCAACCCTTTGCGGGGCCGGTGAAACCGGTTAAGAAAGTGTAAAGTCAGGTGATTGTGTGGCAGGGGTCGTGACCGCGAGAATGAGGCCAACAGGGGGGGCGCGGCACGGGTGGCGAGGTGTGTCCTTCGCCGCTCTCGGTCTGGCATGCGGCCTGCTCAGTGCCGGGGCCGTGCAGCCCGCCTTCGCCATCCAGAACAAGCCCTTTGTGGCACCGGTTCAGACCACGCCGCCCAAGGGCACGGAAGCCCATGTGGATGCCAGCCGCATCGACTATGACCAGAAGCGGAAAATCGCCACCGCCACGGGCCGCGTGCGCCTGACCTATGGCCCCTATGTGCTGGTGGCAAGCCGGGTGGTCTATGACGAGGTGCGCAACACTTTCTCTGCCAATGGATCGGTGGTGCTGTCGGAGCCGAACGGCAACCGGCTTCTGGCCACACAGGTGGAAATCAGTAACGGCTTCAAGGAGGGCTTCGCCCGCCACCTGAAAGCGCTGCTGACCAATGATGTGACGCTGGCGGCGCGCTATGCCCGGCGCTATGAAAACGGCATCACAGTGTTCGAGGAAAGCCACTATACCGCCTGCGCCAATTGCGCCACGGCCAAGGGCGATCCGCTGTGGGAGATCGTGGCCGATGAGACGGTGCACGACCAGAACAGCCACACGCTGCGTCACAAGAATCCGAAATTGAAGATCGCCGGCCATACCGTGGCCTGGCTGCCCTATGCCGAACATGCCGACCCTTCGGTGAAGCGGCGCACCGGCTGGCTCATTCCCTCGGCCAGCAGCGGAAACACCTATGGCCTGGGGGTGACGACGCCGTATTTCTGGGCACTGGCGCCCAATTACGATCTGACTTTTTCGCCCCTGTGGACGACGCGGCAGGGGCCGGTGGCCGATGTGGAATGGCGGCACCGGCTGGCCACCGGGCAATACAATATCCGCGGCTATGGCGTGCACCAGTTCCGCAATGTGCGCGCCCCCGGTGACGGCACCTGGCGCGGTGCCGTGGAAACGACGGGCGATTTCGCCCTGAACCAGGACTGGCATTATGGCTGGGACGCCACCCTGCAGAGCGACCGCAAATTTCTGGATGACTATGATTTCAACAATGATGACCTGATCACCAGCGAGGCCCATGTGACCGGCCTGTGGGACCGCACCTATGTGTCGGCCCAGGCGCTGGCCTTCCAGACCACGGTTCTGGATGAAGACCAGAACCGGATGCCAGTAGCGGTGCCCTACATCAACGGTGACCACACCTTTGCCGATCCGGTGATGGGGGGTGAACTGGGCCTGTCGTGGAGCTTCTACCGTCTTGAACGCGACACCGCCTACAGCCCCTTTGCCGAAGTGGCGCACGGCACCAGCCAGAGCCGCGGTGTTGCCAATGTGCACTGGCAGAAGCAGCTCATCACCCAGGGCGGCCTTGTGGCCACGCCGTTTGCCAGTCTGCGCGGCGACATGCATGTGTCGAACAATCTGCCTGATCCGCTGGTGCCCGGCCTGACCAGCGATGAACAAACCAGTGTGCGCGTGCTGCCGACCTCCGGGCTGGACCTGCGCTGGCCCTTCATCGGCAGTTTTGCCGACGGCCAGTCGGTGGTGACACCGGTGTTTCAGGTGATTGCCGCAGCCAATGAGACCGAGCGCGACAAGTTCGGCAATGAAGACGCAATCACCCTGAACTTCGACCATTCCAGCCTGTTTCTTGAGGACCGCTTCACCGGGCTTGACCGTTATGAAGGCGGCAGCCGCATCAATGCCGGCCTGACCTGGACCTTCCTGGGCAACAATGGCGGCTTCCTGCGCGCGGCGGCGGGCGAATCGTTCCACATCGGCGGCACCAACAGCTTCACCAGCACCTCGGGGCTGGAGGGAGGCAAGTCTGATCTGGTCGGCGCCATCACGTTTCAGCCCTGGGAAAATCTGGGCCTGTCCTATGAGGCGCGGGTGGAGGAGGATCTGTCCGACATCAACCGCCAGGAGGCCTATCTCAGCCTCACTTTCGACAGGTTTTCCGGCTCATTTGGCTATATCGACATCGATGCCGAGCCAGCCTACGGGCGGCTGACGCGGCAGCGCATGGCGGGTGCCGAGGCCCACTACAGACTGGCGGGCAACTGGAGCCTGTTCGGCGGGCTGAACTATGATTTCATCGAAGAGCGCTTTCAGTCACGCAGCCTCGGGGTGGAATTCGACTGTGATTGCATGAACGTCAAACTGTCCTATGAAGCTTCTGATTCACTCGATACCAACCAGACCGATCACCGCATCAAGGCGTCGATCGACCTGGCGACTCTGGGTGGCACCAGCGTCTCCGCCGGATTCTGAGCCCCGTTCACCCATGGCCAGCGCACTCAACCGTTTCGCCCTTTCGCTGCTGCTTCTGGCCGGCATGGCCGCAGCCCCCGCAGCGCTGGCCGATGACCAGAAGGTCATTGCCACCGTCAATGACCAGCCGGTGACCAGCTTTGATGTCGACCAGCGCCTCAGGCTGATGAAGATCATTGGCACTGCCGCCCCGGACCGGGGCCGCAAATATGCCGCCAATTCGCTGATCGATGAGGTGGTGAAGATTTCCGAGGCCAAGAAATACAAGGCCGAGGCCACCGAAAAGGACATCAATGCCCAGATGGACCGCATGGCCAAGGGGCTTAACACCGACGCAGCAGGGTTCAAGGCCAAGCTCGCCAAGCAGGGCGTGTCGGTCAGTTCACTGCGCCAGCTCATAGCCGGACAGATTGCCTTCTCGCGCATTCTGCGCGGCAAATACAAGGTGGAGCCGGTCAAGCCCGATCAGGCTGCGGTGGACCGCAAGATGGCCGACATCAGGCGCGAGATGGACGGCCGGGTGGCCAAGATCATGGCTGACCCGCGCATGCGCCCGATCACCGTTTACACCCTCAACGAAGTGAATTTCCCGGTGGAGGGGGGCGCCAAGGCCGACCCCATGCTGATCAATGCCCGCGGCGTCGAGGCCCAGCAATACATGAGCCGGGTGAAGAGCTGCGGCAATCTGCGGGCCGCTGCCTCCGGCATTTTCAACGTGCAGGTGGGCAAACGGGTGGAAGCGGATGGGGCCAAGCTGCCCAAGCCGATGAAGGCCGCACTGGACCGGGCGGGGGTGGGCCGCGGCATTGGCCCCATGCGGACTTCAAGCGGCATTCAGGTGCTGGTGTTCTGCGGCACAAGGCTGCTCAAGCCGCCGAAGCCCAAATATGAGTTGCCGACGCGCGCCCAGGTGGAAAATGCGGTGGCTGGCGAGGCCTATGCGGCCGTGGAGCAGAAATACATGGCGCTGCTGCGCAAGAATGCCCTCATCGAATACAAAGACCCCACCTACGCGCAGTGAATGGCATGACGCGGCCCCGCCCCCTGCCTCTTGCCCTCACCTGCGGTGAACCGGCGGGCGTGGCACCCGAAATCACGGCCAGGGCCTGGGCGCATTTCCGCCATGGCGGCAACGCCTTTTTCCTCATCGGCGATGCGGACTATTTCGCGGCGCGGGCCGAGGCCGCCGGCCTGTCTCTGCCGGTCCGGCGCATTGCCAAGGCCGCCGAAGCCGAAACGGTTTTTCCCGCCGCCCTGCCGGTGCTGCACCGGCCGCTGCCGCTGACGCCCGAGGCCGGGCACTGGCGCAGCGAAACCGCCCCGGCGGTGATGGCGGCCATTGAACAGGCGGTTGCCCTGTCACTGGCCGGTGAAGCGGCGGGTCTGGTCACCAATCCGATCCAGAAGGAAGCCCTCTACACCGCCGGTTTTCCGTTTCAGGGCCACACCGATTTCCTTGCCCATCTGGCCCGCCAGCGGGGCTTTGCCGGTGATGAGGTGATGTTGCTGGTGGCGCAGGATTTGCGCGCCGTGCCGGTCACTGTCCACATCGCCCTCAGGGAGGTGATGGCGCAGCTTACCAGCCAGCGCATTGTGGCGCAGGGCCGCGTGGTGGCGCGGGCGCTGCAGGAAAAATTCGGCATTGCAGCACCGCGCCTTGCCGTTACCGGGCTCAATCCCCATGCCGGTGAAAACGGTGCCATGGGCGATGAGGAGACGCGGGTGATCGCGCCTGCCATTGCCACGCTGCGGTCCGAGGGGTTCGCGGTAACCGGGCCCCTGCCCGCCGACACCGCCTTCCACGCCGAGGCGCGGGCCGCTTATGACGCCATTCTGTGCATGTATCATGATCAGGCGCTTATTCCGGTGAAGACGCTGGATTTCCACGGCGGCGTCAATGTCACCCTGGGTCTGCCCTTCATCCGCACCTCGCCGGATCACGGCACGGCGCTGACGCTGGCCGGAACGGGCCGCGCCAATCCGTCGAGCCTCATTGCCGCGCTGAAGCTGGCCTTCGACATGGCGGCACGATGAGCGGCGAGGCGAGCCTGCCACCGCTGCGCGAGGTGATTGCCCGCCATGGTCTGGGGGCGAAGAAATCCCTGGGCCAGAACTTCCTGTTCGATCTCAATCTGACGCGGCGCATTGCCCGCGCCGCGGCCCCGCTCCACACCGTCATTGAAGTGGGCCCCGGCCCCGGCGGCCTGACCCGCGCCCTGCTGATGGAGGGGGCTGGCCGGGTCATGGCGGTGGAGCGCGACGAGCGGGCGCTGGCGGCGCTGGCCGAGATTTCTGCCGCCTGGCCTGGCCGTCTGGAGGTGGTGGCGGGCGATGCACTGGCCCAGGACTGGCGGGCGCTGGCGGGCGGCGGCCCGGTGCAGATCGTGGCCAACCTGCCCTACAACATTGCCACGCCGCTGCTGGTGGGCTGGCTGTCGGACCCCTGGCCGCCGTGGTTTTCCGCCCTTACCCTGATGTTCCAGAAGGAAGTGGCCGAACGCATTGTGGCCAAGCCGGGCAGCCGGGATTACGGGCGGCTGTCGGTGTTGTGCCAGTGGCGCTGCGAGGCGCGCAAGCTGTTTGACGTGCACCGTTCGGCCTTCACGCCGCCACCCAAGGTGACATCCGCCGTGGTGCAGCTCATTCCGCGGGCGGCCCCTGTGCCGGTCTGTGAGCTTGCCAAGCTGGAGCGGGTGACGGCGGCGGGCTTCGGCCAGCGCCGCAAGATGCTGCGGCAATCACTGAAGGCGGTGTTTGCCGAACCGGAGGCCGTGCTGACACGTCTCGGCATTGCCCCCACAGCCCGGGCTGAGGAAATTGCGGTGGCTGATTTCGCCCGGCTGGCGCTGGAACTATAGGTCCTTCGTCAGGGAACGGACGAATTCGGTAAGCCCGGTGCGGCGGCGGCGGCGCAGGCGCTCGGCCTGCAGAATGGCCTTGATCTCGCGGTGGCTTGCTTCCACCTCGTCGTTCACCACCACATAGTCATATTCCGGCCAATGGCTGATTTCGCGCGCCGCCTCGGCCATGCGCTTGGCCACCACAACGGCGGAATCCTGAGCCCGGTTGATGAGGCGCACGCGCAGCGCCTCGGCGGTGGGCGGCAGAATGAAAATGCGCACCAGATCGTCTTCCATGGCCTGGGCCAGTTGCTGGGTGCCCTGCCAGTCGATGTCGAACAGCACATCACGGCCCTGGGACAGCGCCTCCTCCACCGGCTTCCTCGGTGTGCCGTAGAGATTGCCGAAGACATCGGCCCATTCCAGAAGCTCGCCGCCGGCAATCATCTCCTCGAAGCGCTGGCGGCTGATGAAGAAATAGTCATGGCCCGGCACTTCGCCGGGGCGCGGCGTGCGGGTGGTCACCGACACCGACATGGTGATGTTGGCATCGGCAGCCAGCAGGCGTCGTGACAGTGTGGTCTTGCCCGCGCCCGAGGGCGAGGACATGACAAGCAGCAGGCCGCGGCGGGCGATGTGGGTGGTGGAGCTATTCAAGATTCTGCACCTGTTCACGCATCTGGTCGATGACGGTTTTGAGATCAAGGCCGATGGCCGTCAAGCCGCGGTCCAGCGCCTTGGAACACAGGGTGTTGGCCTCGCGGTTGAATTCCTGGGCAAGGAAGTCGAACTTGCGCCCCGCCGGTTCATGCGCCGCCATGAGATCACGCGCCGCCGCCACATGGCTGAAGAGCCGGTCCAGCTCCTCCTGAATGTCGGCGCGGGTGAAGATCAGCATGGCCTCCTGATGCAGGCGCTGCTCGTCGAAGCCGCTGTTCACGTCCATGAGGCGCGCCACCTGTTCGGCCAGGCGCGCCCGGATGGCCTCGGCTGTGCGGGCCGGGGCGTCGCGGGCGGCGCTGGCCAGTTGCGCAATGCGGTCAAGCTGGGTGCCAAGAATGTCGCTGAGCCGTGCGCCCTCGGCGGCGCGGGCTTCGGCCAGCGCTGTCACGGCTTCGGCCAGCGTGGCCAGCATGGCGACGGCACGGGCCTGAAGGGCCGCCTCGTCCGGCGCCTCGCCCTTCAGCTCAAGAACCCCGCGCAGGCCCAGCAGATGCTCCACCCGCAGCGGTTCGGCCTTGAGCCGCTGGCGCAAGGCCTCCGCCGCTGCCAGCACCTGCTCCAGCACCCGCTCATTGAGAAGGAGTGTCTCACCCGCCGTTTCGCCGGTGATGGTCAGTGCCGCCTGAATGTTGCCGCGCCGGAACGCCGCGGTCAGGGCAGAGCGGGCGGGCGCTTCAAGGTGGTCATGGCCCGGCGGCAGGCGAAAGCGGATGTCCAGCCCCTTGCCGTTGACGCTTTTCAGTTCCCATTGCCAGGTCAGTGCCCCTGCCCCGCCGCTGGCGCGGGCAAAACCAGTCATGCTGTTGAGCGCCATCCGCCTCTCCAGATTCGTTGCGCCCACAGGCTAGTGCAGGCGGCAGGCGGAAGCCATGGCGCAGAGGCAGCCGGCGCGTTGTGCCGCAGGTATCAGCGATTTGGCTTGGGCCGGGGCACGGGCACAGGGCGGCCCGCCACCTGAACGATGGAACCGGGTTTCAGGGTGGCGGCGGGTGCGGGTGCTGGTGCTGCGGCTTCCGCCGGGGCAGCGGCGGGCTGGGGTGCTGCGGCGGCCGGTGCCGTCGCGGCGGGCGGCGGAACGGCAGGAGCTTGCGGTGCTGCGGCAGCGGCGGGCGCGGCCGTTGGCGGCGCATCGGCAATGGCCGGAAGGCCCGGATTGATTGCAAGCGGCTCAGGAACGGGCTGGGCCGCCGCCATGCCGCCTGCGGCGGGCGGTGCGGCGGGGGCGGGTGCCGGGGCCGCAGTGTCGGGCGTTGAGGCCTGGGTTTTCACCAGCTTCCGCCACTTCACCACATTGCGGTTATGCTCCTCCAGCGTGGCGGCAAAGGCATGGCCGCCGGAGCCATCAGCGACGAAATAGACGTAATTGGTCTGGGCCGGGTTGATGACGGCCTCCAGCGCGGCGCGGCCCGGATTGGCAATGGGGCCGGGCGGCAGGCCATCGCGCGTATAGGTGTTGTAGGGGCCGTCCTGGGCCAGATCGGCCTTGGTCAACGGCCGGTCGAGCTTCTCCCTGCCGCCGGTCAGGCCATAGATGATGGTGGGGTCGGATTGCAGGCGCATGCCCTGCTTCAGGCGGTTGAGAAAGACCGAGGCCACCAGCGCGCGCTCGTGTTCCACGCCGGTTTCCTTTTCCACGATGGAGGCCAGCGTCACCAGTTCCTGCGGCGTCTTGAGAATGAAATCGGCTGGACGCTTCGCCCATATCTCGTCGAGGAGTTTCACCTGGGCGGATTGCATATCCTCCACCAGCCTGGCCCTGGTCATGCCCCGCTGGAATACATAGGTGTCGGGCATGATGGCCCCTTCGGCGGGGGGCTGCGGCGGGTCACCGGCCAGCACGTCGTTTTCGCTGACCCTGGCCAGCGCCATGGCGCTGGTCCAGCCTTCGGGGATGGAAAGCTTGTAGGTCACGACCTTGCCAAGCGACAGAAGGGCCATGACCTTTTCCATGCTGACAGCGGCGGGGAAGGCATATTCGCCGGCCTTGAAATTGCCGCCCATGGCCCGGTTCACCTGGGCCGCCAGGCTGAACAGGGCAGCGCTGGAAACCACACCCTCCCTGGCCAGCAGGGCGGCGATGTCGCGCCGGTCCAGCCCCTTGTCGATCATCACCACCTTGTCCTCGGCCAGCGGGCCGGGTTCGGAATAGCGCTGCAGGGCGGCATAGGCCGCAAGGCCCAGCACCAGACCCAGAAGCAGGCCAAGGCCCATGAGCCAGCCCAGAACCCGGGCCAGCGCAGGCGCCCGGCGGCGCTGGCTGGGCAGGCGGTCAATGGGGGCGTTGTCATTCACGGCGGGTCAAATCCTTCAGCCGTCAAAGCGGCGCATCACCAGTGAGGCGTTGGTGCCACCAAAACCAAAGGAATTGGACAGAACTGTGTTGACGGTGCGGCGCACGGCCTTTTTCGGCGCCAGATCGATCACGGTGTCCACCGACGGGTTGTCGAGGTTGAGAGTGGGCGGGCAGATATGATCGCGAATGGCGAGGATGGAGAAGATGGCCTCCACCGCGCCGGCTGCCCCCAGCAGATGGCCGACCGCCGATTTGGTTGAGGACATGGTGAGGCGGGCCGCGGCATTGCCGAGCAGGCGCTCCACGGCGCGCAATTCGATTTCATCACCGAGCGGCGTTGAGGTGCCGTGGGCGTTGACGTAGTCGATGTCGGCGGCGGAAATGCCGGCCCGCTTCAGCGCCGCACTCATGCAGCGGTAGGCGCCGTCACCATCAGAGGATGGCGCGGTGACGTGATAGGCGTCCCCCGACATGCCATAGCCCACCACCTCGGCGTAAATCCTGGCGCCGCGCGCCCTGGCGTGTTCCAGTTCTTCCAGCACCACAATGCCGGAGCCCTCGCCCATGACAAAGCCATCACGGTCGCGGTCATAGGGGCGCGAGGCCCGCTCCGGCGTGTCGTTGAAGCCGGTGGACAGCGCCTTGCAGGCGACAAAGCCGGCAATGCCGAGGCGGCAGATGGCGGCCTCTGCCCCGCCCGCCACCATGACATCGGCATCATCATCGCGGATGATGCGCGCGGCATCGCCAATGGCGTGGGAGCCGGTGGAACAGGCGGTGACCACGGCGTGGTTCGGCCCCTTGCAGCCATGCTCGATGGAGATGAGGCCGGAGGCGAGATTGATGAGCGAGCCGGGGATGAAGAAGGGTGAAACGCGGCGCGGCCCCTTTTCGGCCAGAAGCAGGGTGGTCTGCTCGATGGTGTTGAGACCGCCGATGCCGGAGCCGACCAGCACGCCGAAGCGCAGCTTCTCTTCTTCGGTTGCGGCCTTGTAGCCGGAATCGGCAATGGCCATCTTGGCGGCGGCCACACCATAGAGAATGAAGTCGTCGTAGCGCCGCTGTTCCTTGGGATCGACCCAGTGATCAAGGTTGAGGGTGCCGTTGCTGCCGTCGCCGCGCTTCACCTCAAAGGCGACGCGGGCGGGCAGATCCGAGGCATCAAACCGGGTGATTGGCCCGGCCCCGGACTGACCGGCGATCAGACGCTGCCAACTGGTTTCGACATCGCCGCCCAGAGGCGACACCATGCCCAATCCGGTTACCACCACGCGCCGCATTCTTGCCTCTCCGGTTGTTGACGGACTGGCACAATGCCTGCCTAGGCCAGCCTTTTCAACCCACCAGCAAAAAGGGCAGGGTGAATGACCCTGCCCTTTCCGTCATAGTTTTGCCCCGCAGGGCCAGAGCGCCTCAGGCGGCGGTCTTTTCAATGAACTTCACGGCATCGCCGACGGTCTGGATGGTTTCCGCCGCATCGTCGGGAATTTCGATGCCAAATTCTTCTTCAAAGGCCATGACGAGTTCGACCGTGTCGAGGCTGTCTGCGCCTAGATCGTCAATGAAGCTCGCCTCGTTCTTCACCTTGTCGGCATCGACGCCCAGGTGTTCGACGACGATCTTCTTCACCCGTTCAGCAACATCACTCATTTCGTTTGATCCCTCGTGGTGTTTCTCAATCCGGCCCGGCCCGGATGTTTCCGCCGCCTGCCCTGAGCCAGTGGCGGTGTTAGCATAAAACTCCGACCCGTCAAAAGGGCTTTCTTTGCACCTGCGAAGGGGGGTGGGCGACCTTGATTCAGGTCAAATCATCGCCAGGCCGCCGTTCACATGCAGGGTCTGGCCGGTGACATAGGCGGCCTCGGCGGAGGAAAGGTAAAGAACGGCGGCGGCAATGTCCTCCGGTGCGCCGAGGCGGCCGGCCGGCACCTTGCCCAGAATGGCCTCCTTCTGCTTGTCGTTCAGCACATCGGTCATGGGCGTGGCGATGAAGCCGGGGGCCACGGCATTGACGGTGATGCTGCGGCTGGCCAGTTCCTGGGCCAGCGACTTGGATAGGCCGATGATGCCGGCCTTGGCGGCAACGTAATTGGCCTGGCCGGGATTGCCGGTCACCCCCACCACCGAGGTGATGTTGATGATGCGGCCCCAGCGCCTTTTCATCATGCCCTTCATGGCGGCGCGCGCCAGGCGGAAGGCGGCGGTGAGGTTCACATCCATCACCTGCTGCCAGTCATCATCCTTCATGCGCATGGCCAGACCATCACGGGTGATGCCGGCATTGTTGACCAGAATATCAAGACCGCCCATGGCGGCTTCGGCGGCGGGCACCAGCTTTTCCACGTCGGCAGCGTCCGACAGATTGCAGGTCAGCACATGGCAGCGCTCACCCAGCGCCGCCTTCAGTTCCTCCAGCACGGCAGCCCGGGTGCCGGACACGGCCACAGTGGCCCCGGCCGCATGCAGGGCGCGGGCAATGGCGGCGCCAATGCCGCCGGTGGCGCCGGTGACCAGAGCCGTCTTGCCGGTGAGATCAAACATGGTCTTGCTCCTGTGCGGGGGATTTGAGGGCGGCCGCTGCGGCGGCCATGTCTTCGGCGCTTCCGACGGCCAGGGTGCGGGCATCGGGTGCGTTCTTTTTTGCGAGTCCGCTCAACACCTTGCCTGCCCCCAGTTCAACAAACACATCAACACCGCCCGCGGCCATGGCGGCCACGCATTCGCGCCAGCGCACCGTGCCGGTCACCTGCTCCACCAGCCGGGCGCGAATCTCCTGCGGGTCATTGATGGGGCTGGCCAGCACATTGGCCACCACCGGCACCACCGGGGGCTTCATCTCCACCTGGGCCAGCGCCTCGGCCATGACGGCGGCAGCAGGCCCCATGAGGGCACAGTGAAAGGGGGCGGAAACGGGCAGCAGAATGGCGCGCTTGGCGCCGCTCGCCTTGGCCATGTCGAGGGCGCGCTCCACCGCCGCGCGGTGGCCGGAGATGACCACCTGGCCGTCGCTGTTGTCATTGGCGGCCTGGCAGACCTGACCCTGGGCGGCCTCGGCGGCCACCGCCGTGGCGGCGGCAAAATCGAGACCGAGCAGTGCCGCCATGGCCCCCACCCCCACCGGGGTGGCGGCCTGCATGGCCTTGCCGCGGGTCTTGAGCAGGCGGGCGGCATCGGCCAGCGCGAAGGTGCCGGCGGCGGCCAGGGCCGAATATTCGCCCAGCGAATGACCGGCGACGAAGGCTGCCGTATTGCCCACGGTGATGCCATGCTCGGCCTCCAGCGCCCGCAGTGCTGCCATGGACACGGCCATCAGGGCAGGCTGGGCATTTTCCGTCAGGGTCAGGTCGGCCTCGGGCCCCTCCCACATCAGGGCGGAAAGCTTCTGGCCCAGGGCGTCATCAACCTCGGCGAAGACAGCGCGGGCGGCGGGAAAGGCATCCGCCAGGCTCTTGCCCATGCCGACGGACTGGCTGCCCTGTCCGGGGAAGGTGAAGGCTGTGGTCATGACGGCACCTCATTCAATGTCCGGTCACGAACCATGACCGGGTGGCCCTGTCAAGCCTTGCACCGTGCCAATCCGGAACGGCCTGTTAACCCATCGTTAGAACTGCCTTTGTAGACCGGGGGAGAAGGTGACCGGATTGCCATCATGAAACATCTGTTGCTGGGCTGGGGACTGGTGGCCGCCGTGGCTTCGGGCATTGCGGCGGACACCTTCCGCAGCTCGGGTCAGGAAATGAGCCGGGCACGGCAGGCCTTTGTGACCAATGCGGCGGCGGAAGCACGCCAGAACATGATTCCGCTGCACCAGGCCATGCGCACCATCAATGAGCAATTGATCGCGCTCACCACCCTGCCCTTCCTGCGCGCCAGGCACGATGGCCGGTTGCCGCTCAGCATGGCAGAACGGCTCTACCTGCATGAGCAGTTCAACGGTCTGGCGGCACGGGCACCGGTCAGTGCCCTGTATGTGACCACCGCCGGTTACCGGCACGACATGACCGATCCTGCCACCGGCAGGCGCTTTGAACCGGCCCTGGCCATCACCGCCGTCATCCTCAATCTCAATCAGCTGACCGAGGCGGCGCAGGCCAGAACAATTGCCACCGCCATGGCGGACAATGACCTGCCCGCCGCCGAAGGCCTGGTGATTGCCCAGCATGATCATTGGTTCAAGGCCACCTATCCCAAGCGCAGCCGGGTCAACGACCAGACGGTGCCGCTGCTGGCCGATGTGATCCATGGTCCCACGGTGGAGCAGTCCTTTCTGACCGACCGCCCGGCGGAGGACGACCGGCTGGTATTCTCCTCGCCCTATTTTGCCCATGACGGCACCTATGCCGGAATGATTTCGCTGGTGGTGAAGGAGGCCGCCCTGGCAACCCTGCTGCCGCCCGGTGACTACGCGGTGGTGAGCCCTGGCAACGGGGTCTTTGCCGGAACGCTCGGTGAAAACACGCTGGCATCATCCATGGAATTTGTTGCCTCGGCCCGGCGGGATCCGGCCCGGCTCTATTCCGAAGCCATTCCGCTGTTCCTGCCTGACAGCCGCCATGTCTGGTTCCTGTGGGCGGGCCAGCCCGACACTGCCTTCACAAACAGTGTTGCCGCCAGGGCCGTGGCGGCGGAACGCCGGCACGCGCTGTCCACCATTGCTGCGGTGATGGCGGCGCTGCTGGCCTTCATCTGGCTGATTGAAAAAAACCTGCGCCAGAGCAAACACCTCAACGCCAGCCTCGCCGAGGCGCGCGACATCGCCGAAAAATCGAGCGCCGAGGCGGTGGAGGCGGCGGACCTGTTCAAGAGCCTCAACGACGATATTACCCGGCTTAACATCGAACTGTCGGACAAGGTGCAGGCCCTGGCCGAAGCCCAGGACAGAGGCACCCGGCACCATCAGATGACGGAACTGGGTACAATCATTGCCGCGGCGGCCGAGGCGCTGCGCAAACCGCTGACGGCGGTGGAAACCACGGTGCGGGCGCTGCGCCACACGCTTGCCGCCGCCGACAGGGCGGTGGTGCCCGAACTGGTGCAGGTTGATGACGGGTTGAGCCGCTGTCATGTCATGCTGTTTCAACTGCAGGATTATGCCAGCACCGCTGCACCCAAAACCGCCGCGGTTGATGTTGACCAGTGGCTGGCGGACTTTCTGACCGGCCAGGCCGAAGGCCTGCCGGAGGCGCTGGAACTGAACGGCAATCTCGATCTCGATGGCCGGACCGCCGCCATGGATGTCCAGCAGATGGGCCGGGCGCTGGCCAATGTGATCCGCAATGCCGCCGAGGCCATGACCGGGCGCGACGGCCGGGTGATGGCGCTGATGGCCGGGCGCAAGCCGCGCATTCATGTGACCACGGCGGCAACGGCGCGCGGCATTGAAATCATCGTCAATGACAACGGCCCCGGCATAGCGCCGGAAATCATCCAGAGAATCCGCGAGCCGCTGTTCACCACCAAGAGTTTTGGTGCAGGCCTGGGGCTGGCGGCGACGGACCGGATCATGGCGCTGCATGGCGGCGGCATGGAAATCGCCTCGGTGCGCGGCGCGGGGGCGCGGATCACGCTGTGGCTGCCGGACGCTGCGGCCCGGTGTCAGGCTGCCTGATCAGCCACGGGCTGCGAAGGTGGTGAGATCGGCCTGCTCCATGACCAGCAACTGGTCGTCGGCCTTGTGGGCAAAGCCCAGCCGCCGGTAAAAGCGCAGGGCGCCGTCATTGGCGTGATCCACCTCCAGCTTGATGAAGGTTAGGCCGCGCGCCAGCCCGGCTGCCGCCACATGGGCCAGAAGCCTTTGGCCCAGGCCGCGCGAGCGCGCCTTGCTGTCAACAAACAGATCAACCACATAGAGGCCGCGCTGGTTGCGCCAGGTGGAAAAGGTGTCGAGGGTGAGGCAGGCCGCCAGCACTTCTTCTGCGGCGGCGGCAACCGTCACGCTGACCAGATCGGCAGCGGCCTGCAGCCCGGCCCCGGTCAGTTTCGGCACCGTGGCATGGCCCGTGTCGGCGGCGAGGCGGCGCACCATCAGGGCCACGGTTTCGGCCTCATCGGCGCGCATGGCACGGAAGGTGACGGTCATGCCAGCGCGCCGCCGAGAAGGCTGGCCAGATTGGGGCCGAGGCTGGCGGAGGGATAGCCGCCCTCCTGCACCCAGAGGGTGGGCCGTTTCAGCGCCGCAATGGCGCGGCCCAGTGCGGCAAATTCCGGAGTGGCGATGGTGAAGGCCTGAAACGGATCATCAACCGCCGTGTCGAGGCCGGTGGCCACCACCAGCACATCCGCGCTGAAATCGCTGATGCGCCTCAGCGCCCCGTCAAGGGCGGCGAGATAGGCGGCAATGCCGGTGCCGCGCGGCAGCGGCAGGTTGAGGTTGAAGCCCTCGCCCTCACCGGCGCCGCGTTCACCCGCATGGCCCCAGAAGAAGGGATAGAAGCGCAGGGGGTCGCAATGCAGCGACACGGTGAGCACATCGGCGCGGTCATAGAAGATGGCCTCGGTGCCGTTGCCGTGGTGCACGTCAATATCGAGGATGGCGGCGCGCCTGCCGGCCCGCGTCAGGGCCTCGGCGGCCAGCGCGGCATTGTTGAAATAGCAGAAGCCCGCCGCCATGTCGGAACTGGCATGGTGGCCCGGCGGACGGCACAGGGCATAGACCTGCCGCTCGCCCTGCATGACAAGGCCCGCCCCGTGGAGAGCGGTTGAGGCCGAGGCCAGTGCGGCGGCAAGCGTCTCATCCATCATGGGGCACGAGCCATCGCCCATGTGCCAGCCCACCTGCCCCACCACGCCATCGGGATAGGAGACCGGCGCCAGGCCGGGGCGGCCCATGGCAAAGACATTGGGGGCGGGATAGTCCGAGGCATTGGGAATGTGGCGCCAGCGTTCCAGCAGGGTGGAGAGAAAATCCAGATAACGCGGGGTGTGCACCGTGGTGAGGGCGGCCGGGGCCACCGGATCCGGGGCCACCACCGGCAGACCCAGGCGGGCCACGCCGGACAGCAGCATGTCCACGCGTTCCGGCCGTTCCGGAATGGGCTGGGGCCTGCCCGCCACAATGAAATGACTGGGCGCGTGACGGCGCTGGATATCGTCGAAAACACAGATCATGGGGGCACTCGCTTTGCCGGGCGACAAAGGATAGGCTGGCCGTCTCTGCTTTGGAACCCCCCGCCCATGACCTCCGCATCCGCCGTTTCCGTCGCCGCGCCGCAGCTTCCCAAGGTGACATGGGCCAGGGGTTCATATCTGCATGATGCCAGCGGCAAGACCTATATCGACGGCTCCGGCGGTCCCGCCGTCTATTGCATCGGCCACGGCAATGGCGAAGTGAATCAGGCGATCAAGGACCAACTGGACCGCATTGCCCATGGCTATCGCTACAATTTCACCACCGACGCGCTGGAGGAAATGACCGCCATCATCGGGGCGCGCTGCGGCGGCAGCCTCAAGCACATGGTGTTTGTGACCGGTGGCTCGGAGGCGGTGGAAAGCTGCCTCAAGCTTGCCCTGCAATATCAGACCGCCATTGGCCAGATGGCGCGCCGCCGCTTCATTGCCCGGCAGCGGAGCTGGCACGGCAACACGCTGGGCGCCCTGTCGGTGTCGGACTTTCAGGAACGGCAATGGGCCTTCGCGGGGGCGCTGCTGCCGGCGGTGCGGATTCCCGCCGCCAATGCCTATCGGCCCCCGGCCGGAGCCTTAACACCCGAGGAGGCGGGCGCGGCGGCGGCGCGCGATCTGGAGGAGGCCATTCTGCGCGAAGGCCCGGACACACTGGCCGGGTTCATCTTCGAGCCGGTGGTGGGGGCGGCGGGGGCCTGCGTGCCGGCGCCACCGGGCTATGCCAGGCGGGTGCGGGCCATCTGCGACCGGCATGGCCTGGTGATGATTGCCGATGAGGTGATGTGCGGGGCCGGGCGCTGCGGCACCTGGCGGGCGCTGGAACAGGACGGGGTGGAACCCGATGTCATGGCCATCGCCAAGGGGCTGGCCGGGGGCTATCTGCCGCTTGGTGCGGCGGTTTATGGCAAGCGCGTGCAGGAGGTCATCATGGCGGCCCATGGCGGCCCCATGACCGGCCACACCTTCACCGGCCACACGGCGGCCTGTGCGGCGGGGGTGGCGGTGCAGACCATTGTGGCGCGCGAGGGGCTGGTGGCGCGGGTGGCAGCCAATGAGGCGAAGCTCAAGGCGATGATTGCCGAGGCGCTTTCCGGCGTGGAGGCGGTGGGCGATATTCGCGGCCGCGGCCACTTCATCGCCACCGAACTGGTGGCTGACGGAGGACACAAGACGCCGTTTGCCGCCGAGCGCAAGCTCTATCTGAAGATCAGGGCGCAAACCCTTGAAAACGGACTCATTTGCTATCCCGTGGGCGGCATTGTCGATGGCAGCAATGGCGATGCGGTGATCCTGGCCCCGCCCTATAATGCGAGCGATGCCGAGCTTGCCGAGATCGTGGACAAAATGGCGAAGAGCGTGCGTCAGGTGTTGCGTGCCGAGGGGCTGGCCTGATCAGGCCGGGGGCGTCCATAATATCTGGTCGATGCGGGTGGCGCCGGTGGCCAGCATGATGACACGGTCGAGGCCGAGGGCAACGCCGGAAGCCTCCGGCATCAGCGCCAGGGCGGCAAGAAAATCCTCATCCAGCGGATAGCGCTCGCCATAGAGTTTCTGCTTCAGCGCCATGTCGGCCTCAAAGCGGCGGCGCTGTTCCACCGGATCGGTCAGCTCGCCGAAGCCGTTGGCCAGTTCCACGCCGCAGGCATAAAGCTCGAAGCGCTCGGCCACGCGCGGGTCATCCGGTGACACGCGGGCCAGCGCTGCCTCGCAGGCGGGATAGTCGTAAAGCACGGTGATGCGGCCAGTGCCGAGATGGGGCTCCACCCTCTCCACCAGGATGCGGCTGAAGATGTCGGACCAGCTTTCACCCGCGCCAAAGGCAACGGGCGACTGTGCCGCCAATGCGGCGCGGTCGGGGCGGTTGCCGTCGAGGGTTGCCAGCAGGTCCACACCGGCAAACTCCTGAAACGCTTCGGCCACGGTGAGCCATTGGGCATCGGCCTGCGGTTCCGCCGCCCTGCCCCTCCATTCAATGGTCTGGCGCCCGGTGGTGGCGCAGGCCAGCCGCAGCAGCGCCAGCGTGTCAGCAATGATCTGACGGTAGGGGGCACGCGCCCGATACCATTCCAGCATGGTGAATTCCGGCGCATGGGTCAGGGTGCGCTCACGGTTGCGGAACACATGGGCGAGCGAGAAGATCCTCTCCTCACCCGCCGCCAGCAGTTTCTTGCAGGCAAATTCCGGCGAGGTGTGGAGATAGCGCGTGGTGCCCGCGCCGTCGGGGCCGATCAGTTGCGTGGCAAAGGCATGGAGGTGGGTTTCGTTGCCCGGCGAGACCACCAGCGCGCCGCAATCCACCTCGATGAAGCCCTCGGCCTCAAACCAGTTGCGCAGGGCCTGCACAATGCGGTTGCGGGCCAGCAGAAGGGGCCGCCGGTCGGCGTGGCGGTGGGGCGTAAACCATGGCGAATCAGGGGCTGTCACGGCGTTTCTCTGGGGGGTTGGCTTCACCAATCCGGGCTGCTATTACGCCCGCCAACCATCAATCGCAAATCGGAAAGACGACTTCATGGTCAAGGTAATCGCCAGCGCCGTGCGCAAAGGCAATGTGATCGAACACGAGGACGGCAAGCTCTATGTGGTGCTGAAGGCCGAGTCCATGCATCCGGGCAAAGGCACGCCCACCACCACCATCGACATGCGCCGCATTTCGGACGGGGTGAAGACGGTGGTGCGCTACAAGACCACCGACGCCATGGAGCGGGCCTTCGTGGAAACCATCATGCACACCTATCTCTATCAGGATGGTGAGATGTATGTGTTCATGAACCCCGAAAGCTTCGAGCAGATTTCGCTCAACGGCGACATGCTGGGCGACAGTGCCCCCTTCCTGCAGGAGGGCATGGAATGCCAGATCGCCATGTTCAACGGCTCGCCCATCTCCATTGAAATTCCGCAGCGCGTGACGCTGGAGATCACCGAGACGGAACCGGCCATCAAGAACCAGACGGCGTCGTCGTCGTTCAAGCCCGCCCTGCTGTCCAACGGCGTGCGCACCATGGTGCCGCCGCATGTGACCTCGGGCACCCGCATTGTGGTGGATACCTCCGACGGATCCTATGTGGAACGCGCCAAGGACTGAAGTGATTTTCCAGTGATGGAGTGAGGCGGCGGGGTCAAGGCCCCGCCGTTTTCATGCGCGCTGGAAGACGGCCACGGTTTCAAGGTGCGGCGACCACAGGAACTGGTCCACCGGCGTTACCGCTTTGAAGCGATAGCCGCCCTCGGCCAGAATGGTGGCATCGCGGGCAAAGCTAGTGGGATCGCAGGACACCGCCACCACGGTCTTGACCGTTGACCGGGCCAGCGCCCTGGCCTGGGATTCGGCCCCGGCGCGCGGCGGGTCAAAGACCACGGCGTCAAAGCCCTTCAGCTCCGATGGCACCAGCGGCGTGGTGAAGAGATCGCGGGTTTCCAGCTTCACCGGCTTCAGCCCCTGGGCGCCCTTCAGCGCCGCATCAAGGCTTGCCATGGCGTCCCGGTCGCTGTCCACCGCCAGAACCCTGGCCTTCTCGGCCAGCCTGAGGGTGAAGGGTCCGATGCCGCAGAACAGGTCGGCCACATGTTTGGCCTTGCCCACCCCCTCCAGCACCAGCCGGGCCAGTTCCTGCTCGCCCATGGCGGTGGCCTGCAGGAAGGAGCGCATGGGCAGCGGCACCTCAACCGTGCCCATGGTGACAAGGGGCTTTGCCGCCCCGGCCGCCAGATCGCCGTTGACGCTGAGCCGGGCGAGGGAAAAGCGGTGAAGAATTTCCGGCGCGCGATGAAGATGCGGGTCGGCCTTCAGCCGCTCCGCCTTGACGCTCACATCAAGGCCGTTGTCGGCCGCCGTCACCGCCACATCACAATCGCCGAACAGTTCGCCGCAGGCGGCGGCAATGGCCGTGGCCTCCTGCAAGGCGGGCACCACGATGGGGCATCGGCCAATGGGGCAGAGGTCATGGGTGCGCGCCGCCATGAAGCCCGCCTGCCAGCGGCCGTCGATCCTGCGGACATGGAGCGAAACACGGCGGCGGCCCGCGCCATGGGCATCCAGCAGTTCGGCCACGGTCGGTTCAATGCCGCGCGCATCCAGCGCCTTCACCAGCAGCTTGCGCTTCCAGTAGCGGTAGCGCTCGCGGTCCCAGTGTTGCAGGGCACAGCCGCCACAGGCGGCAAAATAGGGGCAGACGGGAACCACCCGGTCAGGCGAAGGGGTGAGAATTTCCGGGGCCTTGCCGTCGTCAAGGCGCACCACTTCTCCCGGCAGCGTCTTGGGAACGGCGAATGCCCGCCCTTCCCGCTCGGCCAGTCCATCGCCGCGGTGGCCGATGGACCGGATGGTCAACTCCATGATGTTACTCCGAACCCTGGTCCGGATAGATAAACACAAGAGCCTCCCCCGCCTCAAGGGCCAGGCTGGCCCCCGCCCCGGCCACATTGGAGAGGGTGAGGGTCTGGCCCAGGGCCACGCTGCGGCGCTTCAGCGGATATTGGGCATTGGTGATGGTGAGGCCCTTGAGATCGGTGAGCGGCACAAGGCTGAAGCGGGCGCCGTCGGGAATGTCCGCGAAGTCTGCCCCACCACCGAGAAGGTGAGCTTCCTCGCTGCCGGAGGTGAGCAGGCAGGTGATGCCGCGGCGGGCCAGGGCACGGGCCATGCCGATATGGGCCGCCACATGGTCGGCCGCTCCGCCCAGCGCCCCCACCAGAAGGAGACGATCAGCCCCTGCCGCCACCGCCTCGGTGATGGCCAGTTCGCCGTCGCTGGCGTCCTTGGCGCGCGGAAACGAGCGGCGCGGCACATGCCGGTAATCGAGCACCAGTTCGGAGCCGGCGGAATCGAAATCACCGAGCCACAGTTCCGGCGTGAGATGAAGCGCCTCGGCATGCACCATGCCCTGATCGGCAGCAATGACGCGCGCGCCTGCCAATTGGCTGGCAAGGCGCGGGGTGGGCGTCACCGGCCCGCCGAGCAGAATGGCAAAGCTGGGCATTGCGTCCCCTTCCGTTTCCTGTTGAGTCTAGCTTTGGCGGCGATGTGCGGCAAATAAAAGACGGAAGAGCGGGGCCGCGACGGCCGCTGTGTCACGGACATGTGGTTCTGAGGCGCTTGCCTTCATAGCCCGCAACCCCTATTGAGGCCCTGCTCTCAACGGGGTGCCCGGCCATCGGGCTGAGAGGGGCTTTCTGCCCCAACCCGCTGAACCTGATCTGGATGATGCCAGCGGAGGGATTGCGAGCGGGGATCACGTCCCCTCCTCCATTTCGCCCGATGGCCTGTGGAGGAAGACATGAAGCGATTTTCCCTTGCACTGGCCGCGCTTGTTCTTGCCGCAGCACCTGCTGCCGCCAAGGAGACGCTGACGGTTTACACCTATGACAGTTTTGTTTCCGACTGGGGGCCGGGGGCGGCCATCAAGGCGGAATTTGAAAAGACCTGCGATTGTGACGTGAAGTGGGTGGCGCCGGGCGACGGTGTGGCCCTGCTCAACCGGCTGAAGCTGGAGGGCAAGGAGACCAGCGCCGATGTGGTGCTGGGTCTGGACACCAGCGTCACGGCGGAAGCCAAAGACCTCGGTCTGTTCGGGGCGCATGGGGTGGATGCAAGCCGCGTCAAGGTGCCGGGCGGCTGGAGCGACACCACCTTTCTGCCCTATGACTATGCCCATTTCGCCGTGGTCTATGACACGGAAAAAATGACCACACCGCCCAGAAGCCTGGATGAACTGGTGACCGGCGATGCGGCGCAGAAGATCATTCTCGAAGACCCGCGCTCGTCCACGCCGGGGCTTGGCTTTCTGTTGTGGATGAAGGCGGTCTATGGCGAGCAGGCCGGGGCCATGTGGGCCAGGCTCAAGCCGCGCATTCTCACCGTGGCACCCGGCTGGTCCGAGGCCTATGGGCTGTTCACCAAGGGCGAGGCGCCCATGGTGTTTTCCTATGTCACCTCGCCCGCCTATCACATGGTGGAGGAAAAGACCGACCGCTATCAGGCCGCTGCCTTCGCCGAGGGCCACTACCTTCAGGTGGAGGTGGCGGGGCTGGTGGAAGCCTCGCCGGAGAAGGCGCTGGCCCGGAAATTCCTGACCTTCATGCTGACCCCCGGCTTTCAGAACGAGATTGCCACCAAGAACTGGATGATGCCGGCGGGCGAGACATCCGTTCCGCTGCCGGAGGTCTTCGGTAAATTGGTGCAGCCGGAAAAGACCCTGATGTTCACGCCCGAGGAGGTGCGCGACCACCGCCGCGACTGGATTGGCGAATGGCTGAACGCCACACGATAACGGCACTGCCCGGCGGGCTGGGGGCGGCCCTCTGGGTTGCGGCGGCAGTGGCGGCAGGTCTGCTGCCGCTGCTGTCGCTGGCTTTTCAGGCAGGCGGGCCGACGCTGGATGGCGCGGTGTGGGCGGCGCTGCGCTTCACGCTGGTGCAGGCGGGCCTGTCCACGCTGCTGTCGGTGGTGCCAGCCGTGCCGCTGGCGCGGGCGCTGGCGCGGCGGCAGTTCACCGGGCGCGGCCTGCTGCTTCGGCTCCTGGCCGTGCCGCTGGCCCTGCCGGCCATTGTGGCGGTGCTGGCGGTGGTGTCGGTCTATGGTGCCAATGGCGTGCTGGGCGGGTTCATGCCGGTCTATGGCTTGCCGGGCATTCTCCTCACCCATGTGTTCTTCAATCTTCCGCTGGCCACACGGCTGGTGCTGGAGGCGCTGGCCACCACACCGCCGGAGGCCCATCGGCTGGCGGCGCAACTGGGTTTTTCTGATAACGACGTGTTACGCCATGTGGATGGGCCGGTCTTGCGGGCGCGGCTTCCGGCCATTGCCGGGCTGGTGTTTCTGTTGTGCGCGGCCAGCTTCGTCACCGTGCTGACGCTGGGCGGCGGGCCTGCCGCCACCACGCTGGAAGTGGCCATCTATCAGGCGCTGCGCATGGATTTTGACCCGGCCCGGGCGGCGGGCCTGTCGCTGCTTCAGCTGGCGTTGTCGCTGACGTTGGTGGCGCTGGCCGGGCGCATGATGCTGGCGCAGGCCTCACAGGCGCCGCTGCGGCTGCGGCAGCAACGGTTCGACGGCCACAGCCCGGCAGCCAGGGCCCTTGATGCCGGGATGCTGCTTCTGGCGGTGGCTGTGGTAGCCCCGCCGGTGGTGGCGCTGGTGGCGGCCGGTCTATCTCATGTGGCGCTCTCTGCGGCGCTGTTTTCAGCCCTGGGCTGGAGCCTGGCCATTGGCGGTGTGGCGGCGCTTTTTGCCACGGTGCTGGGCTATGGGCTGGCCGGGGCGGCGGCGCGCCTGCCGCAGCGGCGGATGTGGTTTGAGGGTGTGGCACTGGCGGGTGTTATGGTTCCGCCCGCCGTCATGGCCACCGGCTGGTTTCTGATCTTCGGGCGCAACGGCACGTCGCGGGCTGAACTGTTTCTTCTGGTGGTGGCGCTGAACGCGCTGATGGCGCTGCCCTTCGTGGTGGCGGTGCTGGCGCCGCAGCTGGCACGCCTGGCCGCCGCCCATGACCGGCTCTGTGCAGCCCTCGGCATTTCCGGCTGGGCGCGGCTGCGTCTCATCGACCTTCCGGCGCTGCGCCGCCCCCTGGCCCAGGCGCTGCTGCTGGCGGGCATCATGGCCATGGGCGACCTCACCGCCATCACGCTTTTCGGCTCCGGGGGCATTCTCACCCTGCCCGCTTTGGTCTATCAACAGATGGGCCATTACCGCGGCAACCTGGCGGCAGGCACGGCACTGGTTCTGGCGGTTGTGATTTTCCTGGCAGCATGGCTGGCTGAACGGCTGGGAGCGGAAGATGATCCGCATTGAGCAGGCGCTTTATGTCTATGGCGACTTCCGCCTCGCCATTGATGTGGCGGTGCCCAGGGGGTCGTTCACCGCCGTGCTCGGCCCTTCGGGGGCGGGCAAGTCCACTCTGCTTGCCATCATTGCCGGGTTTGAGCCGCTGCGCCGGGGCAAGGTGGAGGTGGCCGGAGCCGATGTCACCGCCCTGCCCCCGGCTCAGCGACCACTCACCATGGTGTTTCAGGACAACAACACCTTCGCCCATCTCGATGCCTGGACCAATGTGGCGCTGGGGGTGGCACCATCGCTGAGACTGGATGAAGCCCAGCGCCAGATGGTGGACGAGGCGCTGGCCCGCGTTGGGCTTTCAGCATTGGCGCGGCGCAAGCCCGGCGACATGTCGGGTGGGGAGAGGCAGCGCATCGCCCTGGCCCGCATGCTGGTGCGCAACCGGCCGGTGGTGCTGCTGGATGAGCCCTTTGCCGCGCTGGGACCGGGCTTGCGGGCGGAAATGCTGGCCGAGGTCAAGGACCTGCAGAGGGAGCGCGGCTTTACCGTGGTGATGGTGACGCATCAGCCGGAAGATGCCCGCGCGGTGGCCGATGCCGTGTGCTTTGTGGCCGGTGGCGTGGCCCGCCCGCCGGTGGCCACCGCAGCCTTCTTCGCGGCCCGCAATGATGCGGCAATTGCGGACTATCTGGGGGGCTGGCGGGACTCCTGACATTGGGCTATCCCCGGTGGCATGGCTTCCGTTCTCCTTCATCTTCGCAGCATTCACGTCACCTTCGGCGGCAAGCCGGTTCTGGAAAGTGCCGAACTGATGGTGGCGGAGGGCGAGCGCGTGGCCCTTGTTGGGCGCAACGGCTCGGGCAAGTCAACGCTGCTCAAGGTGGCGGCCGGCCTGCATGAGGCCGATGGCGGCACGGTGTGGGTGCAGCCCGGCACGACGGTGCGCTATCTGCCGCAGGAGCCTGACCTGTCCGGCTTTGCCACGGTGCGCGACTATGTGCTGGCGGGGCTGGCCCCCGGTGATGACCCGCACCGGGCGCGCCGCCTGCTGGAGGATCTGGGTCTCAGCGGCGATGAAGCGCCTGCCAGCCTGTCGGGCGGTGAAACACGGCGCGCGGCGCTGGCCCGGACGCTGGCCCCTGAACCCGATGTGCTGCTGCTGGACGAACCCACCAACCATCTCGACCTGCCCGCCATTGAATGGCTTGAGACGGAACTGAAGGCGACGCGCTCGGCCCTCATTCTCATCAGCCATGACCGCCACTTCCTTGAGGCCCTGACCAACCGCACGGTGTGGCTGGACCGCGGCCAGGCGCGCCGCCTCAATGCCGGATTCGCCGATTTTGAAAGCTGGCGCGACCAATTGCTGAACGAGGAGGAAATTGCCCAGGCGGCACTGGAACAGCAGATTGCCACCGAAGAACACTGGATGCGCCATGGCGTGACGGCGCGGCGCAAGCGCAATGTCCGGCGCGTCAACCTGCTGGCCGAACTGCGCCAGAAGCGCAAGGACCATGTGAAGCGGCTGGGCAACGTGAGCATGGAGGCCAGTGCCGGGGATCTGTCGGGCCGTCTGGTGATCGAGGCCAACAAAATTTCCAAGCGCTTTGGCGACACGGTGATTGCCGACCGGCTGTCGCTCACCATGCTGCGCGGCGACCGGCTGGCCATGGTGGGGCCCAACGGCGCGGGCAAGACCACCCTTATCAAACTGCTGACGCGCGCCATTGAGCCCGACGAAGGCAGCGTGCGCCACGGCACCAATCTGCAGATCGTGACGCTGGACCAGTCGCGCCAGAGCCTTGATCCCAACGCCACGGTGGCCGATGTCATCACCGATGGCCGGGGCCAGAGTGTGACCGTCAACGGTGAAACCCGGCATGTGGTGAGCTATATGCGCGACTTCCTGTTTCAGCCGGAACAGGCGCGCACGCCGGTGTCGGTGCTGTCGGGCGGTGAGCGGGCGCGCCTCATTCTGGCGCGCGAACTGGCCAAGCCGTCGAACTTCCTCATTCTCGACGAGCCGACCAACGATCTCGATCTTGAAACCCTCGACCTGTTGCAGGAATTGCTGTCGGCCTATCCCGGCACCATTCTGCTGGTTTCCCATGACCGCGACTTCCTTGACCGGGTGGCAACCTCGGTGCTGATGGCCGACGGCAAGGGCAAGTGGATTGAATATGCCGGTGGCTATTCCGACATGATGGCCCAGCGCGGCGAAGGTGTGGCGGCGCGCCGGGTGGTGAAGGCCCCCGCCCCGGCGAAGCGCGAGCGCGTGGACGCCCCGACCACCCCGGCGGTGAAGCGCAAACTGTCCTACAAGGAAAAATTCGCGCTGGAAAACCTGCCCAGGGATATTGCCCGGCTCAATGCCGAGATTGCCGACATTGAGGCACGCATGGCCGACGGCGATTTCTTCACCCGTGATCCCGATGGCTTTGCCAAGGCCAGCCTGCGCCATGCCGAGGCGCGCGCCGCGCTGGAAACGGCGGAAGATCAGTGGCTGGAACTGGAACTGCTGAAGGGCGAGCTGGAGGGCTAGAGCGGAATAGGTTTTGATGGATCAAAACGTCCGCTCTAACGTGTTGTGGGCGAGCAGCTTTCTGACTTTTGCCGCAACCGTCAAAAGTCAGGCTGCTCTAGACCGGCGTGGATTTTCTGACTTTGCCGCTTACCGGCAAAGTCAGGCTGCTCTTGTTCTACCAGCCGCCGCCACCGCCGCCGCCGCCGCCGCCGCCCGAAGAGCCGCCGCCGCCTGAGCCGGAAAAGCCGCCGGGGGCTGACGACGCCGCGGGTACGCTGGCGGCAATGCCGCGGTCAAGCCCGTGGGTGACGTCACCGATGCTGCCGGGATTGTGCCAGTCCCAGTTGCTGCCGTGATACCAAATGGGTGCCGAAGCCCCGGCCACCGCCGCTGCCGCCAGCACGGCGGCGAATTTGTCGGTCCATTCGGTTTCGCAATCCAGCGCCATGGCGTGGGGCAGATAGCGCTCAAACAGTTCCGGCGTCTTGTCCGGCGGGTTCAGCGCCTTCAGCCGTTCCTCCTCGGCGGTGGTGAGGTAAAGCCGGAAGCCCTCGATCTGGTCGAGCATCTTGCGGCCGGCCACGGTGGGCGCGCGCAGCAGGAAGTAGAACACCAGATTGAGCACGGCCAGCGCCACGGCACCCACCAGAATGATCCAGGCGTCACGGCCAAGATCGCCGCCGAACAGCATCATGCCCGGCACCGCCGCCCCGGCGATGAAGAAGGGCAGCATGAACATGAGGCCGAAGATGGAGGAGACGCGGCCCATGATGCCACGGCCCTGGATCAGGCCCTTCAGCAGGTTCCACGAGAAGACCAGCACCACGCCCCACCAGATGGCCGACCAGCCGACCACGAAGAAGGCGGGAATGCCCGCACCGCCGGGCGACAGCACCACCGTGGCCACCAGACCGGCCAGCGATACCAGCGCGCCGAGGGCGAACCAGCCGTAGTTCCTGAGGAACATGGCGCCTTCAAATTCGCCCTTCAGCCAGGCGCCCAGCTGGCTCTTCAGGCTTTGCACCAGAATGGCCTCGCTCTGGCCGAGGTCGAGGCGGGAATTGGGCATGGCGGCATAGAGCCGGGCCTCGGCGGCGGTAAGTGGCTGGACCCCGGCAGCCCGGGTGGCAAAGGCGCCCCTGGCGTCGGACTTGCGCGGGACGAGGGCATAGCCGTCGTCGGAATCCTCGATGACGAGATGGCCCTTCACCGCCATGTCGAGAATGGCGGCGGCAAAGGCCTTGTTGTCATAGGACTGTTTCCAGATGTAGCGCAGGGCCGAGGGGCCGATGCCCTGCGGCGGGCGGAACAGCGGCACAATCACACCCTTGGGCGGATCGCGGCCCACCCGGTTCCAGGCGAAGCCGAAATAGGCAGCCACCGCCGCCAGCGTGGCCAGCAGCGCCCAGATGCCGAGATTGTCACGCAGCTGGCTGAGGCGCTGATCCGCGGCGCTGGGCTGCGCCACCACGCCCTTGGGAAAGGCCACGGCCACGGTGAAGCCCTCATTGGGCGCCAGCTCCGCCGTTGTTTCAGCGGCGAAGACCGCGCCACTGGCGGCGGTGACCTTGGCCTGACTGGTGTTGCCGCCAGAGGGGCCGGTGTAGACGGCATGCTGGCCCACGGAGGCCCCCGGCGGCAGGGTGATGGTGACGGCCGCATGGACAATGGGAAAGGCCCAGCCGTTGCCGGTGACATTCCAGTAGAGTTCGTCATAGCCGTCGAAATAGCCGATCTGGCGGGTGGTGCGGTATTCGATGACATAGCGGTGGTAGCCGGAGGAGATCAGCGTATCGGCGCGGCCGATGCGGATGCGCACGCCGTTGCTGATGCTCTCCAGCGTGTAATCGGTCGGATTGCCGTTGCGACGAACGCCGATGACCTCGAAGCCGACGCGATAGCGCAGCCCGTCGCGGTCGGTGTAGGTGGTGGGAAAGTCGCGGAAGATGCCGCGCTTGATCTGATCCCCCTCGGCCAGCACGACAATACTTTCGGTGACCGACAGCGAGGCGTCGGGGTTCACCGTCACCTGGCTGATGAAGTCATCAATCTGCTCGCGCGCCAGCGCCGCCTGCGCCAGCCCGAGCCAGCACAGCACTGCGATCAGCGTGGCGCGGAGGGCGCGCCTCACTTGTTGAAGCTCACCTTGGGCACTTCGCGGGCCGCCGCGTCACCGATGTCGTAGAATTCCGCCTTGGTGAAGTTGAAGGCGTTGGCCACGAAATTGGACGGGAAGCTTTCGATCAGCGTGTTCAGATTGCGCACCGCACCGTTGTAATAGCGGCGCGACAGCTGGATTTCATCCTCGATGCCGGAGAGCTGCTGCTGCAGGTCGCGGAAATTGGCGTCGGCCTTCAGTTCCGGATAGGCCTCGGCGATGGCAAACAGGCGGCCCAGCGCTGACGTGAGCTGCTTGGAGGCTTCGGCCTGATCGGCCACCGTGGTGGCGCCCATGCTTTTGGCGCGCAGTTCGGCAATGTCGCGGAAGATCTTGTCTTCGTGGGAGGCATAGCCCTTCACCGTTTCCACCAGATTGGGGATGAGATCGGCGCGGCGGCGCAACTGCACGTCAATGCCGCTCCAGCCTTCGGCCACCAGGTTCTTGTTTTTCACCAGCGCGTTATAGGCATAGGCCAGATAGGCGCCGATCAAGGCGACAAGGCTCAGTAAAATGGTGCTCAGCATCCCGGTTGCTCCTGTTGCGGGCGATTGCTGCATTATCGGAGCGCGGCGGCGGTCAATCAAGGGTGCGTGAAGCGCTTGCGCACAGGTGGCAAAGGGCTAGGCTGGCGGCAACAGGGGATGGCATGGCACGGATTGAGACATTTCGCGGGCCGCCGGGGGCCGAGGACCGGCCCTGGCTGATGACGCCGGGACCGGTGAGCACGGCGCGGGCGGTGCGGCTGGCGCAACTGGCCGACTGGGACGCCGCCGACCCCGATCTCCGGCGCATGGGCGATGGCGTGCGGGCAGAGCTGTTGCGTCTGGCCGGGGCGGCAGCCGAGCATGTGTGCATTCTGGTGCCGGGCGCACTGGCGGTCGAGGCCGCGCTGGCGCTGATGGCGTCCGCTTCGAAACGCTCCAAGACGCTGGTGATCGGCAATGGCGGGGCGGCAGAGGATGCCGCCGCGCTGCTGGAGCGCCTGGGCCGACCGTTTCTGATGCTGCGCGTATCAGCGCTGCAGCCGGTGACGGCGGCGGAGGTGGATGGGCTGCTGGCCATCGACAAATCCATCGGCCAGGTGTGGCTGGCCCCCTTCAGCGCCGATGCCGGGGTGGTAACCCCGGTGGAGCCGGTGGCGCAGGTGGTCAAGGGGCGCGGACGCACGCTGCTGGTGGATGCGGGCGTGGGCTTCGGGGCGCTCGGCATGAGCATGGCAGACTGGCCGGCAGCGGCCCTGACCGGCCGGGTGGATGGCGCGCTGGAAAGCGTCACGGGGCTGGGTTTTGCCATTGTGCCGCGGCGGCTGCTGGGGCTTGAGGCCAGGATTCCGGCACGCGCCCTTGATCTGGCGGCCATGGCCGCCGCCCAGGAAACGGGGCGTCAGTGCGACCTGCCGGGACCGGCGCTGGCGGCACTGCAGGCGGCCCTGGCGGCGCTGCGCGAGGAAGGCGGGCCGGCGGCGCGGCTTGCCCGCTACCGGCGCAACAGCGACGTGCTGAACCACGGCATGCGTGCCCTGGGCTTTGCCGCCCTGACACCGCCGGATGTGACCGGGCCACTGCTGCAGGGCTTTCACGCCCCCGGCGATGCCGCCTTTGACTTTACCCGCTTTGCCGCGGAATTGCGGCGGCGCGGCTTTGCCGCCGCTGCCGGTGCGGCGGGGCTGCCGCCCTCCTTCCGGCTGGCGGTGATGGGCCAGATGGATGCCGGTGTCATCACGGCGGCGGTCAATGCCGTGGCCGAGAGCCTTTTTGCCCTGGGGGTGGATCAGGCCACCCCGGCGGCATGACGCGTCAGCCCCACGGCCTGCCGCTGCGGCCCGTTTCGCAGGCGGCAAAAACCGGATAGAACCCGGTATTCCAAGCGGCGCGGGAGCATTGTCTTGAATTCAGGCACCATGGTCATCATCAACCTGCTGGGCGGGGTGGCGCTGCTGCTGTGGGGGGTGCGCATGGTGCGCACCGGCGTCATGCGGGCGTGGGGCGAGCGCCTGAAATATTTCATCGAGCACCGGCTGGGCTCAAGGCTATCGGCGTTTCTGGCCGGCGGCGTGGCCACCGCCATTCTCGGCAGTGGCACGGCCACCTCGCTCATCGTTGCCAATATCGCCACGACCGGTGCCATCACCACGGCCCTCGGTCTTGCCGTGCTGCTGGGGGCCGATGTCGGTTCGGCGGTGGTGTCGTCGGTGTTTGCCACCGGCACCTCCTGGGCGCTGTGGGCCTGGCCGCTGCTGCTGTTTGCGGGCTTCGTGATTTTCAGCTGGGCGGCGGAATTCCGGCCGCACAATGTCGGCCGCATCCTGATCGGCCTCGGCTTCATGCTGCTGGCCCTGAAGCTCATCACCCAGGCGACCACGCCGCTCACCGGCACAACCCTGTTCCATCAGGTGCTGGCGGCCATCGGTGCCGAACCGGTGCTGGCCTTTCTGATCGGCGCGCTGATGGCCTGGAGCTTTCATTCCACGCTGGCCGCGGTGCTGCTCATTGCGTCCTTCGCCGCCAATGGCAGCATGGACATGGCGGCGGCGGTCTATTTCATTCTCGGCATCAACTTCGGCGGCGGCCTGCCGGCGGTCATCGGCTCGCTGGCGCTGCCGCGCTCGGCGCTGCGTCTGCCGGTGGCCAATCTCATCTGCCGCGGGCTGGCGGCGGTGGCGGTGCTGGCGGTGGCCCGCCATGTGCTGGCGCTGCCCATGCCGCAGGGGCTTAGCGCCAGCACGGCGGCGCTTGCCTTCCACACGGCCTTCAATGTCGGGGTTGGCCTGTTTTTCCTGCCGCTGGTGCACGCCATTGAACAGCTGGTGAACCGCATCATGCCGGATGAGACGGCGGCCGAGGATACACTGGCCAGGCCGCGCTATCTCGACCCCGAGGCGCTGGCCTCACCGGCCATTGCTCTGGCCAATGCGCATCTTGAAACGGTGCGCATGAGCGAGGTGCTGGACCGCATGTTCGGCGTCGCCCTGAAGGCGCTGAACGGCGGCGGCGTGGAGGGGCTGAAGGAACTGGCGCAGCTTGATGAACGGCTCAACGCCTATCAGACGGCGGTGCAGACCTATCTGTTCGATCTGTCGCAGCACCCGCTGTCGCCGGAGGATTCGCGGCGGGCGCTGGAAATCACCCTCTATGTGTCGAACCTGGAACACGCCGGTGATGTGATCGATCTCAATCTCGCCGAGCGCATCCGCGCCAAGGACCGCGAGGGCCTTTCCTTCACCACCGAGGAGAAGGCCTCGCTCGATAATCTCTGCCTCATCATCCATGACAACATCCGCATGGCAACGGGCGTGCTGTCGGCGCGTGATCTGGAGGGGGCCAGGCGCCTCATCGCCCAGAAGGATCATTTCCGGGCGCTGGAAAACCAGGTGCTGAACGATCACTTCCGCACCGGTTCCGGCTCGGCGCGCAAGGCGGCACTCAGGCGTTCGGCCCTGTTTGTGGACATGATCCGCGACCTGCACCGGGTCAATTCGCACATTGTGGCGGCGGGCTACCCGATTGTCGAGGCGGCGGGCCTGCTGCGCCAGTCGCGGCTGCGCGCCAAGAAAAGCAGGAAAGAGCAATGATGCACAAGACAATGGCTGACATCACTGCCCATGCCCTGGCGGCCCTGCAGCGCGCCGGGGTTGACGGCGCGGTGGCGCAGGAGGCGGCCGAAAGCTGCGCCTTTCTGGAGGCCTGCTCCTATCCCGGTCTCAGGCTGCTTGCCGAAGCCCTGGGCGACGGGCGACGCGATCTCGTGCTGGTGCGTGATGGCATGGGCTTTGATCTTGAGCAGGTGTCATGCGTGTTCATTGGCCCCGCCGTGGCAGCGGCGGTGGCGGCCGATGGCCGGGCCTTCCTGCGCAATGTGCGGCACGGGCTTTACCTGGTGCCGCACAGTCTGAAGATCAATGTGGCCATCGGCTGTCCGGTTGATCCGGCCTTTGCGCTGGGCGGCGAGCGCACGAAAAATCCCTATGCCGAAAAACTGCAGCTGGCCCAACAAAACGGCGTGGCGGTGGACCAGAGCGTGTGGCAGTCTCTGGCCCGGTAAATCAACACGGGGTTACAGGTGAGCGGTCCTCTGGCGCATATCCGGGTGCTTGATCTGTCGCGGGTTCTGGCGGGGCCCTGGGCCAGTCAGATGCTGGCGGATTTCGGCGCCGAGGTCATCAAGATCGAAAAGCCGGGCGAAGGCGACGATACGCGCGGCTGGGGGCCGCCCTTTGTGACCAACGGCGACGGCACGCGCGGCGATGCCGCCTATTTCCAGGCGGCCAACCGCGGCAAGTCGAGTGTATGCATCGACATGGCCAGCGCCGAAGGCCAGGCGCTGATCCGCCAGCTGGCGGCGAAGTCCGATGTGGTGATCGAGAATTTCAAGGTGGGTGGCCTGAAGAAATACGGCCTCGACCATGACAGCCTGAAGGCGGTCAACCCGCGCCTCATCTATTGCTCCATCACCGGCTTTGGCCAGGATGGCCCCTATGCCCGGCGGGCGGGCTATGACTTCATGATCCAGGGCATGGGCGGCATCATGTCGATCACCGGCCAGCCGGATGGTGCACCCGGCGCTGAACCCATGAAGGTGGGGGTGGCCTTTGCCGACATCTTCACCGGGCTGCATGCGGTGATTGGCATTACCGCCGCGCTCTATCACCGCGAGCGCACCGGTCAGGGCCAGTATCTCGATCTGGCGCTGCTGGACTCGCAGGTGGCGGTGCTGGCCAATCAGGCGCTCAACTATCTGGTGGGCGGCACGGCGCCAACCCGGCTGGGCAATGCGCACCCCAACATCGTGCCCTATCAGACCTTCGCCACGGCCGACGGCTACATCATTGTGGCGGTGGGCAATGACCGGCAATTCCGTGAATTCTGCACGCTCATTGGCCGTGCCGATCTGGCGGAGGACGAGCGCTTTGCCAGCAACCGGGCGCGGGTGGAACACCGGGCAGAGCTGATCCCCCTGCTGCAGCCGCCCCTGAAAACCAGAAGCACGGCGGAGTGGGTGGCCAGGCTGGAGGCGGCGGCCATTCCCTGTGGCCCCATCAACCGGCTGGATGAGGTGTTTGCCGATGCACAGGTGAGGGCACGCGGCCTCAAGGTGGAACTGACGCGGGAGGACGGCGCGGTGGTGCCGGGGGTGGCCAATCCCATCCGTTTTTCGGAAACGCCGGTGGCCTATGCCAAGGCGCCGCCGCAACTGGGGGCGGATACCGAGCAGGTGCTGACGGCGGTGCTCGGCCTGTCACCGGATCAGATCAAGGCGCTGCGCGAGGACGGCACGGTGGCCTGACGAAAACGCCCCGCCGGTGAGGCGGGGCGCGCAACGGTCAAGCCAGATGCTGCGGATCAGCCGGGCATGCGGCCATTGGGCGTCATGCCGTCCACCACCTGGGGCAGAACCTGCGACAGACGCTTCAGCAATTCCTCGCGCGACAGGCCGGTCTGGGCGGCCAGGCCGTCGATGATGGAGGCATCAATGCCCTGCGACACCTGGGTTTCGGTCACGGGCTTGTTGGCGCCGGTGCCTACCCAGCTGTCAACCACATCACCAAGGCCCTTGGTGCGGAAGGATTCCACCAGATCACCCAGGCCGCCGGTTTGGGCGGGGGCCGAACCACCTGCCGGAGGGGCCGACAGGCCCTTGATGAAGTCACCAATCTTGTCGCGGTTCTGCCAGCCGGCCACTGCGGCCATGCCCAGAAGCGCCTTCAGCAGGGTTGATGTGTCTCTCGCCATGGTTTCACCTCCTGTGATGGCTCTCCAATATGGATAGGGCCAGCAGGCATTTCAAGCCGTTGCCGCCCGCCTGATTGTGGTGTTTACTGGCGCGCGGTTTCACAAGGGGGAACACATGGGAAGCATCATCTGGACCATCATCGTCGGGGCGGTTGTCGGCGCCATCGCCAAGGTCATCATGCCGGGCAGCAATGAACCGAAGGGCTTTGTGCTGACTTCCATTCTTGGCATTGTCGGTGCGTTGCTGGCCAATTTCATTGCCAACAATTTCGGCATTCTGGGCACCAGCGGCCTGTGGGGCATTCTCAGCGCGGTCATCGGGGCGATGATCGTGCTGTTCATCTATGGCAAGGTGGCAAAGCCGCAGGGCTGACCGGCCCTCCCACAGTTCGGCACTTCTTGTGGCCCGGCCCGTGCCGGGCCATTTGCGTTGGGGTGACTCTTTGTCTGTTTCCGCACCGCCGCAGGATTGGGAGACTGGCGGCACGGAGGAGCGGCCATGAATGACAAACAGGACCTGACCCAGGATCCCTCCCTGCCGGCGGCCCTGCGCCATGTGAACATCATGGCGCTGCATGCCATGACCTGGCTCAACGGCTTTGCCCATGTGGTGCTGGGTCTGGCGCTGGCGGCCTCGGTGCTGCTGTTCACCTGGCTGTTCATCAGCGATGTGTGGACCTCTCTCAGCCACGACAATCTCGCCCAGGGCTTTCTGCACGGCCTCGGCTCGCTCATGCTGCTGTGGACCGTGTCGGCGCTGATCACCGCCGAAATCCGCTACATGAAGGGGCATGCGCTGAATGTGGACACCTTCGTGGAGGTGGCCATTGTGGTCATCCTGCGCAAGCTCATCACCATGCCGGTGCAGTCCACCCTGCCGCCGCCACTGGAATTTCTCGAATGGGTGGGCTCGGCGGTGCTGCTGGGGGTCATGTATCTGATTGTGCGCTACGCACTCAGGCTGCGGGTGGACGACAGGGCCGACTGATGGGAAATCCGGCTGGTATGTCGTTTTCAGGCTATACGCCGTTTTTGAACCATTGCATAAGGGGCCATGGCCCGGCTCACCATCACCTATTGGCGTGACATTCCCTCGGCCCTCTCGGTGCGCGAGGGCAGGCGCGAGGAAAAGCGTCTGCTGCCGCCGCGCTTTCAGGAGGCCATTGACATGGCCGCCATGAAGGCGGGCGCCATCGGCACCGATGCTTATCTGGCGGCGTGGCGGCGGGGCGAGCCCAGCGAGGTGACGGGCGATCTGACGGCGGCGGCGGATGCCGCTGCGGCTGACATCGAATCCCGCTATGACGACGAAAAACTGAAGATAGTCACCGCCCAGGGAGGCACGGAAAACCCATGACCCACACCATCGTTGCCTCGGCCAAGCGCGAGCACATCATCGGCTTTGACAAGCCCTTCACGGTGATCGGCGAGCGCATCAACCCCACCGGCCGCAAGAAGCTGGCCGCCGAAATGCAGGCGGGCAATTTTGAGACCGTCATCAAGGATGCCGTGAGCCAGACGGCGGCGGGGGCGCACATCCTTGACGTCAATGCCGGGGTCACCGCCGTGAACCCCAACGAAACCGAGCCGCCGCTTCTTTGCCAGACGCTTGGCATTGTGCAGGCCCATTCCGATTTGCCCATCTGCATCGACTCATCCGTCACCGCCGCGCTGAAGGCGGCACTGGAAGTGACCAAGGGGCGGCCACTGGTCAATTCGGTGACCGGCGAGGAGGAAAAACTCGAAGCCATTCTGCCGCTCATTGCCAAATACAATGTGCCGGTGGTGGCCATCTCCAATGACGAGACCGGCATTTCCGAAGATCCCGACGTGCGCTTTGCAGTGGCCAAGAAGATTGTGGAACGGGCCGCCGACTTCGGTATCAAGCCGCATGACATTGTGGTTGATCCGCTGGTCATGCCCATCGGTGCCATGGGCACGGCGGGCCAGCAGGTGTTCCGTCTGGTGCGCCGCCTGCGCGAGGAGCTGAAGGTCAACACCACCTGCGGGGCCTCCAACATTTCCTTCGGCATGCCGAACCGCCGGGCGCTGACCGGCTATTTCCTGGCCATGGCGGCCAGTCACGGCATGACCAGCGCCATCATGAACCCGCTGCATGACGAAGACATGCACGCCATCTACGGCGCCAATGTGCTGAACGGCACCGATGCCCACTGCCGCTTCTGGACCAACCGCTTCCGCGACATGGCCCCGGCCCCCGCCGCGGCCGCCCTGCCCGGCGGCGAGGCTGCGCCCACGGCCGAGGAACTGGAAGCCCGGCGCAAGGCGCGCGAGGAGCGTCGGCGGCGGCGCTGACGCTTGTCAGCCTTCTGACCCCGCCCTATAGTTTTTATGCCGCACGAATGCGCCCTGCCACCCCATGGGTGGGCCGGTTCGCCTAGGACTGCGGTTGGGTTCGACTCCCATCTCATTCGGGTTGAAAAGGACGCGCGTTGCCGGCCTGGATTCAATTCCACCCGCAACTCAGGCATGCAGGTTAAAACCTCCCCTGCTCGCGGTGGCAGGCAGCGTGCGTTCATTCACTGGCGGGGAGGCCGTGATGGTAGTGCTTGTGGGTTTTGCGGTTCTGGCGCTGGTTGTCGCTGTGGCGGCATGGCTGGTCAGGCGGGTGAGCCGCGTCATCACCATCCATGACTATGAGGGGGCGCTTGAGTTCCGGGACGGCACGCTCATCGGGCTGCGCAATGCCGGACGCCATCGGCTGTGGGGCTCGCGCACCCGGCTGGAACCCCATGACCTGCGGCCTGACATGATCAGTGTGGCGGGCCAGGAAATCACCACTGCCGACCATATTGCCATCCGGGTTTCGCTGGTGGGCCAGTCACGGGTGGTTGATCTGGTGAAGGCCTTTCATGACAGGCGCGACAGCCAGCAGGATCTCTATGTGGCCCTGCAACTGGCCACGCGCGATGCGGTGGTGCGGCGCACGGTGGACGAGGTGTTGCAGCAGCGCGATGCCATTGCCCAGGAGGTGATGGCATCGGTGCAGCCGCAGGCCCAGGGGCTGGGGCTGGACGTTCTCAGCCTTGCGGTGCGTGATGTCACCCTGCCCGCTGATCTGAAGCGTGCCATGGCCGGGGTCCTTCAGGCCCAGAAGGAAAGCCAGCGCGAGCTGGAAAAGGCGCGCGGCGAACAGGCGGTACTGCGCAGTCTGGCCAATGCCGGGCGCCTGTTTGAAGGCAATCCCGGCCTGTTGCAGGCGCGGCTCATTCAGGCGCTGGAGCGGGGCGGCAACACGCTGGTCTTCGGTTCGGAGTTGATGCCGCCAAGCAAGCCGAAGACCGGTAAATCATGAGCGCGGCTGAACAGCAGACCATAACCGGTCGCTTCCGTGCGACGCACCGACTCGATTCCGCGATAAAAACTGCGCATGACTGAGCAAAAACCCCTCATCGTTTTCACCCCCTCCGGCAAGCGCGGACGCTTTGCCAGGGGCACCACGGTGCTGGCAGCGGCGCGGGCACTGGGTGTTGATGTCGATTCCGTTTGTGGCGGCCGGGCGATTTGCGGGCGCTGCCAGGTGATCCATGCGGTGGGGCAGTTTTCCAAGCACGGCATCACCTCGGAGGCCGCCAGCGCCACGCCGCGCAACGAGGTGGAAGACCGCTATGACCGGCTGCGCGGGCTGGCGCCCGCACGGCGGCTGTCGTGCCAGATGAAGATCGAGGGCGATCTGGTCATTGACGTGCCCGCCGAAAGCCAGGTGCATCGCCAGGTGGTGCGCAAGAGTGCGGAAGTGCGCGACATTGCCATGGATCCGGCCACGCGGGCCTGTTTCATCACGGTGGAAGAGCCGGACATGCACAAGCCTTCCTCCGATCTGGAGCGGGTGCTGGCGGCGCTGGAGGCGCAATGGGGCATTGCCGGAGCAACGGCTGACCTGCCGGTGCTGGCAGCCTTGCAGAAAACCCTGCGCAAGGGCAACTGGCAGGTGACCTGCGCGGTGAACACACGCAGCGGCGGGGCCCCGCGCATCACCGCCCTGTGGCCCGGATTCCACGACCGGCTTCTCGGTCTGGCGATTGATGTGGGGTCCACCACCATTGCCGCCCATCTGACCAGCCTGAGCGACGGCGCGGTGCTGGCGTCGGCGGGCATGATGAATCCGCAGATCCGCTTTGGCGAAGATCTGATGAGCCGGGTTTCCTATGTGATGATGAACCCCGGCGGCGAGCGCGAGATGACAAGCGCCGTGCGTGAGGCGCTCAACCGGCTGGCTGCCGAAGTGGCGAAGGAAGCCGATGTTCCGCTCACGGACATTGTGGAAGTGACGCTGGTGGGCAATCCGGTCATGCATCACCTGTTTCTGGGGCTGGACCCCACGGAACTGGGGGGCGCGCCCTTTGCGCTGGCCACGGGCCTGGCCAAGACGCTGCCGGCGCGTGAGCTGGACCTTGCCCTGGCGCCGGGGGCGCTGGCCTATGTGCTGCCGTGCATTGCGGGCCATGTGGGGGCGGACACGGCGGGCGTAGTGCTGTCGGAGGCGCCGCATGACAGTGACGATCTCATGCTGGTGGTGGATGTGGGCACCAATGCCGAGATTGTGCTGGGCAACCGCAAGCGCCTGCTGGCCTGTTCGTCGCCCACCGGGCCTGCCTTTGAGGGGGCGCAGATTTCCTCCGGCCAGCGGGCCGCACCGGGCGCCATCGAACGGGTGCGCATCAATGCCGACACGCTGGAGCCGCGCTTCAAGGTGATCGGCTCCGACCTGTGGTCGGATGAGCCGGGCTTTGAAGAGGCGGTGGCAGCCACCGGGGTGACCGGCATTTGCGGGTCCGGCATCATCGAGGTGGTGGCGGAAATGTTCCTTGCCGGCATCATCAATCAGGACGGGCTGGTGGACGGGGCGATGGCGGCGCGCAACCCGCGCATCGAGGCCGATGGCCGCACCTTCCGCTATGTGCTGCGCGAGGGGGCGCCGCGCATCACCGTCACGCAGAATGACATTCGCGCCATTCAACTGGCCAAGGCGGCGCTCTATGCGGGTGTGCGCCTGCTGATGGACCGGCTTGGCGTTGACCAGGTGGAGCGCATCCGTCTGGCCGGGGCCTTCGGCAGTCATATTGATGTTAAATATGCCATGGTGCTGGGGCTGATCCCCGATTGCGCGCTGGCGCAGGTGCGCTCGGCGGGCAATGCGGCGGGCACAGGGGCGCGCATTGCGCTTTTGAATGCGGCGGCGCGTGACGAGATCGAGCGCGTGGTGCGGAAGATTGAAAAGATCGAAACGGCGGTGGAGCCCAAGTTTCAGCAGCACTTTGTCGAGGCCATGGCCCTTCCCCACAAGACCGCCGTGTTCAGTGAATTGGCCAAGGTGGTGACGCTGCCCGCGCCCAAGGCCATGACCCCCACCGACGAGGGCGGCGGTGAACGGCGGCGGCGGCGGCGATGAGAACACTGTCTGCGGCCTTGGTGCTGGTTACGGCTCTGGCCACGCCGGCGCGGGCCGACATAAAGGGCTGCTATGAGCGCGTTTACAGTGCCGCGCATCTGCACAAGCATCGCGGCCAGAAGGTCACCATGATGCGGCTGCAGATCGGGCTGACCAAGGACATTGACTCCGCGCAGGCCGACAAACTGTGGGCTACTTTCCGCAACGGGCGCAGCCTTGCCACCTGGCCGCTGGAGTGCAGCGACAATCACCGCTGCTTTGTGGAGGGCGATGGCGGCTCCTTCCACATCGACGAGACGGCGGATGGCGTGAAGATCAGCAATGAGGGCTACATCCGCTTTGGCGATGATGAAGACTATATCGAAGTGCCCGATGACACCGAGCACCGGGTGTTTCTGCTGAAGCGCGTCGGCGCGGGTTGCAAATAGGCCCCGCACCCTCCCATGCTGCGCATGGGCACCAACCCTCTCCCCGCCGGCGGGGACAGGGCGATTACTGAAGATTTTTCGCAATCTCAGCGGCGAGGCGGGCGTTGTTCAGCACCAGGGCGATGTTGGCGGCCAGCGAACGGCCGGATGTGATCTCAGCAAGACGCTTGAGCAGGAAGGGCGTCACCTCCTTGCCGTGAATGCCGCTTTTTTCCGCCTCGTCAATCGCCCGTTCGATGACGGGGGCGATTTCACCCGCCGGGATTTCGGCCTTCTTCGGAATGGGGTTGGCCACCACCACGCCGCCCTTCAGCCCCATGGCCCATTTCGCCTGCATGAGGGCCGCCACTTCCGCCGCCGTGTTGCAGCGGATGGGCACAGGGTGGCCCGAGGCCCGCGAATAAAAGGCCGGAAAGTCATCGGTGCCGAAGCCCACCACGGGAACCCCCAGACTTTCCAAAACCTCCAGCGTCAATCCGAGATCAAGAATGGCCTTGGCACCCGCCGTCACCACGGCCACATTGCTTTCGGCGAATTCCTGCAGGTCGGCGGAAATGTCAAAGCTCTTGTCCGCGCCACGGTGGACGCCACCGATGCCGCCGGTGGCGAAAACCTGAATGCCCGCCATGGCGGCAATGCGCATGGTGGAGGCCACGGTGGTGGCCCCCATGAATTTTCGCGCCACCACGAAGGGCAGGTCACGCACCGAGACCTTGACGATCTGCGGCCCCTCCTCGGCGAAGCGCTGCAGAACCTGATCGCTCAGGCCGACACACAGGCGGCCCGCCACCACGGCGATGGTGGCAGGCGTGGCCCCGCCGTCGCGCACCGCCTGCTCCACCGCCTTTGCCATCTCCAGATTCTGCGGAAAGGGCATGCCATGGGCGATGATGGTGGATTCCAGCGCCACCACGGGGCGCTTGCCCTTCAGCGCGGCGGCCACTTCGGGCGCGAGATCAAGATACTGGTTCATGGCTCACTCATGGGTTGATTTCCGCCAGCTCATGCAGCCGGGCGGGGTTCAATTCGGGAAGGGTGGAACGGGGCGAGGCGAGCACCAGACCGGCGGCAGACTGGCCAAGGCGGGCGGCGTCAACATTGCTCAGTCCACGGATCAAACCATAGACCAGACCGGCCACGGCGGCGTCGCCTGCGCCGGTGACATCCACAACACCTGAGGCCGCAAGCGGCGGCAGGCTGATGCGGCCGGCGGCACTGGACACGACGGCGCCATCGGCCCCGCAATGGACCACCAGTTCCGCCAGTCCGCGCCCGTGAAGCTGCGCACAGGCGCGGGCCAGATCATCATTATGCGCAAGGGCGGCAAGCTGGGCGCGGTTGGGCGTGGCCAGCCGGATGGGATGGGCGGCGAGGGCCGCGACAAGCCGCGCCGCCTTGGCCACCGACACCGGCTCCACCAGCAGTTTCCCGCCATGATGACGGGCCAGATAAATCAATGTTGCCGCCGGACAGTTGCAGTCGGCAACGATGAGCTTCGCCTCGTCCAAAAGGGCCTGCGCGGGGGCCAGGCGATCCGGCGTCAGCGTGTCCATCAGGCGCATGTCATTGACGGCGGTGACCAGTTCGCCCCGGTCATCGAGCAGGGCCACATAGGAACCGCTGGGCAGGGCCGAGCGCAGGGCAAAGGTGAGGTCCACCTCGGCGGCGCGGGTTTCGGCGGCCAGCGCATCGGCGGCGGCGTCATTGCCGAAGACGGTGATGAGCGATGTGATGACGCCAAGGCGGGCGAGATTATGGGCGATGTTGCGGCCCACGCCGCCGGCCGTGAAGGCCACGGTGCCGGGATTGGAGGTGGCGGAAAGCGCGCCGGGGGGAAGGCTTGCCTTCACATCAAGATTGGCCCCGCCCACCACCACAACATCAGTCATGGCTGTGCTCCTGGCGGTTTTGGCGCGAATGCGGCGCGGCGTGCATTGAAAAATCAGGTCTCACCCGGCACAGTCTGCCACGGGCCCGCGCGCCCGGAAAGGTGAGACGTGTCGGAACACCCCATCATTGCGGCCCTGCGCCGCGAGAGCTTTGAACCGCTGGGCTGGTTTGCGCCCACGGCGGCGGACGGCGCCCCGGGGGGCTGCCGGTTCATGGTGCTCATCGGCAATGCGGGGCCTCTGCTGTTCCGGCGCTTTGGGCGCGAGCGGCAGGTGGGCGAGACGCTGGACCAGTGGACCGAGCGGGTGGTGACACCGCTGGCGGCAACGCTGGGGGCCAGGGCGGGCTTTCCCTTTGCCGCCCCGCCGCTGCCCTTTCTGTCCTGGGCGCGGGCGGCGGGGGCCGGGCATGTGTCACCCCTGGGTCTCAACATACACGCGCGCTTCGGCCTGTGGCATGCCTTCCGGGCGGTGCTGTTTTTTCCCGTGGCGCTGGACCTGCCGCCGCCGGGGGCGGGCGCGCACCCCTGTGAGGCGTGCCCAGGCAGGCCCTGTTTGTCCGCCTGTCCGGTGGCGGCGTTTTCGCCAGCGGGCTATGACGTGGCGGCCTGTGTTGACCATATTGCCAGTGCGGCGGGGCAGCTTTGCATGACCGGCGGCTGTCTGGCGCGGCGCGCCTGTCCGGTGGGCCGGGCCTTTACCTATGAGCCCGAGCAGATGCAGTTTCACATGCGCGCCTTTTTGAAGGCGCGTCAGGAGGCACCATGAAGAAGACCGGATCATGCCTGTGCGGGGCGGTAAAATATGAGGTGACGGGACCGCTGCGCCCGATCCTCGCCTGCCACTGCATTCAATGCCGCAAGCAAACCGGCCATTACCTGGCCGCCACGGCGGCGGCACTTTCCGACTTTGCCTTCACTGAAATGCGCGGGCTGAAATGGTATCGGTCAAGCCCGGCGGCCGAACGCGGCTTCTGCAAGGCGTGCGGCTCGGTGCTGTTCTGGAAGGGCGATGGCGCTGACCAGATTTCCATCACTGCCGGAAGCCTTGATGGGGAAACGGGACTGGCGCTTGATGGCCACATCTTCTGTGCCTTCAAGGGCGACTATTACCAGATCAGCGGCGGCGGCTATCAATGGCCCGAGGGCACGGAAGGTTGATCAGCCGGCGCTGTGCGCGGCCAGGAAATCCGCCAGTTCGCCATAGCCCGTGAAACGGTAGTCATAGGCAAGAGCCAATTTCGCCGCTGCCGCCCGGGCCGATTTTTCGAGCGCGGCGTCTTTTGTCTGAGCAAGGTAAATGAGGCGTGAATAATTGCCGAAGTAGTCGGGCAGCAATTCCGGATGACGGTCCAGCCCCAGCCCCTGCCACACCAGCCGGTCAAAATGCCGGACCAGATAATCGGTGAGGTAGAAGACGGTTGCCTCATCATCCAGCCGCCCGGCAAAGTCAGAAAGGCCGGAAAAGAAGGCATAGCAATGGGGGCCGCCGATGCGCTCCACCCCCTCCTCCGCCAGCATGACATCCAGCATGCCGCCGGTTCCGCAATCGCCATAGGCCACCGCGATGGTGCGATAATGTGGCCTTTCTTCACGGATGGCCTGGCGCAAGGCTGGCACAAGCTTGTCTGGCGTATTGTGCCATTTGGCCGGCAGGCAGCGCAGATCAAAGACGTGCCAGTGGTTCAGTTCGATGAGGGCAACGATCTCGCGGGCCAGAGCCCCACAGGCCAGGATCAGCACCTCCCCGCGCCCGGCGGAGAAGCGAAAACCCTGGGAGGGTTCGAGGTTGACCGTTGTCACGCCAGCGTGCTCCTCAGTTTACGGATCATTAAAATTGCCGCCAATTTCTTAAACAGCCGCTAGCCCTGTTTCAGGAACACCTGTTTGGAGCTTATCTGGCCATGGCGATTTTAGGTCTCATTAATGTTTGAATTCTAGTGTGGGTGATGTTCAAGGACGGCGGCACATCAAGGCGCGGTCAGATTGAACAGGTGCTGTAAATATTGGAGAGTTACATGAAGAAGTTCCTCGTTGATGAATCCGGTGCGACCGCTATCGAATATGGCCTGATCGCTGCCGCCACCGGCCTCGCCCTGGTCATGGTCATGCCGACCATCAAGAACCGTCTGAGCGACACGTTCAACAACATTGCCAACAACCTGGACTAATCGTCCCGGTCGGTGCAACGCCCCCCTCGCAAGAGGGGGGCGTTTTCATTTGTGCAATGCCCTAAGGCACGTCAAGACAATTGGTTGTGCTTGCGCGCCATGAAGGCCTTGGCGGTTTCCACCGCCACTGCGGCATCGCGGCAATAGGCATCGGCGCCGATGGCCTTGGCGAACTCCTCGTTCAGCGGCGCACCCCCCACCAGAACCACCTGATCGTCGCGGCGGCCCTTTTCCTTCAGCGTGTCGATGACCACCTTCATATAGGGCATGGTGGTGGTGAGCAGAGCTGACATGCCGAGAATGTCGGGCTTGTGGGTGTCGAGCGCCTCAAGATATTTTTCGACCGGGTTGTTGATGCCGAGGTCGATGACTTCAAAGCCTGCGCCTTCCATCATCATGCCCACGAGATTCTTGCCGATGTCGTGAATGTCGCCCTTGACGGTGCCAATCACCATTTTGCCCAGGCGGGGTGCACCCGTGGCAATGAGGAGCGGGCGCAGAATGGTCATGCCCGCCTTCATGGAATTGGCGGCGAGCAGCACTTCGGGCACAAACAGAATGCCATCCCGGAAATCGACACCGACAATGCGCATGCCCTCGACCAGCGCCTCGGTCAGCACCTTGTAGGGCGGCCAGCCCCGTTTCAGGAGAATGTGGACGGCCTGCTCCACTTCCTCCTTCATGCCGTCGTACAGATCGTCATGGACCTGCTGGACCAGTTCCTCGTCGTTCAGGGAGTTGAGGTCCAGTTCGCCTTCATCGCTCATTGCCGGTCTCCGGTTGTTTCAGCCATGATAGACGGGTTTGGCGCAGGTGGCCAAGGCTTGGCGACGACAATTGTTCCCGGAAATACGACCGTTGAGTGCCGGCAAAAGCCTGATTATGGTAGCGCTCCCCCCTGACCGGAGTTGCCATGAAACCGCTTGCTATTGCCCATGTCCGCAGCCAGTTTCCGGCCCTGTCGCTGGCCGATGAGGGCCGCGCCCGCGTCTATCTCGACAATCCGGCGGGAACCCAGGTGCCGCAGCAGGTGGTGACGCGCATGACCGGGGCCCTCAGCGGCATCAACGCCAACCACGGCGGCCTGTTCCGCACCAGTGTTGCGGCGGATGCGCTGGATGCCGAAGTTCATCAGGCGCTGGCCGATTTCTACAATGCCGCCTCGGCCGACGAGATTGCCGTGGGCCAGAACATGACGACGCTGACCTTTGCCTTTTCGCGCGGGCTGGGACGGCGCTTTCAGCCGGGTGATGAAATCGTGCTGTCGCGCATGGACCATGATGCCAATGTGTCGCCCTGGCTGCTGATGGCCAAGGACCGCGGCCTCAGGGTGCGCTGGATGGATTTCGATCCCGAAACCTATGAGTTTCCCGACGATGCGCTGGAGCGCGTGCTGTCGGCGGAGACGCGGCTGGTGGCACTGGGCTATGCCTCCAACTGCACCGGCACGGTGAATGAGGTGAAGCGCTTTGCGGCGCAGGCCAGGCAGGCGGGTGCGCTGGTCTATGTGGATGCGGTGCAGTTTGCCCCCCACGGCGCCATCGACGTGCAGGATCTGGGCGCGGATGTGGTGGTGTCATCGTCCTACAAGTGGTTTGGCCCGCATATGGGCATGCTGTGGGGGCGGCGGGCGCTGCTCGAAGATACCTTTGCCTACAAGGTGCGGCCCGCCGGCAATGAGCCGGGCCACAAGTTTGAAACCGGCACCGGCTCGATTGAGGGCAAGGCCGGGGTGCTGGGGGCGATTGAATATCTGGAGCAGTTCGGCCGCGGCGCCACGCGGCGCGAAAGGCTGGTGAGCGCCTGGGGCGTGCTGGCCGATTATGAGCGCAGGCTGACCCAGCGTCTCATTGACGGGCTTGTGCCGGTGAAGGGCCTGACCGTGCGCGGCATCACCTCGGCCAATGCCGGTCACCGCCGCGTGCCCACCGTGTCCTTCACGGTGGAGGGCCGCCACCCGGATGATCTGGCCCGGCATTTCGCGGGCGACAACATCTTCGTCTGGTCGGGGCATAACTATGCCATAGAACCCATTGCGCGCATGGGCCTGACCGAACGGGGCGGCGTGCTGCGGGTGGGTCTGGCGCATTACAACACCGAGGCCGAGGTCGATCAGTTCCTTGCCTCGCTGGCCCGCGCCCTCAAGAGCTGATCATCCGGCGCAGGGTTTCCACCGTGTCGGCCTCGGCGGCGGGCTTGTCCCAGCGGATGCGGGCGATGCGCGGAAAGCGCATGGCGATGCCGCTCTTGTGGCGGGATGATGTCTGGATGCCGTCAAAGGCCACTTCCAGAACCAGTTTCGGCTCGACGCTGCGCACCGGGCCAAAGCGCTCGATGGTGTGGGCGCGGACGAATTTGTCGAGGCGCAGCAATTCCGCATCGGTGAAGCCGGAATAGGCCTTGCCCACGGGCACAAGGTGGCGGCCCTCGCCCTCGCCCTGCCAGCAGGCAAAGGTGAAATCGGAATAAAAGGACGAGCGCTTGCCGGAGCCGCGCTGGGCATAGACCAGCACGCAATCGGCGGTGAGTGCCGCCCGCTTCCACTTGAACCAGTGGCCCTTGGGGCGGCCCGCCAGATAGGGGCTGTCCTTGCGCTTCAGCATCAGCCCTTCAATGCCCTCGTCACGGGTTGCCTGCCAGGTGGCGCGCAACTCTTCCTTGCTGGCAAAGGTGAGCACGGGCGACAGATCGCAGTGGCGCGGGCGCACGCGGGCAAACCAGTCCTCCAGCCGGTCGCGGCGCGCCACAAGGGGCAGCGCGCGCAGATCCTCACCCTCGATATCCAGGGCATCATAGAGGCGCAGGTGGGCGGGATATTTCTGCATCATGGCGGTGCTTGGCGCCTTGCGGTTCAGGCGCTGCTGCAGGTCGGCGAAGGGGGCGACATGACCCTGTCGCAGCACCAGCAGTTCGCCATCCACGGTGGCGTGGTGGGGAAAGGCATGGGCAAGGTCGGGGAAGCTTGCGGTAATGTCCTCGGCCCCGCGCGAGAAGATGCGGGTGTCACCCCGGCCACCGGCCATCTGCACGCGGATGCCGTCCCATTTCCATTCATAGGAAAAATCATCGAGCACCAGGGTGTCGAAATCCGCTGCCTCCAGCGGCACCGACAGCATGATGGGCTTGAACACCGGCGCTTCCGAGACGGGGAGATGGTCGCGCCGACCCTCAAGCCAGTCAAACAGCTCGGCATAGGGCGGTGTCTGGCCGTGCCATTTCTCCTCGATCTCCTCCACCTCGCGGCCAAAGGCTTCGGCCAGCGCCGTCTTGGCCAGCCGCGCCGACACGCCGACGCGGAGCGCACCACCCAGAAATTTCAGCAGCGCCCAGCGCCCCACCGCATCCAGCCGGTTGAGCCAGCCGGCCAGCGCCTCGGCATATTTTGCCTTGGGCAGCGTGGCGAGCGTCTGCACCACGTCGGACAGGAGCGGCGGATCGGGCGCGGCGGCGGTGGGCCAGATGAGCGCCAGGGTTTCTGCCGTGTCGCCGACATAGTCACGCGACAGGCGAAACAGTTCGGGGTCAAAGCGGCCCGCGGCCAGTTCAGTGATGACGCGCCGGACGGGGAAGGACACCGCAAGCCCGTCGGTGAGGGCGGCCAGACCGTAGCCGCGTTCCGGGTCCGGTGTGTTCTGGAAATAGTGGCGCATGAGGGTGAGCTTGCCGAGACGCGACGGCGTATAGGTGAGACGGTCGAGGAGCATGGCAAAGTTTTTCATTCGCCTTCGTCCTCCAGCCCCACCAGATTCAGCGCGCGGGCGGCAAGGCCCATGCTGGTGGCGGCATGGACCAGCGCCTCCTCGCGCCCGTGCGTCACCCAGATGTCGCTGGCCCCGGTGTCGGTGATGGTCTGAAGCAGTTCCGGCCAGTCGGCATGGTCGGAAATGATGAGCGGCAGTTCCACACCGCGCTGGCGCGCCCGGCCGCGCACCCGCATCCAGCCCGAGGCAAAGCCAATGAGCGGATCGGCAAAGCGGCGCGACCAGCGGTCGCCCAGGGCCGAGGGCGGGCACAGCACAATCTCACCGGCCAGATTTTCTCTGCTGTCCGCCACCGACGGCACGGGGCCAAGGTCAATGCCGCGGCCGATGTAATAATCGGTGACAGAGCGCAGCGCACCGTGCAGCCAGACGGGCCGGTCATAACCCGCCTGCCGCAACAGGGCGATGAGGCGCTGGCACTTGCCCAGACCATAGACGCCGATCTGGTGGGTGCGCTCCGGGAAGTCGGCGAGCGAGGCGAGAAGTTTTGCGATCTCCTGTTCCGGCGCGGGATGGGTGAAGACAGGCAGGCCGAAGGTGGCCTCGGTAACAAAGACGGTGCAGCGCGCCACCTCAAAGGAGTCGCAGGTGGGGTCAGCGGCGCGCTTGTAGTCGCCGGACACCACGGCGCGCTGGCCCTGATACTCCATGACCACCTGGGCGGAGCCGAGGAGATGACCCGCCGGAACCAGGGTCAGCGTGACGTCCCCCACCGTCAGCGGCTGGCGATAGGGCAAGGGCTGCGGGCTGCGGGGTGCACCTTCACCCAGGCGCAGGCGCATGATGGCGAGCGTGTCCGCGGTGGCAAGCGCGGCACCATGGCCGGAACGGGCATGATCGGAATGGGCATGGGTGATGACGGCGCGGGAGACGGGCTGGGCCGGGTCAATGAAGAAGTCACCGGGAACACAATAAAGTCCCTGTGGCAGCGGCTTCAGCCATGCGGCAACGGGTTTCGCCATGGGCCGAAGATGGGGGCAAGCCCCCCTGCCCGCAAGGCGTTTCAGCGGCTGGCGTTGTGCCGCCCTACCAGCTCCAGCCCAGGGAAGCCGAAATGCTCAGCGATTCCCGGCCACCCTTTTTCAGGGGGGCGCGGTAATCAAGCTGGCTGCCGACACTGAGACCGGCAGCCGCCGGGGTGATGGCAATGCCGCTGGTGAGCAGCAAGGCCGATCCGCCATCGCCGCCAAAGCCCAGATTGTTGCCGTTGATGACGGCTGCGCCATCATCCAGGAATTCATGGACCAGGCTGGCCCCGGCATTGATGCGGGCATGGCTGCCGGTGTCGGCATTCACATGGTCATATTCCAGCGCCACACCGGCACGGCCTTCCAGACTGTCGGTGTTGCTGAAGGCGTAGGTGGTTCCGGCGGAGTCGGTGAAGGCGCCGATGTCGGTGTTCTGATAGACCAGCTGGGCCTGCGGAACGAGGCTCCACCGGCCGGACAGGCCAAAGCGGTAGCCGGCCTCCAGCGAGGCGGCCCAGGTGTCGGCATCGGTGGTGCCAACGGCCCCGGTGGCCGTGGCCACGTCCACATCATGGGCGGTGTAAAGACCGAGCACATCGGCATAAAAGCCGCCGGCACCGAGCCAGCTCAGGCTGGCGCCCGCGCCATAGCCGGTGGCGTCCAGATTGCCCACCACGCCAACGGCGTCAGAGATGGTGCTGTCACTGCTCTGATAATGGCCGAACAGCGAGGCGACAAGCCGGCCGCGGGCCGAGTCGGCCAGAACCGTGCCCGCACCGCCCTGAAGGAAATACAGGTTCTCGTCATATTCTGCGGTGCCGGGCACAAACAGGTTGACCACGTCGCCCTTGCCCTTGGCGCCACCGACCGAGGTGCGCAGCCAGAAACCGCCCTTGCCGCCTGCGGCATAGGGGTTGGCGACATCGGCAGCGGGCGCCATGCCGCCCGACCACATGGCGTTCTTGCGGCTTTCCAGGCTGCCGACCAGGCTGCGCACGTCGCCCGAGACAACGTTGGAAAGTGTGGTGCCGGTATAGGCCTGGTTGATGGGATCAACGGTGAGGATGAGCGACCAGGCGTTGAGCGTCAGATAGTCGGCGCCCACTGCATCAGTAAAGGTCAGGGTCCAGGTGCCATCTGGCAGGGAACCATCAAAGGCCGCGAGACTGCCCTGCGGGCGATAGGTGCCGGGCACGGTGGAGCCGACCGGTGTGGCGGCCTCATCATCGAAGACATAGGTGCCGTTGGGATCGCTGGAGCCGCCGACGTGGCTAAACAGATAGACCGTCTGCCCGGCAGGCGAATGCACATAGGCATAGGTGTCGCCCCACCAGGTGTGATGGAAGGTGACGGACACATTGACATCGGTGACCATGCCCAGGCCGGGCGGCACAATGACCGAGGAGATGCGGGTGCAAAGGTCGCAGCCGGGATAATTTGGAGTGGCCGTGAAGGTGAAGGTTTGTGCCGCCGCCGCCGATGCGCCGAGAACAAGTGCCGCAGACATGGTCGCGCTGCGCAGCGCGCGCGGAAAGTAAGCCAGACTCATCGCCGTCCCCTATGCGCCCCCGCGTTAACGGAACATTAAGGTCAGGGCCTTGCCAGCGTCAACGGATAATGTGGGGTTGTGACGTGTTGTGAGAGGAAAGTCGCAGAAAAATGCGTGAATTTCAGCCACACAACTTAGATTTACTGCCCAATTGGCAGGGAACCTCGTCACCACTTGTTACGGTTATGCCCGTCTGCTGCCTGCCACCGTCCTGAGGGGGCAGCCTGCGACCGCGAAGGGGCCAGCGTTTCAGTGCCTGCGGCGGTCGCGCCGGGGGGCGTTGGCGGCGGCGTCAATGCCCTTGGCGAGATCGGAAACGGGGCCGAGTTTCTTTTCGATCAGTTCAATGCTCGGCGTCTCGCCCTTGTGGTGGGCGTCAAGCGCGCGCCGCATGGCGGCCAGATGTTCGGGGCTGGTGCCGCAGCAGCCGCCGATGATCTTCGCCCCGGCGTCAAGGGCGATGCGGGCATAATCGGCCATCAGTTCCGGCGTGCCGGAATAGTGGATGTGGCCATCCTTGTATTGCGGCACGCCGCAATTGCCCTTGGCAACGATGGCGGCTTCGGGCCGGGCTGCATGAATGCCCATGACGGTGGCCACCAGTTCCGAGGCTCCCACCCCGCAATTGGCGCCAATGGCGGCGGGGGCAACGGGCAGAGCCTCGGTGAGGGCGCCAAAGGCCTTGGGCGTGATGCCCATCATGGTGCGGCCATTGGTATCAAAGCTCATGGTGGTGACCATGGGCAGGCCGGCGCGGGCAGCGCCCTCCACGGCGGCGCGCAGTTCCTCTTCCGACGACAGGGTTTCGATCCACAGCACATCAACGCCGCCTTCCTTCAGGGCGGCGGCCTGTTCGGCGAAGGCCTCCACGCCATCGGCATGGGAGAGGGTTCCCACCGGTTCAAAGATCTCGCCTGTGGGGCCCATGGAGCCCGCCACATAGACGGGGCGGCCTGCGGCGTCGGCCTCGGCGCGGGCGTTCTTCACTGCCGCCATGTTCAGCTCGTGCACCCGGCCCTGCGCATTATGCAGCTTCAGGCGGTGGCGGTTGCAGCCGAAGGTGTTGGTGAGGATGATGTCGGCCCCGGCCGCGATGAACTGGCGGTGCAGGCTGCGCACCCGGTCGGGGTGTTCGAGGTTCCACATTTCCGGCGCGTCGCCAGAGACCAGGCCCATCTGGAAATAATTGGTGCCGGTGGCGCCATCGGCCAAAAGCCAGGGGCGGGTGGCAAGGGCTTCGGTGAAGGACGGGCGGGTCATCGGGGCCTCCGGGAAAACGACATAAACTTATCTTTATATGCAAGGCGCTGTCTTTGCCAAGGGCGACGTTACACGGTTGGCCGCGACAGGAACAGGGCGCGCTCCAGCCACACCGCCAGCAGCAGCACCGGCGCCAGCAGCACAGACGTCCACGGGGTGAGGAACCAGCCCGCCAGCAGGAAGCCCGCCAGCAGCAACAGAATCAGCACGAGATTGCGCTGTTTGGCCAGGGCTGCCGGGGCCTGCCGCCAGCGCCGCCAGGTCAACCCGGCCAATATCGCCAGCAGGGGTGCGGCCAGCACCACCTGAAACCACGGAAAGCGGCCATGGATGGTGGACACCGCCATGAGCAGGCCGAGGCCGGTCATCAGCCCGGCGCTGGTGAAGTGGGCAATGTCGAGGGCGCGGCGGCTTCCCGCAAAAATCAATCCGGTGAGCAGCACCAGCGCAGCACCGAGGACGAAGATGAGCAGACCGAGGGGCAGGATGAGATGGGGGGAGCCGCCCTTGCCCGACCATTCCTGCACATAGAGAATGCCCGCCACCAGGGCTGACAGCACGGCAAAGCGCATGAAGCGGGTGGCCCTTCCCGGTGGCCAGCCCAGCAGCATGGCCTGATCGACGGTGCACACGTCCCCCACACAGGCCGGACAGGGCGTGAGGCTGAGGCCCACTGCCGTCAGCAGCAGGGCAATGGTTCCGCAGCTGTTGGCGAAGGCGGCGGTGGAGGCCACGCCATGGGCCGCACCCACCAGGCCGATGAAGGTCAGCATGCCCTGCCCCGCACCGCCCAGCACGGTGGCGGCAACGGCGGGTGCATTCAGCGAACGGGTGGTGAGCATAGCCATTCCTGCTAACAATCCAGTATTTCAATTTCTTGTTTTATCCGAGACTTTATCCGGCACAAAGCGGGTTTCGGTGGGGATTACTTGAAATTTCCGCGCTCTACCGCTATGCAGCAGACATGGATATCGCCGAACTTCAGGACAATGCAACGGCGGCCAGCGACCTTCTGAAGGTGATGGCCAATGAAAGCCGGCTGCTGATTCTCTGCAATCTCATCGGTGGCGAAAAGTCGGTGAACGAGCTGGAAAGTCTGGTGGGCCTGCGCCAGTCCGCCCTGTCGCAGCATCTGGCTGTGCTGCGCCGCGAGCGGCTGGTGAAAACCCGGCGCGAAGCCCAGTTCATCTATTACTCACTCGACAGCCATGAGGCCAAGACCATCATGGCCGCCCTGCACCAGGTGTTCTGCCAGCACAAGCCGGCCTGCGGCTGACGGCTTCCCTTAAGACCAGTTTGGACCTATATGGGACCAGTTGCCCGGCCCGTCGCCGGGCATTGGAGTTTCCATGCGCGACTGGCTGGTTCATATCAAACGCAGCGATCACTTCAGTCTGCAGACGCAGATTCGCGAGGCGCTGGTGGCGGCCATTCTCGACCGCCAGCTTGACCGCGAGGAACCCATTCCCTCAACCCGCAAGATGGCCAAATCGCTGGGTGTGTCGCGCAATACGGTGGTGCTGGCCTATCAGGGCCTTCTGGATGACGGCTATCTCGTGGCGCGGGAGCGGTCCGGCTATTATGTCTCCGACAAGGCGCTGGAAGGGGTGCCCGCCCCGCGCAAGGCGAAGCCCGCCGCCGCCGCCCCGCAGCTGCCCGGTCTGGACTGGGCACGGCGGCTGAAAACCCATGTTGCCGCCAAGCCGGTGCCCGACAAGCCGTCGGACTGGCAGTCCTATCCCTATCCCTTTCTCTATGGCCAGGTGGACCACACGCTGTTTCCCCTGGCCGAGTGGCGCGACTGCGCCCGCCAGGCCCTGTCGAAGAAATGGATCGGCGCCTGGACCAATGACACCTGGGCGCTGGATGACCCGCTGCTGGTGGAACAGATCCGCCGCCGCATTCTGCCGCGCCGGGGCATCATGGCCAATGACAGCGAAATCCTCATCACGCTGGGGGCCCAGCAGGGGCTTCATCTGCTGGCCGAACTGCTGGTGGACGCTGGCACGCGGGTGGCCATCGAGGAGCCGGGCTATCCCGATGCACGCAACATCTTTGGTCAGAACACGGATCATCTGGTGCTGGTGAAGGTGGATGAAAAGGGCCTGCCGCCCGATCCGGCACTGGACAGCGCCGACATCATCTATGTGACGCCGAGCCACCAGTTTCCCACCACCGTCACCATGCCGCTGGAACGGCGGCTGGAGCTCTTGCGTCAGGCGAGCCGGGCCAATGCCGTCATCATCGAGGATGATTACGAGTTCGAGACCAATTATGTGAACGAGCCGTGCCCGGCGCTGAAGTCGCTCGATGACGAGGGCCGCGTCATCTATGTCGGCTCCTTTTCCAAGACGCTGTTTCCGGGCCTGCGGCTCGGTTTCATGGTGGGGCCGGAGGCGCTCATTGCCGAAGCCCGCGCCCTCAGGCGGCTGATGGTGCGCCACGCCCCCAACAACAACCAGCGCATGGCGGCCCTGTTCCTCTCCCTCGGCCACCACGACATGCTGATCCGCCGCCTGCACCGGGCCTATCGCGAGCGCTGGGAGATCATGGGCCGGGCGCTGGAAACGCACCTGCCCAATTCCTCGCGCATTCCCTCCTTCGGCGGCACCAGCTTCTGGGTGAGGGGGCCGGCGGGACTGGACAGCGGCGCGCTGGCGCGGGCGGCGCGCGACAAGGGCATACTGATCGAGCCGGGACAGATCTATTTCGGCGGCACGGAACGGCCCAGCCATTATTTCCGCCTGGCCTTTTCCTCCATCAACGAAAGCAAGATCGAAGCCGGGATCCAGCTTCTGGCCGAAACCATCCGCGCCGGTGGCGCATGAGCCACGCCCATGACAATCGCGGCCGCGCCGTTCTGGCGGTGCTGGGGGGGGTTGGCGTTGCCTCCATCCAGGACGCGGTGATGAAGTCCTTCTCCGGCCTCTATCCGGCCTATGAGGCGGTGATCCTGCGCGGCCTTTCGGCCGCTCTGGTGCTGGCGCTGTGGCTGTGGATCAGCGGCCAGTGGCGCAGCCTGCGCACGCCTCACCTTGCTCTGGTGCTGGCGCGCTCGCTCATCATGTGCAGCGCCTATTTCTCCTACATCATGGCGCTGGCGGTGCTGCCCATGGCCAATGCCGTGTCGATCTACTTCACCATGCCCTTCTTTGTGGCCGCGCTGGCCGGGTATTTTCTCGGTGAAACGGTGCGTGCCCACCGCTGGCTGGCCATCATCATCGGCTTTTCCGGCGTGCTGCTGATGCTGCGACCGCAACGGGGCGGCATCGAGCCTGCGGCCCTCATGGCCTTCTATTCCGCCTTCGGCTATGCGGTCAGCCAGATGATGGGACGCCACCTGTCGCGCCGGGTGCATCCCGCCATCATCGCCAACTGGCAGAACACGGTCTATCTGGCGGTGGCGCTGGTCATGGCGGGGCTGGTCATGGCGCTGGGCAGCCCGGAGACCAGCAACAAGTCACTGGCCTTTCTGACCCGCGCCTGGGTCACTCCCACGGCCTTTGATCTGGCGCTCATGCTGTTCATGGGGGTGCTGGCGGGGCTGGGCATCATGTTCTTCATCACCGCCTATCGCTCGGCGGAGGCCAGCTTTGTGGCGCCCTTTGAATATTCCGGCATGATCTGGGCGCTGCTGTTTGGCGTCGGCCTGTTTGGCGACTATCCCGACCGGCGCATGCTGATGGGCGCGGCGCTGATCATCGGGGCCGGGCTGTTCATGGTGTGGCGCGACCAGCGGCGGCCCCAGGCCGCCACCCCTCAGGCCACGGGATAACCGCTCCAGGCCTTGACGGTGCGCAGGGCAAGGCCGGAGTGGATGCGCTGCAGACCGGGCAGACGCGCCAGCATGTGACGGTGAATGCGTTCATAGTCGGCCACATCCAGCGCCACCACCCGCAGCAGATAGTCATACTGGCCGCTCATCAGGTGGCATTCGAGAATTTCCGGAATGCGCTGCACGGCACGTTCAAATTTCTCGAAGGCTTCCTCGGTCTGGGCGGTGAGCGACACTTCGACGAAGAATTCATTGGCAAGACCGAGGGCGGCACGGCTGAGATTGGCGGCATAGGAGAGGATCACTCCCTCCTCCTCCAGCTGTTTCACACGGCGGTGACAGGAGGAGGCGGAAAGACCCGCCTTCTGGGCCAGATCGGCCAGGGGCAGGCGCGCGTCACGCTGCAGTTCGCGCAGGATGATTTTACCGGCTTTATCGATATTTCGGGATTTCATTCCGACATTTAATATCATATCGGGAAATAATTTCAATTGCTGCGCTGCTTCGACCCGTGAATGAAAACCCGTTGCGGCCAAGGCGCGATATTCTCCGCCCACCATAACGGAGGAAACCATGCTCATCGGCGTGCCGAAGGAAATCAAGAATCACGAATATCGGGTTGGTCTGACACCGCTGTCGGTGCGCGAGATGGTGCGCAGCGGCCACGCGGTGTGGGTGGAGACGAAGGCCGGTGACGGCATTGGCGCGGCAGACGGAGACTATGTGAAGGCCGGGGCCAAGATCATCCCCACCGCTGCCGAGGTGTTTGCCAAGGCCGACATGATCGTCAAGGTGAAGGAGCCGCAGGCCAAGGAACGCGCCATGCTGCGCGAGGGCCAGATTCTCTACACCTATCTGCATCTTGCCCCCGACCCGGAGCAGACCAGGGATCTGGTGAAGTCGGGCGCCATCTGCATTGCCTATGAAACGGTGACCAATGCGCGCGGCGGCCTGCCGCTGCTGGCGCCCATGAGCCAGGTGGCCGGGCGCATGTCGGTGCAGTCTGGCGCGCATTGTCTGGAAAAGGCCCAGGGCGGGCGCGGCGTGCTGCTGGGCGGCGTGCCGGGCGTGGCCAAGGGCAAGGTCGTGGTGCTGGGCGGCGGCGTGGTGGGCACCAATGCGGCTGCCATGGCGCTGGGCCTCGGGGCTGATGTCACCATCATCGAAAAGTCCACTGACCGCATGGAAGAACTGGTGGCGCGTTTCGGCACCGGCGTCAAAACCCTCTATTCCACCCAGGGCACCATCGAGGACGAATGCGCCGAGGCCGATCTGGTCATTGGCGGCGTGCTCATTCCCGGTGCGGCCGCTCCCAAGCTCATCACCAAGGCCATGCTGAAGGACTGGAAGCCCGGTTCCGTGCTGGTGGACGTGGCCATTGATCAGGGCGGCTGCGCCGAAACCTCGCGCGCCACCACCCATGCCGAACCCACCTATGTGGTGGACAATGTCATTCACTATTGCGTGGCCAACATGCCGGGCGGGGTGGCGCGCACCTCCACCTTCGCGCTCAACAATGCCACCCTGCCCTTTGGTCTGGCCATTGCCAACAAGGGCTGGAAGCAGGCGCTGAAGGATGACGCGCATCTGAAGAACGGCCTCAACGTCGCCTTCGGCAAGGTAACCTACAAGGCGGTGGCCGACGATCTCGACTACACTTATGTGGCGGCTGACACGCTGCTCTGAGCGCCGCTCCATGATGATCAGGCCCGGCCTTTGCGCCGGGCTTTTTCATACGCGATGGCGGCCGAGCAACCGATAGACAAGATCACGCGCCGTGCTGCGGGTTTTGCGATAGGCCTTTTCCGCCGCCACCGTGGCGGCAAAGCGGGCCGCCGAAACACTGGCCGGGGCGACCATGACATCGGCCATGGCAATGCGGTCCCGCCAGAAATTGTCCACCATGGGATGGCCGGGAATGGCGCAGCTGTCGGCGATTTTCAGTCCCGGTTCGGCAAGACAGCCCGCCGTGCTGTCCAGCATCAACAGAATGCCGGGCGACAGGCGGGCCAGTGATTCGTCATAGGCGATTTTCACCATCCACAGCCGGTCGCGCTCATGGATGGCCCAGGTGCTGGCGACGGTGCGGCCATCCCGGCGGATGCGCCAGAAGCGGAGATGACCGGCGGCGTGCAGGCTGCGGGTGGCTTCGACAAAGGCGGTGCGGGCGGCCGCATTGCGCGCCAGGGCGGTGCCGCGCCTGCCCTTCCAGCCGGCGTCCTCCAGCGCGAGAAAATCCTCGATCCAGGCCGTGCAGTCGGTGTCCGCCGTGAGGGTTTCGAAGCTGACGCTCTGTGCTCCCTCGCCCAGCTTTTCGCGGTTGCGTCGGAAGCGGCCCCGGCGCTTGCTGTCGAAGTTGGTCCTGAGCCAATCGTCAAAGCTGCCATGGGGGCGCAGGGCCCCGCGCTGCCACTGATCAATGACGGCAAAATGGCCAGCCTGCTCGCGCACCAGTGCATAGAGCGGGTCATCGGCGGGCAAGTCGTGCAGCAGCAGCGGCTGGTTCAGGCCGGAAAGCAGGGCCGCCAAGGCCTCCGGCCGGTCGCGGTCCACAACCGGCGCCCCTGAGCCGCCGAGATCGGTGCGCAGGGTTTCCATGAGGGGAAGTGGCAGGCGGCGCTTCCTGACCGGCAGGGCGGCCAGCAGGCGCCCTTCCTCTGCCACGGCAGCCACGCTGCCGCCGAGATGGCGGGTGACAGCGCTGATCCAGCCGGGGCTGTTGAAACCGGTGGCCTCCAGGGCGCGGGCATTCAGGGCCTCATAGGCCGGAAGCCATGGCTCCAGCCCTGCCCGGTCCAGCCTGTGAAAGGTCATCGCTGCCACTGTCACCCCCTCGCGTGGGGATTGTAGCGGGAAAATGCCAATGGCGGGTGAACGACAGCCCGGCGCGGTAAACAGCAACACAAAACCGGCCCAGAGGGCCGGTTTTCAGGACTTCACGGGCGCACTCAGGCGTCGGTCTTGACGGTCAGAACCTGACGGCCCTTGTACATGCCGGTCTTGAGATCGATGTGATGCGGACGGCGCAGTTCGCCCGACTTCTGGTCTTCCACCCAGGTCACGATCTGCATCTTCTGGCCGCCGCGGCGCATGCCGATGCGGCTCTTGGACATTTTCTTGCGTGGAACGGCCATTTCGAACCTCTACTGGAATTTGGACACGAAAAAGCGCAAGGGCCCGGGGCCCCGGCGCGTTCAGTTGGGCGGCTTATAGCCAAGGCTTGCGGTCAAGGCAAGTGAGATAGGGGGCCATGGCGCTCATCCGGTGCTGGATGACCGAAGCCAGCAGATTGACCCGGCGGGAGGGTTTTCCGGCCTTGCGCTTGAAGGGATTGGGCAAAACGGCGGCCAGAAGCGCGGCCTCGCGCCGGGTGAGGGTCTTGGCCGATTTGTGGAAATGGTAGCGGGCGGCGGCCTCGGCCCCATAGACCCCGGGGGCCCATTCCACAATGTTCAGATAGACCTCGATCATCCGGCGCTTGGTCCAGATGGTGTCCATCCAGAAGGCAATGGGCATTTCCAGCACCTTGCGGATGAAAAACCGGCCATCCCACAGAAACAGGTTCTTGGCGGTCTGCATGGAGATGGTGGAGGCCCCGCGCACCGGCGCCTCGTCGTCGTCAAAGGCATCCTCCACCACGCCCTGCAATTCCACCCAGTCCACCCCGTTATGGGCACAGAAGCGCTGGTCCTCGGAGGTGATGACGGCGCGCGGCAGCCAGGGCGACATTTCATCCAGGCTCACCCAGTCCTTGTGCAGACCGTGGCCGGTGATGAGGCGCAGCACCATGACATTGGAAATGGGCGGCGGCACCACGGCATAGACCAGCGTCATGACCAGGGGCCAGCCCGCCACCACGGCGGCAAGGATCAGCCCGCGCTTCTGCCACAGGCTGCGCCCGCGCCAGAAGATGCGCCAGCGGTCCTGCCAGGCCTGGGGCGGCAGGGTGACCGGCGCCGGGGCGGGAGCCGCCGGGGGCGCCTTCGCGGGGAATTGTGTTTCGTCTGTCATGCCGTTACAGAAAAAAGGCTTTAACACGAAGGTCAGAACTTGCCAGCCCGTCTTTCCATCTCATTCGACAACGCCCTTAAGGACACGGCCAAGGCGGTGGACGGTCTTATCGGCCAGTTGCTGCCCGCCAACCGCGACAACCGGCTGGTGACGGCCATGCGCTATGCCGCCCTGGCCCAGGGCAAAAGGCTGCGGCCCTTCTTTGTGGTGGCGGGTGCCGGGCTGTTTGGCGTGGCCGAGGCGCAGGCTTTGCGCGTCGGCGCGGCACTGGAGCTGCTGCACTGCTATTCGCTGGTGCATGACGACCTGCCCGCCATGGACAATGACATGCTGCGGCGCGGGCGGCCCACGCTGCATGTGGCCTTTGACGAGGCCACCGCCATTCTGGCGGGCGACAGTTTGCAGACGCTGGCCTTTGCCGTGCTGGCCGACCCCGCCACCCATGATGATGCCGGGGTGCGCTGTGCGCTGGTGGCGGAACTGGCGGCGGCTTCCGGCCACGCCGGCATGGCGGGCGGCCAGATGCGCGACATCGAGGCGGAGACGCGCAATTTCTCCTCGGTGGCGGAAATTGCCGCCATGCAGTCCATGAAGACCGGGGCACTGTTCCGCTTTGCATGCGAGGCGGGGGCCATCATGGCGGGGGCGGACCGCGCGCCGCTTCGTCAGTATGCGGATCATATCGGCCTCGCCTTCCAGATTGCCGATGACATTCTGGACGTGGAGTCGGACGCTGCCACGCTGGGTAAGGCCACGCAGAAGGATCAGGAGCGCGGCAAGGCCACCTTTGTTGATCTCATGGGACTGGACGGCGCACGGACCGAGGCGCAGCGCCTGGCCGATGCCGCCATTGCGGCACTTGCCGTTTACGGCGACAGGGCCGAGCTGCTGCGCGCGGCCGCGCGCTTCATGATTTCGCGCCGGAAATGACGCGCCGGGCAGAGGCGTAGTCCTTCACCTGATGAACCCAGCCGCGGCGCACGGCAAAGCGCCAGGTGACCTTGTCCGAGCGGGCAATGTCCTCCGGCGTGGTGGCCAGCAGGCCGTCGCGGTCCAGTTCGCTCAGGCCGTCCTTGAACACCACGCGGGAGGCTTCCTCGCCGCGCCGGGCGAGGGCTGCCACATAGCCATACTGAATGAAGCCAGAGCAGATGAACTGCGGCGGCACCCAGCGTACAGGGCGGCTGCGGGTCTGGCGGATGGCGGCGCGCATGGAGGTGCGGCCCCCCTCCTTCATGGAAAACCAGCCGAGCCGCGAGGCAAAGAGAAAGGACAGGCCAAGGCGGAAGGCGCGGCTGTAATCATAGCCCGACTTCACATAGTCGAGCATCAGGCCGCGCACCTGGCGGAAATAATCCTCATCCAGTCCCGGCTGCTCAACGCGGACAATGGCGATGTCGGCAATGGGGCGGCGGCCGGCAATCCAGCCTTTCAGGCTGGCAATGCCCACGCCCGAAGACACGCTTTCCACCAGAAAGGTGTTGGAAAAGCCCTCCTCCGGCTGGGGTACCAGAAAGACCAGCGCGGCGTGGGAGAAAAAACCGCCGGTTGCCCGGCGGATCAGGCGGCTGGAGAGCGTGTTGCCGCGTGACAGCACAATGTCACCACGGTTCAGGTGCTTTTCGGCCTCGGCCAGAAAGCGCCCGACCGGCATGGGGAACTGTTTGTCCGTGAACGGATCCTTGTGCGATTGTTCGGCAACGGCGGCTGTCATCCCCAGCGCTTCCGCACATAGTCCTCGACCACCTTCTTAAACTGGTCGCCGATATCCTCGCCGCGCAGCGTGCCCACCTTGCGGCCATCGACATAGATGGGGGCGGCGGGAAGCTCACCGGTGCCCGGCAGCGAAATGCCGATGTCGGCATGTTTCGATTCACCGGGGCCGTTGACGATGCAGCCCATGACGGCAAGTTGCAGGCGCTCGAAACCGGGGTAAAGGGCGCGCCATTCAGGCTGGCGGGCGCGCAGATAGGTCTGGATGTCGCGGGCCAGTTCCTGAAAGGTGGTGGAGGTGGTGCGGCCACAGCCCGGACAGGCAATGACCATGGGCGCAAAGGCGCGCAGCCCCATGGTCTGAAGAATCTCCTGGGCGACGATGACCTCCTGCCTGCGGTCGCCGCCCGGCTCCGGCGTCAGCGAAATGCGGATGGTGTCGCCGATGCCTTCCTGAAGCAGCACGGCGAGGGCGGCGGTGGAGGCGACAATGCCCTTGGAGCCCATCCCTGCCTCGGTGAGACCGAGGTGGAGCGCATGGTCGGAGCGTTCGGCCAGCAGGCGATAGACGGCAATGAGATCCTGCACCTCGGAACATTTGGCCGAGATGATGATGCGGTTGCGCGGCAGGCCCAGTTCCTCGGCGCGGGCTGCCGATAGAAGCCCCGAACGCACCACCGCCTCATGCATGACAGCGCGGGTTTCAACGGGATCGGGGCGGGCATTGTTCTCATCCATCAGCCGGGTGAGCAGCGCCTGATCGAGGGAACCCCAGTTGACGCCGATGCGCACCGGCTTGGCGTGGGTCAGCGCCATGTCGATCATGGCCGAGAAATTGCGGTCCTTCCTGTCGCCGAAGCCGACATTGCCGGGGTTGATGCGGTATTTGGCCAGGGCGGCGGCGCAGGCGGGATGGTCGGCCAGCAGGGTGTGGCCGTTGTAGTGGAAGTCACCCACCAGCGGCACATCGCAGCCCTGCCGGTCCAGGCGCTCGCGGATATGGGGAATGGCGGCGGCGGCCTCATCCTTGTCCACCGTCAGGCGCACCAGTTCCGATCCGGCGCGGGCCAGTTCCATGACCTGATGCACGCTGCCGTCAATATCGGCGGTGTCGGTGTTGGTCATGGACTGAACCACCACCGGCTGGCCACCCCCTACCATGACCTTGCCCACGGGCACGACCACGGAAACACGCCGGGGCTTTGCTGCTGAAAATTCCATTGTGCACGCTCCGGGGGCTTAACTGCGCTGGGGGGCGAACAAGGTCAAGACGAAGATCAGGCCCGCGGCGATGACAATGGCGGGACCGGCGATGACATTCCACCAGGCCGAGGCAAAAAGCCCCGCCAGCACGGCCACGGCGGCAATGGCCACCGCCCACAGCGCCATGGCCTCGGGCGAGGCGGAAAGGCGGCGCGCCGCGGCAGCCGGCACGATCATCAGCGCGGTGATGAGCAGAAGCCCGACGATCTTCATGGATATGGCGGTCATGATGGCGATGATGAGGACGAAGGCCAGTTCAACCCGGTCCACCCTGACGCCTTCGGCGCGGGCCAGATCCTCATGCACTGCCATGGCAATGAGATCACGCCACAGGGTGACGAGCACCGCCAGAACCAGCGCCGCCCCGGCCCAGACGGTGAGGACATCGGCGCGCGACACGGTGAGCACATCGCCGAAGAGAATGTCGAGATGGCCGGTGACGGCACCGGTGATGAGGCCGACGGTGAGAAGGCCCAGCGCCAGCGCAGTGTGCGAGAGGATGCCAAGCAGCGTATCCGAGGCCAGTTCCTTCTGGCGCTTCAGCGCCAACAGCAGAAGCGCCAGCACCACGGCGGCGGCCACCGCCCCCCACACAATGTTGATGCCGAGCAGGAGGCCGAGCCCGACGCCCAGAAGGCCGGAATGGGCTAGCGTCTCGCCGAAATAGGCCATGCGCCGCCAGACGATGAAACAGCCCACCGGCCCGGCCACCATAGCAATGCCCAGCCCCGCCAGAAGGGCGCGCTGAAAGAAACCTTCGAAAAGAATGTCCATGGCGGCTCAGGCCTTGTGGTGCGGGTGGTTGCAGGTGCCGGGCGCACCATCGTGGCTGTGGTCATGGTGGTGCTGGTAGGCGCCGATCATGCGGGCGGCGGCGGGGCCGAAGAGCCTGGTGAATTCCGGATCGCGCTGAACCGCGCCGGGGCCGCCCTCGCAGCAGACATGGCCATTGAGGCAGACCACGTGATCGCTTTCGGCCATGACCATGTGCAGGTCATGGCTGACCATGAGAATACCGCAGCCCTGATCCTTGCGGATTCTGGAGATCAGTTCATAGAGGCGGACCTCGCCATAGAAGTCGACCGCCTGCACCGGCTCGTCCAGCACCAGCACCTGCGGGTCCCGCAGCAGCGCCCGGGCCAGCAGCACACGCTGCATCTCGCCGCCCGACAGGCGCACCACGCGCGCATCGATGAGATGTTCCGCCTCGGTGGCAGCCAGCGCCCGGCGCAACTGGCGCTCCTCGGCGTCCACCGTGAGGGTCATCAGCCGCCGCACTGACAGCGGCACATGGGCGGTGACGGGAAAGCTCTGCGGCACATAGCCAACGCGCAGGCCCGGCTGGCGGATGATTGCGCCCGAATCGGGCTGTTCCAGACCGAGCATGACCTTGACCAGGGTGGACTTGCCCGCGCCGTTGGGGCCGATGAGGGTGACGATCTCGCCGTGGCGGACATCGACATTGACATGATCGAGAATGATCCGGCTGCCATAGGCAAGCGAGACATCGCGGGCGGAGATGAGAGCGCCATGGGCCTTCAGCATCATGCCCCCTCCGCACAGCGGGCGCAGCGCCCGGTCATTTCGATGACGGTGCGGCGCGGGGAAAATCCCTCGCCCCCGGCCAGCGTGGCCAGTTCCCGGCCCAGTCCGGCGGCGGCCGTTTCGGATACCGCACCACAGGCTTCGCAGATCATCAGCACGGCAGGATCCGGTCCGTGCGCACAGGAACAGGCCACGAAGGCGTTGCGGCTTTCGACCTTGTGGACAAGATTGTGGGCGAGCAGAAAATCAAGAGCACGATAGATGGTGATGGGGGCGGGCCGCGCGCCGCCTTCGCGCCCGGCCATGCGTTCGATGATGTCATAGGCGCCAACCGCCTCATGACCCTCGGCCACACAGGCCAGAACGTCCCGGCGCTGCGGGGTGAGTTTGCTGCCGCGCTCGGCGCAGACCTGCTCGGCGCGGGCAATGAGGGACACCGTGCAGCGGTGGTGGTCATGGTGGGGATCGGGGAAGCTCATTCTGTTATGTTATAACATTTTGACGCCTGGTCCAGTGGTGGGAAATCACATTATCGCCCGCGCACCGCCGCATTTCGGCAAAACTCCGGGGGTCAAGTTCTCACGGGACGGTGAAACTGGAGGACTCCATGGGCAGGGCCAGGCGCTTTGCACATCTCACCGTTTTTCTGCTGGCGGCGGCACCGGCCGCGCTGGCCGAGACGGCGGACCGGCCGGTGACCCTCGGTCTGATGATCGGCGACAGCAGCGCCATGACGCTGGGCCAGATGCTGGTGCGCGATCTCAGCCACGAACAGGGTGTGCGCCTTGTGCCCATGATCGGCTCCGGCAGCGTGCTCAGCCTGCATGATCTGGCGGCCGTGCCGGGAGTGGATGCGGCACTCGTCTCCTCCGATGCCATGGCCTATGCGCGCGCCCATGGGCTGGTGCGTGAACCCGGCCGCTATGCGGCACTGGCCCGGCTGAAGCCGCTTGAGCTCATTCTGGTGGCCCGCCGTGATCTGGCCGATCTGTCCTCGCTCAATGGCCAGCGCATTGCCACGGGGCCGGCCGGGTCTGCCGCCTATGCCAGCGGCGAACTGGTGTTTTCGGTCAACACTGTGCAGTTCCAGCGCGTGCCGCTGGCCGGGCAGGATGGCCTGCGCGCCCTGGCCGAGGGCCGGGCCGATGCGGCGCTGGTGCTGGGGCGCGACACGGACTTTACCGTTCTTCAGGATGCCAACCGGGCCGGGGGCGGCTTTCATGTGCTGGCCCTGCCCTTTGCCGAGGCGCTGGCCAATACCCATAGTCCGGTGCTCATTCCGGCCAGTGCGCTGCCGGGATTGCTGGCGCCGGGAAGCGACGTGGAAAGCGTGGCGGCAGCGCTGATCGTGGCGGTGCGCGAGCCGGCCAGGGGCACAGCCGCCTTCGACCGGCTGCGCCGGTTTGCACGCGCCCTTTATGCCAGCCCCGAGGCCACGGCCGCAGGCAACAACCCTGCCGCCCGCGTGCCCGGCTGGAAGGCCAGCGCCGCTGCGGCGGAGGCGCGCTCCGGCCGCTACGGAAAACTACCCAGGGTGACGGCAGCAACCCCAGAGCAAGGAGATCATCCATGACCCAGCCTGCCCCCGTGCACGCGCCGGAAACCGAGACTTCGGCCCCGGACGACGCCGAGATGGACCACCCGCAGGCCGAGGCGGTTTCGCCTGCCGACGCCATGGAGACGCCAAGCTGGTTTGCCCGCACCTATCACGAGCAGACGCCACAGGATCTGGCCCAGGCCTATGACAACCGGCGCCGCGCTTCGGAGCGGCTGGCGGAGCAGGAGAGCGTCATGCCGGTGCGGGCCGCGAGCGAACTGGAAATGACGGCCTTCCGCCGCCTGCTGGAGGAGCGGCTGAACGTGGAGGCGGCGCGCCGCCGCGCCATGGCCATGGCGCCGGTGACCCCGCCACCGGCCGCCCGGCCCCGGCCGGTGCCGCCGCGCCGGGCCCCGCTGCCGCTGTCGGAGCTGGCACGCACTGTGCCGCCCCGCCCGCCGGGGGCGGCTGCCCCTGCCCCACGGCTGAAACCCGCCCCGGACCGCGGCGGGCTGGCGCTGGCGGCGCTGGCGGCCCTGCTGGTGGGCGGCATGGCAGGTTTCGGGGTGGCTCAGCGCGACCAACTGGCGGGGTGGCTGCATCAGGCGGCGGCGCGGGTGGCGGAAATGGCGCCCGTGACCGTGGCCCCGCCCGGCCCGCAGCCGGTGACCGTGGCGGCAACACCCGCCAGTGAAACGAAGAAGCCGGTGGAAGTGGTGTCGCTGTCGGTGAAGAATGTTGAGGGCATGATCAATGACCCCATTCCGCTGGACGTGGTGGCGCGCGACTCTGACCTGGCCACGCCCATTGCGCTGAAGGTGATGGGGGTGCCGGAGAAGGCCTATCTGACGGTGGGCAAGGAGCTGCGCCAGGGCGAATGGCTGCTGCAGGCTGCCGACATCGGCAAGGCCAGTCTGGTGGTGCCGACCACCGCCACACCGGAAATCGGCCTGTCGGTGGCGGCGGTGGAGGCCACCAGCGGCGAACTGGCCGCACCCATGCAGGAGATGACCGTGGCCGTGCATGGGCCTGATGCGCCTGCCGCGACAGCGGCGGAAACTTCAGCCGCGACAGCGGCGGAGGTTTCAGCCGTGCCAGCGGCGGAAATGCCTGCCGTGCAGATCACCCCGGCCAGCGGCCCGCCGGAACAGCCGGCGGATGGCAAACTGGCCATGACCACGGCGGCCCCGCCCTCCCCGGAAGCCGAGGGGCTTCTGCAAAAGGGCAGGATGCTGCTGGATGCGGGCGACCTTGCCGCGGCGCGGCCCTTCCTGACCAAGGCCGAGGCCATGGGCTCGGGCGCGGCGGCATTGGCGCTGGGCCAGAGTTACGATCCGGCCACCTTCATCCGGCTCAAGGTGCAGGGCCAGATGCCCGACGTGGCCGAGGCCCGCAACTGGTATGAAAAGGCCAGGGCCGCCGGCGTGACCGAGGCCGAGGCGGCCCTTGCCGCCCTGGCCAAGGCTGGCCAGCCCTGAAACGCGGACTGGCCCTCGACAGGCTGGGCTGATCGGCGCATGAAGCGGGCACTGTAAAGGAGACCTGCCCGATGCGTGCCGCTGATGCCCTTGTCCGTTCGCTTGCTGCCCATGGCGTGGCGCGGGTCTATTGCGTGCCGGGGGAAAGCTATCTCACCCTGCTTGATGCGCTGCATGGCAGCGGCATTGAGGTGATCGTCTGCCGCCATGAGGGCGGCGCCGGTTTCATGGCCGTGGCGGAAGCCAAGCTGACGGGCCGTCCTGCGGTGTGCGCGGTGAGCCGCGGTCCCGGCGCCACCAACGCCGCCATTGCCGTGCATGTGGCCGAGCAGGATGCCGTGCCGGTCATCTTCCTCGTGGGCCAGGTGTCGCGCGAGGAGCGCGGGCGCGGCGCCTTTCAGGAGGTGGACTACAGCCAGTTCTTCGGCGGCATGGCCAAGGGCGTGTGGGAGCCTGCGGATGGTGCCAAACTGGTGGAAGTGATGGCGCGCGCTTTTCGCCTTGCCGCCGAGGGCCAGCCGGGTCCGGTGGTGATTTCACTGCTGGAGGACATGCTGGCCGATGAGGTGGCGGAAGACGAGCCGGTGGTGTTTCCGGTGGCCAGGCCGCACCACGCCGCTGAGGATCTGGCCCGCCTTCAGGCGATGATCGACCGGGCCGAGCGGCCGCTGATCATTGCCGGGGCGGCGCTGCGCGGACCCAGGGGGGCTGCCGCGCTCAACCGTTTTGCCGAGGGCCAGCGCATTCCCGTGGCGGTGACGTGGAAAAACCAGGATGTGTTTGACAACACCTCACCCCTCTATGCCGGGCATCTCGGCTTTGGCAATCCGCCCGCCCACCGCAAGATTCTGGCCGAGGCTGACCTCATCATTGCCGTGGGCACAAGGCTTGGCGACATCGGCAGCCTGAATTACACCCTGCCGCGGGCCGGCACACCGGACCAGCCGGTCATTCACGTCTATGGCGATGGCGGGGCCATCGGCAAGGTGTCGCGCACCGAGCTGGGTCTGGTGGCTGATCCGGTGGCGGTGCTGCAGGCGCTGGGGCAGGATGCCCGCGTGGTGTCGTCGGCGCGCGAGGCGTGGATCACCCGGCTGTCACAGTTCATCAGCGGGTTCCGCGCCTTCACACCGGTGGGTCCGGCGGATGGGGTGGACTTCGGCACGGTGGTGGTGGCGCTGGCCAAACATGCGCCCGCCAATGCCGTCATCACCACGGATGCGGGCAATATGTCGAGCTGGGTGCACCGGCACTGGGCCATGACGCCCGCCAACACGCTGCTGGGTGCCATTGCCGGGGCCATGGGCTTTGGCGTGCCGTCGGCCGTGGCGGCGGCCCTGGTGGAACCCGCGCGCACCGCCATCTGCTTTGTCGGCGATGGCGGGGTGCTGATGACCGGGCAGGAAATCGCCACAGCCATGCAGTATGGCGCGGCCCCCAAGATCGTGCTGTCGGACAATGGCATTTACGGCACCATCCGCACCCATCAGGAGCGCGAATTTCCGGGCCGGGTTTCCGGCACCATGCTGACCAATCCGGATTTCAGCCAATGGGGCGAAAGCTTCGGCGTGACGGTGTTCCGTCTGGAGATGGGCGGCGATGTGGAGGCCACCGTGCAGGCCTTCCTGGCTGAAAAAGGACCAGCCCTGCTTCATGTCCGCTCATCACGGCAGGCGCTGTCGGCCTTCGGACAGTTGAAGACGCTGGGGTGAGGCCCAGGCCTCAGCTTGGGCTGCGGCCGAACAGGGCAAGCGAGAGTTTGCGGTCGCGGCCATAGATGTCGGGGCGGAATTCCACCCCGCGCTCGCCCTTGAAGGCGGTGGCATAGACGAGATGAACCGGAATGGGTGTGGGCAATGTGACCCGCGTGGTCACGCCTGAAGCCAGCACCGCGTCAATGCGCTCCACGCTCCAGCCCGGCAGCCGGGCGATCAGGTCATAAGCGAAATCGATGGGCCGCGACAGACGAATGCAGCCATGGCTGAAGGCGCGCGTGGTGAAGGCGAATTTGTCGCGCGCCGGTGTGTCATGCAGATAGATGTTGTGGGCGTTGGGGAACATGAACTTCACCCGGCCCAGGGCATTGGTGGGGCCCGGCTTCTGGCGGAAGGTGAAGGGGAAATTGCCCGGCCCATAGGCAGCCCAGTTGATGCCCGCCCAATTGGCCAGCTTGCCGTTCACAAACACTTCGTATTCCGCTGCATAGGCAAACGGGTTGGCCTTGAGTTTCGGCAGCATTTCCTTGGTGGCAATGGTGTAGGGCACGGTCCAGGTGGGGTTGAGATCGACATATTCCATCTGGTCGGAAAATTCCGGCGTCTGGGTGGCCACCGCGCCCACCACCACATTCATGGTGTCGGCAATCTGGCCGTTCTGCACCCAGTCCAGCTCATAGCCCGCGATGTTCACCAGAACATGTTCATCGCCAAGATTGTCGGGCAGCCAGCGCCAGCGCTCCATGTTGAGAATGATCTGGCGCTTGCGTTCCGCCGGGGGCACGTTGAGGGCCAGAATGGTCTGCTTGCCGATGAGGCCCTTGGCCTCCAGCCCGTGGCGGGCCTGAAAGGCGGTAACCCCCTTGACCAGCGCGGCATCATAGACCGGCGAGGCTGAGGGCGGCCCGACATAGTCACCGGTCATGGCCAGGAGGGCGCGGACCTGCGCCATGCGCGGATCGCTGCCGCCGGGCTTGACCGTGGCGCCCGCCGCAATGGACGGGTTGCTGCCGGACTGGTCGAGCCGCATATAGGCGCGCAGGATTTTCTTCAGCGCCTGATAATGCGGGTTCTTCGGTTCCACCGTGGTGAGATAGGCGGAAGGATCGGGCTGCTTTGCCATGCCGCCGAGCAGGCGCAGCACATCAATGGTCTTGCGGTTGCGGAACAGGTGGGGATCCACCTTCTGCGGGGCGATGCGGCCGATCTTCAGATCCGCCGCATAGGCCACCAGAAAGGCATCAAAATAGAGCTCGGCCTCGGCGGCGCGCCAGGCGTCGGCAAAGTCCATGGTATCGCGCAGTTCGGCCAGTTGATCGGCCGGGTAATCGGCGGGATTGAGGCCATCACTTTCGGCCTGCTTCAGGCGCGTGACGAGCTTGTCCATGCGGGCCGTGTCGGACCAGTAGAGGGCGCCCTTGTTGCCGAGGTAATAGGCCTTGAGCGCCGGCCGGATGCGCTCGATGGGAAGGGCCAGACGGTCTGGCCCGTTCAGCATGTCGGCCAGGGCTGCGCGCACCTCAACCTCGCTGGCGGCCATGGCGGTGCGCGCTGCCAGGGGCAGCATCAGCACAAGCGCCAGCAGCAGGTGGACAAGACGGATACAGTGACGGCGCGGCATGGAAACTCCGGCGGAAAACCGCCGGAGAATAGCGTGATTCAGGGTATTTTCCAGCCCGCAAACTCAGACATTGAGCAGCAGGAATTCACGTTCCCAGGAGGAGATGACGCGGCGGTAATGCTGCATCTCCTCGAACTTCACATCCTGGAAGGCCTCGACAAACTTTTCACCCAGAATTTTCTTCAGCGATTTGGTGTAGTTCAGCTTGTCCAGGGCCTCATCAAGATTGATGGGCAGGGTGTGGGCGTAGCGGTAGGCCGAGCCGGTGACGGGATCGGAGGGCTTGATGCGCTCGACCATGCCAAGATAGCCGCAGGCCAGGGTTGCCGCCATGACCAGATAGGGATTGGCATCGGCCCCCGGCACACGGTTTTCAATGCGCATATTGCTGGCATCGGAAGACGGCACGCGCAGCGAGACGGTGCGGTTGTCAATGGCCCAGTGGACATTGGTGGGGGCGTCAGACTCCGGCACCAGGCGGCGGTAGGAATTGACGTTAGGCGCCATGAGCGGCAGGGCCGCCGCCATGTAGCGCTGCAGGCCGCCAATGTGATTCAGGAACAGCTTGGACGGCTTGCCGTCGCGGCCGGCAAAGATGTTCTTGCCGGTTTTCACATCCATCACCGACTGGTGGATGTGCATGGCCGAACCGGGTTCATTCTCATGGGGCTTGGCCATGAAGGTGGCATACATGTCGTGCTTCAGCGCCGCCTGGCGCACGGTGCGCTTGAACAGAAACACCTGGTCGGCCAGTTCCAGCGGGTCGCCGTGATTGAAGTTGATCTCGAGCTGGGCCGGGCCGGATTCGTGCGACAGGGTGTCCACGTCCAGTTCCTGGGCTTCGCAATAGTCGTAGATGTCTTCCACCACCGGGTCGAAGTCATTGGCGGCGTCAATGCCATAGGCCTGGCCGCCCGGCTCCTTGCGGCCCGACCGGCCCACCGCGGCTTCCAGCGGATAGTCGGGGTCGAGATTCTTCTTCACCAGATAGAATTCAAGTTCGGGCGCCACCACCGGGCGCCAGCCCTTTTCCTTGTAGAGGGCCAGCACGCGCTTCAGCACATGGCGGGGCGCAATCTCCACCGGCTCGTCGTTCAGATGATAGGCATCACAGATCACCTGGCCGGTGGGTTCCTGATACCAGGGGACGATGCGGGTGGTGTCGAAGTCGGGGTCCATGTAGACATCGATGGCGCTGTCCGACACCGCCTCGGTTTCCTGCACATAGCGGCCATTGATGGTGAGGGTGAAGATTTCCTCGGGGATGCGCAGACCCCGGGTCTTCTGGCCCTTCAGGAATTTCTTGGGCGGCAGGATCTTGCCGCGCGCCGTGCCAGACATGTCGGCCACCAGACACTCGATCTCGGTGATCCGCTTGGACGTGATGAATTCCTCGAATTTGGTATTGGCCATGACACCCTGAAGCATTGTTGCCGATGCGGCATCATAGCCCGCCGCCTTGACCTTGGGAAAGGGGGGCCGGTAGAGTCCGGCCACCATGGCAAATTCCCTGACCGCCCAATCCTATTATCAGGCCACCGCCAACCGCACCCTCACCACCTCTCCCCTGCGCGGAGATGTTGCCTGCGATGTGTGCATTGTGGGGGCCGGGTTCACCGGCCTGTCCGCCGCTCTGGAACTGGCCAAGGCGGGCTATTCCGTGGTGGTGCTGGAGGCGGGTGCGGTAGGCCATGGCGCCTCGGGCCGCAATGGCGGGCAGATCTGCACCGGTTTTTCCTCCGGCCAGCACCGGGTGGAGGCGCAACTGGGCCAGGCCGATGCCGTGAAGGCCTTCAGGCTGGCCGAGGAGTCGAAAACCCTCATTGAACAGCGCATTGCCGACTACCGGATCGAGTGCGGGCTGCAGTGGGGCTATCTGCACGCCATTCCCAAGGCCACGCATATGCACGATCTCTTCCAGTGGAAGGAGGAGATGGACGACCTCGGCTATGAGGGCTGTGAGGTTCTGGACGGGCCGGAACTGCGGGCGAAGCTGGGCACCAGCCTTTACCACGGGGCACTGCGCGAGCCGCGGGCGGGTCATTTCCACACCCTCAACTATCAGCTTGGTCTGGCGGCGGCAGCGCAGAGCCATGGTGCGGTCATTCACACCCAGTCGCCGGTCATTGAAGTGGACACCGGCAACCGGCCCTGGGCGCGCACGGCAGACGGCAAGGTTTCGGCCGCCTATATGATCATCGGCGGCAACGGCTATCTGGGCCGTCTGGTCAAACCGCTCTATGGCCGGGTGATGCCGGTGACCAGCTACATCATCACCACCGAACCCCTGGGCGAGGAACGCTGCCGGTCGCTCATCCGCGACAATGAAGCGGTGGCCACAACCAATTTCATTGTGGACTATTTCCGCACCACGCCGGACACGCGCCTGCTGTTTGGCGGCAGGGCGGCCTATTCCACCCTGGAGCCGCCCAACCTTGCCGCCTATATGCGACCGCGCATGGTGCAGGTGTTTCCGCAGCTGAAGGACGTGAAGATCGACCATGCCTGGGGCGGCTATATTGCCATCACCTATAACCGCATTCCCGATTGCGGCCGGCTGTCGCCCAGCGTGTTCTATGCCCACGGCTATTCCGGGCAAGGCGTGGCGCTGGCCGGGCTCTATGGCAAGCTGATGGCCGAGGCGGTCAGGGGCACGGCCGAGCGCTTTGACCTGCTGGCGCGGGTGAAGCACCTGCCCTTCCCCGGCGGGCCCATCCGCACCCCCATGCTGGTGGCGGCCATGCTGTTCTACCGGCTCAAGGACGCGCTGAGCTGAGGCGGTGGGCGGGCTTCTTCCCTTGCTGTCAGGCGGCGACCGGCGCTCCATTGGCCGGGCCAATGAGGTGGCTGAAAGGGTCTGTGCGCAGCCGGAACTGGCGAAGGAACTGGCGGATGCGTTGACGCATGACAGCGATGTGGTGCGGATGCGGGCGGCGGACGCGCTGGAGAAGGTGGCCGCCAGCGATGCGGCTGCGGTCAGGCCCTTCCGGGGGCGGCTTGTCAGCCTTGCGACACGGACGGGGCAACAGGAGCTGCGCTGGCATCTGGCGCAAATTCTGCCGCGCCTTGGCCTGACGGCGGCAGAGCGGACGCGCCTGGTGCCGGTGCTGCGGGCATGGCTGGCTGACGACAGCCGCATTGTGCAGGCGAATGCCCTGGAGGCGCTGGTGGTGCTGGCGCTTGAGGATGCAGCGCTCCGGCCGGATGTGGAAAAACTGGTGCGCGCCAGGGCGAAGGACGGACCGCCTTCGCTGCAGGCAAGGGCGCGCCGGCTGGCGCGAAGGCTGGAAATGAAGGACTGAGGCGTCAGTCCTTCATCGGCGTGGCGCGCGCACCCTTCTCCCATGCCTTCAGGCACAGATATTCACCTATGAGGGCCGAAGCGGCGAGCGCGGTCACCTCGGCGTGGTCGAAGGGGGGCGACACTTCCACCATGTCCATGGCGACGAAATTGATTTTCGTCAGCCTGCGGATGATCGAGGCGGCCTGATGATAGGTGAGGCCGCCGGGAATGGGCGTGCCGGTGCCGGGGGCGGCGGAGGGGTCAAGGCAGTCAATGTCGAAGGTGAGATAGGCCTTGGTCTGGCCCACCTTCTTGGTGATGATGTCGGCCAGTTGCTGGGCGGTTGAGTCATGCACCTCATCGGCGAAGATGATGCGGAAGCCCATGCCGGTTTCACCGACAAAACTGGTGCGGATGCCGATCTGCACCGACTTGTGCGGATCAATGAGGCCCTCGCGCACCGCATAGCCGAACATGGTGCCGTGATCGATGCGGCCGCCGCCGTCCGGCTCGATGTCGCGGTGGGCATCAAAGTGAACCAGTGCCAGCGGGCCGTGCTTTTTCGCGTGGGCCTTGAGCAGCGGATAGGTGATGAAGTGATCGCCGCCCAGGGTGATCATTTCGGCGCCGGTGGCGATGATGTCGCTGGCGTGTTTTTCCAGCGTGTCGGGGAATGCCTCCTTGCGGCCCCAGTCAAAGAAGCAGTCGCCGTAATCCACCACGGCCAGCGTGTCGAAGGGATCGAAGCCCCAGGGGTAGATGGGGCCCCAGGCATTTTCAGCCGAGGCATGGCGAATGCCCGCCGGGCCGAGGCGCGTGCCGGGGCGGTGGGTCACTGCCTGATCGAAGGGCACGCCAGTGATGGCAATGTCCACACCGGCAAGGTCGCGGGTGTATTTGCGGCGCATGAAGGACAAAGCCCCGGCATAGGTTGCTTCCCAGCGGGTGCCCTTCAGATCGTCGCGCCGAAACGCCTCATCGCCCGGGCTGCGCCCGAGCTTGTCCATTTCCAGGGCCATGACTGTTACTCCGTCAGCAGCAGGGAATCCTTGGGTTCCCAGCTCATCCACACCTTGGCGCCGCGCTCCACGCCGGACCCGCCGTCGCGGCTTTCGTTCTGCACCGTGACGTAGAGATCCTGACCGTCCGGCAGGCTGGCCACCACGTCGCTGGTGTCGCCGTAATAGGCCACGTCGCGGATGGCCACCTTGACCTTGACCAGCTTGGCGTCCTTCGGTTCGGCCTTGGTGATCTTCAGCTTTTCCGGGCGGACGGCGATGGCTGCCGTCTCGCCGACAATGTCCTTCGTGGCCATTTCCATCTTGCCGATGGAAGGCACGTCGAGGATGACGGCATTGGCCTTCTTGCCGACCACGCGGCCTTCAATGAGATTGACCTTGCCGATGAAGTCGGCAACGAAGCGGCTTCTCGGATGCTCATAGAGCTCGGACGGGGTGGCAATCTGCTGCACCGCGCCCTTGTCCATGACGGCGATGCGGGTGGCCATGGACAAAGCCTCATCCTGGTCGTGGGTGACAATGATGAAGGTGATGCCCACGGTTTCCTGAAGGCGGGTCAGTTCCATGCGCATGTCGTCGCGCAACTTGGCGTCAAGCGCCGACAGCGGTTCGTCGAGCAGCAGAACCTTGGGCCGCTTCACCAGGGCGCGGGCGAGCGCCACACGCTGGCGCTGGCCACCCGACATCTGATCCGGCTTGCGCTGGGCCAGGTGAGACAGCTTCACCATTTCCAGCGCTTCGCCGACGCGGCGTTTGGTTTCGTCCTCGGCCACGCCGGTGACGCGCAGGCCATAGGCAACATTGTCGGCCACCGTCATGTGCGGAAATACGGCGTAGGACTGAAACACCATGTTGGTGGGCCGCTTGTTGGGCGGGGTCAGCGACATGTCCTGACCGTCAATGAGGATCTGGCCGGAAGTGGGCGTTTCCAGACCGGAGATCATGCGCAGCAATGTGGTCTTGCCGCAGCCCGAGGGGCCAAGCAGCGCGAAGAATTCGTTCTGGGCGATGTCGAAGGAAATGTCGTCCACGGCGGTGACGCCGCCGGCAAAGCGCTTCGAAACATTGCGGATCGAAACAATGGTGCCAGCAGGTGGCGGAGCATCGGAAAGGCTGTTATCGGTCATGGTCTTCCTCAATGGCCGCTCTGTTCAGGAGCCTGGAACTTCATGGCAATGACGGTTGCCACAACGGTGATGAGAATGAGAATGGTGGAGGCGGCGTTGACCTCGAACTTCACACCGGTTTTCACCATGGAGTAGATCTTCACCGGGAAGGTCACGGTTTCCGGCCCCGAGGTGAAGAAGGTGATGACGAAGTCGTCCAGCGACAGGGTGAAGGCGAGAAGGGCACCCGCAATGAGGCCGGGCATCATGTAGGGAATGAGGATCCGGGTGAAGGTCTGCCATTCGCTGGCGCCCAGATCCTTCGAGGCTTCCTCAAGCTGGCGGTTGAAGCCGACCAGACGCGAACGCACCACCACGGCCACAAACGGAAAGCAGAAGGCAATGTGGGCGATGATGATGGTGCCGAGATTGAAGGGCCACGACAGATGGGTCATGCCGGTCATCATGCCGGTGCGGGCATAGAACAGCAGCATGGCAACGCCCATGCAGATTTCAGGAATGACGATGGGCAGGGCCATGGCGCCTTCATAGGCGGGTTTGCCGGGAAAGCGGAACCGCCACAGCAGAACGGCAATCATGGCGCCGATGATGGTGGCGAAGATGGTGGAGATGAAGGCAATGGTGAGCGAATTGAGAAGCGCGCTCATCAGGTCGCTGTTGTTCCAGGCCTTGGCATAATTCTCGAGGGTGAAGCCCTTCCACACGCCGCTGCGGTTCTGCACGTTGAAGGAATAGGCAATGAGCACGAAAATGGGCAGGTAAAGAACGAACAGGGTGACGGCGAAAACGGCCTGCAGCCAGCGGCGCTTGCCATAGTCGAGGGGGCCCTGCCCCGGCTTCAACAGCTCGGCCATTACACATCCACTCCCTTGGAATTGCGTTGCAGCAGCGAGCGCAGGGCGAGCACGCCGAAGGTGGCATACATGAGCAAGAGCGACAGGGCCGAGCCAAAGGGCCAGTCATTGGCCGGGCCGAACTGGTTCTGGATGACGTTGCCGATCATCCATGAACTGGTGCCGCCGAGAAGCTCGGAGGTGAGGAAGGTGCCAAGGCACGGGATGAACACCAGCACCACGCCGGTGACGATGCCAGGCATGGTGAGCGGCAGGGTGATGTTCCGGAAGGTCTGGAACTGGGTGCCACCGAGATCAAGGCTGGCTTCAAGGAAGGATTTGTCCAGCCTTTCGATGGTGGCATAGAGCGGCAGCACCATGAAGGGCATGTAGACATAGACCAGGCCGAAGATGACGGCAAAAGAGGTGCCCAGAATTTCAAAGGGGCCCAAGCCGGCAAAGCCGAGCGCACTGTTGATCACACCCTGGGTGCGCAGCACGGCAATCAGGGCATAGGTGCGGATCAGCAGGTTGATCCAGAACGGCAGCACAATGAGCATGAGCAGCAGCGGCCGCCATTTTTCAGGCGCAAAGCAGATGCCAAAGGCAATGGGATAGGCAATCAGCAAACAGGCCAGGGTGGCAAGGAAACTCCACCAGATGGTGCGCATGAAGATCGAAATGATGTCACTGTTCAGCGAGCGCAGATAATTGCTGATGCCGGTGAAATAGTCATAGTCGTTGATGGACATCTGGCCATCGATGATGGCCTTGTCGGAAAAGGACAGGACGAACAGGAAGGCGAGAGGCACGAGGAAGAACAGAACCAGCCAGAATGTGCCTGGTGTGGCCAGCGTCCAGAATACGCTGCGGTTGGTTTTCCAGTCTTCCAAGATGGATAAACTCCCTGCCCCGGTTTTTGCGCGAGACTAGCAAGGAGCCTGAAGCGCGGCAACAGGAAGCAGTAGACGCGCCAGCCTAATTCTTGAGCAGGAACAGCGAAAAGGGGGGCTTTCGGCCCCCCCTTGAGCAATTGCTGCAGCGCGGCAGATCAGGCCGCCTGAACCGCGGTCCAGATTCCGTCACGCACCTTGACGGCTTCCTCGCCCAGATAGGCTGAGTATTCGCACTTGGCCAGGGCGTCTGCCGGCGGGAAAATCGCCGCGTTGTTTCTATAGGCCTCATCCATCAGCGCTTTGGCCGCCGCATTGGGGGTGGCGTAATGAATGGTTTCGGTGATGCCCTTGCCCACCTCACCGTCGAAGATGAAGTTGATGAATGCATGGGCGTTTTCCGGGTGGGGCGCGCCGGTCGGGATGGCAATGGTGTCTTCCCAGACGTTGGAGCCTTCCTTCGGAATCACATAGGCGAGATCATCATCTTCGGCCATGACCTGGGCAATGTCGCCGTTGTATTCCATGGTCAGGTCAACTTCGCCCTGGGCCAGCAGGTCCTGGCCGTTGTCATCGGCATATTTCTTGACGATCTTCTTGCCCTTGATGAGCAAGTCCCTGGCCTTGTTCAACTCATCAATGTTGGTGGAGTTGTAGCTGAAGCCGAGATATTTGAGGGCCGCACCAATGGTGTGCTCCTGGTCGCCCAGCAGGGCCACGCGGCCGGCATATTTCTCATCATCGAGCAGGAACTTCCACGAATCCGGCACCCCCTCAACCTTGGACTTGCGATAGCCGATGCCCACCGTGCCCCACTGGTAGGGCAGCGAGTATTTGCGGCCCGGATCGAAAGACGGGTTCAGGAAGGCGGGGTCGATGTTCTTCATGTTGGGGATCTTGGCGTGATCCAGCGCCATGATCATGTTGGCCTTGACCATGCGCTCCACCACGTTGGAGGTGGGGACGATCACGTCATAGCCGGGGTTGCCCGCCTTGAGCTTGGTGAACAGTTCATCGCCGTCGGCGAACAGATCGAGCTTGACCTCGATGCCGGTGGCCTTCTTGAAATCATCAAGGGTGGTTTCGCCGATATAGGTGTCGTAATTGTAGAAGGAGAGCTTCTTGTCTTCCTCGGCCAGGGCAAAGCGCGGCGACAGGACCAGGCCGGCGAAGGCTGCGCCAGTGCCCTTCAGGAATGACCGGCGGGAGTGGCGGGGAAACTGGCGGAAAGCACTCATTGGGTATGTCTCCTCTAAAGCTCTGAAGCGCCGTCTCGGGCGTGCCAACATAGGGTGGTGATAATTGCGCCCGAATCAAGACGGGGCAAGGGAAAAACGGGCGCGACTTCGGCCGGGTGGCCTTGGGCCGCGCCCGCAATATCAGGCCATTTCGCCCTTCACATCAGCCAGCGTCTTGTCCAGCGCCCGGCGGGCCTTCATCACCAGTTCGTCAATTTCCTTCTCGGTGATGACGAAGGGCGGGGCCAGAACCATGGTGTCCCAGCAGGCGCGCATGACCAGATTTTCGGCAAAGCAGTGGTCGCGGCAGAGTGTGCCGACCCGGCCGCACTCGGCAAAGCGGGCGCGGGTCTTCTTGTTGGACGTGAGTTCAATGGCGCCGAGCAGGCCCGTGGTGCGGACCTCACCGACGATGGGGTGGTCGAGCAGGGTCGAGAGTTTCTGGTTGAAATAGGGGGCGATCTTCGCCACCCGCTCCACCAGCCCCTCGCGCTCGATAATTTCGATGTTGCGCAGCGCCACGGCGGCGGCAACGGGATGGCCCGCATAGGTCATGCCGTGATAGAACTCGCCACCCTTGTCGAAGAAATCCTTGATCAGGTGATCGGCAAAGGCCACGGCGCCAATGGTCTGGTAGCCGGAGGACAGGCCCTTGGCCATGGGCACAATGTCCGGCGTGAAGCCGAAGGTTTCAAAGCCGAACCACTTGCCGGTGCGGCCAAAGCCGCAGATGACCTCATCGGAGATGATGAGGATGCCGTATTTGCGGCAGATCTTCTCCACCGCCGGCCAGTAGGTGGAGGGCGGGATCAACACGCCCGCCGCGCCCTGGATGGGTTCGCCGATGAAGGCCGCGACATTGTCCGGCCCCAGTTCAAGGATCTTCTTTTCCACTTCGGCTGCCGCCTCGAGGCCGAATTCCTCCGGGGTCTTGTCGCCGCCGAAGTCATACCAATAGGGCTGCTGAACGTGATGGAAGCCGGGAAACTCGGTGCCCACCTGCTCGTGCATGCCCACCATGCCACCCAGATTGGCCGCCACCATGGTGGAGCCGTGATAGCCGCGGCGGCGGGCAATGAAATGCTGGCGGTAGGGCTTGCCCATCAGCTTCCAGTAATGGCGGACAAAGCGCACGATGGTGTCATTGCTCTCCGAACCGGAATTGGTGAAGAACACCGTGTTGAAGCCCTTGGGCAGCACGCTTGAAATCTTGGCGGCCAGTTCCGTGGCGGGCACCGTCGTGGTCTTGAAGAAGGTGTTGTAATAGGGCAGGTCCAGCATCTGCTGATAGGCGACCTCAGCCAGTTCCTTGCGGCCATAGCCGACATTCACGCACCACAGACCGGACATGCCGTCGAGGATCTTGTTGCCTTTGCCGTCCCAGATGTAGCAGCCCTCGGCATGGGTGATGACGCGGGGGCCACCGGCGCTGCGGAAGGCCTTGTGATCGGTGAAGGGGTGGAAGTGGTGCTTGATGTCGTGGGCGATGACGTCTTCGATATTGATGTTCTTCCTGGCGGTGGTGGTCATGACAGACTCCCGAAACAAATGAGAAAAGGCCCCGCCGGGGGCGGAGCGCATCGGAGTGGCGGGGGCGAGACTTACGGCTTGAAACCGATGCGGGCGCAGTGAAGCATGACCTCGTCATAGGCGGTCTTGGACCAGACGGGCAGGCAGGCACCGGTTCTCGTGGTGTGGAAGCACATGGGGCCGGAGACTGCCAGAAAGCCACAGGCCCGGCAATCCCCGCACTTTGCGTCTGCGAAGGGGATCAGGCGGCGAAGGCGGCGGCCATGAGGCGCTTGGTGTAGTCTTCCCTGGGATTGCCCATGACCTCGTCCGGGGTGCCCTGCTCCACCAGCTTGCCGTCCTTCATCACCATGATGTGGTCGGACATGGCCCGCACCACCGCCAGATCGTGGCTGATGAACAGATAGGACAGGTTGTGTTCACGCTGGAGCTTGCGCAGCAGTTCGACGATCTGCTTCTGCACCTGGCGGTCAAGGGCCGAAGTGGGTTCATCCAGCACCACCACCTTGGGCTTCAGGATGATGGCCCGGGCAATGGCGATGCGCTGGCGCTGGCCACCGGAAAATTCATGCGGGTAGCGGTTGCGCAGGCGCGGGTCGAGGCCCACCTCCGTGAAGGCGGCAATGGCGCGCCGGTCACGCTCGGCGGCGGAGATGGCGGGCTCATGAACCAGCAGGCCTTCTGTGACGATCTGTCCGGCCGTGAGGCGCGGCGACAGCGAGCCGAAGGGGTCCTGCAGCACCACCTGCAATTCACTGCGCAGGGGGCGCATGTCCTTCACCGACTTGGCAGAGATGTCCTGACCGTCAAAATGCACCGGACCCTGCGACGGCAGAAGACGCAGAAGCGCCCGGGCCAGGGTTGATTTGCCGGAGCCCGACTCACCCACGATGCCGATGGTCTGACCCTGGCGCAGGTGAACCGACACACCGTCCACCGCCTTCAGCACCAGCGGCGGGCCAGAAAGGAAACCACCACCGATGTTGAAGGTGACGCGGATGTTGTCGCCCACCAGGATTTCCGGCGCGCCCGCGGCCACCGGCGCCTTGCGGCCTTCCGGCTCGGCGGACAGGAGTTCCTTGGTGTAGGGATGCTGCGGCCTTGCAAAAATCTCCTTGGCCGGTCCCTGCTCCACAATCTCGCCATGGCGCATGACCACCACCCGGTCGGCGATGCGGCGGACAATGTTGAGGTCGTGAGTGATGAACACCAGACCCATGCCCAGTTCGCGCTGCAGGGCGGCCATCAGCTCAAGAATTTCCGCCTGAATGGTCACATCAAGGGCGGTGGTGGGTTCATCAGCGATGAGAATGTCGGGGTTGTTGGCAAGCGCCATGGCAATCATGACGCGCTGACGCTGGCCGCCCGACAGCTCATGGGGATAGGAGTTGAGGCGGCGTTCCGGCTCGGGAATGGAAACCAGACGCAGCATGTCGAGTGCGCGCACCCTGGCTTCCGTCTTGTTGAGCTTGCGGTGGCGGATGATGGGTTCCATCAACTGGTTGCCGATGGTGTAGAGCGGGTCGAGTGAGGTCATCGGCTCCTGGAAGATCATGGTGATCTTGGAGCCGCGGATGGTGTTGAGCTCGCTCTTCGGCATGCCGATGAGGTTGACGCCGCGGTAATCGGCCCGGCCGGAGGCGTGGCCGTTGCGGGCGAGAAGACCCATCACCGCCATCATCAGCTGGCTTTTGCCGGAGCCGGATTCACCGACAATGGCCACGGTTTCACCGGCATGCACGTCGAGCGCCACGCCGCGCACCGCCTCCACCTCGCCGTCCAGCGTGGTGAAGGTGACGCGCACGTCATTGAGGGAGAGAATGGGCGGCTGCATGTCAGCGGTCCTTCGGATCGAGGGCATCGCGCAGGCCGTCACCGATGAAGTTGAGCGCGAACAGCGTGGAGGTGAGAAAGAGCGCGGGAATGATGATGAGCCAGTTGGCCGAGGGCATGTTCTTGGCGCCCTGCGAGATCATCACACCCCAACTGGACATGGGCTCCTGCACGCCCAGGCCCAGATAGGACAGGAAGCTTTCGAGAATGATGACCTGGGGCACCAGCAGGGTCATGTAGATGATGACCGGACCGAGAAGGTTGGGCACGATGTGGCGGATCAATATGCCCCAGCGGGTGACGCCCAGCGCCTCTGCCGCCTGGACGTATTCCTGGCGCTTGATGGACAAGGCCTGGCCACGCACGATGCGCGCCATGTCCAGCCACATGACCGCGCCCACGGCGAGGAACATGAGGATGAAGTTTCGCCCGAAAAACACCACCAGCATGATGACGAAGAAGATGAAGGGCAGCGCGTAGAGAATGTCGACGATGCGCATCATCACTTCATCGGTCTTGCCGCCGGCAAAGCCCGCCGTGGCGCCGTAAAGCACGCCGATGACCACCGCCACCAGGCCGGCCAGCAGGCCGATGGACAGCGACACGCGGCCCGCCATCAGCACCCGCGTCAGCACATCGCGGCCGGAATTGTCGGTGCCGAAATAGAAATATTTCTTTTCCACATCGGAGGTCATCGTGAGCGATAGGCCATCGGCGGATTTATCCGTCACCAGCGTGTTTTCGAGCACGTCCGAGCGGTCAAGATAGCGCGTGACGCGTTCGTCAATGGGCTTGCCGGAGGTGACGGAGGTGATGATCTTGTCGTCCTTCTCTTCCCACTTTGCGAGATCGAGCCGGGCGCGTTTCACCGCATCCTTGACCGCGAGATCGAGCTGGTTGGGCTTGGGATAGGCCGACAGCGATGGCGGCACACGGTTATAGTCCTGATAGATGGTGGTGTAGTCATGCGGTGTGAAAAACGGCCCCACAATGCAGGCGAACGCCATGATCATGAGGTAGATGCCGGAAATGACGGCGGCACGATTGGCCTTGAGCCGGGCCCAGGCGTCGGCCCAGAGCGAGCGCCCCTTGTCGGCGGGCAGAATGGCGGTTTGCTCAGTCATAGCGCACCCTGGGGTCAACCGCCGCATAGAGCAGATCGACAATGAAATTGAACAGGACGGTGAAAATCGCCACCACCACCACGGTGCCCATGACCAGTGTGTAGTCGCGGTTCAGCGCCGCTTCGACAAAGTACCGGCCAATGCCGGGAATCTGAAAAATCGTTTCAACGATGACCGAGCCGGTGAGCAGCGCGGCTGCTGCCGGACCGGCATAGGAAATGATCGGCAGCAGGGCCCCGCGCAGGGCGTGTTTCAGCACCACGGAGAATTCCGACAGGCCGAGGGCACGGGCGGTGCGGATGTGATGGGCGTGGAGCGCCTCGATCATGGAACCGCGCATGAGCCGCGACACGATGGCGAGTTGCGGCAGCATGAGGGTGAGGATGGGGCCGACCTTGTTGACCCATGCGCCGTCACCCCAGCCGCCCACCGGAAACCATTTCAGGCTGAGGGCGAAGGCGAGCTGGAACAGAGGCGCAATGACAAAGGTGGGAATGGTGGAGCCGGCGGTGGCCAGGGCCACCACGGCATAATCGGTGCCCTGGTTCTGGTGCAGGGCCGCCCAGATGCCGAGTGCTATGCCGACGATGAGGGCAAGGCCAAGGGCCATGGAACCGATCTGGATTGACACTGGCAGACCGCTGGCGAACAGGTCGGCGACGGTGAAATCAGGCAGGTTGTAGCTTGGCCCGAAATCGCCCTTCAGCAGGTTCTGCAGGTAATAGAGATATTGCCGCCACAGCGGCTGGTCGAGATGAAAGACGCGTTCAAGGTTTGCCTTGATGACGGGATTGAGGCCCTTTTCCTGGTTGAATGGGCCGCCGGGGGCAACCCGCATCAGGAAAAAGGAAATGGTGACGATGACGAACATCGTCGGAATAGCGGTCAGCAACCGCCTCAGAACATAACGCAGCATGGAATGATCCGTCCCGGAATGAGGGGAACCGGCGCTGTTGCCAACGCCGGTTCCGGGTGCGGTGTTATTCCTTGCTCAGGAAGCGGGTGGGATGAATGTCCATGACATTGTCCTCCCAGCCCTTGATCTTGTTCGAGACGATGGTGTGGAAGCCGTAATAGAGCAGCGGCACCACGCACAGGTCGCGGGCCACGCCCATGGCTTCAGCGTCCGACAGCTTGGCCATGCGGGCTTCCGGCGTGGCCGATGCGGCGGCTTCGGCCAGCAGCTTGTCATAGTCCGGGTTGGAATAGACGGCATAGTTGTTGCCGGCCCCGGTCTTGCACAGGTCGAGGAAGTTGGACGGGTCCTTGTAATCGGCGATCCAGCCGGCGCGGGCGATGTCAAAGTCGCCGTGCTGTTCCAGCATGCCGTAGTGGGTCTTGGTGTCGGTGTTGAGCAGCGTCACCTCGATGCCCAGCGGCTTCAGCTGTTCCTGGATGGCCACCGCCGTGTTCTTGTGGTTTTCCGAGGTATTGTAGCGGATTTCCATCTTCAGCGGCTTGTCCGGGCCATAGCCCAGTTCAGCCAGCACCTTCTTGGCTTCGTCCTCGCGGTCGATCTGCGATTTCTGGGCATATTCGGTGAAGCGCGAGGTGTAGCCGGCAATGCCCGGCGGCACGAAGGAATAGCCGGGGATCATGGTGTTCTGCCACACCTTCTCGGCCAGATAGTCACGGTCGATGGCTTCCGAGATGGCGTGACGAAGCTTGACGTTGTCCCACGGCTTCTTGTCGGTCTTGAAGACATAGTAATAGGTGCCGAGGTAGGGCCCGATGCGCACCTGATCGCCAAACTTGGCCTTCAGGTCGGCGAGCTGTTCGGTCGGGATGTCGTCGTTGGAGTCAAGCTCGCCCGCCTCGAGGCGCTTCATGGCGGTGGAACGATCTTCGGTGGGGATGTAGTTCACCGTGTCGATCTTCACATTGGCGGCGTCATAGAACTTGTCGTTCTTCACGGCCTTGATGTGGTCGTTGGGCACGAATTCCTTGAGCACATAGGCGCCGTTGGAGACCATGTTGCCCGGCTTCACGAAATCGGCGCCGAACTTCTCGACATTGGCCTTGCTCACCGGATAGGTGGCCTGGTGGGTGAGCATTTCGAGGAAATAGGGCGTGGGCGCGTTGAGGGTCACCTCGAAGGTCGAGGCATCGACCGCCTTCACCCCCAGTTCGTCCGGCTTCTTCTTGCCGGCGGTGATGTCTTCGGCGTTGGCAACCGGCGCCAGCATGTAGGCGTATTCGGCGGCAGTGGCGGGATCGACAATGCGGCGCCACGAGAACACGAAGTCGTCAGCGGTGACCGGCGAGCCGTCGGACCAGGTGGCGCCGGCGCGCATCTTGAAGGTATAGACCTTGCCGTCAGGCGAGACGGTGTAGCTTTCGGCGGCACCGGGCTGAACATTGGCCTTGGCATCATGGACCATCAGACCCATGAACAGGTCGCGCAGAATGTTGGCCTCATAGACGGTGGAGGTCTTGTGCGGGTCGAGCGATTCCGGGTCGGCCGAGTTGCCGCGGTTGAACACCACTTCGGCGAAGGCGCCGGTAGCGGTCATCACCAGCATGGTGGAGCCGATGAGCAGGGTTTTGAGGTTGAGGTGACGCATTCGTGCTCTCCTGTATCAGCCGGGCAGAGGTTATCACCCTTCGGGCGGGTCCGCTCCGGCAGTTGATGGCCGACCCTAGCACAGGAAACGGATTTGTCACGCCGTGAAAGACCGGCTTTTTATGGGCCTGGCCGGGCGCTGCGGAATGATTGCGATTTGAGCCGAGAATGCCTAAGAGAGAGGCAATCAGATTTCGGGATGCCATGCCCCCTCTAACCCCCCTGCTGGACCAGATCCAGACACCGGATGACCTGCGCCGCCTGCCCGCTGAAAAAATGGCGGAAGTGGCCAGGGAATTGCGCGACGAAACCATTGATGCGGCGGCGCAAACGGGTGGCCATTTCGGCTCCGGCCTGGGGGTGGTCGAACTGACGGTGGCGCTGCACTATGTCTTTGAAACGCCGCGCGACCGGATCATCTGGGATGTGAGCCATCAGGCCTATCCTCACAAAATTCTGACCGGCCGGCGGGCGGCCATCCGCTCCATTCGCCAGAAGGACGGTCTTTATGGGTTCACCAAGCGCAGTGAAAGCGCCTTCGACTCCTTCGGCGCGGCCCACTCCTCCACCTCCATTTCGGCGGGGCTGGGCATGGCGGTGGCGCGCGACCTGCGCGGCGAAAACAACCATGTGATCTGCGTCATCGGCGACGGGTCGATGAGTGCCGGCATGGCCTATGAGGCGATGAACAACGCCGGTGCGGTGGATACGCGACTCATCGTCATTCTCAACGACAACGGCATGTCGATCTCGCCCGCCGTGGGGGCGCTCACCAACTATCTGTCGTGGCTGGTGTCGTCGCGGCCCTTCCTGTCGCTCCGCGACATTGCCAAGCAACTGGCCAAGAAGTTTCCGCGCAGCCTGCGCACGGCGGCCGAGCGGGCCGATGAATATGCCCGCGGCATGCTGACCGGCGGCACGCTGTTCGAGGAGCTGGGCTTCTACTATGTCGGCCCGGTGGATGGGCACGATACCAATACACTCATCAACATTCTGCAGAACGTGCGCGACGCCAAGCAGCTTGGCCCCATTCTGGTGCATGTGGTGACGGAGAAGGGCAAGGGGCACCCCTTCGCCAAGGCCGACCCGGAAAACTATCACGCCATTTCCGGCTTCGACACCGCAACGCTGGAACTGAAGACCTCGACCGCCAACACCCCCACCTTCACCTCGGTTTTTGCCAAGGCGCTGATTGCCGAGGCGAGCAAGGACGACAAGATCGTGGGCATTACGGCGGCCATGGCCACGGGCACGGGGCTGGACAAGTTTCAGGCCCAGTTTCCGGAGCGCACCTTTGACGTGGGCATTGCCGAACAGCATGCCGTCACCTTTGCCGCCGGTCTGGCGGCGGAGGGGTTCAAGCCGTTCTGCGCCATTTATTCCACCTTCCTGCAGCGGGCCTATGACCAGGTGGTGCATGATGTGGCGCTGCAGGGCCTGCCGGTGCGCTTCGCCATCGACCGTGCCGGTCTGGTGGGGCAGGACGGGCCGACCCATGCCGGCACCTTTGACATCACCTATCTCAGCTCGCTGCCGGGCATGGTGGTGATGGCGGCGGCCGACGAAGCTGAACTGATGCACATGGTGGCCACTGCCGCCAGCATCAATGACCGGCCCTGCGCCTTCCGCTATCCGCGCGGCGAGGGCGCTGGCGTTGACCTGCCGGAGGCCGGACAGGTGCTGGAGATCGGCAAGGGCCGGGTGCTGCGCCAGGGCAAGGATGTGGCCTTCCTGTCGCTGGGCACACGGCTTTCCGAAACCTGCAAGGCGGCGGATGCGCTGGCGGGCAAGGGGCTCACAGTGACGGTGGCCGATGCCCGCTTTGCCAAGCCGCTGGATGAGGCGCTGGTGCGGCAACTGGTGCTGGGCCACCGGGCGCTGATCACCATCGAGGAAGGGGCGATTGGCGGCTTTGGCTCGCAGGTTCTGCATTTCCTGGCGGATAACGGCCTGCTCAGTGGTGCTTGTGCGGTGCGCACCATGTTCCTGCCGGACCGCTTTGTGGCCCATGGCAGCCAGAAGGAACAATATGCCGATGCCGGGCTGATGGCCGGCGACATGGTGGCCCAGGCGCTGAGCGCGCTTGGCCCCGACAAGGGCCGGTCAGCCGCGGCGCAGAAGCCGGGCCGCCAGCACGCCTAGTTCCTGGGCCAGCGAGCTGCGCACCAGCACCTCGGCGGCGGCAAAGGCCAGAAGGGGCAGCACCAGCACCAGGGCCGTATCGTGCAGGGTTGACGATCCCACCACAAACAGCGGTGCGGCGCAGGCCAGCACCACCAGCAGAATGCCCGCGCCTTCGGCCTTGATGGCGCCGAAATGATTGCCCTGCCCCAAGGCCCGCGAGCGGATGAGGGGCAGCATGTTCAGGGTGAAGCCCATGACAATGGCGGTCATCAGGGCGGGCAGGTTCTGTGGCGTTATCACCACGCCGGACAGGGCCAGAAACGACCATGCCGCCATGACGCCCACGGCGAAACTGCCCATGCTGGCAGACCATGACACAATGCGGCGGCTGACGATGAGGATGATGGCGGCGGCGGCCATGAGACCGAGGCCCGCAGCAATGAAGAACAGGCGGCGCAGCGCCAGGGCGGCCTTGGCTGCCGCCAGCGCCCGGTCCACCGGCGCGAGGCCGAAGTCCTCAAGTTTTTCGGCCAGGGCGGCCGCCGACAGGCCGCGCACCGGCTCGACGCTCAAGCGGTAGATGCCTTCGGGCGAAAGAAACAGGTCCCGAAGGCGGCTATCCAGGCTGGCAACAGCCGGTGGTTCCAGCCCGGCCAGCAGATTGGCCGTGGTGGCTGCCTGATCAAAGCGGGCAAACAGCAGGGTTTCCAGGCGCAGCAGGGCAACATCAGGATTGTGTGCCTGCTCGCCCAAGAGCAGCAGGCTGCGGCGAAAGTCCTGGGCGGCGGCGCTCAGTTCGGCGGGTGTGTGGGGCGCATTGGCAATGGCCTTGAGGCTGACGTCCAGCGCCGTGAACTGTTCCTCGGCGGTCATGTCCATCTCGGCCATGGTGGCGGGATTGGCGTGGGGAAAGACATCCCGCAGCGGGGCAAGCAGGGCCAGCTTGTCCGGCACATCGGCGGGCAGGAAGGCCCCCAGCCAGCGCACCGCCTTGACCCCCTGCACCTCACGCAGGCGGGCAATCTTGTTTTCAGCCGCATCCGGGCTGTCGGCCAGAATCTGCACCGCCACAGCATGGGCGCTGGCGGCAGGTTCACCGGACGAAAAAACCACCGGCGGCACCAGGGTAAGGCCGACAAAGGCCACAACCGCCGCCGCCACCGCCAGCGGACGGCGCCAGGCGCCATCCCAGTCCCAGGGCGGCACCCAGCGGCGCAGCGGCGGCACGACCGGGTCCATCGGGGGCAGAAACCTCTGCATGGTGTGGAGCAGCACTGGTCCCAGGGTGAACACGCTGGCCAGGGCGGCTGACAGGGCCGTGACCAGCACCACCGACAGGCGCTCCATGGCGGCAAGGCCGGTGGTAAACCAGCCCGCCCAGAAGAGAATGAGCGCCAGGGTCAGCGCTGCCAGCCGCGGGCCGTCGCGCTGGGCGGCCAGCATCCAGCTCCCCGCGGCGGAACGGCTGCCGTCGTCATTTTCCACCATGGCAATGGCGAGATGGGTGGCAAGCGGCAGCATCACCGGACCGGCAATCACCGGCAGCAGCCACAGATCACGCGGTGCCGGGGGCCAGATGAGGGCGGCAAGCAACAGGGCCGGCGCCAGCGCCGCCAGCACCGGCAGACTGACCAGAGCCACCAGCCTGAGCTCGCCGAAGAGCACCAGGAATGTGGCGGCAACGAAGGCCAGCGCCATGCCAAGACCGGTGATCCACTGCAGGGGGGTGAGATCACCCAGGCGATCGGGCACCACCGGCAGGCCTTCCACCCTGGTGGTGACCACGCCACCCGGCGGGGCAGCCAGGACCAGTTCCCTGCGCACCCGCTGGGCGGCAGCGGCATTCTGGTCCGGCAGGGGCCAGGCAATGACCAGTGCCTCGCTGGCGCCGGGCTGAAAGGACAGGCCTGCCACTTCCCGCCAGTCCAGTTCGGCCGGATTGCCGGCCACCTGCGAGCGGATGGAGGCGCCGGCCGCACGGAACAGCCGGTCCAGCCCCTGCGGCTGGCGGCCCTGTTCAACGGCGGCTGTCACCTCGCGTAGCAGAATGTTGAGGCCGCCGACGCTGGGCTTGGCGGCAATGGCGCGAAACAGCGGCGCGAGTGCCGTGGCCGTGGCCACCCGCTGGGCAATGTCATCAGCCGACAGATAGAGCAGCGCGTTGCGCTCGTAATAGGGCCCCTGCCCCGGCATCAGCACCACATGGAACAGGCTGGTCTCAGCCTCCAGGGCACGGGCGAGACGGGTCTGGGCGGTCTGGCGGCTGGCGGCATCGGCGCTGGTGAGATGAATGGTGATGAGGCCATCAAGATTGGGGAACTGGCGCTCCAGTTCAGCCAGGCGGTCGGCATGGACCGAGGGGATGGCGCGGGCATCCGGCAGGTCGTGACCCTGGGGAAACAGCAGCAGGGTGAGCGCCAGACTCAGCCCAACAATGGCACCCCAGATGGCCAGCACCTGAACCGGAAAGCGCAGCACGCCGCGCACCACACGGGCAAACAGATTGGGTTTCAGACGCGGCACCGGCGACGGCGCCTGCCGGAAGGGGCTGTGCCACTGCTGCCAGTCCTGCATTCAACTCCGTCGCCAAAAGCGCACCGCCACCCACAGCAGAGCAACCTGTGTCATCATAGGCATGGAACAGTGCGCTGCCAATGTGTCCTGCTGCACTGGCAACAGCAACCGGACAGATCAGGGCCCGGCCGCAGCAGCAGCCTCGTCCTGTTTTTTCAACTGCCGGTAGCGGTGGATGCTGAAGGGTATGAGAAGGATGTAGCCCAGCCAGATGATGAGCAGCGTGGTCCACGGGAAGGCAACCAGCAGCACGATGACCATGGCGGCAGCGGCCAGCATGGGCATGTAGTTCTCACGCGGCACGGCGGAGCCGCCCGCCTTGCCTGAAAAGGTGGGCACCCGGCTGACCATCAGGAAGGCGACCAGCATGAGATAGGGGGCAATGATCCAGCCGAAGCGGTGGGCGTCATCAAACAGGCCAAGGAAGCCCATGTAGAAGGGCACCATGGCAAGACCTGCCCCGGCGGGAGCGGGAATGCCGGTGAAGAAGCCTGCTGCCCAGGCGGGCTTTTTCGGATCATCGAGCATGACATTGAAGCGGGCGAGGCGCAGCGCACAGCCGATGGACAGCATGAGGGCGGCAACCCAGCCCATGGTGCGCATGTGGTTGAGCGCCCAGAAATAGATGAGAATGGCCGGAGCGACACCGAAGTTCACGAAGTCGGCCAGAGAGTCCAGTTCGGCGCCGAAGCGCGAGGTGCCCTTGAGATAACGGGCAAGGCGACCGTCCACCGCGTCGAGAACAATGGCAAGGATGACGGCCGAAACGGCCAGCTGATAGCGCCCCTCCAGACCGACCCGAATGGCGGTGACGCCGCTGCACAGGGCCAGAAGGGTGATGAGGTTGGGGGCGAGAAAGCGGAGCGGAATGCGCGACAGCCGGTCCATCGGCAGGTGTTCGGGCGGCGGGCTGAGGGGATCGTCCTGCATCGGGGATCCTATTGGCTGCGCCCGCAGCGCGGGGCAACACTGCGGCCCAGTTCCGCCAGCACAGTTTCTCCGGCGATGGCGCGCTGGCCCAGACAGGCGAGAACAGCAGTGCCCTCCGGCACATAGACATCAACCCGGCTGCCGAAGCGGATGAGTCCGAAGCGTTCCCCGGCGGCAAGCCCCTGTCCCTCGCCCACGAACTTGACGATGCGGCGGGCCACCAGACCGGCAATCTGCACCACCCCGATGCGGCTGTTGTCGGCGCGCTCAATGGTGAGCGCCTGACGCTCATTATCCTCGCTGGCCTTGTCCAGTTCGGCATTGATGAAGGCGCCGGGCACATAGGTGATGCGGGCGATGCGGCCGGCCACGGGGCTGCGGTTCACATGCACGTCAAAGACATTCATGAACACGGAAATGCGGGTGTGCGGCTGGCGCGGCAGGTCAAGCTCGGCCGGCGGCACCACGCTTTCAATGGCGCTGACCCGGCCGTCGGCGGGAGAAATCACCAGCGCATCATCGATGGGCGTGACGCGCGGCGGGTCGCGGAAGAAATAGGCGCACCACAGGGTAAGCACGATGCCAAACCAGGTGAGGACGCGCCAGTCCATGAGCCAGAAAACGAAGGCCACGGCGGCAAAGATGGCGATGAAGCGCCAACCCTCGGGGTGGATGGGCACAAAGGTTTTGCTGATGGTGTCCACAAGCGACATGGTTCTGGTCTAGCCCCTTTGCCGGAAATTGCAACTTGGCATTAGGACACGGGCGAAGCCAGCGCCTGATCTTCGGCCAGACGGCGACGGGCCTCCTCGGCCTCCTGCTGGCGCGACCACATGCGGGCATAGAGCCCCCGTTTCTTCAGCAGTCTGGCATGGGTGCCGCGCTCGGCAATGCGGCCCTGATCGAGCACAATGATCTCATCAGCATCGACAATGGTGGAGAGCCGGTGGGCAATGACCAGGGTGGTGCGGTCACGCGAGACGCGGCGCAGCGACTCCTGAATTTCACGTTCGGTGAAACTGTCGAGGGCCGAGGTGGCCTCGTCGAGCACCAGAATGGGCGGCCCCTTCAGAATGGTGCGGGCAATGGAGACGCGCTGCTTTTCACCGCCGGACAGCTTGAGGCCGCGTTCGCCGACCAGCGAGTCATAGGTCTTCGGCAGGCTCATGACGAAGTCATGGATCTGGGCGAGCCTGGCCGCCGCCTCCACCTCGGCGTCGGTGGCATCAGGCCGGCCATAGCGGATGTTGTAACGCACCGTGTCGTTGAACAGCACCGTGTCCTGCGGCACCATGCCGATGGCGGCACGCAGGCTCTTCTGGGTGACATGGGCAATGTCCTGGCCGTCAATGGTGATGCGGCCGCCGGTCACGTCATAGAAGCGGTAGAGCAGACGCGAGATGGTGGACTTGCCCGCCCCCGATGGGCCGACGATGGCAACCGTATGACCGGCGGGCACGGTGAAGGAAATGCCCTTGAGAATGGGGCGTTCGGGATCATAGGCGAAGGACACATCCTCGAAGGTGAGCTGGGCCTTGTCGACCGCAAGGGGCGTTGCGTCGGGTGCGTCGCTGATTTCGGCATTGACCGCCAGCAAATGAAGCATGCCTTCCACGTCAATGAGGCCCTGCTTGATTTCACGGTAGGAGGAACCGACGAAATTCAGGGGCACATAGAGCTGGATCAGCAGCGCATTGATCATTACGAAATCGCCGATGGTGGAGCGGCCCTGGTAGATAGCCCAGGCCGACAGCGCCATGACGATGGTGAGGCCGATGGTGTAGATCACCGTCTGGCCGGAGTTGAGGAAGGCGAGCGACACCCAGGTTTTGCGCGCTGCCTCCTCATAGCGGCGCATGGAGGCGTCGAAGCGGCCGGTCTCGTGGTCCTCGTTGCCGAAATATTTCACCGTCTCGAAGTTGAGCAGCGAGTCGATGGCCTTGGTGCTGGCGTCGGTGTCGGCCTCGTTCATGGCCCGGCGGATGCCGATGCGCCATTCGGTGGCGGCATAGGTGAACCACAGATAAAGGGCTGCCGTGACCAGAATGATGGCCGCATAAATCCAGCCGAAGGACCAGATGAGGACACCCGCCACCATGGCGATTTCCAGCACGGTGGGAAAGGTGTTGAACAGCGAAAAGCGCAGCACCGTGTCAACGCCGTTGGTGCCGCGCGAGATGATGCGCGACAGGCCGCCAGTGCGCCGTTCCAGATGGAATTTCAGCGACAGGGCGTGGAGGTGGCGGAAGGTTCTGATGGCCAGTTCGCGCACCGCGCGCTGGCCGACCTTGGCGAAGACGGCGTCACGGAACTGGGCCATCACCACCATCATGATGCGGCCCATGCCATAGGCCAGCACCAGGAAGAACGGCACGGTGAAGGCGATGGCCGCCGGATTGCCGGAGGCGGTGAGCGCATCGGTGGCGTATTTGAAGGCGTAGGGGGTGGCGATGGTGACCACCTTGGACAGGACCAGCGCCACCAGCGCCACCACCACGCGCGCCTTCAGGTCGGGCCTGCCCTCGGGCCACAGATAGGGCAGCAGGCCCTTCAGGGTCTGCCATTGATCGCCGTCACCGGAAAAGGCCGGATCGGCCATGGTGGTGTGTCTGCGCATGTGCTGTTAATCCGTTGACTGATTATTCCGCCCTGGGCGTGAGGAAGATCTGGCCGGGATAGATCAGGCGCGGATTACGGATCTGATCCTTGTTGGCCTCGTAGATCACCGTGTATTTGATGCCCTTGCCATAAATCTTGCGCGACAGGCGCCAGAGGTTGTTGCCGGGCTGGATGACGATGCGGTCGGCGGCCGCGGCTTCCGCTCTGGCAGGTGGCGTGGCAGCAGCCAGCCTGGCGGGGTCTTCGCGCAGGAAGGGCAGTTCGACCCGGCTGATGACCGAGCCGTCGCTGGCCAATTCATCAGTGCGCAGGCTGTGGGTGCCGGGGCTGACAACACTGCCGCCCGGCACGGTCCACGCGCCATCCGGGCCGACGGCGGTTTCGCCGGCGGGCGCATTGTCAACATAGAGACGCACCGTGTTGCCCGGTGTGCCGTGGCCGGAAAAGACGATGTTGCCCTGCTGGTCATAGTCCACAGCATTGAGGGTGACCGTCTTGCCATCACCCGCCGGGGCGGCCGGGGCAGCCGGGGTGGGCGGCGCGGCGGCTGGGGCGGGCGTTGCAGCCGGCCCGGAAGCGGCCGCCACCACGGTGGTGTTGGGCTTGGCGGGATCGATCACTGCCACCATGGCCGCACCCTCGGCATTGGGCTTCACCGCCACGGCCACGGTCTGCTGCGAGGGTGTGACCTTGCCGTCCTGGGCCACTTCAAGGGTCAGCGTTCCGGCGCCGGGCTTGAGCGGCTGGCCGGGGATAATGACAAAGGCGCCGGTGGCGTCGGCGGTGGCGGTGCCCACGCTGTCACCATTGAGTTTCAGCGTCACGGCGGCACCGGGCAGGGCGCGGCCCGCCACGACAGTGTCGCCATTGGGCTCCACCCGCACGGTGTCGAAGGTGGGAATGGCGGGGTCTGGCAGGGCGGCGGGGTTTTCCGGCGTGACGGCGGCGGGCGCGGTGGCGGAGTCCGGGGTGCCGGGTGCCGTCTCGGCTGGTGTATCCGCTGCGGGCTGGCCGAGGGAAGCAAGCCCCCCCGGAAGCTGCGGCCCGGCGACGTAGTAAAGGCCGCCCAGAGTGGCCGCCGCCAGAGCCGTCAGGCCGGTGAATACCCACAGCGGATTGTGGGGCTTGCGCTGGTTCTGTTGTGTGTCCGTCATGATGCTATGCATGTCTCGCCCGCGCATTGGTCTTGCGGGGGCGGCCTGTCCCTGTGTTAGACTCCCGACCCTGGGCCCTACATAGGGCCTTGGCGGCTGTTTCGCAAAGCGTCCGCACCCTTCCGGAGGAGATTTCATGACCCGCCCGCCCCACACGCTCTGCGTTTATTGCGGTTCCGGCACGGGAAAGAACCCCGCCTTCATGGCGGCGGCGCGCACCCTGGGGCTGGCCTTGGCCGAGGCCGGGATCGGCCTGGTCTATGGCGGCGGCAGCATTGGCCTGATGGGTGAAGTGGCCCGGACCGTTCTGGCGCAAGGCGGCCATGTTACGGGAATCATTCCGGATTTTCTGGTGAAGGCGGAACGCATGCTGGACGGCGTGTCGGAACTGATCGTCACCCGCACCATGCATGAGCGCAAAATGACCATGTTCGAGCGCGCCACCGGCTTTGTCGCCCTGCCCGGCGGCCTCGGCACGCTGGAGGAACTCACGGAAATTTCAACCTGGGCGCAGCTCGACCGGCACCAGAAGCCCATCATCCTGTGCAATGTGGAGGGCTATTGGGACCCCTATCTCACCCTGTTGCAGCACATGCGTGAGGAAACCTTCATCCGCGCCAACGGCGAGTTCACCATGGATGTGGTGAAGACCGCGGAGGATGTGATTCCGGCCTATGAATTCCGGCAGCAGCGGCTGAAGGCGCAGCCGCCGGGCCAGGCGCTGCACCGCCATTTGTGATCAGGCGTTTTCCGGGGTGACGCCCGCCTTCACCAGCTTGAAGATGATGGCGTCCAGCAGCGCCTGAAATGACGCCTCCACAATGTTGGCGGACACGCCCACAGTGAACCAGCGGTTGGCCTCGCGGTCGCGGCTTTCGATGAGCACGCGGGTGGTGGCGTCGGTGCCGCCGTTCAGGATGCGCACCTTGAAATCCACCAGTTCCATGCCCTCGATGTGGCGCTGATACTGGCCAAGGTCCTTGCGCAGCGCCACGTCCAGCGCATTGACCGGGCCGTTGCCCTCACCGGCGTTGAGATAGATGTGGTCACCCACCTTGACCTTGACCACCGCTTCGGTGTGCATCCTGCCGTCCTGCTGCTCGACAATGGCGCGGAAGGACAGCACGTCGAAATAATGGGGCACGGTGCCCAGGGTGCGGCGGGCCAGCAGCTCAAAGGACGCATCGGCGCCGTCATAGGCATAGCCTTGCATCTCGCGGTCCTTCACCTCGCGCAGCAGCGCGTCGAGGCGCGGATCGGTTTTCTTCACGGCCAGGCCGATGCGGTCCAGCTCGGCGATGAGATTGGATTTGCCCGCCTGATCGGAAACCAGAATGCGCCGCCGGTTGCCCACCGTTTCCGGCTTCACATGTTCATAGGTTTCCGGCTCCTTGGCGAGGGCGGAAGCATGAATACCCGCCTTGGTGGCGAAGGCCGAGGTGCCGACATAGGGCGACTGGGCGTTGGGGGCGCGGTTCAGCAGTTCATCAAAGGCGCGCGACACGGCGGTGAGGCGCTCAAGCCGCTTGGCCGTGACCCCGGTTTCAAAGCGGCTGGCATAGTGCTTCTTAAGGCACAGCGTGCCGATGAGGGTGACCAGATTGGCATTGCCGCAGCGCTCGCCGATGCCGTTCAGCGTGCCCTGGATCTGGCGCACCCCGGCATCCACGGCAGCCAGCGAATTGGCCACCGCATGGGCGGTGTCATTATGGGCGTGAATGCCCAGATGATCGCCCGGCACCAGCCGGGTCACCGCCTTGACAATGGCGGAGACTTCATCGGGCAGCGTGCCGCCATTGGTGTCGCACAGCACCACCCAGCGCGCGCCCGCCTCATAGGCCGCTTGCGCCACGGCCAGCGCATAGTCGGGGTTGGCCTTGTAGCCGTCAAAGAAATGTTCGGCGTCGATCAGCACTTCCTTGCCTGCGGCAAGACCGGCCTTAACCGACTCGCGCACCGAGTCGAGATTTTCTTCATTGGTGCAGCCCAGCGCCACGCGCACATGATAGTCCCAGCTTTTGGCAACAAAGCACACGGCCCCGGACCTGGCCTGCAACAGAGCCTGCAGGCCGGGATCATTGGAGGCGGAGCGGCCGGCGCGCTTGGTCATGCCGAAGGCGGTGAAGATGGCCTTGGACGGGCGCTCGGCAGCAAACAGCGCCGTGTCGGTGGGGTTGCCGCCGGGATAGCCGCCTTCGATGTAATCCACGCCGAGGGAGTCGAGCAGCGCCATGACCGCGAGCTTGTCATCAACCGAGAAGTCAATGCCCGGCGTCTGCTGGCCATCGCGCAGCGTGGTGTCGAAGAGATAGAGGCGTTCACGGGTCATGGCGGCTTCCGCAGGGTTGAGAAAAAGAGTCCGATAAATTACACAAGCCCTTGATAATGCAGGGCGAAGTAGATGACGAGGGCAAGCACCACAAGCTTGATGAGGATGTAGTAGATCCAGCGTTTCGGAAATGGCAGGCCGCTCTGCGGCGGTTTCGGCGGGGTCACTTGCGGTGTGGGTTCGGTCATGGCTTCACCTCCCATGATGTGGTGCCGTCCTTGTTGTCCTTGATGGCGATGCCGAGGCCCGCGAGTTCGTCGCGGAGGCGGTCGCTTTCGGCCCAGTTCCTGGCCTTGCGGGCCTCGAGCCGGGCATTGATCAGGGTGCGGATTTTATCCTCGTCGAGCGCGGGCGCGGCCCGGCGCAGCACCGCCGGATCACCCGACAGGCCGAGCAGCGTAAGGGCGTCGCGCAGTGCGGCCGGGTCATCGAGACTGAAGAGTTTGGAAATGGCGAGCGGCGTGTTGAGGTCATCGGCCAGCGGCTCAAGAACAGCTTCCGGCACCGTCGCCCCCCCTGCCCCCTGGGCGCGCTGATAGAGCCGCTCCAGCGTGACAAGTCCCTCCTCCAGCGCGGCGGAGGTCCAGTCGATGGGCTGGCGGTAATGAGTCTTCAGCATGGCAAAGCGCAGCACGTCACCGGGCCAGGGCCTGCCGCCGAAGTCAGTCGTTTCCAGAAGCTGGGCGATGGTGAAGAAGTTGCCCAGGCTCTTGGACATCTTCTGGCCCTCGACCTGCAGGAAGCCGTTATGCATCCAGACATTGGCCATGACGGAGGTGCCATGGGCGCAGCGCGACTGGGCGATTTCATTTTCATGGTGGGGGAAAATCAGGTCCAGCCCGCCGCCGTGAATGTCAAACACCTCGCCCAGATAGCGGCCCGACATGGCCGAGCATTCAATGTGCCAGCCCGGCCTGCCCCGGCCCCAGGGGCTGTCCCAGCCCGGCTCATGGACCGCGGACTGTTTCCACAGCACGAAGTCGGCGGGATTCCTCTTGTGGTCCTTCACGTCGATGCGGGCACCGGCCTGCTGCTCCTCCAGGCTGCGGCGCGAAAGCTGGCCATAATCCGCCATGGAATCGACCGCGAACAGCACCTCGCCCGCCGCCTCATAGGCGTGGCCGCGCTGCAGCAGGGCGGCAATGATGGCCTGCATTTCGGTAATATTGTCGGTGGCGCGCGGCTGCACCGTGGGTTCAAGGCAGCCCAGCGCCGTCACGTCCTTCTGATATTGGGCGGCGGTTTTTTCCGTCACATGGCGGATGGCGTCATTGAGCGGCAGGTGGGGATAGTCGCGCAGCGCCCTGGCGTTGATCTTGTCGTCCACGTCGGTGATGTTGCGCACATAGGTGACATGGTCCGGCCCATAGATGTGGCGCAGCAGCCGGAACAGCACGTCAAAGACAATGGCGGGCCGGGCATTGCCGATGTGGGCAAAGTCATAGACCGTGGGGCCGCAGACATAGAGGCGCACCCGCGACGGATCGATGGGTGTGAATGCCTGTTTCTGGCGGGTGAGCGTGTTGTAAAGCACAAGCGGCATGGGTCTATCCGGGTTTGCCGGCCCGGCTGCGCTTATGTTTTGAAGAAGACAAGCGGCGCCCTGCCAGCGGTTGAGCTAGCTGATAATAATCCAGCAAATGCAGAAGGGGCGCAGCGACATGGGAGGCAAAATGGCGGAAAGGGCGGGCGCCGTCAAGGTGGGCTGCGCCGCCATGGTTCACGGGGGGTCAGGTTTTCGGTTTCTGGCCGAACAGGTTGGCGCGCTCTTCGTCCGTCAACGGAGCAGAATAGCTGGCCTTGGCATTGGCATAGACCTTCTGCACCGCCGGGCGGGCGGCCATGCGGTCAAACCAGCGTTTCAGCGCCGGAAAATCGCCAATGACCTGCTTGTGCTGCTCATGCGGCACAATCCAGGGATAGGACGCCATGTCGGCAATGGAATAGTCGCCGGCAATATAGTCCCGGTCTGCCAGCTGCCTGTTCAGCACGCCATAGAGACGGGTGGTCTCCCTGGTGTAGCGGTCCATGGCATAGGGCACCTTTTCCGGCGCATAGTGGTTGAAGTGGCCGTTCTGGCCAGCCATGGGGCCAAGGCCGCCCACCTGCCAAAACAGCCATTCCAGCACCTGCATGCGGGCGCGGCTGTCGCGCGGCAGGAACTTGCCGGTCTTTTCGGCGAGGTAGAGAAGAATGGCGCCGGACTCAAACACCGACAGCGGCCCCTTGCCGTCGGCCGGGTCGGTGTCGATGATGGCGGGAATGCGGTTGTTGGGCGAAATGGCCAGAAAGTCGGGGGCGAACTGCTCGCCCTTGCCGATGTTGACGGGGTGGAGACGATAGGCGAGGCCCGCCTCCTCCAGAAAGAGCGTGATCTTGTGGCCGTTGGGGGTGCCCCAGGAATATAGCTCGATCATCGGCGCTCCTATTCTGCCGCCTCCATGGACTCGTCGCTGAGCGGCGGCCGGGTGGCCATGGATTTCTTGATCTCCTCGGCCAGCAGGAAGGCCAGTTCCAGCGCCTGGGCGGCGTTGAGGCGGGGATCACAGAAGGTGTGGTAGCGGTCGTTCAGATCCTTGTCGGACAGCGCCCGGATGCCGCCCGTGCACTCGGTCACATCCTTGCCGGTCATTTCCACATGGATGCCGCCGGCATAGGAGCCTTCGGACTGGTGGATCGACATGAAGTTGCGCACCTCGGTCAGGATGGCGTCAAAGGGCCTGGTCTTGTAGCCGCTGGTGGACTGCACGGTGTTGCCGTGCATGGGATCGCAGGACCAAACCACCACCCGGCCTTCGCGCTTCACGGCGCGGATCAGCTCCGGCAGGTGCTTGTCGATCTTGCCGGCGCCAAAGCGGGTGATGAGGGACAGGCGGCCCGGTTCGTTTTCCGGGTTCAGCGTGTCAATGAGGCGGATCAGGTCGTCACCCTTCATGGTCGGGCCGCACTTGATGCCGATGGGGTTTCTGATGCCGCGCATGAACTCGATGTGGGCATGGTCGGGCTGGCGGGTGCGGTCGCCCACCCACAGCATGTGGCCGGAGGTGGCATACCAGTCGCCGGTGGTGGAATCGACGCGGGTCAGCGCCTGCTCATAGCCGAGGAGCAGCGCCTCGTGGCTGGTGAAGAAATCGGTCTGGCGCAACTGCGGCGCGGTTTCGGCGTTGATGCCGCAGGCGCGCATAAAGCCCACCGCCTCGGTGATGCGGTCGGACAACTCCTGATAACGCTCGAAGGCGGGTGAGTCCTTGATGAAGCCGAGGGTCCAGTTGTGGACATGCTCAAGGTTGGCGTAGCCGCCCTGGGCAAAGGCGCGCAGCAGGTTGAGCGTGGCAGCCGACTGGCGGTAGGCCATGATCTGGCGTTCCGGGTCGGGTGTGCGGCCCTCGCGGCTCAGCGCGGCGTCATTGATGATGTCACCGCGGTAGATGGGATAGTCCACCCCGTCCACCTTTTCGCTGGGGTTGGAGCGCGGCTTGGCAAACTGCCCGGCGATGCGCCCGACCTTGACCACCGGCTGGCCGCCGGCGAAGGTCAGCACCACCGACATCTGCAGGAAGACGCGGAAGAAATCGCGGATGTTGTCGGCGGAATGTTCGGCGAAGCTTTCGGCGCAGTCGCCACCCTGAAGCAGGAAAGCGCGGCCCTCGGCCACCTTGGCCAGGCGGCGCTTCAGCTTGCGCGCCTCACCGGCAAAAACCAGCGGCGGAAAGCCCGCCAGACGCTTCTCAACCAGCGCCAGCTTTTCGGCATCGGCATAGTCGGGCATCTGCTGGACCGGGAACTGGCGCCAGCTGTCCGGTGTCCAATTTGAAACCATTTCCGTTACTCCACGACAACAGGCAGCGACATATACACAAGCCGGAGGCCGGTTTCCAGCCGCCAATGACGGCCTTTAGCCATGGACCGGCAAGACTTCGTTAACGAAGGCACCCTACCCTTTCAGGCTTCGGGGCAGGAGAAAACGAGATCCGCCAATGTGGCAGGCCGTATTGCAAGCGCGATGGGCAGAACTGAACGCCTTCTTCAGTGCGGGCAATCCGCCGATCATTACCCAGGTTCTGGTGCTGAATACGCTGTTCTTCCTCATTCATATCATCCGCAAGGCCAGGGGCGCCAACCGGCTGCGGCCGCAGACGGCCCTTTATGTGCAGGGCGTGCTCATTGCCCTCAACTTTTTCATCATTTTCGAGCGCAGCTTTGTGATTCCGGAACTTCCGCGGCCCGGCTACATCCCCTACTGGTAGGGGCACTGGTCATTCCCCGGCCGCATGGGCCAGAAAGTCGGCAAAGGCCACGTCCGCATCGCGATAGGCGATCTGGCGATCGACATTCCAGTATTTCAGGTTTTCCAGGCGGATGGGGCTGCCGGTGACGCCGCACAGCACAAAATCGCCGTCCTCGATCACGGCATAGTCACCGTCGAGATAGCGCAATCTGGCCTCGCGCTGAACGGCGAGCGGAGAGGTGCGGAAAACCATTGGTGGCGTTTAGCAGAGGTCCGGGCCAGTTAGAAGAGCGACCCTTGATCGCGGTCGCGGTTGGCGTGGACGCCGACGCGGCCATCGGCCCATTCAATCTCCAGAGTCTGCCCCGGTTTGACGGCGGCGGCGCTGCGCACCGGCGCCCCCCTGGCATCACGGACAATGGCATAGCCCCTGGCCAGAACCGAAGTGTAGTTGAGCGAGGCAAAGAGCTTCACCTCGGCGGCAAGCCGGTGGCGGCGGCGGCCGATCAGATGGGCCATGGCCCGTTCAGCCCGTTCCCCCTGCTCGGTCAGGTGGCGGTGCTGATCGGCCACACGCTGCCCGATGGGACCAAGGCTGAGGCGGCCGGTGGTGCGGGCCAGGCGGAGCCTGTGAACGGACAAATTGGCCGCCAGGCCATGGACGAGCCTGCCGCTGGCCATGTCAAGGCGCTGGCGGGCCAGCGCCAGAATGTCATCCGGCCTTGGCAGGGCGCGCGCGGCAGACCGGATCCGCATGCGCCGTTCATCCATGGTGCGGGAAAAGCTGCGCTGATGGCGGGCCGCCAGCTGCGCCAGTTCAGCCAGAAGGTCGGCGCGCACCGGCACAGCCTTCTCCGCCGCCGCCGTGGGGGTGGGGGCGCGATGGTCGGCGGCATGGTCGATGAGGGTGGTGTCGGTCTCATGGCCGATGGCGGCAATGAGCGGAATGCGGCTTTCGGCGGCAGCCCGCACCACCACTTCCTCGTTGAAGGCCCAGAGGTCTTCCAGCGAGCCGCCGCCGCGCGCCACGATGATGAGATCAGGCGGGGTGGCCATGGCGTTGAAGCCACGGATGGCGGCGGCCACTTCGGCGGCGGCACTGTCGCCCTGCACGCGCACCGGCCAGACCAGAACAGGCCGCGGAAAGCGGTCCTTCAGACGGTGGAGAATATCGCGGATCACCGCCCCGGTGGGCGAGGTGACAACCCCGATGAGGCGCGGCAGATAGGGCAAGGGGCGCTTGCGGGCGGCGTCAAACAGGCCTTCGGCGGCGAGTTTCTTGCGGCGCTCCGCAAGCAGCGCCATGAGCGCGCCAACCCCCGCCGGTTCAATGCTCTCGATGATGATCTGATAGGAGGATTTGCCGGGGTAAGAGGTGATGCGCCCGGTGGCGATGACCTCCAGCCCCTCCTGCAGAACGGCGCTGAGACGGCCAAAGGTTCCGCGCCAGATGACGGCATCGAGCTTGGCACCCTCGTCCTTGATGGCGAAATAGGCATGGCCCGAGGAGTGGGCGCCGCGATAGCCGGAAATCTCGCCACGCACCCGGACATGGCCGAAGGTGTCTTCCAGGGTGCGTTTCAGCGCATGCGAAAGCGCGCTGACCGAATATTCCGCCAGATTGGGCCTCGGTTCGATGATCTCACCGGTTTCGGGGTCGAAGGGTGGGGGTTCAGCCATGGCTTTTGCTTTGATTCCGCCGCCATCAAATGCGAGAAGGCGGACGAAAGCAAGGCTAGCCGAGGGACAAGTCTGACATGAAGGTTCTGTTGATCGGTGCGGGCGGGCGTGAACATGCGCTGGCCTGGAAGCTGGCACAATCGCCGCTGCTCACCACGCTCTATTGTGCGCCGGGCAATCCGGGCATGGCCAGGCTTGGCCAGTGCGTGGGGCTGGACGTGGCGCGCCACGATCAGGTGATCCGGTTCTGCCGCGACAGTGGCGTTGAATTTGTGGTGGTGGGGCCGGAGGCGCCACTGGTGGCGGGGCTGGTCGATGATCTGGCGGCAGCCGGCATTGCGGCCTTCGGGCCGACCAGATTTGCCGCCCAGCTGGAGGGTTCCAAGGGTTTCACCAAGGACATCTGTGCCCGCTATCACATTCCCACCGCCGCCTATGGCCGGTTCAAGGACCATGCATCGGCGCTGGCCTATCTCAACAGCAAGGGGGCGCCTATCGTCATCAAGGCCGATGGCCTGGCAGCGGGCAAGGGTGTGACGGTGGCCATGACCATGGCTGAGGCTGAGGCGGCACTGGCCGACATCTTTGCCGGGCGCTTCGGCGGCGCGGAATGTGTGATCGAGGAATTTCTGGAGGGTGAGGAGGCGAGCTTCTTCGTGCTGTCCGATGGTGACGCGGTGCTGCCGCTGGCCACCGCCCAGGACCACAAGCGGGTGGGTGATGGGGACACAGGCCCCAACACCGGCGGCATGGGCGCCTATTCGCCGGCACCGGTGATGACGCAAGCCCTGTGCGCCGAAGCGCTGGAAACCATCGTCAAGCCGACGGTGCGGGCGCTGAAGGAGATGGGCCACCCCTATCGCGGCGTGCTTTACGCCGGTCTGATCCTGACCCGCGACGGGCCCAAGCTCATTGAATACAATGCCCGCTTCGGCGACCCGGAAACGCAAGTGCTGATGATGCGCCTCGACAGCGACCTGCTGCCGCTGCTCATGGCCAGCGCCACGGGCGGTCTGTCGGGGCTGGCGGCGGACTGGCGGCCCGAGGCGGCGCTGACCGTGGTCATGGCTGCCAGGGGCTATCCTGGCGATGTTGAAAAGGGTAGCGTTATCAATGGTCTGGATCAGGATTTTGGGGAAATGATTCAGGTTTTCCACGCCGGCACGGCGCTGCGTGATGGCAGGCTGGTGGCCAATGGCGGACGGGTTTTGAACGTGACCGCCCTGGGGCGCAGCGTGGCCGAGGCGCAATCTGCCGCCTATGGCGCGGTGGACCGCATCGACTGGCCGGAAGGGATCTGCCGCCGCGACATCGGCTGGCGGGCGGTGGAGCGCGGCGCATGACCCAGAAGGCCCTGAAGATCGGCCTGGCGCTGGGCGGCGGGGCCGCCCGCGGGGTGGCCCACATTCCCATGCTGGGGGTGTTCGATGAACTCGGCATCCGGCCTGCGGTAATTGCCGGCACCAGCATTGGGGCGCTGGTCGGGGTGACCTATGCGGCGGGCATTTCCGCCGCCGATATTCGTCAGCATACGGAGCGTCTGTTCGGCCACCGGCTTGATCTTGCCCGCCACCTGTTCGGTTCACGCGGGGCACGGCTGACCGACCTGTTGACGCTCACCGGCTATGCCTCGTTCCAAATCCAGACGGAAAAGCTGGTGGAACTGCTGCTGCCGGACGATGTGCCAAAGACCTTCGAGGAACTGGACATCCCCTTCAAGGTGGTGGTGACGGATTATGAACAGATGGTGGAGCGGGTGATCGACAAGGGGCCGCTGGTGCCCGCCATTGCCGCCTCCATTGCCATTCCCGGGATTTTCCAGCCGACCCGGCTTGATGGCCGGCTGCATGTCGATGGCGGGGTTACCAATCCGGTGCCGTTCAACCATGTACGCGACGGCATGGATGTGGTGGTGGCCATTGACGTGTCGGGCCGTCCGCGCGCGGTGGGCCAGAAAATGCCTTCCAACATGGAACTGGCGGTAGGCTCCATGCACATCATGTTCAAGGAACTGGCCGACATGCGGCGGGCGCTGAACCCGCCCGACATTTATATCCGGCCGGCAGTGGATCAGTTCGGCTCAGGGGATTTCCTGCGCTGGCGCGACATCATGGCCGGGGCGGAGACAGCCCGCGAAAACCTGCGCCGGTCGCTGAAGGTGCGTTTGCCGCAGCCTGATCCGGTCAGCGGCGATGCTGAAAGAATGACCTGAGCAGGCGGGCCGCCTCAGCCTCGCCAATGCCGCCATAGACCTCGGGCCGGTGGTGGCAGGTGGGCTGGCTGAAGAAGCGCGGCCCGTGTTCCACCGCCCCCATCTTGGCGTCGCCCGCAGCGAAATAGACGCGGCGCAGGCGGGCAAAGGAAATGGCAGCGGCGCACATGGCGCAGGGTTCCAGCGAGACATGGAGCGTGCAGCCCGTCAGGCGCTCGCTGCCCAGTTTGGCCGCCGCTTCCCGGATGGCCAGCATTTCGGCATGGGCGGTGGGATCCTTCAGTTCCAGGGTGCGGTTGCCGGCGGCAGCAATGATGGTGCCTTCCCCATCCACGATGACCGCCCCCACCGGCACTTCGCCGCGGGCGGCGGCAGCCTCGGCCTCGGCAAGGGCGCGCAACATTGGCTCTGGCACTTTCAGCTTCATCGTGCGACATGAGCCTGAAATGACGGATCAGGTCAAGACAAGCACTTTTGCAGGCGAGCGCATTGCCAAGGTCATGGCGCGGGCGGGCGTTTGCTCCAGGCGCGACGCCGAACGGCTGATTGCCGAGGGCCGGGTGTTCATCAACGGCAAGCCGCTGAGCACGGCGGCGCGCAATGTGACGGCGCAGGACGTGGTGACGGTGGACGGCAAGGCGCTGCCCCGGCACGAGGAAACCCGGCTGTGGCGCTATCACAAGCCGGCCGGTCTGGTGGTGTCGCACAAGGACCCGCAGGGGCGGCCTACCGTGTTCGACAAGCTGCGCGAGCAGTTGCCGCGCGTGGTTTCGGTGGGACGACTGGATATCAACACCGAGGGGCTGCTGCTGCTCACCAATGACGGGGCGCTGGAGCGGCAGCTGGAGCATCCGTCCACCGGCTGGCTCAGGCGCTATCGGGTGCGGGCCTATGGGCTGGCGGATGAAGCGAAGCTCGTCGCGCTGAAGAATGGCGTGGAGATCGAGGGGGTGCGCTATGGCCCCATCGAAGCCAGGGTGGAGCGCTCACAGGGCGACAATCAGTGGCTCACCATTGCCATCCGCGAGGGCAAGAACCGCGAAGTGAAGAAGATCTGCGAACATCTGGGCCTGCGCGTCAACCGGCTGATCCGGGTGAGTTTCGGACCCTTCATGCTGGGTGATCTGGCGCGCGGCGGCATCGAGGAAGTGCCGGCCCGCGTCATCCGCGCTTCCATTGAAGGCCAGAAAAGGGAAAGGCCGCATGCGGATCGTCGGCGGCAGGTTTAAGGGCCACGCGCTGGCGGCTCCGGCGGGCCAGGCCACGCGCCCCACCTCGGACCGGGTGCGCGAGGCCATGTTCAACATCCTCGCCCATGGCATGGGTGATTTCACGGTAGCGGATGCGCGCGTGCTTGACCTGTTTGCCGGAACCGGGGCCCTGGGGCTGGAGGCGATTTCGCGCGGCGCCCGCTTCTGCCATTTCATCGACGAGGCCACGGCGGCGCGCGGCGTCATCCGGCGCAATGCCGATGCGCTGGGGGTCATAGGCCAGGCCAAGATCTGGCGGCGCGATGCGGCGGCGCTGGGCGCCTGCGCGCCGCTGCCGCCCTTCGATCTGGTGTTCTGTGATCCGCCCTATAACCGGGGACTGGGTGAGCGTGCGCTGGCCGGGCTGGGGGCGGGCGGCTGGCTTTCACCCGGTGCCGTGGTGGTGCTGGAGGAAGCGCTGAAGGCCGAGGTGGCAACGCCGGAGGGACTGAGCCTTATCGATGCCCGCGACTATGGCGATACGGTGGTGCGGTTTTACCGCGCGCCCTGATAGAGCGGTCGTTTTGATGAATCAAAACACCCGCTCGCCCTGATTGTTGGCGCGCAGCTTTCTGACTTTTGCCGCAACTGTCAAAAGTCAGGCTGCTCTAGGATCGGCCAAAGAGCCGTTCGATGTCGGCGAGTTTCAGTTCGATGTAGGTGGGGCGGCCGTGGTTGCACTGGCCGGCATTGGGCGTGGCCTCCATTTCACGGAGCAGTGCATTCATCTCCTCAGGGCGCAGCGCCCGCCCGGCGCGCACCGAACGGTGGCAGGCCATGGTGGAGAGCACCGCATTGACCTTCTCCGTCACCGCCGCCGACGTGTCCAGTTCAGCCAGATCATCGGCAATGTCCTTGAGCAGGCCCTTCATGTCGATGCCGCCCAGTGCGGCAGGCACTTCGCGCACCACGACGGTGTCATCACCGAAACCGTCGATCACCAGACCGGCATCGGCCAGAAGGTCGGCGGCAGACAGAAGGCGCGCCGTTTCAATGGGCGGCAGGGCGATCACGTCCGGCACCAGCAGGGGCTGGGTGATGACCCCCCTGCCCTGGCGCTCGCGCTTCAGCCGTTCATAGGTCAGGCGTTCATGGGCGGCATGCTGGTCCACCAGCATCAGGCCATGGGCGGTCTGGGTGAGGATGTAGGCATTATGCAGCTGGGCCACGGCCACGCCGAGGGGATAGTCCATGGCTGCGTCAGTGGCCGGGGGGCTTGCGCGCATTTCCGGCGGCAGGCCCATGTCAAAAACTTGCGCCGCCCGCTCGGCAAAGGCCTCGCGTCCGCCGGTTTCGGCCGGTGGCGGAACATAACCGCTCCAGCGTGACGGGGCGGGCCGGAAGGGAGAGGAGAAGCTGTGGGCCGTGGCGGCGGAAAGCTCACTGTCGGCCTGGGCGGCCGGTTGCGCCAGTGCGGCGCGGATGGACTTGACGATCAGCGCACGGACGAAACCGGCATCGCGAAAGCGCACCTCGGCCTTGGCGGGGTGGACGTTAACATCAACCCGGGCGGGATCGCAGGTGAGAAACAGCACCACGGCGGGAAAGCGCCCGCGCATCATCAGGTCGGCATAGGCACCGCGGATGGCGCCGCTGATGAGCTTGTCCTTCACCGGGCGGCCATTGACGAAGGCATATTGCTGGCTGCCCTGGGCGCGCGAATAGGTGGGCAGCGAGGCATAGCCTTCCACCACCACATCTTCGGCGGCGTGGGCAACCGCCACGCTCGAGGCCATGAAGTCGCGCCCCATGATGCGGGCCACACGCGCTTGCGTGGTTTCGCCGGGCGGGCAGTCAATGAGGCGGCGTTCTTCGGTGACAAAGCTGAAGCCGACGGCGGGATGGGCCAGCGCCAGACGGCGGATCACCTCGGCGGCCTCGGTGGTTTCGGCGCGGTCGGTTTTCAGGAATTTCAGGCGCGCCGGCGTGGCATAGAACAGGTCGGTGACCTCAATCTCGGTGCCGTGGTTGAGGCTGGCGGGCTTCACCGCCGCCTTGGCCCCGCCCGCCACGGCAATGTGGTGGGCCTCGCCCCCGGCATGGCGCGAGGTGATGGCCAGGCGGGCGGCGGCGCCGATGGAGGGCAGCGCCTCGCCGCGAAAGCCCAAAGTGGCAATGTGGATCAGGTCATCATCGGCGAGTTTCGAGGTGGCGTGGCGCTCCACCGCCAGAGCGAGATCATCGGCGGCCATGCCGGAGCCGTCATCGATAACGCGGATCAGCGTCTTGCCGCCGCCATGGAAGATCACGTCAATGCGGGTGGCCCCGGCGTCAATGGCGTTTTCAGCCAGCTCCTTCACCACGCTGGCGGGGCGCTCAATGACCTCGCCCGCGGCGATGCGGTTGATGGTGCCTTCCGAAAGCCGGTGGATTCGCATGGAGCAAGGTTTTAGGCGGGAAGTGCGGCGTCCTCAACTGACCCGTTACAGGCCCTGGGGCTTGCCCACCACGGAAACCAGCAGTTTGTCGGCGTGGAGAAGGCGCTGGGCCTGTTCCTTCACCTGAGCGATGGTGACGGCTTCCACCAGGGCATTGCGCCGGTTGATATAGTCAATGCCGAGATTGTCCTGCTGGATGGCCAGCAACTGCCCGGCAATCTTGGCGTTGGAATCAAAGCGCAGGGCATAGGAGCCGGTAAGATAGGTTCTGGCCTGCTCCAGTTCCTCTGCGGTGGGGCCGTCCTTGGCCATGCGCTGCAGTTCCTGCTTCACCAGTGCCATGGCCTCACCCGCCTTGTCGTTGCGGGTGGAGAAGGATCCGAAGAACAAGCCGCCACGCCGCAGCGGCAACAGGCCGGTGTCGATGCCATAGGTGAGGCCTTTCTTTTCCCGCACCACCGATGACAGGCGCGAGCCCAGACCGCCGCCGCCCAGAATCTGGTTCATGACATAGGCGGGGATGAAGTCCTTGTCGCTGCGCAGAAGACCAGCACCGCCGAACAGGATGATGCTCTGCGGCATGTCCATGTCGGTCACCTTCAGCATGGGGCCTTCGGGTACCGTCAGCAGGGCGGGCGGGGCGGGCGGATCGGTGTCCGGCAGGGCGCCGAAGACATCATCCAGGGTGCGCGCCAGGGTGGCGGCGTCCATGTCGCCCACCACCGATATCAACAGGCCCTTGCGGGTGAACAGACGTTGATGGGTGGCGCGCAGATCATCAGTTGTCATGGCCTGAATGGTGGCCTCGGTGCCATGCGGATTGCGGCCATAGGCATGGCCGGGGGCCGCCATGGCCAGCCACTGGCGGCTGGCCATGGTGCCGGGGTCCTTGGCCTCGTCGCGCACGCTGACCAGAAACTGCTGGCGCACCCGCTCCATGGGTTCGGCGTCAAAATGGGGGGCGGTGAGGGCTGCCTTCAGCAGGGCAAAGGCGGCATCGCGGTTGCGGCTCAGGGTCTGGAAATTGCCGGTGAAGCGGTCCTGGTCATCATCGAAGGACAGGCGCATGGCCAGTTCCTCGCGGCGGGCCTGAAAGGTGGGGCTGTCCATGTCGGCCGCGCCCTCGTCCAGCATGCCGGTGAGGAAGTGGGCTGCCCCCTCCTTGCCTTCGGGGTCGGAAGTGGAACCGCCGGCAAAGGCAAACTGCATGGCAATGAGGGGAATGGTGTGGTCTTCCACCAGCCAGGCGGTGATGCCGCCGGGGCTTTTCACCTCCTGAATGGTGACGGCGGCAGCGGGCAGAACCAGCAGCGGCAGAAGGACAAGGGCGAACAGGCCGCGCAGCGCAAGCTTCAGCATGACAACCTCAGTTGGCGGACTTGGGAGCAAGCGTGCCGGTGACGGAGCGCTCGGGTTTCAGCGTGGCCTGGGCAGCGGCCTTGACATCATCCGCCGTGACCCTGGCGATGCGTTCGTCCCAGCCCTTGATGGCGTCGATGGAAAGTCCGACCGCCAGCCCTGCGCCAAACTGGCGGGCCAGCTCAAACTGGCTGTCGAGGGTATAGACATTGGCGTCGATGATGCGCTGACGCGCCTTTTCCACTTCCTCCGCCGTCGGCCCATCCTGGGCGATGCGGGCAATCTCGGCGTCGATGGCTTTTTCCAGATCAGTCAGGCTGGCGTTGTTGGCGGGAGCGGCGGCAACTGCAAATGTGTCGCTATCCATGCCGCTGCCGGAATACCAGGCGCCCGCCTGGGCGGCGATTTTCTGCTTCACCACCAGTTCCTTGTAGAGGCGGCCCTGGGAGCCGCCGCCCAGCACTTCGGCCAGCACCGAAAGCGCTTCCGACTGCAGGCCGGGATCGCTGGTTTCACTGACCGCCAGATAGGCCCGGCTGAAGGAGGGGGTGGCGGCGCGGCTGTCCACCATCGCCACGCGCCGGGCGGCCACCGGCTCGGGCTCGGGGGTGCGCAGGCGCGCCGTGGGCGTGAAGGTGTTTTTCAGGTTCCCATAGTTTTTCTCGGCCAGACGTTTCACCTCGTCCGGCGTCACATCGCCCGCCACCACGAGAATGGCGTTGGCCGGGGTGTAATGGGCGCGGTAGAAATCAATGGCATCCTGACCGGTCAGTTTCGACACTTCCGACATCCAGCCCACCACCGGCCGGCCATAGGGATGGGCGGTGTAGAGGGCGGCCGACATCTGCTCGGCCAACAGGCGGCTCGGATCATTCTCGGTGGTCTGGCGGCGCTCCTCCAGCACGACGTTGCGCTCGGTGTTCACCACCTCGTCGGACAGGGAAAGGTTCTGCATGCGGTCGGCCTCCAGCGCCATCATGGCGTCGAGGCGGTTGGCGGCCACCCGCTGGAAATAGGCGGTGTAGTCGGCACCGGTGAAGGCGTTGTCATCACCGCCGTTGACCTGGACGATGCGGTTGAACTCACCCTCGGGGTGCTTCGGCGTGCCCTTGAACATCAGATGCTCGAAAAAATGGGCAAGGCCGGATTTGCCGGACTGTTCATCGGCGGCCCCCACCCGATACCACACCATGTGGGTGACCACCGGGGCGCGGTGGTCGGGGATCACCACCACCTCCATGCCGTTGGCGAGCCTGAAATCACTGACCGCGACATTGAGCGCCTGAGCGGGAAGGGTCAGGGCGAGGCTTACGGCAGAGGCGGAAAACAACAGGCGAAGGCCGGTCATGCGGACTCCCGGATGGGCAGCAGAATGGGGCGAAGATGGCGAGCACGGGCGCGCCGCGCCAGTGAAATTCCTGTCATGGTGAAGAAAACGGGCGCGGTCACTCAGACGTGAAGACGTTGCCCATGTTGAAGATGGTGCCGTAGCGCGGGTTCTGCTGCAGCTTGCGCTTTTTCATGGCGGCGGCCAGTTCGTCATTCATTTCGGCCTGGGTCTTGGGCGTGCCGTCGGGCCTGGTGGGCGAAATGCCATATTCGGCATAGGTGGCCTGGGTGATGGGTTTCTTCTGTTTCAGGGTAATGTCATTGGCGCCGGCCACATAGTTGGCGGGATAGCGGCTCTTGGGCGGTTGCGGCGGTTGCTGCAGGCCGGCCTGCGGGGCGGGCGCGGGGGCTGCGCCATAGGTGCCATAGGCGCCCTGGGTGGCGGCGGGTGGCGCCGCATAGCTGCCAGCCGGCGGGGCCGCCGAAACCGGCGGCGTGGCGGCATAGGTCTGGGGAGCGGGTGCCGCCCCGGTGCCGGGGGCGCGCAACTGCATGTCCGGCGGCATGGACAACTGGTTGCCCACCACCGCATTGTCCTGGGGGCCGGTGGTCTTGGCGCCGAGGGCATTGAGCACCCGCGATTCCGAGCAGCCCGCCAGCAGCAGGACGGCGAGCAGGCTCAGGGTGGCATTCTTGGCAGCGGTCATGGGAGCGGTCCTGTGGTTTCGGGCAGAATGGCCTGAGAATCCGGCAAATCCAAGGCTCCGGCGTCAGGCCTTGCCGTTGCGCAGGGAGTCATAGAGCAGCAGACCCACCCCTGCAACGATGGCAATATCGGCAATGTTGAACACATACCAGCTCCAGCCGCCCCAGTGGAGGTGGAAGAAATCCGCCACCCCGCCGTGCAGCGCCCGGTCCAGCGCATTGCCCAGCGCCCCTCCGATCACCAGGCCAAGAGCCGCTGCCGTGAGCCGGTGGCGGGCCATTGCCGCCCAGCGCCAGAGAAAGGCCGAAATCAGCAGACTGAGGGCAATGAGCAGCCCCTGGGCGTGGGTGGCAAGGAGGCCATAGGACACGCCCCGGTTCCACACCATGACCAGATCGAAGAAGGCGGTGAGGGGCACGGTGCCCCTGCCCTCTATGTCATAGACATGGAGCATCCACCATTTGTGGGCCTGATCGGCCACAAAGGTGAGGACCGCCAGACCCAGGGTCAGCGGCGCATGGCGGCCCCACAGGGAAAGGCGCATCACACCGTCTTCTTGAAGCGCGTCTGCCACTCGCGCACCGCCTCGGCATCGCGCGGGGTGATGTCGGGGAAATCCTTGTCGGTGCCCACCGCCTCGCTCACCTTCCAGGAGCGGGCGCAGCGCCGGCCCCTGGCCAGAGCCGGCACCACGGCCACACCCTTCAGGTCATCAAGTCGGAAGGCGCTGGCCGGGCCTTCGCCCGTGCTGAGCGTGAGGCCGGAGGTGATGCAGACCTCGGCAAAGTCGATGGACTGGAGCATGGCCATGGCATCGCCCTCCATGGCAACGAACACCTCGGGGGCGGCTTCCAGCGACGAGCCGATGCGCTTTTCGGCGCGTTCGATTTCCAGCGCCCCGGTGACGGCGCGGCGGATGTTGCGGATCTGGTCCCACTTCCTCGCCAGGGCATCATCACGCCAATTGTCCGGCGCCATGGCGAAGGGCATGAGATGAACCGACGAGCCGTCTGCGGAAAAGCGGGTGAGCCATACCTCCTCCATGGTGAAGGCCAGGATGGGCGCCCACCAGGTGGTGAGGCAGTGGAACAGCTGGTCCATGACGGTGCGGGTGGCGCGGCGCTTCACACTGGACCACGGGTCGCAATAGAGCGCGTCCTTGCGGATGTCGAAATAGAAGGCCGAGAGATCGGCCGTCATGAACTGCATCAGCGCGGCATAGATCTTCTTGTAGTCATAGACCTCATAGGCGGCGCGGATGACGCCGTTCATTTCCCACAGGCGGTGGAGAATGTAGCGCTCCAGCTCCGGCATGTCCTTGGGATAGACGGTCTCCCAGTCCTTCAGCCCGTCGAGCGCCCCCAGCATGTAGCGGAAGGTGTTGCGGAGCTTGCGGTAGGCCTCCACGGTGTTCTTGATGATTTCGGGGCCGATGCGCTGGTCGTCGGCATAGTCGCAGGAGGCCACCCACAGGCGGAGAATGTCGGCCCCCGACTGCTTGATGACCTCCTGAGGCGAGACGATGTTGCCCAGCGACTTGGACATCTTGCGGCCATCCTCGGCCATGGTGAAACCGTGGGTGATGACCTGATCATAGGGAGCGCGGCCACGCGTGCCGCAGCTTTCCAGCAGCGAGGAATGGAACCAGCCGCGATGCTGGTCCGAGCCTTCGAGATAGACATCAGCCGGCCACTTCAGATCGGGCCGCTGCTCCAGCACGAAGGCATGGGTGGAGCCGGAGTCAAACCACACGTCGAGAATGTCGCGCACCTGCTCATAGTCTTCGGCGCGGTGCTCGCTGCCGAGGAAGCAGCTGGCCGCGCCGTCGGCAAACCAGGCGTCGGCGCCGTCCTTTGAAAACGATTCAACAATGCGGCGGTTCACATTGATATCATTCAGGATTTCACCGGTCGCCTTGTTGACGAAAACGGCGATGGGCACACCCCAGGCGCGCTGCCGCGAGATCACCCAGTCAGGGCGCTGCTCGATCATGGAGCGCAGCCGGTTCTGCCCGGCGGGCGGGAAGAAGCGCGTGTCATCAATGGCCTTCAGCGCCTTGTCGCGCAGGCCGTTTTTCTGGCCGTCGCCCATGGAGATGAACCACTGCGGCGTGTTGCGGAAGATGATCGGCTTCTTGGAGCGCCAGGAGTGCGGATACTGATGGGTGAGGCGGGCGCGGGCAATGAGCGCCCCGGCCTCGCTCAGGGCACGGATCACCGCCTCATTGGCGGGGCCCTTCTCGCCCTTCTGGGTGATGACGGCCAGACCTTCGAAGCCCGGTGCGTCGGCGGTGAACAGACCATCCGCGCCCACCGGGGTGGGAATGTGAATGTCGATGCCCTTGGCCACCAGCTCGCGCTGATGCTCGATCCAGGCGGCATAGTCATCGGCACCATGGCTGGGGGCGGTGTGGACGAAGCCGGTGCCGGTGTCGGCGCTGACATGGTCGCCATCCAGCAGCGGCACGGTGAAGGTGTAACCGAGGGCCGCCAGCGGATGGGCGCAGGCCACAGTGGCGGGGTTGAAGTCGCTGACGCGCTCATGGGCTTCCACCTTGGCCGCCTTCATGACCTCGGCCGCAAGGCTGTCGGCCAGCGCATAGACCTCGCCCACCTTGGCCCAGTTGCCTTCGGGGGCCGCCGTGACCCGGTAGAGGCCATAGGCAATGCGTGAGGAGAAGCTGATGGCGCGGTTGCCGGGAATGGTCCAGGGCGTGGTGGTCCAGATCACCACCGAACCGGTGATGCCGCCGGAGATGATGGGGAATTTCACGTAGATGGTGTCGGACACATAGTCCTGATATTCCACCTCGGCCTCGGCCAGGGCGGTGTGTTCCACGACCGACCACATGACCGGCTTGGAGCCGCGATAGAGCTGGCCGGTTTCGGCGAATTTCAACAGCTCTCCGGCGATGGTGGCCTCGGCCTTGAAGGCCATGGTGGTGTAGGGATTTTCCCAATCGCCCTCGACGCCGAGGCGCTTGAACTCCTCGCGCTGCACGTCAATCCAGTGGGCGGCGAAGGCGCGGCATTCCTGACGGAACTCGTTGATGGGAACCTGGTTCTTGTCCTTGCCCTTGGCGCGATACTGTTCCTCGATCTTCCATTCGATGGGCAGGCCGTGACAATCCCAGCCCGGCACATAGTTGGAGTCAAACCCCGCCATCTGGCGCGAGCGGGTGATCATGTCCTTGAGGATCTTGTTGAGCGCGTGACCGATGTGGATGTTGCCATTGGCGTAGGGCGGGCCATCATGCAGCACGAACAGCGGCTTGCCCCTGGCGGTCTCACGCAGGCGCCGGTACATGCCCATGTCTTCCCAGCGCTTCAGAATTTCCGGCTCCTTCTGGGGCAGGCCCGCCTTCATGGCAAAGTCGGTCTTGGGCAGGAACACCGTCTCGCGGTAGCGGTCGGTTTTTTCGGGCTTGTCGGACATGGGTGAGCTTTCGGGAAAACAGGCAATGCGGGCCGCGCTTGTAACAGACCGGGGGCGGTGAATCAAAGCCGGGATTCTGGCGCAAGGCTGAGGCCCCGGCTGGCGGCTTGTGAAGGGGCGCCCCGGCCCTGTAGGCTGGAGGGCAGCAGGAGTTTGACGCATGAATGGCGCAGAAAGTCTGGTTCATACGCTGGTGAAGGGCGGGGTTGAGGTGTGTTTTGCCAATCCCGGCACCAGCGAAATGCATTTTGTGGCGGCGCTGGACCGCATTCCCGGCATTCGCTGTGTGCCCGGCATGCAGGAAAACGTGGTGACCGGCATGGCCGACGGCTATTTCCGCGTGGCGCGGAAACCGGCAGTGACCCTTCTGCATTGCGGACCCGGCCTCGCCAACGGGCTGGCCAATCTTCACAATGCCCGGCGCGCCCGCAGCGCCATTCTGAACATCATCGGCGATCAGGCCAGCTATCATGCGCCCTTTGATCCGCCGCTGGCCGCCGATACGGCAGCCCTTGCCGCCACGGTTTCGGGCTGGGTGCGCACCAGCCGCGCGGCCGCCCAGGTGGGGCGCGATGCGGCGGTGGGCCTGCAGGCGGCCATGACGGCACCGGGCGAGATTGCCAGCCTCATTCTGCCGTCGGACGCCTCGTGGAACGCTGGCGGCGTGGTGGCCGCCCCCCTGCCCCCGCCCACCCCGCCTTCGGTTGATGCCCATGCGGTGAAGCGGGCAGCGCAGGTTTTGCGCGAGAAGAAAAATGTGCTGCTGCTGCTGGGGGGTGCTGCCCTGATGGCCGGGGCGCAGGCGCAGGCGGCGCGCATTCAGGCCAGAACGGGCTGCCGGGTCATGGCGGAATCCATCAACGCCTTGCAGCAGCGCGGCGCAGGCCGCCTGCCGCTCAACCGCGTGCCCTATGGCGCCCCCCAGGCCATAGAGGCGCTGAAGGACGTGGCCGAGATCGTGCTGGTCAATGCGCGGGTGCCGGTGGGCTTCTTCGCCTATCCCGGCCTGCCATCCCTCCATGCGCCGGAGGCCGCGGGGGTGACGGAACTGTCGCGGGTTGAGCATGACGCCGAAGAGGCGCTGGCGCGGCTGGCCGAGGAACTGGGCTGCGGCCCGGCCCCGGCCCTGAAGGCGGCGGCGGCAAAGGCAGACGTGCCGGGCCGGGGGCCCATCGATTCAGAGGGCATCGGCCACATGCTGGCGTCGGTGCTGCCGGAGGGGGCCATTGTGGCCGATGAGGGCATTTCGCTGGGCTGGGCGCTGTTTCCGACCACGCACCATGCACCGGCCCATGACTGGATGATGGTGACGGGCGGAGCCATCGGCTACGGCATGCCCTGCGCCACCGGGGCTGCCCTTGCGGGCGGCGGACGGCGCGTCATCAATGTGCAGGCCGATGGTTCGGCCATGTATACCTTGCAGGCGCTGTGGACGCAGGCGCGTGAACGCCTGCCGGTCACCACGGTCATTCTGTCCAACCGCAAATATCAGATCCTGATCGGCGAATATGCGGGCGTGGGGGCCAACCCCGGCCCCACTGCCATGAATATGCTCGACCTGGGCAATCCGGACCTGAACTGGGTGAGGCTGGCAGAGGGCATGGGGGTGGAGGCGGCGCGGGCGACCACGCTGAAGGACTGCGCCGCGCTGATGCAGCGCTCGTTCAAAAATCCGCAGCCGTTTCTGATCGAGCTGGTGGTGTAGCCCCTCACCCTCCCCGCAGGCGGGGAGAGGGAAGAAACGAAAACCGCCGGGATTGCTCCCGGCGGTTTCCATTATTGCAGCACCGCTGGGCGGAAAACCGCGTGGCACTTTTCCGGCTGCGCTTTTCAGGTCGCGCAGCGGGTCGGAAAACCGCGTGGCACTTTTCCGGCTGCGCTCTTTAGGTCGCGCAGCTCGGCGGAAAACCGCGTGGCACTTTTCCGGCTGCGCTCTTTAGGTCGCGCAGCTCGGCGGAAAACCGCGTGGCACTTTTCCGGCTGCGCTTTTACTGCGGCAGCTTGTCGTCAACGCCCTTGACGTACCAGTTCATGCCCAGAATGTCGCCGTCGGGCAGCATCTTGCCGTCCTCGCCGACCACCGTGCCGTCCTGCTTGGTGATCTTGCCCATGAATGGATTGACCGTGCCCGCCTTGATGCCTTCCACGGTTTCAGCGGCCATCTTGGCCACATCATCCGGCATGTTGGTGAAGGGCGCCATGTTGACCACGCCTTCCTTTAGGCCTTCCCACGACGACTGCGTCTTCCAGGTGCCATCCATGGCCTGGTTGATGCGCTCGATGTAATAGGGGCCCCAGTTGTCGACAATGGCGGTGAGCTGGGCGTGCGGGCCGAACTTGATCATGTCCGAGGCCTGACCGAAGGCGAGCTTCTTCTGCTCCTCGGCCACCTGCATGCCAGCCGCCGAGTCGGTGTGCTGCACCAGAATGTCGGCCCCCTGCGAGAACAGAACCTTGGCGGCGTCTGCTTCCTTGGTGGGGTCAAACCAGCTGTTCACCCAGATGATCTTCACCTTGAAATCCGGATTCACGGTCTGGGCGCCGCGCATGAAGGCGTTGATGCCCGAAACCACTTCCGGAATGGGGAAGGACACAATGTAGCCCGCTGTGCCGGTCTTCGACATCTTGGCGGCAATCTGGCCCAGCACGTAACGGCCTTCGTGGAACTTGGCGTTATAGGTGGCCACGTTTTCGGCGGTCTTGAAGCCGGTGGCGTGCTCAAATTTCACGTCCGGATATTTCTTGGCGACTTCGATGGTGGCGTCCATGAAGCCGAAGGAGGTGGTGAAGATGAGCTTGCAGCCGTCGCGCGCCATGCGTTCAATGGCGGTGGCGCTGTCGCTTTCCGGCACGTTCTCGACATAGGCGGTCTCCACCTTGTCGCCCAGCGCCTTGTCCACGGCAAGGCGGCCCTGGTCATGCTGATAGGTATAGCCGAAGTCGCCGATGGACCCGACATAGACCCAGCAGGCCTTGTATTTGTCGGCGGCAAAGGCCGAGGCCGAAGCCGCGCCCAGCGCCATGGCCGCCACGGCGGCCGAGAGCAGAATTTTCTTCATGACGTTCTCCATGGTTAAAAACTCAACGGTCAGGAACAAACGGACGGCCGAGGCAGGCGGGCGTATTGGCCCGCAGCATCAGCCGGTTTCGGGAAATGATAACCAGCGCCACAACGGTGACGAGATAGGGCAGCGCCGAGAGAAATTGTGACGGTATGCCAAGCGCGAAGGTTTGCACCGTGAAGGCCAGAATGCTGATGGCGCCGAACAGATAGGCCCCGGCCAGCAGACGCCACGGCCGCCACGAGGCAAAGACCACCAGAGCGAGCGCAATCCAGCCCTTGCCCGCCGTCATGCCCTCAATCCACTGCGGCGTGTAGGAGAGAGACAGATAGCCCCCCGCCAGACCGGCGCAGCCACCGCCGAACAGCACGGCGAGATAGCGCACCCGGATCACCGGATAGCCGAGGGTGTGGGCCGAGGTGTGATTGTCGCCCACGGCGCGGACGATGAGGCCGGCGCGGCTGCGGAATAGAAACCAGGCGACGGCTCCGGTGAGGATGAAGGAGAAGATCACCAGAATGTCGATGCCGTGCCAGTTGGGCAGGCGGGTGATGGGCTGACCGGTGAAGGGCTTGCCGATGAGGCCGGACAGGCCAAGCCCGAGCAGCGTGATGGCAAGGCCGGTGGCGGTCTGGTTGGTGGCCAGGGTGAGGGTGAGAAAACCGAAGAGCAGCGCCATGGCCGCGCCCGCCGCGATGGCGGCAAGAATGCCGAGATAGGGACTGCCGGTCATGAAGGCCGCCCCGAAGCCCGCCACCGCGCCCATGATCATCATGCCCTCGACACCGAGGTTCAACACGCCGGAGCGTTCCACCATGAGTTCGCCGATGCCGGCCAGCACCAGCGGCGTGGCGGCGGCAATGATGGTGAGCAGAATGGGGAGAACGGCGTCCATCAGGCCCTCCCCTGCCAGCGGATGCGATAGAGAATGAGCGTGTCGCAGGCGAGAATGAAGATCAGCAGCATGCCCTGAAACACCTTGGCGATGTTGTCGGAAATGCCCAGCGTGACCTTGGCGGTTTCACCGCCCATGTAGGAAAGCGCCAGCAGCAGGCCCGCGAAGATGACGCCCACGGGATTGAGCCTGCCGAGGAAGGCAACGATGATGGCGACAAAGCCGTAATTCGGCTCATAGGGCGCCTGCAACTGGCGCGACACGCCCATGACATCACAGGCCCCGGCCAGCCCGGCCAGCGCGCCCGACACTGCGAAGACGAAGTAGATGGCGCGGTGTTCGGAGAAACCGGCAAAGCGGGCAGCCCGCGGCGAGGAGCCGAGGGCGCGCAGTTCAAAGCCCTTCAGCATTTTCACCATGACCACATAGAGCACCAGGGCAGCAACAAGGGCGAAGGCGGCGCCGAGGTGAATCTCACCCCAGGCGGGCAAGACCTGCCAGCCTTCGAACCTCACCGTCTTGGGAAAGTTCATGGCCTGGGGATCGCGCAGCGGCCCGCGCACCGCCCAGTCATAGGCAAGGCGCATGACATAGACCAGCATGAGCGAGGTGAGGATTTCGTTGGCGTGGAAGCGGGCCCGCAACAGTGCAGGAACCATGGCCCAGGCGAGGCCGCCGATGACGCCCAGAAGCAGCATCGCCGCCATGACGCTGGGGCCCTGCCAGGCCGGCAGAAAGACCGGCACCAGACCGGCCAGCAGCGCGCCTGCCACGAACTGGCCCTCGGCGCCGATGTTCCAGACATTGGCGGTATAGGCCACGGCCAGACCCACGCCGATGAGAACGAGGGGGGCCGCCTTGGCAATCAGCTTCTCGCGGTCCCAGCCATCCATCAGGGGGCTGATGAAATAGGTGTAAAGGCCATGCAGCGGGTTGACCCCGGCCAGGGCAAAGATGATGGCGCCTGCCACCACGGTCAGAGCCAGCGCCAGCAGCGGCGACAGCCACATCCATTTCCGGGCGCGTTCCACGCGGCGTTCAAGGATGAGGGCCATGGCTTCCCTCTCCCGCCGCTTGCGCCTCCGCCGCCTCGGCCATGCCGGCCATGTAGAGGCCGATCATTTCCGGTGTCATCTCGCGGGCGGCATGGGCCTCGGACAATTCACCGCGGGCAATGACGGCAATGCGGTCGGCAATCTCGAAAATCTCATCCAGGTCCTGCGAAATGACCAGCACGGCCGCGCCGCGCGTGGCCAGATCCACCAGCGCCTGACGGATGGTGGCGGCGGCCCCGGCGTCCACTCCCCAGGTGGGCTGGTTGACCACCAGCACGCCGGGGTTCCGGTCCATTTCGCGGCCGACCACATATTTCTGCAGATTGCCGCCGGAGAGCGCCCGTGCCTCCGGGTCCGGCTTGCCCTTGCGCACATCAAAGGCGGCGATCACCCGGTCGGCGATGGCGCGCGCGCCGGGGCGCAGCACGCGGCGGTTGGCGGCCACCGTGGCGTCCACGGCATGGCGGGTCAGCACCACATTGTCGGAGAGGTGAAACATGGGCACCGCGCCATGGCCCAGCCGCTCCTCCGGCACGAAGGCCGCGCCATGGCGGCGCCGCCAGTTGACGCCATGGCGTCCGGCGGGTTGATCGTCAATCTCCACCGCATGGCCGTAATCGGCCAGGCGCTCGCCCGACAGGGCATCAAACAGTTCCGACTGGCCATTGCCCGCCACCCCGGCGATGCAGAAGACCTCGCCGCCACGCACCGCCAGCGAAATGTCCTTGAGCGCCACCGAGAAGGGACCATCGGGCGGCAGCGACAGCTCATTGACCTTGAGGCGCACCGGCCCCGCCGCCTCATCGCGGTGGGCGCGCACGGCGTGAATGTCGCCGCCCACCATGAGCCGGGCAAGGCTGGCCGGGGTTTCCCGGCGCGGGTCGCAGGCCGCCACCACCCGGCCCTGGCGCAGAATGGTGGCGCGCTGGCAGATGCGGCGCACCTCCTCCAGCCGGTGGGAAATATACAGGATGGCGCAGCCCTCGGCGGCCAGCCGCTTCAGGGTGATGAACAGCTGTTCGGCCTCCTGCGGGGTGAGCACCGAGGTCGGCTCGTCAAGGATGAGCAGTTTCGGATTTTGCAGCAGGCAGCGCACGATCTCGACGCGCTGACGCTCACCCACCGACAGGTCGGCAATGGTGGCCGATGGTTGCAGCGGCAGGCCATAATCGGCCGACAGCGTGGTGATGCGCTGTGACAGGGCGGCAAGGTCAAAGTCGCCCGGCAGGGCCAGGGCGATGTTTTCAACCGCGGTCAACGCCTCGAACAGCGAGAAGTGCTGGAACACCATGCCGATGCCGAGCACGCGGGCGGCGGCGGGGTTGGCAATGGCGATGGCTTCGCCCTTCCAGAACAGGGCGCCCGAGGTGGGCTGAAGCGCCCCATAGAGCATCTTCACCAGGGTGGACTTGCCGGCGCCATTTTCGCCCAGAAGGGCGTGGATCTCACCCTCGCGCACCACCAGGTCAACCGCGTCATTGGCGGTCAGCGCACCGAAGGTCTTGGTGAGCTTGCGGGCCTCGAGCAAGGGGGTCTGGGCGGGGACTGATTTCATGCGTGGCGCAACCTAGGCCACAGCCGTTCCTTGCGCAGCGCAAATCCGAGGTTTCTCAACAGGTCATCGCGCCGCAAGGGCGGGCCCGCCGGCTCCCGGCGGGGTGCTTTGCCGCCCCCCATGGACCAAAATGCCTTTCCATGGGAAATTGCCCGGAATTTCAGCAGGATTCGTCACTGAGGAAGCCATGTCCGTTGCCGCTTTGCCGCCCCATGCCATGATCATCGGCGCCGGGATCGTGGGCGTTGCCACGGCGGCCCATCTGCAGCAGCAGGGCTTCAGGGTCACGCTGATCGACCGCGGGCCGGTGGGCGAGGGCTGCTCCTTCGGCAATGCCGGCATTCTGGCCTTTGCCGATGTGCTGCCCACGGTCAGGCCCAATGTGCTGCTCAAAATTCCGGGCTGGCTCATCGACCCGCTTGGCCCGCTCACCATCCGTCCCGCCTATCTGCCAAGGGCCCTGCCCTGGTTTCTCGCGGCCACGCGCAATGCCCTGCCGCAGCGTGTCAGGGCCATTACCGCCGCGCGGGCCGCCCTGTGCCGCAGCGTGGTGGATGATCACCGCGACCTGTTGCGCACCGCCAATGCCTCGGAACTGATGGTGGAGCGCGAAACGCTGCGCGTGTTCGAGAGCGAGAGCGAGTTCGAGGCCGAGGCCCATGAGCGCCAGATCAAGGCGGAACACGGCTATCAGTCCATCATCTACGACGCCGCCGAGTGCCGCGAAATGGAACCGGCGCTGGCCCCTCACATCGTCAAGGGCGCCAGCCATGGCGGCTGGTATTTCATAAAAAGCCCCCTGAAGGTGACGCAGGCCGTGGCCGCAGCGGTGGTGCAGGGCGGCGGCGAGTTCATCCATGACGAGGTGCTGGCCATTGATGTGAAGGATGGCAAGGCAACAGCCCTGGTGCTGGCCCAGCGCGGCCGCCTGCCGGTGGACCGGGTGGTGGTGGCGGCCGGTGCCTACAGCAACCGGCTGCTGAAGCCGCTGGGCGAACGGATCCTGCTTGAGGCGGAGCGCGGCTATCACATGGAACTGTCCGACCCCGGCATCAGCCTGTCGCGGCCGGTCACCTTTGCGCGCACGCCCGCCGTCATCACCCCCATGGAGGGCGGCCTGCGCATGGCCGGCACCGATGAGTTTGCCGGCCTGGACGCTGCCGAAAACTGGCAGCGGGCCGATGCCCTGTTCCGCAATTTCAAGCTCATCCTGCCCGGCCTCAAGGCCCCCGGCGAAACCGCCAGCCGCTGGATGGGGCGACGGCCCGGCACACCGGATTCGCTGCCGGTTCTGGGCCCCTCCACCCGGGCTGCCAATCTCTGGTACAATTTCGGCCACAGCCATCTCGGCCTGACCTGGGCGCCCAGTTCGGCGCGTCTTCTGGCCCAGCTCATGGCGGGCAAGAAGCCCTCGGTGGACATGTCGCCCTACCGGGCCGACCGGTTCTGAACCGGACGGTCAGTCCTGCAGCGCCTCAATCCTGAGGATTTCGGCTTCGCCGCCGGGCACTTCGGCCCATTCGCCGACTTTTCGGTTCATCAGGGCGTGGGCCATGGGCGACACATAGGCAATGAGGCCATGGGCCGGGTCGGCCTCGTCCTCACCGACAATGGCAAAGACCTGCTGGCGGCCGTCATCGCGCCCGATGGTGACGCGGGTGGCAAAGGCGACATGGCCAAGGTCGTCCGGGTGGTGGGTCAACTGGGCCGAGGAGCGGCGCTGCACCCAGTAGCGCAGGTCGCGGTTCAGCCAGGCGGCTGCCTGCTTGTCGTCAGCGGCATGGGCCTCGGCGATGCGCTGGCGCAGGCTGTCCATTTCCGCATCGATGGCGGCCAATCCCCGGCTGGTGACGAGATTGGGGTGCTGGCTGATAGGGCGCTCGGCCAGTTCCTCGGGTGCATCATCCTGATCTTTGACAAAGGCACGGCTCATGATGTTATGCCTTAACCCTTTCCATCACGGACTCAATTTCATGCCGACAGCCTCGCCACAGCCCATCCTGCTCAAGGACTACCAGCCCACGCCCTATACCATAGACTCCGTGGCCCTTGATTTTCAACTCGATGCTGAGGCGACCCGGGTCACCTCCCGGCTGGCGCTGCGGCCCAACCCGGAAAGCCCGCTCTCCGGGGCCGCACTGGTGCTCGACGGCGAGGGGCTGACGCTTGCCCGCCTGGCGCTGGACGGGCGTGACCTTGACCCGGCGGAATACCGCCTGTCCGCCACGGCGCTGAGCCTTGCCGCCCCGCCGCAGCGGCCCTTCACGCTGGAAATTGTCACCGTCATCAACCCCGCCGCCAACACCGCACTGTCCGGCCTTTACATGTCGAACGGCATGTTCTGCACGCAATGCGAGGCAGAGGGCTTCCGGCGCATCACCTATTTCCATGACCGGCCCGACTGCATGGCCCCCTTCACCGTCACCATGACGGCCGATCCCCGGCGCTTCCCGGTGCTGCTGTCAAACGGCAATCTGGTTCGCCAGCACGAAGGCTTTGCCGAATGGCATGACCCCTTCCCCAAGCCGTCCTATCTGTTTGCCCTGGTGGCGGGCGACCTCGGCTCCATCCACGACAGTTTCACCACCGCCTCGGGCCGTCCGGTGGCGCTGGGCATCTATGTGGAGAAGGGCAAGGAAAGCCAGTGCGGCTTTGCCATGGACGCCCTCAAGCGCTCCATGCGCTGGGATGAGGAACAGTTCGGACGCGAATATGACCTTGAGCGCTTCAACATCGTGGCGGTGTCGGACTTCAACATGGGGGCGATGGAGAACAAGGGTCTCAACATCTTCAACGACAAATACATTCTTGCCGTGCCGGAAACCGCCACCGACGCCGACTACATGGCGGTGGAAGCCATCATCGCCCATGAGTATTTCCACAACTGGACCGGCAACCGCATCACCTGCCGCGACTGGTTCCAGCTGTGTCTGAAGGAGGGGCTGACGGTGTTCCGCGATCAGGAATTTTCCTCCGACATGCGCTCGCGGGCGGTGAAGCGCATTGCCGATGTGAAAGTCCTGCGCGCCCGCCAGTTTCCGGAGGATGGCGGACCTCTGGCCCATCCGGTGCGGCCAACGTCCTATATCGAGATCAACAACTTCTACACGCCCACAGTGTACGAGAAGGGCGCTGAAATCTGCCGCATGGTGGAAACGCTGATCGGGGCGCAGGCCTTCCGGCGCGGCATGGATCTGTATTTCACCCGCCATGACGGCCAGGCCTGCACGGTGGAACAGTTCATTGCCTGTTTTGCCGAGGTGTCGGGGCGCGACCTCACACAGTTCTTCAACTGGTATGAACAGGCGGGAACGCCGCGTCTGGCCGTTACCGGCAGCTATGATGCCGCTGGCCAGCGCTACACGCTGAATCTGGCGCAGCACACACCGGCCACGCCGGGCCAGACGGACAAGACGCCGCTGCATATGCCGCTGGCGCTTGGCCTGCTGGACAGCCGTGGCGCGGACATGGCGCTCCATCTCGAAGGGGTTGGCGCGCTCAACCGTCCGGTCATTGAACTGACCACCGCCGAACAGAGCTTCACCTTCACCACTGTGGCCGAGCGCCCGGTTCTGTCGCTCAATCGCGGCTTTTCCGCCCCTGTCATCATTGCCGGCGGCGCCACGGAGGCTGAGCAGCTCTTTCTCATGGCTCACGACCGCGACGCCTTCAACCGCTGGGAGGCGGGCCAGCGTGTGGCCACGCGGCTCATCAGCGCCGCAGTGGCGGCGGCCACGGGCCAGGGTGAGGCGCCGGATGTGGCGCCCTTTGCGGCGGGGCTGGCGCGGGTGCTGGCTGATGACAGGCTCGATGACGCCTTCAAGGCCCTGATGCTGGGGCTGCCCAGCGAGGCTGAAATTGCCGCCCACATCGGCTGCGAGGTTGACGCCGACGCGGTGCTCATGGCGCGTGAACATGTGCGGGCCGTCATCGGCCAGCGGCTCAGGGAACAGCTGTTGGCGGTCAATGCGAAAACCGCCGATGACGGTCCCTACCAGCCGGACACGCAGGCGGCGGCGCGGCGCTCGTTGCGCTATGCCGCGCTGGCGGTGCTGGCGGCGGGCGATAGCGCCAAGGGAGTTGCGCTGATCGGTCGTGAACTGGCCGCCGCGCGCAGCATGACGGCAGAGATGGGGGCGCTGGCAGCCCTCATGCCGCTTGATGTGCCGGAACGGGCGGCAGCCCTTGAGGCCTTCTACCAGAAGCACCGCGACAATCCGCTGCTGGTGGACAAATGGCTTCTGCTCAACGCCCAGATCCCCGGTGCGGATGCCGCCCGGCGCATCGAAATGCTCACCGAACATCCCGCCTTCAGCTTCACCACGCCCAACCGCGTCTATGCTCTCATCGGCGGCTTTACGGCCGGCAATCCTTCCGGCTTCAACGCCGCCCATGGCGAGGGTTATGCGGTGGTGGCCGATGTCATCCTGCGGCTCAATGAGGCCAATCCGCAGGTGGCGGCACGCATGGCCACGGGCTTCCGGTCGTGGCGGCTTTATGATGCGCCGCGCCGCCTGAAGGCGCAGGCCGAGATGCAGCGCATTCTCGATCAGCCGCAGCTGTCGCGCGACGTGTTCGAGATCATTTCAAGAACACTCAGCGGGTGAGGCAACCGCCCGGAGCGGCCTGTTCCGGGTTGGCAAATCACCCCTGCCTCGCGTATTGCTCCAGCTGTGGGGTGCGGCCCAACGGGCCGCAGGCAGGGAGTGCTGTTTGGCCAGGGCACAAATCGGTGATCTGTTCTTCCGCGACCGGGTGCTGCGCCTCGGTCTGCCGTTCATGCGGCGGCTCACCATCACCATCAGCGAACGGCTGTTGCGCCGGGTGATCACGGTGCTCACCGTGCTGTTTCTTCTGGCCCTGTTCCTGTCGCTGCTGACACAACTCATGGACAGCCGCACGGCCCATGTGTCCGAACAGAACCGGCTGACGGCGCTTTATGCCCAGTCCACCGCCCAGAGCCTGCAACTGACGCTGGAAAAGGACGCCGCGCAGGGGCGCACCACCACCGGCCTGTCGCCCACCCTGCTTGCCCAGGCCATGCCGGCCCAGGCGCTGGATGACAACCGCACCTTCCTGCTGGTGGATGGCGCCGGAATGATCAGTGCCAGCCAACCCGCCACCACGGCGGCAGTGGGCCGACCGCTGGCGCTGCTCATGGGGCCGGACTTCGCCCTGCGGGCCGAGGTCAATGGTGTTGCGCCCTTTGCCACCACGCTTGCCGACGGGGCGGCAGCCCATGCCATTTCGCGTGACCTTGGCAATTTTCCCGGCAGTCTCATCGTGTTTCAGCGCCGGGCCGATCTGCTGACGCAATGGAAACACAATGTCACCCGGCTGTCGGTATTGTTTGCCGTCACCGTGCTGGTGCTGATGCTGCAATCCGGCGCCTTTCACTGGCAGTCGGCGCGCACCGCCGAGGCCGACCAGACACTGGCCATTGCCACACAGCGCATGGACAAGGCGCTGGAGCGCGGCCAATGCGGCATATGGGACTGGGACCTGGCGTCGGGGTCACTGTTCTGGTCCAAGTCCATGTATGACCTCCTGGGCATGGAGCCGCGCGACGGCCTGCTCAGCTATGGCGAACTGGCGGCGCGCATCCACCCGGAAGAGCCGGCCCTTGATGATGTGCTGGAGGAACTGCTGGCCGGGCGGCGCATGGTGTTCGACCAAGAATTCCGCATGCGCCACGAGGAAGGCCACTGGGTATGGCTGAAGGCGCAGGCGGCGCTGGCGCCGGGGGGAAGTGCCGATTCACCCCATCTCATCGGCTTCGTGTTTGACGTGAGCCACCAGAAGCAGACCGACAAGATCAACAAGGATGCGGAACTGCGGCTCAAGGACGCGATCGAGAATATTTCCGAGGCCTTTGTGCTGTGGGATGCCAACAACCGGCTGGTGGTGTGCAATTCCAAATACCAGCAGTTCCACTCATTGCCCGCCGCCACCTGCCAGCCCGGCACCGACTATGCCACGGTAACGCGCGCCGCGAAGGAACCCATCGTGCGCCAGTATGTGCAGGGTTCGGGCGAGAGTGGCGATGCCAAGTCGCTGGAGGTGCAACTGGGTGACGGGCGCTGGCTGCACATCAACGAGCGCCGCACCAAGGACGGCGGCTTCGTGTCGGTGGGCACCGACATCACCTCGCTGAAGCGCCACGAGGAGCGCCTGCTGCAGTCGGAAAAAACCCTGATGACCACCGTGCGCGACCTGCAGAAGCAGCGTCAGGTGGCCGAGGAGCAATCGCAGCGCCTGGCTGAAATGGCCGACAAGTTCAGCCTGGAGAAGGGCCGCGCCGAGGCCGCCAACCGCTCCAAGTCGGAATTTCTGGCCAATATGAGCCACGAATTGCGCACTCCCCTCAATGCTGTCATCGGCTTTTCCGAAATGATGCAGCAGCAGGTGTTCGGTCCCCTAGGCAATGCCAAATACGCCGAATACAGCCACGACATCCGGCGCTCTGGCCAGTTCCTGCTCGATGTCATCAACGACATTCTCGACATGTCGAAGATCGAGGCCGGCCGCATGGATCTGGAATATTCCGATGTCGCCATGGCCCAGACGCTGGAGGATGTCACCCGCATCATCGGCCAGCGCGCCCATGAGGCCCGGGTGGCACTGGACTTCGACAATGGCGTGGCAGCGCCCTTCCGCGCCGACCGGCGGGCGGTGAAGCAGATCCTGATCAACCTGCTGTCCAATGCGGTGAAGTTCTCCCCCGAGGGCGGGCGGGTGCGGCTTTCGGCGCGCGACAGCGGCGCGGCCATCATCATCACCATCGCGGATAACGGCATTGGCATTCCGCAGCGCGACATTGAAAAGCTCGGGCGGCCCTTCGAGCAGGTGGAAAACCAGTTCACCAAAACCAAGGGCGGCTCTGGCCTGGGGCTGGCGATTTCGCGTTCGCTGGTGGAACTGCATGGCGGCACGCTGGCCATTGCCAGCGCCGAGGGTCAGGGCACCACGGTGACCGTGACGCTGCCGCATCAGGCGGCCTGAAACCCTTCAGAACGGATGCGCTGCGAGGCGGGCAAGACCGTGGCGCGTCTGTCCGCTGATCCATCTTCTTGATGCCGATGATGCGCCGCCGGCGCAGGGTCAGTTGCGCCAGGGGCCGCGCGGCTTTCTCAGTTCCGCAGCCAGCAGCTGACGTTCCGCCGGAGTCAGGCGGGCCAGCACATCAGTCAGGGCCAGGGCACCGCGGTCCTGCAGCGCGCTGTTCTGGCGCACGTAATCCTGGACCAGTGCGGTAACGGCAGCGGCGTCATAGGGGTCGGCGGCGATGAGATCGGCCAGGCGAAGGGCGGTGTCACTGGTCTGCTGGCGCAGGTTGACAAAGTCCGGCCGATGCTGGCGCAGCACCATCATCAGGTCGCGGCGGCGCTGGTCCGGCAACTGGGCAAAGAAGCCGCGCGGCATCAGCTGGGCGATGGCGCCGCGGCCGTCGGGGCCGCGCCCGTCATGGCGGCCAAAACCGTCTGTGCCGCGCACGCCATGACCGAGGAAGATGCCGCCGATCAGCAGATTGGCCATCAGCGACAGGCCGAGGACCACTGTCCACCAGCGCGAGCGCAGCGGCGGCAGGGCGGCGGGGCCAGGGGCAGGATTGGTTTCATTCATGCTCATGAGGCGTTCCCTTCGGAGATGGCCAGCACATCGTCAAGACCGGAGGCGCCGCCATCATCCATGGCGGCAACCGTGTCGGCCGCCGCCGGCAGGTAGGAATCGGCAGCACCCGAGGCCCCCAGATAAATGCCACAGGCCAGCGACGCCGCCAGCGGCAGGGCCGAAAGCCAGGGCAGAATGCGACGCGGGCGGGGCCGGAAGGCCACCACATTGGCGCCCGCTTCTGCGGCGGCCAGCCTGGCCATCAGGCGTGCTTCGGCCCCCTCCGGCGGCGGCGGCCTGGTGGCCAGCGCCAGCAGCCGGTCCAGTTCGGCATCGCTCATCAGTTCCCGCGTCATTTCACTCCCTCCCGGCGGTCAGCGCCGCCAGCAATTCCTGTTTCTGCCCGGCCAGCGCCTCCTTCAGGCCGCGCCGTGCCCGCGCCAACAGCGATTCAAGCGCCTCCACACTCACCGCCATGGCCGCTGCCGCATCAATATTTGACATGCCACCTATATGGACGAGCGACACAGCCAGTTTCTGTCGCTCCGGCAGACCGGCAATGGCGCGGTCAACCGCCGCAGCCGCCGCGGTGCCCGCCATCACCCCCTCCACGGAGGGGGCGTGGTCGGCCACTTCCATGGCGTCGTCCAGCGCCGACATGGGCTTGCGCCGCGCCCGGTCGGTGACCAGATTGGCCGCCACCCGGTGAAGCCAGCCGCGCAGGGCGGCGGCCTCCCGCAACTGGCCGGGGTCGCTCCACAGTTTCAGAAACGCCTGCTGGGTCACATCCTCGGCATCGGCATGGCCGTTCATCAGCCGCCACACCAGCCCGTAAACAGGCCGATAATGGCGCGAAACCAGCACGGCGAAGGCCTGCTGATCCCGCGCGGCGGCGCGCGCCAGCAGCACCGCGTCGGATGGGTCCGGCGCAGGTGTCACAACTGTGGTAGCGGGCGCAGTGCTGACCATTACCGTTTGCGTTCTCCTCACGCCCTCAAAGTCAGGACGAAGACAGGGCCCTGATCCGTCGCTAGACCGGCCCGATCAGGCGGTCAAAAATCGCCGCCACCGCCGCCTGCGTGTCGCGCAGCAGGGCTTCCGTGGCCGCCAGGTCCGGCAGGGCGGCAGCCCGCGCCACGGCCTGGATCAGGCCGAGGGGGGCAGTTGCGGGGTCAAACGGGCCATCGACGCACAGGCGCAGGAGCTGGGTGATCCGGTGGTAAAGGGCGCAGGCGCCCAGCAGCACTTCGGCATCGGCCGGGGCCAGCAACCCGTGGTCGCGCAGCCTGACCAGCGCGCCATGGCTGTTGTGATCGAGAATGCCGGGGTGCCGGGCGGCATGGATCACCTGCAGGGTCTGGGCGATGAATTCCACCTCCACCAGGCCGCCGCGCACCCGCTTGATATCCCAGGCTGATGTGGCCTTGTGCTCCTTCACCATCAGGCGGCGCATATCCAGCACATCGGCACGGGTTCTGTCGGCATCACGCGGGGCGGTGAGCGCCGCACGGATGGCCGCTTCCAGGGCAGGCCGCAGCGCCTCGTCGCCGGCCACCATGCGGGCGCGGGTCAGCGCCAGCTTCTCCCAGGTCCAGGCCGAATCCTCATGATAGGTGGTGAAGCTGGCAAGGCTCGTGGCCACCGGACCCTTGCTGCCGGAGGGCCTGAGGCGCATGTCCACCTCATAGAGGGTGCCCTCTGCCGTGGGGCTGGTGATGGCGGTTATGAGGCGCTGGGTGAGGCGGGTGAAATAGGGCGCGGTGGCCAGCGGCTTGGCACCATCGGAAAAATCAGCGCCCGCCCCTGCATCATAGACCAGAATGAGATCGAGATCGGAACCCGCCGTCATCTCGCGGCCGCCAAGCTTGCCCATGGCAATGACGGCGCTGGCTCCGCCCGGAACGGCGCCGTGGCGGCCCGCCACCTCAGCCGCCGAACCCTGATGCAGCCGGGTCAGCAGCAGTTCTGCCAGTTGCGAGAAGCCCTGCCCCGCCTCCTCGGCACTCACCGTTTCCGACAGCACCCGCACACCCACCCGGAACATCTGTTCGCGGCCCAGAATGCGGGCGCGGTCAGCCAGTTCATCAAGGCTGATGTCGTGGGGCATCATGGCCTCGATCTGGGCCGCCACCTCGTCGCGCTTCGGCAGCGGGCCGAAGAAGGCGGGGTCCAGCACGGCTTCCAGAATGCGCGGCTGGCGGCTCAGCTGTTCGGCAAGGCGCGGCGCCATGCCGAGAATATTGGCAATGAGGTCGAGCAGATTGGGATTGGCCTTCAGCATGGAAAAGAGCTGCACACCGGTGGGCAGACCGGCGATGAAGCGGTCGAAGGCGAGGAAGGCCTGATCGGCGTCGCCGGCGCGGGCCAGGGCGGTGAGCAGGGCGGGCATGAGTTCGGTCATCAGCTCGCGCGACTTGGCCGAACGCGTGGCGGCATAGCGGCTGAAGTGCCAGCCGCGGATGGTGGCGGAAATCTCGCTCACCTCGCGGAAGCCCATGCGGGTCAAGGTCTCCAGCGTGCCGGGGTCATCCTCGCCGCCGGTGAAGACAAGATCGCCCGCCGCCGTGCCGAGATCGCCCGCATCCTCAAACAGGCGGGAATAATGGCGCTGCACCCGCTCCAGCGCGGCGCGCACCGCAGCGGCGAAGGCCTCCGACGTGTCAAAACCGGCAAAGCGGGCCAGCCTGTCAAAAGCCGCCCCCGCCTCCGGCAGGGAATGGGTCTGCTGGTCGTCCACCATCTGCACCCGGTGTTCAATGGTGCGCAGAAAGCGGTAGTCATCGCGCAGTTCGCGGGCCGCAATGGGCGAAATCCATTGCGCCTCGGTCAGGGCCTCCAGCATGTCCAGGGTGCGGCGGCCGCGCAGCTTCGGGTTCTTGCCACCGGCGATGAGCTGCTGGGTCTGGACGAAGAATTCAATTTCGCGGATGCCGCCGCGGCCCAGTTTCAGATTATGGCCCGCCACGGCAATCTCGCCATGGCCCTTCACGGCATGGATCTGGCGCTTCAGCGACTGGACATCGGCAATGGCGGCAAAGTCGAGATATTTGCGCCAGACGTAGGAGCGCAGCCGGTCGAGAAATTCCTGACCGAGCGCCAGATCCCCGGCGCAGGGCCGCGCCTTGATCATGGCGGCGCGTTCCCAGTTCTGGCCCATGTTCTCGTAATAAATGGCGGCGGCTTCCAGCGAGATGGCCACCTGGGTGGCGCGCGGATCGGGCCTGAGGCGCAGGTCAACACGGAAGGCATAGCCATCGGCGGTGGTTTCCTGCAGCAGGCGCACCAGATTCTTGGTGAGTCTGACAAAGAAGGCCCCCGGCTCTACCCCCTCGGCCAGGGGCGCGTTGGGCGGATCGAACAGCACGATGAGATCGATGTCGGAGGAATAATTGAGTTCGAAGGCGCCATGCTTGCCCATGGCGAGGGCGACATAGCCGCAGGCGCTCGTGGGCTGTTCGGGGTCAAGGGGCGAAAACCGCCCGGCGCGGGCCGCCTGGCGCAGCAGGAAGGCAATGGCCGCCTCCACCGTGGCGTCGGCAAAGCGGGTGAGATGGCCTGTTACCTCATCAAGATCCCAGGCACCGCCAACATCGGCCAGAGCGATGACCAGTGCCGCCTTCGCCTTGGCCTGGCGGAGGGCCGACATGAAGTCTTCCTCGCCCTCCAGCCGGGCCGCCGCCATCACCACCGTGCACAGCTCCTGCACCACATCTTCCGGCGGCTGCGCCAGCGCGGCACTGGCAAAATCGAGATGATGCAGCAGCAGGCCGCGCAGATAGGGCGAAGCCGCCGCCACCGCCTCGATCAGGGGCCGGGCGGGGTCAAGGCCCCGGCCCGCCGCCCCCGCGTCGGCCCAGAAATGGGCCACCATGGACGCATCGGGGGGGGCTGGATATTCCGTCTTGATACGGGTGAGAAGCGGGCCGGTCATGGCCGCTTTCTATTCGGTTTTGGGCCGCAAGGGCAGTAGGAGTTTCGCCCTAAGGCCGGGGCCGTTGTCCTCCAGCCGCAATTCGCCGCCATGCAGCTTCATGACGCTGGCCACCAGTGAAAGGCCCAGCCCGCTGCCCGGCTTGGAGCGGCTTTCATCCAGCCGCACGAAGCGCTCCACCACGCGCTCGCGGTCCGCTTCCGGAATGCCGGGGCCATGGTCGGCCACCGCCAGCACCACATGGCCCCCCTCCTGTGCGCCGGTCAGCGCCACCGCCACGGTGCCATCGGCGCTCGCGCCATATTTCAGGGCATTGTCGATGAGATTGCCCAGCGCCTGGGCCAGCAACTGGCGGTCGGCGGTCACCGGCAGGTCCGGGCTGGCGCTGAAGGTCAGCGTGCCGCCGGCCTCCTCCACCATGGGTTCATAGAGTTCGGCAATGTCGGCCAGCACATCATGGGCATCAAGCGCATGCAGGCCCTCGCGTGACTGGCCCGCTTCGGCCCGGGCGATGGAGAGAAGCGCATTGAAGGTTTGCAGCAGCCGGTCGGACTCATCCAGCGTGGTGGTCAGCGCCTCGCGGTATTGCTCCGGCTTTTCGCTGCGGAGCGCATCCTCCACCCGCGCCCTGAGGCGGGTCAGCGGCGTCTTCAGGTCATGGGCGATGTTGGAGCTCACCTCCTTCATGCCCGCCATCAGCCGCTCGATCTGGTCCAGCATGTCGTTGAGCGAGCGGGCCAGCCGGTCAAGCTCGTCATCGGTATCGGACACGGGCATGCGCCGCGACAGGTCGCCGCTCATGATGGAATGCGAGGTGGCAGTGATGTCATCAACCCGGTTGAGAAAATTGCGCGAGATGATGAAGCCGCCGGAAAGACCAAACAGCAGCGCCATGCCCAGGGCCCAGAACAGGGTGCGGCGGATGATATCGGCAAACTGGCGCAGCTCCTGCACGTCGCGGCCCACCACCAGCACATAGCCGCCGGACAGTTCGGTGTGATAGGCGCGGGCGGTGTGGCGCTTGCGCGAGGCGCCCTGGCCCACGTCATAGGGAAAGTCGATCCAGCCCTGCTCGCTCACATCATCCTGCGGAAAGCCGACGATGTTGCCGGCCAGCCGCACGCCGCCTTCATCGGCCAGCAGGTAGAGCGCGCCATTCTCTTCATCCACCCGGCGCTGAATGACATCACGGATGCCGGCAAGGCGGCGCAGCCGGTATTGGTCGGCCAGGCCCTGAACCTCGGCCCGGATGGTTTCATCGGTCTGGCGCTCCATCAGGCCCGCCGTGTTCCAGAACACATAGGACAGAATGAGCGCCATTGAGAAGGCGAAGATGAGAAGATAGAGCGCCGACAGCCGGAAGGTGGAGGTGCGCAGGATTTTGGGATTAATGAGCACGGATCATGTAACCCGCGCCGCGCACGGTCTGCAGCAGCGGCTCATCAAAGCCCTTGTCGATCTTGGCGCGCAGCCGCGAGACATGGACATCAATCACATTGGTCTGCGGATCGAAATGATAGTCCCAGACATTTTCCAGAAGCATGGTGCGGGTGACGATGTGCCCGGCATGGCGGACCAGATATTCAAGCAGCTTGAACTCGCGCGGCTGCAAGGGCACGGGCTTGCCCGAGCGGGTTACGGTGCGGCTCAGCAGATCGATTTCAAGATCGGCGGCACGCAGCTTGGTCTCCTGGCTTTCGCCACCCTTGCGCCGCGCCAGCCCTTCCACCCGGGCCAGCATTTCGGCAAAGGCATAGGGCTTGGCGAGATAGTCATCACCGCCGGCCCGCAGACCCTTCACGCGCTCATCCACGTCCGACAGCGCCGAGAGAATGAGCACCGGAATTTCAATGCCCTCGGCGCGCAGCGTGCGGATGATGGTGAGGCCGTCCATCTTCGGCAGCATGCGGTCAACGATGAGGGCATCGTGGACCCGTTCCAGCGCCAGCGCCAGGCCCTGTTCGCCATCGGCGGCATGGTCGGCCACATGGCCGCTTTCCGCCAGGCCCTTCAGCAGCCAGGTGGCGGCGTCGCGGTCGTCTTCAATCACGAGAATACGCATGGGGGTGAATGTCGCGCCGGAAATCTCTGGTCTCAAACTGGCCATTGGTCGCACAAATCACCTGATCTGAAAAGAGTGGCGCGGAAACTGCGGTCGAGGGGCTAGGGAATTCCGCAGTCTCCGCGCCGGAACCCCGCCACTGGGCAAGGCAGCGGGTATGGTGTGAAAGTCAGCCCTTGTCCTTCGGCAGGGCGACGAAGCGCTGGCCGTCGCCAGACTTCACCAGCATGAGAACCCGGCTGGCCGCCGCCCTGGCGATGGCCTCCTTCACCTCGGAGGGGCTGTGCACGGTTTCACCCGCCACTTCGAGGATGACGTCGCCCGGTTGCAGGCCGCGCTGGCCCGCCGCCGAATTGGGATCAACGCTGGTGATGGCCACACCGGCACCGTCGGGAGCCGTTTCGAGCTTGAGGCCGAGGGCTGCCAGATCAGTACCTGTTGCCGCCGGATCCGTGGACTTCACCGCCGCGTCCTTCTGGTTCGGCATGGTGCCAATGGCCACGGCAAGGGTCATGGGCTTGCCGCCGCGCACAATGTCCATGGGAACGCTCTTGCCGGGCTGAACCCTGGCCACCTTGCGGGCGAGGTCGCGGGCATCGGCCACATCCTCGCCGTTGAGCTTCAGAATGGTGTCACCGGATTTCAGGCCCGCCTTGGCCCCGGGGCTGTTTTCGGTCACCTCGGAAATGATGGCTCCCTTCGCCTCCTTCAGGCCCAGACCGTCGGCAATGTCCTGGGTGACGGGCTGGATCTGCACCCCCAGCCAGCCGCGGGTCACCGCGCCATTGGCCTTCAGCGCCTCCACCACATCACGGGTGATGTTGGCGGGAATGGCAAAGCCGATGCCCACCGAACCGCCCGAGGGCGAATAGATGGCCGTGTTGACGCCGATCACCTTGCCCTCAAGGTTGAAGGCCGGGCCGCCGGAATTGCCCTTGTTGATGGAGGCGTCGATCTGCAGGAAGTCGTCATAGGGGCCGGAGCCGATGTCGCGGCCGCGGGCCGAGACAATGCCGGTGGTCACCGTGCCGCCCAGGCCGAAGGGATTGCCCACCGCCATCACCCAGTCACCAACGCGGGCCGGGGTGTCGGCAAAGGTCACGAAGGGGAAGGTCTTGTCGGCCTTGATCTTGATCAGGGCGAGGTCGGTCTTGGCATCGGTGCCGATGACGGTGGCCTGGTATTCCTCGCCGCCCTGGGTTTTCACGCTGACTTCCGTGGCATCCTTCACCACATGGTTGTTGGTGACCACATAGCCGTCGGCCGAGATGAAAAAGCCCGAACCGGTGCCCGCCACCGGGCCGCGCTCACGCGGGCTGCCGGGCATGTTCCTGAAGCCGGGGAACTGGTCAAAGAACGGCCGCAGCCCCGGCGGGATGCTGTTCATGTCGGGGGTGTCGCCGCCCTCGGCCGCATCGGCGCTGGCATTGGTGAATTTGACATCAACACTCACCACCGCCGGCATGACCTGATCCACCAGATCGGCAAAGCCACGGGAGGGGTCAATGGCCTGGGCCAGTTCGGCATGGGCCAGGGGGGCGGGCGGCAGCAGGGTCATGCTGCCGGTCATGACGGTGGCGCCCAGAAGCCCGGCAGCCAGCAGGCCAAGAACGGTCTTCTTCGGGGCGGCAGAGGATTTCGGCATGGGTTAGCTCCATCACAGCAGGGGATGATGGAGAGATAGGTCAGGCCACCTTACAGGACCATGTCAGGGCGATGAAATAACCGTAGGTCTTGCGGCAAAAGCGTGGCGAAGTCAGGACCCTATCACGTCCTTGAGTTTCGCCTGCTCTTCTGGCGTCAGGGCCTCCTCGGCCACCGCCGTGGCCCGCCGGGCCCGCCAGGCCGCCAGGCCCGCCACCAGCAGCACGGCAAAGGGCGTCACCCACAGCACCAGATTGCGGGTGGAAAACACCGGCTTCAGCAGCACGAATTCGCCATAGCGCGAAACGAGGTAATCCATGATCTCGCCATCGCTCTTGCCCGCGGTGATCTGCTCACGGATGAGAACGCGCAGATCCTTGGCGAGATCGGCATTGGATTCGTCGATGGATTCATTCTGGCAGACGAGGCAGCGCAACTGGGCGGAAAGGCCGCGGGCGCGCGCCTCCAGCCTGGGGTCGGGCAGTTGTTCATCGGCGGTGACGGCCAGCACCGGCAGCGACTGCACCATGAGCATGGCCGCCAGGGCCAGGGCATGAAGAGCTTTGCGGATCATGCGGCACTCCCTTCGCTGGCTGAGAACGCTGGGGCCGCAGCCCGGCGCGGCGCGCCGACGCGGAAGCGCCGGTCGGTGAGCGACAGAAGCCCGCCCAGGAACATGATGGCCGCCCCCCACCAGATGAAGGAGGCCAGCGGGTTGTAGTACATGCGCACCGAACGGCCGCCGTTCATGGCGGCATCACCCATGGCGAGATAGACATCGCCCGCCACGGTCTGATACAGGCCGACTTCGGTGGTGGGCATGCCACGCGGTTTGAACTCGCGCTTTTCCGACACCAGCGTGGTCACCAGCGCGCCGTCGCGCTTCAGGTCAAACTTGCCGGAAACGCCGGTGTAATTCGGCCCCTTCAGCGGCGTTTCGCCGATGAAGGTGACGGTGTAGGCGCCAATGCTGGCGACATCGCCCGGCTTCATGGCGACGATGTTTTCCACCCGCCAGAAGGACACGCCGAAAATGCCGATGAGGGCAAGACCGAGACCGGCATGGGCGAGCGTCATGCCCATGGCGGCCCGCGGCAGGCCCCTGAAGCGCGCCCAGGCGGCAGCCAGCGGCACCCGCCCTGCCCCCAGCCGCTCCGACAGTTCCCACAGGGCGCCGAGAATGAGCCATGCGCCCACCCCCACACCAAGGGCTGCAAACCACGGCCCGCGCACCGTCATCACCAGCACGGCAAGGCCGATGGCCAGCGCCATGACCGCCACCAGCCACAGCCTGCGGCCCACGGCCGTCAGCGACGCGCGCTTCCAGGTGAGCATGGGGCCGAGGGGCACGAGCAGCAGCAGCGGAATCATCAGCGGCCCGAAGGTGAGGTTGAAATAGGGCGCGCCCACGGTGATCTTGGCGCCGTTCAGGGTTTCCAGCGCCAGCGGATAGAGGGTGCCGACGAAGACGGCCGCCGCCGCCGCGCAGAGAATGAGATTGTTGACGACGAGCGCGCCTTCGCGGCTCACGGGGGCAAAAAGTCCACCCGCCTTCAGCCGTGGGGCGCGGATGGCAAACAGCGTCAGCGAACCGCCGATGAAGACGGTGAGAATGGCGAGAATGAAGAAGCCGCGGTCGGGGTCCACGGCAAAGGCATGCACCGAGGTGAGAATGCCGGAGCGCACCAGGAAGGTGCCGAGCAGCGACAGCGAAAAGGCGAAGATGGACAACAGCAGCGTCCAGATTTTCAGCGCGTTGCGCTTTTCCACCACAATGGCGGAATGAATGAGGGCGGTGGCCACCAGCCAGGGCATGAGCGAGGCATTTTCCACCGGATCCCAGAACCAGAAGCCGCCCCAGCCCAATTCGTAATAGGCCCACCACGACCCCATGGCGATGCCGATGGTGAGGAAGGTCCAGGAGGCGAGCGTCCACGGCCTGACCCAGCGCGCCCAGGCGGCATCCACCTTGCCTTCGATAAGGGCCGCCACGGCGAAGGCGAAGGCCACCGACAGGCCGACATAGCCGGAATACAGAAAGGGCGGATGGAAGGCGAGCGCCGGATCCTGAAGAATGGGATTCAGCCCCTGCCCTTCAATGGGCGCGGGTGAAAGGCGGGTGAAGGGATTGGAGGTGAGCACCACAAACAGCAGGAAGGCCAGACCCACCGACCCCTGCACACCCAGCACACGGGCCTTGAGCTGCGGCGGCAGGTTGCGTCCGAACAATGCCACCGCCCCGCCGAACAGCGCGAGGATGAAAACCCAGAGCAGCATGGACCCTTCATGATTGCCCCACACGCCGCTCACCTTGTAAAGCAGGGGCTTGGCCGAGTGCGAGTTGCGGAACACATTCTCCACCGAGAAGTCCGACACCACATAGGCATGCATGAGCACGAAGAAGGCAAGGCCGATGAGCACGGCCTGGGTCAGCGCCGCCATGCGCCCTGCCGCCATCAGTCCGGCATCATTGCGGTGCGCGCCATAGAGGTTGACGGCGAACTGATAGGCCGCCACCGCCAGCGCCAGCACCAGCGCGAAATGGCCGATTTCAACAATCATTGACCGGCCCCCTTGCCGAGGTGAACGCCCTTGGCCTTCAGGCTCTCGGCCACCTCGCGCGGCATGTAGTTTTCATCATGCTTGGCCAGCACCGTGTCGGCCTCGAAACTGCCGTCCTGCTGCAACACGCCTTCGGCCACCACGCCCTGCCCTTCGCGGAACAGGTCGGGCAGCTGGCCCTTGAAGTGAACTTTTGTGGTGGCAATGGTGTCGGTCACCACGAAAATGTGATTGACCCCATCGGTGCTGGCAACCGACCCCGCCTCCACCATGCCGCCAAGGCGCAGACGCTGGCCGGGGGCCACATGTTTCTCGGCCATTTCGCTGGGCGTGAAGAAGAACACAATGGTGTCGGAAATGGCATAGAGCACCAGACCGGCGGCCACCCCGAGGGCGGCCAGACCAGACAGGATCATGGCAAGGCGTTTCTGTTTGCGGGTCATGGGATGTTCAGTTCCTTGGCGAGAGCAGTAAGCGCGGTGATGGTTTCCGGCTTGTCCTTGAAATGGTCGCGGGCGGTTTTCAGAGCCTCCGATGCGGCGGTGGCATCGCCCAGCACCATGTGAGCCTTGATCAGGCGCTGCCAGCCTTCGGCATCGTCGGGGTTGGCCTTCAGTTTCTCGGCCAGCCGGTCCACCATGGTGCGGATCATGGCCTGGCGGTCGCCCGCCGACATGTTCTGGGCGGCGTCCACCTGCTCCTGGGTCGGTCCCGGCATGCCGCCCATGCCGGCCATGGGCGGGGCTGCGCCAGCGGCCTTCACCTGTTTCAGCCGGTCCAGCTGATCCTGCACCGCGCCGCGCCAGGGGGCATCGGCAGGGCTGTCATTCATGAGGGCGGTGAGGCTCTGTTCCGCCTCATCCAGTTTGCCAGCCTGCATGGCGGCAAGGGCCACAAAGAAGCGGGCCTTGGGCAGTTTGGGATCAATTTTCACCGCATCGGCAAAGGCCTGGGCGGCATCAGGGGTGATCTGGCCGCCATTGTCGAGGGTCAGCGCCTCGCCCATATCGGTGAGATTGTCGGCGGTGTTCTGGCCCAGCTTGATGCGGTTGGCAAAGGCGCGCGCGGCATCGCCATAGCGGTCGAGCTTCATGTAGGCGCTGCTCAGAATTTCCCAGCCCTTCACGTCGTCGGGGGTTTCCTCAATGCGCTTTTCCACCCGCGCGATGAGGGCCGGAAAGTCCTGATTGGCCATGGCCTGATCGAGCCGGGCGGCCAGTGGCACATCGGGCTCGTGCGGGGCGCCATAGCGCAGATAAAGCGGCGTGGCGATGACGGGAATGACCAGTGCCGCCAGCAACGCCACCCGGGCCGGATTGTTCACGGCGGGGATGGTGCTTTCCTGGCGGTCGGCGGTGTCAATCAGGCGGCGGCTCACCTCATTGCGGGCGGCTTCCGCTTCGGCGGGCGATATCACCCCCCTGGCCTCATCGCGCTGCAATTCCTCCAACTGGTCGCGGAACACGGCGCGGTCATAATCAACCGCCCGTGCCGTGGAGGTTGTGGAGCGGCGGGCGGCAACAGCAAGGATGCCGATCACGGCCAGACTCATCAGAACAAAGGTCAATAACAGCAGCATGGGGCCAGTTTATCGTTTTCAATGGGGCTAGAGGCAGTATCCTTGGTGACCACCGCCCCACGGCGCAGTGTCGCATGGCGGCATTGCGGCGTCGGAAAGCGATGGAGGGAGTTTAGCGCATTTGTTAGAAGGTTCTCACCTTAAGGAAATGTCATCCGATGCAGCCTCGTTACTCCATCTTCTCCCTGGCGCGCAACGCCCTGAACTATCACAAGGATTGGGAGCGGGCCTGGCGCTCGCCCGCGCCCAAGGCGGAATATGACGCGATCATCATCGGGGCTGGCGGCCACGGTCTGGCCACCGCCTACTATCTGGCCAAGAATCACGGCATCACCAATGTGGCCGTTCTGGAGAAGGGCTGGCTGGGCGGCGGCAATTCGGGCCGCAACACCACCATCATCCGCTCCAACTATCTGCAGGATCCGTCCATCGCCATCTATGAGCTGTCGCGCTCGCTCTATGAGGACCTGTCGCAGGACTTCAACTACAATGTGATGTTCTCGCCGCGCGGCGTGCTCATGCTGTGCCAGACCGAACACGAGCTCCGCGCCTTCAAGCGCACGGCGCATGCCAACAAGCTGGCGGGGCTGGACTGCCGCATGGTCAGCCCGCAGGAGGCCAAGGAGATCCTGCCCATCCTCAACATCGATCCGCAGTGCCGCTATCCGGTGCTCGGCGCCTATTACCAGCCGCGTGGCGGCACCGGCCGGCATGATGCCGTGTGCTGGGGCTATGCGCGCGGTGCTGACCAACGCGGTGTTGACATCATCCAGAACTGCGAAGTGACGGGCATAATGCGTGACGGCGCCAGGGTGACGGGCGTTGAAACCACCAGAGGCCCCATCAAGGCAAAGAAGATCGGCGTGGTCACCGCCGGCCATGTCACCACCATCATGGATATGGCGGGGGTGCGCATGCCCATCGAAAGCCAGTGCCTGCAGGCGCTGGTGTCGGAACCGATCAAGCCGATCATTGACTGCGTGGTCATGGCCAATACGGTTCATGGCTACATGAGCCAGTCGGACAAGGGCGACCTGGTGATCGGCGGCGGCACCGACAGCTACAACAACTACTCCCAGCGCGGCTCCTTCCCGGCGCTGGAACACACCATCGCGGCGCTGGTGGAAACCTTCCCCATCCTGTCGCGCCTCAAGCTCATGCGCATGTGGGGCGGCATTGTCGACATGACGGGCGACCGCTCGCCGATCATTTCCAAAACACCGGTGGACGGCCTGTTCGTCAATTGCGGCTGGGGCACCGGCGGCTTCAAATCCATTCCCGGTTCGGGCTGGGTGTTTGCCGACACCATCGCCAATGACCGGCCACACCCCATTGCCGAAGCCTTCGGGCTCAACCGTTTCGCCGAGGGACGCTTCATTGATGAAAGCGTCGCGGCGGCGGTTGCGCACTAATCATGATGCGCGCCTTGCCGGATATCGCTTCATCCGGTCCGGGCGCGCCCAGGGAGCCTTGAACAATGCTGACACTTGTTTGCCCCGTCTGCGGCGCCCACGGCGACGAGACTGATTTTCACGCCGGGGGCCAGGCCCATATCCGCCGCCCGGCCAGCCATGACCCCGAGCATATCAGCGACCAGGAACAGGCCGACTATCTGTTCACCCGCATCAATCCCAAGGGCCTGCATTTCGAGCGCTGGCGCTGTGACCGGGGCTGCGGCAAGTGGTTCCATGCGGCGCGCGACACGGTGACCCTGGAATTCAAGGCCTATTACGGCATCACCGAACTGCCGCCCCCCGACATCATGGCCCAGGCCAGGGGCGCGTGGGCCGACTATTTCAAGGCGCGCCAGAAGGCGGCGGCCAAGGCGGGTGCAAAATCATGAGCAAGCCCAGGCGTCTTTCCAGCGGCGGCAGCCGCATCGACCGCAGCAGCCGCGTGTCCTTCACCTTCGACGGCAAACTGATGTCGGGCTACCGGGGCGACACGCTGGCCGCCGCCGTCATGGCCAATGGCCAGCGGCTGTTTGGCCGCTCCTACAAATATCACCGGCCGCGCGGCGTCATCGGCCTCGGCTCCGAGGAAATGAATGCACTGGTGGGGGTGGGCACCGGTGCCCGCCATGAGCCCAATGCCCGCGCCACCCAGGTGGAATTGTTTGAGGGGCTGGCCGCCGTCAGCCAGAACCGCTTCCCCTCCCTCAGCTTCGACGTGGGGGCCATCAACAACACGCTGTCGCGGCTGTTCCCCGGCGGCTTCTACTACAAGACCTTCATGTGGCCGAAGGTGTTCTGGAAACACATCTATGAGCCGGTGATCCGCAAGGCGGCGGGCCTTGGTGTGGCGCCTGAAGGCCGCGACCCCGACTCCTATGAACAGATTCACGTCCATGCCGATGTGGTGGTGGTGGGCGGCGGTGTTGCCGGTCTGGCCGCTGCGGAGGCTGCCGCCGTCATGGGTGCACGCGTCATCATCGCCGATGAAAATGCCGTGCTGGGCGGCATCTCCGATCTGGAGGACGGCACCATCGACGGTGCGCCCCAGGCGGAATGGGCCAGGGCTGCGGCGCAGAAACTCTACGACGCCGAAAATGTCCATGTGCTGACGCGCGCCACCGTGGTGGGCCACTGGCACCACAATTATGTGATGATCGCCGAACGGGTGGGCGACCATGACCCGGCAATCCCGAAATCGGGTGCCCCCCGCCACCGGCTGTGGAAGGTGCGGGCCAAGCAGGTGATCCTCGCCACCGGGGCGCTGGAACGGCCCATCGCCTTTGCCAACAACGACCGGCCCGGCATCATGCTGGCCACCGCCGTGCGCGCCATGGTGCAGCGTTATGGCGTGGCCCCCGGCGAACAGGGTGTGGTGTTCACCAATAATGATGATGCCTATCTCACCGCGCTGGCGCTGAAGGAGGCGGGCATTGCGGTGCAGGTGGTGGATTCACGGGCGCGCGCCGATGGGGCGCTGCCAGAACGGGCGCGGGCCGCCGGCATTGCCATTTCCACCGGCTCGGTCATTTCCGCCGTGAAGGGCAAGCTTGGGGTGGAGGCGGTGAAGATCGCCAGCTACCGCAAGGGCCAGGGCCGGGTCGTTTCCGAGCGGTCGGCCCCCTGCGATTTCATCGCCGTGTCCGGCGGCTTCAACCCGGCGGCTCATCTGTGGTGCCACAACGGCGGCAAGCTCACCTTTGATGAGGGGTTGCAAAGCTATCGCCCCGGCAGCCACGCCGATGCCATTGTGGCCGTGGGCGCCGCCAAAGGCACCATGGCGCTGGCCGACATCATGGCGGAAGCCCGCGCGGCGGGCGAAGCGGCGGCCAAGGTGGCATTGCCCAAGGCCAAGGCCGCCAAACTCGCCAAGCTCGCCATCAGCGAGGATGCCCGCAAACCGCTGGAGGCCATCTGGTTTGCGCCTGCCACCGGCAAATACAACGAGGGCAACAAGCACTTCGTCGATTTCCAGCATGACGTGACGGTGGCCGACCTCGAACTGGCCCAGCGCGAGGGCTATGAGTCCATCGAACACACCAAGCGCTACACGACCTTCGGCATGGCCACCGATCAGGGCAAGGTCGGCAATCTCAACGGGCTGGGCGCCATTGCCGAGGCCACCGGCAAAACCATTCCGGAGGTGGGCTTCACCACCTTCCGTCCGCCCTACACGCCAACCTCCTTCGGGGCCATCACCGGGTCGCTGACCAAGAAGCTGTTCCTGCCGGTGCGGCAGACGCCGGTCTTCGACTGGCACATGATGAAGGGCGCGGTGTTTGAGCCGGTGGGCCAGTGGCGGCGTCCCTACACCTATCCCAGGGACGGCGAAGACAAGCACGTGTCCATCGCCCGCGAGATCTTGAACGTGCGCAACAATGTCGGCGTGCTTGATGCCTCGACCCTCGGCAAGATCGAGGTGAAGGGGCCGGACGCCGGAGCCTTCCTTGACCGCATCTACACCAACATGATGTCGACCCTGAAGCCGGGGCGCTGCCGCTATGGCCTGACCCTCAACGAACTGGGCTTCATCATGGATGACGGCGTGGTGGTGCGTTTCGACGATGAGCGCTTCCTGGTTCACACCACCTCCGGCGGGGCTGACCGCATTGCCGCCTGGCTGGAGGAATGGCTGCAGACCGAATGGACCGATTACCGGGTGTTCGTGACGCCGGTGACCGAGCAGTGGGCACAATTCGCCGTGGCAGGCCCCCGGGCGCGCGATGTTATTGCCGCGCTCAAGCCGTCCTTCGATGTGTCGCATGAGGCCCTGCCCCACATGTCCTTCGTGGAGGGCACATTGGGGGCGCTGCCGGTGCGGGTTTACCGCATCAGCTTCTCCGGCGAACTGTCCTATGAAATTGCCACCCCCGCCAACCATGGCCGGGCGCTGTGGGATGCGCTGCTGCAGGCGGGGGCTCCGCATGGCATTCTGCCCTACGGCACCGAGGCGCTGCATGTGCTGCGCGCCGAGAAGGGCTACATCGTGGTGGGCGACGAAACCGATGGCACGACAACGCCGGATGATGTCGGCCTGTCGGGCCTCGTCTCCAAGAAGAAGGCCGACTTCATCGGCAAGCGGTCGCTGGAACAGGCCCACCTCAAGGCACCGAACCGCAAGCAGCTCGTCGGCCTCTACACCGAAAATCCCGAGGAGGTGCTGCCCGATGGCGCCCATGCGGTGGCCGAGGTGAAGGACAAGCCGCCGATGAAGACCATCGGTCACGTCACCTCATCCTATCTGTCGCCCACGCTGGGCCGTTCCATTGCCATGGCGCTGATCGAGAACGGCCGGGCGCGCATGGGTGACGTGCTGTCCTTCCCGCTGGACGGCAAGGTGGTCCGCGCCACGGTGGTGGATCCGGTGTTCTATGACAAGGAAGGAGCGCGTCTCAATGTCTGACATCCTTTCCACGCCGCATTTTGAAACGGCACTGGCCCGGCGGGCCGCACCCGCCGGTCTCGGCTTCGCCGTGCGGGAAATGACCGACCGCGGCATGATCGACCTGCGTGGTCTTGCCTCTGACCGCAAATTCATGACGGCGGTGAAGGGCGTTCTCGGCACCGACCTGCCGAAAGCACCGCGCTCGGCGGTGGCCTGGGGCGATATCAAGGTGCTGTGGCTGTCGCCTGACCAGTGGCTCGTGCTGTGTCCGCGGGCCAGGGCGGTGGCGCTGGCGGCTGAACTGACCGCGGCCCTGGCGGGCATTCACTCCCAGGTCACCAATGTCTCGGACATGCGCACCGTGCTCAGGCTGGAGGGGGCCAATCTGCGCACCACGCTGGCCAAGGGCACCTCCACCGACCTTCATGCCGCTGAGGTGAAGCCCGGTTTCGTCAAGCGCCTGAAATTCGCCGAGGTGGGGGCCCTCATCAATATCGTGGAAGACCAGATCTTCGAACTCTATGTCTTCCGCTCGCAAGCCGATTATGTGTGGGACTTCCTGATCGCCATCGGCGGCAGCGCCGCTGAGCTGCATCTGTTCGGCAAGCAAAGCCCGGCGTAAGCCGCCTCCCCAAGGGCAAAAAAAAGGCGCTTATATATTTGACGCACGTGGATTGTTTATGCTAGTCGACGTGCATATAATGCGATGCGAGAAAATCACATGGCCTCCAATAGCCTTCTAGCCATCATGCGGGAGTTCGATAGTGAGGAAAAGTGCGTTCAGCACCTTGCTTCGATCCGCTGGCCTGATAGTCCGATCTGCCAGCACTGTGGCGGTATGGACAAGATCAACTTCATCAAAGCGCGCAATGTGTTCTGGTGCGGCAACTGCAAGAAGCAGTTCAGCGTCCGATTGGGCACGATCTTTGCCGAAAGCCGCCTGCCGCTGACCAAGTGGTTCGCGGCGATCTGGCTGGCAACTTCGCACAAGAAGGGCATCAGCAGCGTCCAACTTGTGAAGGACATTAGTGTTTCTCAAAAGACGGCACGGTTCATGCTCAACCGAATGCGCGAAGCGATGACCGGCGTGGGCGACGGCGGCGCACTGTTCGGCGTGGTGGAGATCGACAAAACCTACCATGACGGCAATGAGAAGAACAAGCACGCCCACAAGCGATTGAGTGCCGGACGCGGCGCTGTCGGCAAAGCCCCGGTGCTCGGGATGTTGGAGCGCGGGGAATCGCCAAAGCGTTCCAGGTCGAAACTGTGGACGGCAAGATGATCGACTTCATGGTGCGCCGACATGTCGTGCGCGGCTCGCACCTATTGACCGACGAGCACGCTGCCTATCGCGTTCTGGACGACGATTATACCCGCCAGCCGGTATCGCATGGCCGACGGGAGTATGTGTGCGGAGCGGCGCACGCCAACACGAATGAAGGCTTCTGGTCGATCTTCAAGCGTGGCGTGATGAGTATTTATCATCACGTCAGTGACAAGCATCTGCAACGCTGTCTCGACCAGTTCGCGGCTCGCTACGACACGCGGGAGCATGAAGAGGGTGAGCGTTTCGATCACTTCCTGCAAGCGACCGTGGGGCGGCGGCTCACTTATCAGGAATTGATCGCATGACTAGTGATACTCTTCACATCCCCATGTCTTTCGACAGCGCCCTAGCGGTATTTTCAGGCGGCACACAGACAGCCGAACGGGCTTACGTCAATCTGATC